>CAMCYR010000006.1 GCA_945885475.1 Chitinophaga pinensis
GATTGCAATAATTTTCCACTCAGATCATACATCATAATGAAGCCGCTTTGTGCATCGGTTAATGTTGCTTCGTATGTACAAGAACTGTGTGCTGGATTTGGATACAACACTCCGATCTTATCTTCTACGGCTGTAGGTGTTTCATCAAAAGGGTCCATCCGATGTCCCGGTGTAGAATAATCGTTGATGTCAATACCAAGCATTACACGGGCATCATAAATTGCTGTTCCGCAATTCAATGGATCTTGTATAGCAATGTTATAAAGCGTTGTGCTGTCGGCAGAACTGATGGTAAAATTACCGATACCCCAAGTGTTGAAGAAAATACCATTCACTATTTTATGATAATCATCAACGCAAGAAGTTGTTATTACACTTGCATTAAGCGCCATAGCACCCGTTGTATCACCATCTGCATATTTGATCCCGACATTTACAAGTTGTCCTACGGTTGTGTTTTGCATCCTTCGTGGAATATATTCTAAGGCAAATTCTATATTCATTATTCTGTTTCGTAAGTGATGTAAATATTAATTTGATAAGGTGTTTCGAGTTCCTTGAAAAGTTGGTCGGCATAAAACCCACTGATAATAGTATCTTTTGCAGTTAGCTCAACAGGTTGATTTTCTAACCTTGTTCCGATTGTGTGAAACAAACCATTTTTGAAACCAACAGAATTAATACCGATTAATTTTTCATAATCAGGCAACACTTCTAACAGGTTTACTTCCTGAGCATGAAAAATATCTTCCTTACGATTCACTTGTAATCGCAAATCCCCCGACTTTATGGAAAAGTATTTTGATTTCATTTTAAATAACGGTGTGTAATCCAAATAAATAATCTGTTGCTTCATCTTTTTTATCTGCTGTTGCTTTATCTGTGCTTGATATTCCATTATTTAAAGTAGAATCCGTTGCTCGTGTATCTGATGTTTTAGAAATTAAAGGGGTAACAGTAACCTGAATGCCAGTGATACGTTTTGCATTTTTAGGCAACTTAATTTGAAATAGTTTTTTTTCGCCTAATGCTTTAATTTTTAAGGTCTGTATAATGTGCTTTATTCTTACCTTAGCCATTTAAATCTTTCCGATTTCGTTTCCAGTAGCAGCATCAATAAGTTTCAGCCCTCCTAATTGTTCAATATTTGCTGCCGTTAAGTCCGTCAAGGCAGGTATGATATAGCTTTGAATCTTCCCGTGCAACGTCTCAAAATCGGATTTCACTTCATAACCAACAAAAATATTGCGAACAGGTCTGGAATTTGGAAATTTCGATAAAATTAGCTCCTTACTTTTAGCAGGCAAACTAAATGTATACCCATCAGAATCCCTCTTTACCAATACTGAAACCAGTTCCCCTTCAACTTTTGTATAAAATAATCTAAAGCTTGGTTTTTTATTCTGAGGATCTTGTATAATTAATGTTGTATATGGGCAATAATGAATTACAAAATTCATTTCCATATCCGTTCCTTTTTTTCTCGTCAAATTCGAATAGAATGAACTTGGGTTAAAGTAAAAGCTGTGAACTTCTCCAGTCGGCAAAATTGTCTCAACTTTAATAGCGTTAAACAAATCCATCACATCATTGCCATTAACTAAAATTTCACGAACCACGATTTTATTATCGCTGTATTGTTTTAAGTTTAATGCTTTCTCTGAATTTATATCAAAATATTTCATGATTCTTCACCTATTGGATTCTTTGATGGAATTGCTAACCTTTTTTTCATTATTTTATAATTACAATTTTTTCGCTTTGTTGAACCGAGTCGTTTATTTTGTAGGTATAAAAATAAATTCCATTATTCAGATTTGTTTCAGAGACAGTAATTATTTTCCTTCCTGTTACCAGTTTATAGTTTGCGATCTTCCTTCCTGTGATGTCAAAAATGTCGAGTTCTCCTTTCTCTTTGTTTTTTAATTCATATTCAAATGACATTGTTCCGTTATTCGGATTTGGATATAAAGAAAATGGATAATATTTTTCGTCTTGCACTGCCACTGACGAAGTAAAACATAATGACGAATTTATTAATCCCCCATAAGTCTCTTGTGTAGCAGTATTAATGGACATGACTGAGGTGTCAGTAAATACGTTTGGGAATACAATGTTTACAGGTAAAATGGATGTAATGTCTTGTTGAATGAGTGTTAAGTTTGATTCATAACAACCACTATTTCCGACTGAATCTGTTTTAATCAAATATCCCTTCGGATAAGCAGAAAAACTCTGTGTAGAGCCGGCTAATATAAACCCATTATCATAGGTTTGGGCGGCACTGATGGCATCGATATCCGTGCTTCCATATTTTTTGCACCACATGAAGTTTCCTGTTGAATCGGCAAGTATCAATAATCCATCTGTATTGGTTCCTGTAATAGCACCAAAATGTCCTGTAAAAGCTATATCCCCTTGAGTTGTCAAAGAAAGTGATGCCGAGCTTTCATCTGTTACAGTTCCATATATTTTTGCTGATTGTACACTTCCACTTTCGTCAATTCTTAAAAGCCCTATATCATATCCGCCCTGTCCAAAACTTTTTGTGCTAAAACTTATAATATATGAATTTCCTAATTTTACAATACGTGAAGAACCTTCATCAGAAGATCCTCCATATGTTTTTGCCCAATCCAAGTTTCCTAAAGAATCAGTTTTGATAATAAAAATATCAAAATCACCGCCACTATAATTTTTTGTGCTTCCAGCCAAAAGAAAACCACCTGTAGAAGTTTGTTCTATTGCTATAACACTGCAGGTATTCGCTCCATCATAGATTCGGCTCCATTTTAAAATTCCATTTTTATCAATTTTTGTTAAATAAACATCTGTCAACCCAAATCCTATACTGTCAAGCGCTCCTAAAATAACTAAATCATCATTAGGTAGCACTGTTATGTTTCCGGCAAGATCTATCAACGGACCGCCAACTGCTTTAGTCCAAATTGTATCACCATTAGGGTTTATCTTGACGAGATAGGCATCATAATTCCCTGATCCGAAATTAATTGTTTGACCCATGCAAACAAAGTTGCCGTCATTTGTCTTTTTTAATGGCCCACCATAATCAAGTCCCCCGCTCCCATATGTTCTTGTCCATATAGTATCTCCGAATTTATTAAATTTATTAATTCCTAAATCATAACCCCTTGTTGCTGTAGATGTAGTCGTTGGTATATAGTAGCTGCTATCAGTATTCATGATGGCCTCTCCAAAAGCATCATAACTTCCCCGACTATATGTTTTTTGAAACTTAGTTTGCGCATTTAAGGTAACAAACAGAAAAAAAAATATCCCTATATAAAGTGATCTCTGCATAAAAAAATAGCAGAAGACGGCATATTATGCCGGCTTCTGCTTGATTAGAGGTTATTACTTAATGATGATTAATTTATCCGTTTTTGAGACCTTCCCATTTACAGAGTATTTGTACAGATAGGTTCCAGATTGAAGAACATTATTCTCGATTTTTACAAAAGCAATTTCTGAGTTTAGTTCGATTGAACGGATTTTTTTTCCTGCAATATCAAATATCTCCAAAAGTCCAACATCACCTTCTTCCAATGAATATGAAAAATTAATTTCACCCGAACTTGGATTTGGATAAAGGTTTATTGCACGATCTTCTTCCTGCTCTGCTTCCACCATCTGAAACATACTGTGATAGGAAGCAGTCCAGCTGATTGGTTCAATGTATTCATTGTATACATAATTAAAGAGAAGCTTCAAAACTGCGTTAGCGCTTGGAGATTCCTTGGAGTCTTGATATGATATCTCATCAACTTTGGTTTTGGTTGCCAAATCAGTAAGCAAAGTACCTTCCTGATTCACCGACTGCTTTAGCAACAAAGCAACATCCACCATCTTTGTAAAAGTGGTGTCCGTTCCAGCATCTTTGATTGAATCATTTAACTGAGCTGTTTTTACATAATCACCTTTTGTAAGGTAGGCAAGTATAATATCAGTTGAGTTTTGTTGAATATTATATGTTTTAAATACTGCTAAGATACTGTCTTGACCATTGTCAAGCAAAGTGTCATTAGCATAAGCTCTGATCAATTCATCAATATTATAAGCTCTTTGACTAGTATTGTATGCAATTTGAGATTCAAGTTTCAAACGAGCAGATACACCAGTTTGAGCATTATTGATTTGGTTGCGAATCCCGTTCGGTAAACTAATGCTATTTAGAGCATCCATCACAGGTTTGGTGACAGGAGAATTAGCAATTACAACATCTTTTAAATTCCCATTTGGCACTCCAATTTTAGAGATATAAGCGATCAAAACACGGTCACTCAAAAGAGGCGATTTCGACATTAATAGATTTTTCAGTGTGCCAGCAGATGAAGAACCATAAATCTGCGATAATAGATAAGTTGTATTCCCGCCATCAATTTGTGTTTCGAGAGACGCGGCTTGATTTCCATAATTAGAAATGTCTTGTTTTATAAATACAGGAGTATGAAGCCCAGTTAAACGAGAAGGGCACGATCCCCCAGTTGTAGTTAAAGAAAATGTTCCACAAGTTGCACAAACCTGAGGTAATACAGGTGGGGTTACTACTGTGTTTGGAATTCGTCCTGGATCATTATGACTTACATAAACTATTGTTCCATCCACATCAGTAGGAAAAGGTTGACTGAAAAAATCAAAGGCTGATCCTGTATGACTGAATGTATTCCCTGCTGGAGTCAAAGTACTTGACGAAAAATCTCCTTGTAGATATGCAATATTACCAGTTGTTACAAGATTTTGGGATCGTGTTACAGAAAGATCTGAGTTATCGACATTACTGGAAAAAGTATTACATAAAAACTCAAATCCGATATAGTTTTTGCGATATATATCAGCTGGAGCGTAACAATTCGAAGTAGTAAAAGTTGGGTCAAAATCTCTTTCGCTGTTATTTCCTTGCGCTCTACCGCCAACAAGAATATTATGGAAGGTGTTGCGATAAATTTCATCATGCTGCGTGCAATTACGCTTATAATTACTATTATTAATAATTACTCCGAAGCAATTTGCCATTGGTGTTGCAGTTCCAGCATAACTAAAATCATTCTCCTCTACCTTGAATCCTTTACAAAAATCAAGATAAATGCCATATCCTGCATCACTTGGAGTTGGTGTTGGAGGACTCATTGGCCATTTGTAAACCTTGAATGTGTTTTTTGTAATGGTTTCAAAATCAACGCTACCAGCATAAATTCCGCGATAGTTATTTGTGAAATCATTTTCAGTGATTGTGAATGTTTTTGTGCTACCAAAGTTTGCAGCATAAACACCATAAGTGAGATCATTAAATTTCCCTCTATTAAAGGGTGGTGCAAATCTTTGTGATGAGATAAAATAACTATTGAAGGAGAAAATTCCCGAGCCTCGTTTATTTGTAAGAATGTCGTAGGCCGGATTTAAAGGATTTGCATTCTGAAATATAACTCCTCGGTAAGTAATGCCCTTTACACCAACTAGAATATGGTGAAACCAATTGGCTAAATTTAAATTTGCGTCCATATCCACAAGCGTTGTGGTAGTAGCCGTTGTTGGAGTAGTTTCAAAAACGCAGTTGTCGAAGTTACTTGCATTATTGTCGATACTTGTTGGTAAATAATCGTAGTTTCCAAAATACACGTCAATATAATTATTTCTGAAACGACTACCAGTTGTGACCGCAACAACTCCACCGGAGTAAGCTAAATCAATTGCTGGAGTGGTAGAATATCCGGGAACTCCGTTAAAAGTATTTGTTACTCTTGCCATAACAACAGCATGGTAGGCATTTTCAACTATTGAGCTGTTTTTTACGATCAACCAAGCTTGTTTTCCCGTTGTGAAGGTTCCTTGTGAGGCCGTACTCTTTCCTTGAACCTCAATCCCTTCCCACATTCCGGTTCTGCATGAGTTAGTATGCGTGAAGATTGAGTTATCTAATGTTAGCCTAGCTCCTTTTGATGTTGAGGTGGTTAGGTTTGAACGCAATAACTGAACAGATGCACCAGCTAATACAGGCGTAGTAGGAAACAAGGGATCATAGGTTCTTCCTGCAAATTCAAAACGCATACCTTGAATTGTAATATTAAATTCGGATGGGATAATTAATTTATCCAAAACCACGATTGGGTTTGCAAGAGTTCCAACCGGACTTGTTATCGTTCCTCCGAATGGATTACTTGTAGGTGTCCAAATCTGAGTAGTTGAGGGAAATAAAGAGGACGTTGCGGCAGTAAATATTGTAACAATTGTCCCTGCCGCACCTCCAGTATAAATATTCCCATCTAGTTGATCAGGAAGTGTCTGATCAGGTAAGTTAGAGCTCGACAAGACAAGTGCCGTTGAAGTCCAATTAGTTGAAGACGGACCGGAGTTTGGGTTAGCCAAAGAAAGCAATTTATTTCCATCAGTATAGTATAACTTGCCATCATAGCCTAATTCGATAAATGAATTACCAAGTGTGTTCGCTCCCGAATAACTTGTGTTTAACATTTCGGTCGGAACAAGCGTTGCTGGAGTTAGATTGCAAAATCCGATATGAGACGTAGTGTTTGCATATGAGTAATAAATATAGCTTCCGTTTGGAGAAAACTCCAATCCTCTAATCTGAGTTGGACCGGGGATATTAAAAGTTCGTACAGCTCCTGCCCCTGTTGATAAAAGACCATCACTTGAATTTAGTTTAACAAAAACCGGATTTCTGTCACCATATATATAGGCTAACTGATACGACCCCGTTCCTAAATCGACTATCTCCATTTCAGGGTATGCTTGATTACTTCCTCCATCATGATCACCATTTAAAATAGTATTAGTTGGGTCGATTACAACCACCCCTCCATCGCTGGCTCCATTGTCAAAGGTAATTCCTGTCGCATCGATGATGTATCTGTACAAATTTTTAGAAAAACCTCTCAAGTACATAAAGTGATTGTTTGTAAGGGATCTCAGTGGTGTAACTGCCATCCCGAAACGAAATTCTTCAAAGAATGATCCAGCAGTATTTCCAAAAGCAAGAGCTGGGCTAATTGTTCTGAGATCAAAAACATTTGTTCCAGCTCCAAAATATTGCAGTGCTCCTTTTTTACTTGGATCCAGTGGGGTTAAATAATTTATATTTTGTAACGTAACATCAATCATAGTATAAACCGGCTCCCACAATGCCGCAGCTGAATTCATTGCTGAAGTGATAATATAATATTGTGTACAACTGCCCGGTTTAGGAACAATACTAATTTCCTGACCCATTATTGGTGAACCACTACCACCGATTGACAAAGGAGTTCCAGAAATCTTAAGTTCATCAATGACATATCCATCCTTGTCATATACGATATTATCAACGATGTAAAAAAGTAAATTTCCGCTAGCATCATGCATGCTGTTGGAAGCGAAAGTAGCAGTCTGACCAAAATAACCACCACTAGAACTAGCGTTTAGCAGGCTCGATGTTGGTAAAGGATTAAAAGCAATTTGGTTGGGTGGCAATGTCCATAATTTCAATTGCGGAAGTTGTGCCGAAAGATTGTTGAAGAATGAGATTACAGCAATCAATAAGAGCTTCATACTCAATTTTATTTTGTGTTCCATGTTTTTAGAATTTGAGATTAAAAATTTGTAAATCAAAATACGAGGGAGTAGCTCTCATTTTGCTAATATAGAAATTATTTTCACTTTTCCAAAATTCATCTTCAATATTCCCACAAAAGTATTATCTCCTTGATTTTTCCATTTCTTAATAATTCGTTTACTTTTCTTTTCATAGTTTTTCTTTCATCAAAATTGCTTTTCTCTGCCCTTTCGTGCTTAAATTAGCATTTCATTGCTTTTGATTGCACTTAAAGCCTAAAAGTGGAATGTGCTAAAAATCTCAGTCTCACATTTGTCGGAAAGAAATCGAAAAATGCGGCAAAAGAATGCAAAAGTCAGCAAAAGAATTTAAGGATCCGACCACCGTATTTTTCGTTAGTCGCACCTTTGTTCCGTAAAGCAGAACTACCGATACTGAGCAATGCCTGCAAATGTGTTTGAATACTGTTAGTTCTCGGCACGGAGTAAAATAGAGTTAAAGAAATTTGAATTTTAAAAACATGAAATACGAAAATCATGAAAGAAAACACAGAAGAGAAGACCGTAATGAAAAAGCAAATTTATTTACCCTTATTTTATGTTGGCAGTTTTATAATGATTCCAATACAATAAAAAAGTATATCTCAATTTCTTGAACAGGCTTATTCTGTTGTATTTTAGTGAAATCAAATCATTATACGAAAATGGCAAACACTTTAAATATTATCGTTGGAGCGGGATTCTCCTATTTAGCAAAGCTTCCATTAGGAAACGACTTAAAAGCAAAATTTGATAGGGATTTAAGAGAACAATTGCTTCGGCATTCAGGCAGTGAATGGACATGGAAAGAAGGGAAAGATTCAGCAACGGTCAATAATGGAAGCATTGGAGCAGATTGGATAAGTTACTCCTATGTTTTAAACGAAGTACTGGAAGCCTACAAGTCAGATAGAGGGGCGTTTAATGATTACGAGGATTTCTATCAGTTTATTAAAGACCATTCCGGAAATGATAATTGGTACAGACCATTGTTTGATCGAGCAAAAACAAAAATGTATTCCGAACTTGCAATGCAATCACCCAATGAATTCTTCGATTCAATTTTCTCCATGCCCAATACCTTTCTCATTGAAGAGATTATCAACTATTTGATTGCTGATTTGCTTTGGACAACAAAAACGGATGCAGAGCTACTGGAAGCTTATAGGCCTTTTATTGAATATATTAAAACCTTTGACGAGGTAAATATTTTTACTTTAAATCATGATTTACTTCTGGAACGATTATTTAAAATTTCCGGATTAACATATTGTGATGGATTTTCAGCCGAAAACTCCATTTTAAAGTATCAAGATTCACTCTTGCCAACATTCAAGTGTGCCTTTGATTCTGCTAAAATAAAAATACACAAACTACATGGTAGTATTGACACCTTCTTGTTTGCACATTGTGAAGAAAATGGCGCTGTTTTGACACGCACTGGGCAATACAGTTATTTCAAACCAATCAATTATCAGAGTAAACATTATGTTGAAAGGATTGATCCTGTAACTAATACTGTGATTCAACATTTTAGTACAGATACTATCGTTCCCCGTTTTATTACGGGTAATGGAAAAAAGAAGAAAGCTTTTATTGAAGCTGATTATATGTATTCACAGTTATACAACAGGTTTATAGAGAAAATGAAAGAGGGTAAAAATTTATTGATCGTTGGATATTCTTTTCGGGATGAACATGTAAATGATGTTCTTAAATTATTTACAAAAACAGATGGCCCAAAGGTGATTAATCTGAATCCGAGCGATGTATTTAAGTATGATGTTCCTTGGATCAAGGAAATAAAAGCCTTTTCCGAATTGCCATTGGAACAAAAATAATTTTGAAAATACTTACATTCGTAGAATGAAAAAAGATCTCAACCAAATATTTGAAGAATTACTGAACCGCTATGTAAGTAGCATGGAGCAGAACTACCAAACCAAATACAAAAGAGCAAAGGATAAGGAATTTGTGAAGGAAGAATTAAAAAGAGCGACCGATTTTATGAACGATTGGATCAGTCAAGCGAGCGGAAAAGGAGAAATGTTTGGAGTTTTCTCAAAAATGTATAAAAGAGGTGATGATATAAATGAGATTATTGCCCATTTAAGGGGGGTGTACGGTGAAGTGAACGATGAGCGGTCATTCAAGCGTATAGAAAACGGAAAGCGGATCACACTTTATATCAGCGAAGAAGAAAAAGCATTAAAAAAATTAGCTTTAGACGAACGTAAACTTTTAAAATACCTTATCAGGGCAATCGGATATGTTGAACTCCAAAAACGTTTGCCGAAAATGTTTGATGAAAAGGAAAATGTTTCTCCGGAAAAACCAAATGCTTATCCGATTATATGGTCAGGCAAAAAGGATAATAAAAACGAGTTTGTCCAATTGATTTATGGCTTGCACAAAGCAGGCCTGATCAACGAAGGAAAAGGCGAGATCACTAAAATAATAGAAACGCTTGCTGAAAACTTAAAGGTTGATCTTGGAAAAGGCTGGCAAGCAAATCATTCATCTAGTATACACAGAGCCAAAGAAGATTATCAGCCACGCATATTTCATAAGATACAATTGGCTTACGGACAGTACATTACAGAGCAACTAACACTCAAGAAAAGCAAGAAGTAGTATTTTACATATTTTACGCATTTTACAGAGGGCGGGGTATTTTACCCCGCCCTCTTGCATTTTACATATCCCTCCACAGAATCAAGGATTTAGAAAAAATCTGCCCCAAGCCCATCTCCAAGTAGGTGTAAAAAACCAAACCATAGTGAAATCTTTGCATCGTTAAAACTTCCAATACAGGGCTTTACCTGCAAATATCTTCGGGTATATGAACAGAGAGAAAAAGAAAGAAAGAGGTTTGAAAATTATTAAACACACACTATATGAAAGGGCAAGAAACACAAAACACCGAGAAACAGAAAACGAGTAACAAAACGCTTTCAGGAACAGAAGAAAAATCTGCATGGGAGAAAGCAGTAGAAACAATCGCAGGCGATAATAAGCTCATGGGAGTAGCATTAAAAATATTGCTAAGTCCTCTGACACTGCTCATCGGTTTGGGCGCACTGGTTTATTGTTTTGTAAAAATTAAGTCACTCAATACGGAAGTTGAAAAGTTAAAGACGGAAAATAAAAAACTAACTGAGGATAAGGAAGAAATTGAAGAAGAAGTTCACAAGGTCAAAAGGAAATATAAAAAATTAAAAGAGTTATTGGGCACCGAAAATGAAAGCGAGTTATCTGGTTTAAGAGCAGTGCCGAAAAATTTAATTCCCTTACAGCCGCAAAAAAATAAAATTTATAACACAGCCTTTCTGGATTAATGGATTTAAATCAAAAACGAAAAAACATCAAAAAATGGAAAAGAACGAAATTACAAAACGATACAAAGTCCCACAAGATGTGATAATGGATATTTTGCGAATCCTGTTTGGCAACAAAATAAAGCACAAGATAGAAGGCATTAAAGAAAAAGAGAACATGATTATTTTACAAGTAAATTATGCAGACAAAGCAAATAACGTAAGTGCGCAAGAAAATATTGAAGCAATCCTTATTGATTATACAGAATATATGAAGGGGCTTTTAGGTGAAAGCACATTGTTCATGGAGGAAGATGACAATTAAAAATAGGTTGTACCAAAGGAGAAAAAAGAAATGGAAAAAAACTGTTTATACTGTGAAACGCATTTTACGACTGCCCGAAGTAACAAAAAATACTGTTCGGACAATTGTAAGCAGATGGCTTACTTCAAACGTAATGGTTTGGTATTATCCGGTACCGTAAAATCAGAAACGCTTTCCTATAAGGCTCCTGTTGTGCAAGAACAAATCGTAAAATACGATTTGGAAACTCCCTCCCTTAAAAATGAAACAATAGAAAATCCTACCGTAAAATGCGAAACAACTCAGCAAAAAAATGTGCTTGATATTGCTTCGGTTGAAACCTTGTTAAATCGATTAACTAAAAACTTGGAAAGAAAATTTGAGCAAACCATTGAAAATGTAAAACAGGAGTTAAGTGTAAAATACGGATTGGACATCACAAAAAAAGAAACGCCCGAATTGGTAGCTGAATCTCCAGCGGAAAATCATCAGATAAAAATCATTGACTTATACGAAGATAACGAAGAGGAAAAAGAAAATAATCTTTTTGAATTTACAAGCAATGAAGAAAGATTGGGAAATCAAACGGAAACAGAAGAGGAAAATGAAATAGGAGTTGAAGAAATTATAAAACAACAAAAGGAAGAGATTCAAAAACTAAAAGCTGAAATCGAAGCATTGAAACGGGAAATGCTTGAAGACATAAGAGATTCAGAAGAAGAGGAAATGCATTATGAGTGGATAGAATCAAAATTCACCCAGAAAATTGAGAAGCAGATTTTGGCAGAAAGTAAAACGCATCTGTTTAATCAACGAATAAAAGGATGGAATTATCAGCACTTGGAAAGCGTGAACTGGGTTAACATCAGATTAAGATGTTTGGTAGAGAGCATGATAAAGCTGAGTAATTATGGTAACATTGATAAACATACCTTGCTATGCATGAATGATGCCTTTCACCGACTTGTAAAAAGCAATGCTTTTAGAACACTTCCGGAAAATTATCCTTACATAGAACTGATAAAGGAGCTTTTTATTAAACTCCATCAACTTCTAAAGAACAACGAGTTTTCAGAAAATTTAAAATTCAGTTTGGCAGAAAAATTAAAGACAAAACTCATCGCTATCCGATACGAGATGATGAAGTTTATTCCTGCCATGAAATTCAGCGAGATGGATTTCATAGAAACCAGCATTCACGACCCATTAACAAAGAAAGAGTCAGAACTAAAAAGGATGCCCGACTGGTATTGGCGCTATAAGGCAATGAAAAAAGAAAAGGAGCGAATCGCTGCTTAATGTGAGAAAATCAATTTTAAAATAACCATAATTTAAAAATCATGAAAAACAGAATCAGATCGCCTTCTTCAATAGTTAGGGCATAGAAAACAATAAAATAAAAACGTAGAAAGAATTGAAAGAAAATTAATAATTGAAAAGCAAGAAAAATGGGAAAGCAAAATGAGACACGGTATATCGAACTGAACATTCCACAGGAAATGATGATCGAAACAGTAGAAATTATTGAAGAGAATGAATTGGACGCTACTATTGTCGGCAAGGCTGAAGATGAAGAAGCGATCATCCTGGGATTTGATTATTCCTCGTCTCAAAGGGAGAGCATTATGGAAATCTTAGAACGCATCGAAGATTATAATAATGCTGAAGAAACCGAAGAGGAAGAAGATTAGAGGCATAAGATATAAGTAAACAAAAACAAGATCCGGCAGGCTTTGCCTGCCGGATCTTTAAAAATCAAGATTATGCGTGAAGAGAAAACAAAGACACACAGAACAACAGGAAATAATACGCCTGAAAACAATTCAGAGAAAGAAGCACAATTGAAAACAGAATTTTTACGAATGCAATTTTGCGTGGAAGTACTGTCCGATTTAATTTCATTTCAAAAGCAAAACGAGCTGGAATGGGAAAAGGTGGAAAAATTAATGAGAGATAGAAAGCGAAAAAAAAGGCGCAGTAAATGGGAGGTGATAAATGGAACAGAGCATCAAAAAAATCAATAATTATTTTGAGCAAGAAGATAAACCGATTCTGTCAATCGAAAAAGCAAGATCACTTTTGCTAGACAGTAAATTAAGTGATGAAGAATTACAACAAGTATTACTCAATATTCAGCAGTTTAGTGAAATGGTCTACGACCTTTATTTAATGGGCAAAGTCAAGGAAAATGGCGAAGAATCGGCAGAGGAAAACTACCTGTTAGCCGCATAAACAATGGGCATTGCGCAAGAATTTGATTATTAGCGAGTTAAAACGGAGCAATTTTTGATTTAGTGTATTGATAATGAATATATTATGATTATATTGAAGCGTTAAACCAAAAGGGAAAGGAGAAATAAAATGAATAAATTGGCGGTAGCGAAAACAACAAGCGCTAAAGATGAACTAACTGAAGTAACCATTTTTAATCAGTTCGGAAAAGGAAAAGAATTAAAAAGTAGCCGAACAAATAACTGCGTAATCTATACAAGGGTTTCAAGCAGGGAACAGGAACTTGGATATAGTTTGGATACACAGCGAAAAGATTGCGAGGAGTTCGCCCGAAAAAACAATTACAGTGTTTTAGGATTCTTCGGAGGAACATATGAAAGTGCAAAAACGGACGAGCGTAAAGAGTTTAACCGGATGCTTCAATTCTGTAAACGCTCAAAAGAAAAGATAACCTACATTGTTGTTCACATGGTGGATAGGTTTTCACGATCAGGAGCAAACGCTATATACATCAAGGATCAGTTAAAATCCACAGGAATTTATATAATGTCTGTAAAACAACCTGTTGATGTAACAACTTCCAGCGGAGACTTTCAGCAAAACATTCAGATTATATTTTCTCATTATGATAATCAAGTGAGAAGAGAAAAATGTGTTGCCGGAATTTTAGAAGCATTGAATAGAGGTGAATGGTGTCATGCAGCACCAAGAGGATACGACTCGATAAAAATAAATGGCAAAAGAAAGCTGGTTGTAAATGCAGAAGGCAAACTTTTGCGAAAAGCATTTTTGTGGAAAGCGAATGAAGGCATTAGTAATGAGGAATGCATGAAGCGATTAAACGATCTTGGTATGAAGATTATTAATCAGAGCATGTCGAACATTTTTAAAAATCCTTTTTATTGCGGATTGATGGCGCACAATTTACTCGAAGGGAAATTGGTAGATGGCAATCACGAAAAACTTATTTCAAAGGAAATATTTTTGAAAGTAAATGATTTGCAAAACAAAAATCCACATGGCTATAAAGTAGATTCCGATCAGGGCGAACTTCCATTGAAATTATTCTTCCGTTGCAAGACCTGCGGGAACGGATTAACGGGCTACATGGTAAAAAAGAAGAAGATTTGGTATTATAAATGCCGAATCAAGGGTTGTTGCAATAACAAGTCGGTAAAAGACCTGCACAATAAGTTTGATGAGATTATATCGCATTTTACGCTTCAGCCCGAATTCCTGCCTTTACTAAAGGAACAAATGCTGTTGACCATAGAAAGCCTGAATAAAGAGAATGAAGCCAACAGCAAGCGTTTAAAGGCCGATTATGAGAACTTAAACCGAAAGATTGAGAGGACGGAAGAGCGCTACATGAACGAGGAAATAGCCCAAGACCTATTCGTAAAATACGCTGAAAAATACAAACTAGAAAGGCTCGAATTACTTAGGAAAATGCAGGAATCTGAATATAGCAGTTCGAACCATCAAGATGCGGTCGATTTGGCGCTCAATTATGCCGTAAATCTCACTAAAATGTGGCATTCTGGGGATTTTATAAAGAAGCAAAGATTACAGTATTTCTTGTTTCCAGAAGGGTTGACCTATAACAAGCAAAATGACGAAGTTCGAACCACCAAGTATAATTCAGTATTTCTCTGGATTGCCTATAAACAAAAGGAACTTGAGGGCAATAAAAAAGGGATAGTCAGTCTTGGACTTGACTATCCCACTTGGGTGGTACCCACTGGGATCGAACCAGTGACACAAGGATTTTCAGTCCTTTGCTCTACCAACTGAGCTAGGGTACCAGCTCCTTATAATCGGAGGGCAAATGTAAACATTATTTCTATTTCTCAAAAAAATATTTCTGTATTCCTTCGCTTTATTTGTAGTTTTGTGATATGCAATTAGTTATAGATATAGGAAACACGCGTGTGAAGGCGGCAATCTTTGAAAATAAGGTTCTCAAACATTTTTTTGTCTTCAATTCTACGGATGAGCTCCTTCTTTCCGGTATTTTTGATAATTATGATTTGAAACAGTGTATTTTAGCTTCGGTTGTCAATGAAATGGAGTCCTTTATTGCTCTCCTGAAACAAAAAGTAAACGTATTGCTCTTTACTACAGATACACCTATACCGATTACAAATCTATATCAAACAGCGCATTCTCTTGGCAGCGACCGTTTAGCTGGAGCAGTCGGGGGTAATTTCTTGTTTCCTGGTAAAAATGTCCTGGTGATCGATTGCGGAACCTGCATTAAATATAATTTTGTGACCAATAATAACGAATACATAGGTGGTGCTATTTCTCCGGGGCTGCAGATGCGTTTAAAGGCGATGCATACTTTTACTTCCCGTTTGCCGTTGTTAGCTGTTGATCATTCGTTTGATCGGTTTATTGCTACAAATTCAAATGATAGTATCTTATCGGGTGCGCAAATGGGTGCTACTGCTGAAATAGATGGCTTTATTGAACAGTATAAAAACCTGTATCCGGATATAAATGTGGTTTTAACGGGTGGAGACGTTAATTTTTTTGAGAAACGGTTAAAAAACAGCATCTTTGCAGACCAAAATTTAATCCTGAAAGGATTGAACGAAATTTTAGATTACAATTTAAATCGTATTAAGTGATAAATATGTACTTCAGCAAGTCGAATTTTCGTAGATCAACAGCCTTCATATTTTTATTACTTACTTCATTGTTCCTTCTGAACACATCAGCATCGGCTCAAACGACCAGCTCTCCATATTCCCGTTACGGAATTGGTGATGTGGGAGGTAAAGGTTTCGGACAAGGTTTTGCATTAGGCGGTACATACATAGCAATGCAGAACGATTCTGTTCAGATGTTTTTTATCAATAATGGAAATCCCGCTTCCTATTCAAATATGCGCCTGGTAACTGCTGAGCTGGGTGCAACCTATAACCGTGTTCAATTGGAAAGTGCAGATGCTAAAAAAACAATTAATAATGCTTCCTTAGCTTATATAGCTCTTGCTTTCCCGATCAAAAAATGGTGGGGCGCAAGTGTTGGTCTTGTTCCTTTTAGTTCTGTCGGCTATAAAGTTTCTGACGAGCAAGTTATTACCAACATCGGGACTGTGAATTATTTGTATGAAGGTACCGGTGGTATTAATCAGGTTTATTTTGGAAACGGTTTAAAGCCGCTTTATAATTTACCTCGCAAGTATCAGCAGTCTTCTAAATACGCATCATTGCGCTCGTTGAAGCGTGCCGATAATTCCTTAAAATCCTGTCATGAATTGTTTGCCGACAGACAGGAGATGCGTAAAGCATTGAATAGAAAAAAATTCCTTCAGAGTTTATCTATGGGTGTAAACGCTTCCTATCTTTTCGGAAACATAGAAAATACAAGACGATCTGTTTTTCCGGCAAGCATCTTCGCATTTAATACAAGAGTAGGAACCAATACGCGTGTGGATGGTTTGTACTTCGATTATGGAATGCAGATGGCTTATCTAATTGATTCGGTTTCATATAAAGATAAAGCAGACACTTGCCGTCCGGTTAAGTACCGCGATCTGAAAGAAAATGTGAAAGTATTATTCGGACTGACTTTCTCTTCGCAAACATCAATGAATGCGAGTATAGATAGCGTTTCCTACAGTTATTTTAATAATACGGTAGGAAATGAGATCATAAAAGATACGATAGAAAATACACAGGGAACAAAAGGAAAAATCACCTTGCCGCTTTCATTCGGTTTTGGCATCGGTTTCAAGAAAGGTGATAAATGGCTTGTTGCAGCCGATTTCGCTTTTCAGAATTGGAGTTCATACAGCTCTTTTGGCCAATCACAAGAATTAAAAAACAGTATGCGTGCTTCCTTGGGAGCGCAATTTATTCCTGATCCGCGTCCGAATGCTATTTATTTGAAACGGGTGCATTATCGTTTAGGTATGCGCTATATGCAAACCGCACTTGAGTTGAAAAACACGCCTTTGAATGAGTATGGTTTAGTTGTCGGATTTGGTTTTCCTGTAGGAAGAAGTTTTATTTTACAAAATTTTTCTATGGTAAATATCGGAGTGGAGTTCGGTCAACGAGGAACAGTTACAAACGGACTTATCAAAGAAAATTACTTGAAAGCCTCTATCGGATTTACGATTAACGACAGGTGGTTCCAGAAGCCAAAATTTGATTAATTTTATAATGTTTCAGTGACTTCTGAAAAGTATATGAATGCTATTAATCAAATGCTCAGAAATATTCTATATACCGTTTGTGTTCTTTTTATGTTTACTGGCTTTACAGCTTGTGAAAATGATATCGATGTGGTGAATTCGATCACTTCTGCTACGGAAAAAAAACTTCCATTAACATCCAGTAAAAATGTGGAATACCTGTACAGCGATTCAGCGGTAGTGCGGGCGAAAGTAACAGCTCCTCAGGTGGATCAATTTGGTGGAGAAAAGCCCTACCTGGAACTTCCCAAAGGGATGAATATTATTTTTTATCAAGCAACAAAGAAGGAACAGACCACCCTTACTGCCAACTACGGAATTGGTTACGACAGCGGGAGTGGTGTGATGGAAAAAATGGAAGCCAAAGGAAATGTAATTGTGGTTAACGAAAAAGGAGAGAAATTAAATACGGAACATTTGATTTGGAATGCCGCTACAAAAAAAATATATACCGACGATTTTGTTAAAATAACAACGAAAGATCAAGTGATCTGGGGAGATGGAATGGAAGCCGATCAGGATTTTTCAGAATACAATATAAAAAATGTAAAAGGAGAAATAGATATTAAAGAGGCAGACCTTGCTCCTGGTAAAAACGAAAATAAATAATAAAAAATGAATAAAACTTTCCGAATATTAGAACTTGTTTGGCTTTTTATGGGCTGTGTAGGGGTGATCATGTGTGCATTCTCCATCATTAGTGGTGATAACAGAGGTTCCATTTATTTTCTGGTTTTTACCTTTGCTTGTGGATTGATGTATGCCGTTAGACGTAAACAAAGAATGAAGTTTGAGGCATCTCAAAAACAGAAAGAAGAACAAAAAAAATAAAAAGTGGAAAGTACAATCATTATATTAATTGCAATGCTTGCATCCGCATTTTTTTCGGGGCTCGAAATCGCGTTCATTACTTCCAACAAATTACGGATCGAACTTGAAAACAAACAAGGAAACTTTTCCGCGAAAATATTATCACATTTTAGTAAATATCCTGCTCGTTATTTGGGAACAATGCTGCTTGGTAATAACATTGCATTAGTAATCTTTGGTATTTATATGGATGAACGATTGGAAGGTTTTTTGGAACAATTTATTCCTCATGAATATAAAATATTGATCCTGCTTATTTCAACGTTTCTCTCTACCATGCTTATCCTTATTACTGCTGAGTTTTTGCCGAAAAATTTATTTAGGATCAATCCGAACAAAACACTTACTTTATTTTCATTTCCTCTTACAATCGTTTATGGCTTGCTGTATCCCATTGTCATGATTACGATTGGTTTTTCTGAATTTATTCTCAAAAGATTATTCCGTTTGAAAATTGAAAATGAAAATGCCGCATTTACAATGATCGATTTGGATAATTATGTAAGAGAAGGAACGTCCTCTTCGGTTGAGAAAAAAGCGGAGATGGATCATGAAATCCAGATCTTTCAGAATGCATTGGATTTTTCTAGTGTGAAAGCCCGGGAATGCATGATTCCCCGTACAGAAATTATCGCCTTGGATGTTAATGAGTCGATCAATGTTTTAAAACAAAAGTTTATTTCTTCCCGCCTCTCAAAAATATTGATCTATGCAGATAGTATCGATAACATTATTGGTTATGTGTATTCAAAAGAACTTTTTAAAAGTCCCGAAAGCATAAAGAGTATTTTACTGCCGGTGAGTATCGTTCCTGAATCGATGGCTGCAAGTGAAGTACTCACTGTTTTTATTCAACAGCATAAGAGTATTGCTGTGGTTGTTGATGAATTTGGTGGCACATCTGGCATGCTTACAATGGAAGACGTTATGGAAGAAATATTCGGAGAAATAGAGGATGAACACGATAAAGAAGAAATGATCGAAAAGCAACTATCTGATCATGAATTTATTTTTTCTGCCCGCTTAGAAACCGATTATATCAATAAAAAATACAACCTCAATTTACCCATCCTGGATAATGTGGAAACCTTGGGCGGATTGATCATGCATTACCACGAAAGTATCCCGCATTTTCAAGCCGAAATCAGAATCGAAAACTTTTTATTTACCATAATTGCAGTGACCAGAACCCGAATAGATCAGGTGAATTTATCGATACAAAACTTAAATTCCTGATAATCAGATATTTGAATTCCAAAACCTTTTGTCTAAAAACTTTTAAGATTTCACTAAGAATCTTATATTTGCAACCCTATTAATTAATTCGGATTTGTCAATTGGTTAAGGGACAAAAAACAAAAACAAAAAAAATTATATATGAGTACTTTAGAAAGTTTGCGTAAGCGTTCAGGCCTGTTGGTTGCAATTGTAGGTTTGGCATTGTTAGCATTTGTATTAACTAGTTTATTTGAAGGCGGTAGTTCTATTTTTGGCGGTAATGATACCGCAGTAGGAGAGATCGCCGGTAACACGATCGATATAAATGTTTTTAAGAACAAAGTAGATGCTGCTGTTGAAACTCAAAAGCGTAACGGTCAGAAAACATCGTTAACCGCTGAAGAAACAGATGGTATTGTTCAGCAGGTTTGGAACCAAATGATCAATGAGCAGGTTATGGTGAAGGAATATGAGAAGTTGGGAATTTCTATTTCTGACGAAGAATTATATGACTTGATGGTGACTCATCCTCATTCTGCTTTGGTTAGAAATTTGAGTGATCCTCAATCTGGAAAAGTTTCTCCGATGTTCGCTGATCCTCAAACTGGTGAAGTAAGTCCGGCTAAGATCCGTGAGTTTACGCAAGCAATGACTGATGAGCAGGAAGCACAATGGATGCAATTAGAAGAATATGTTCGTCAGGTTCGTGTGATTGAAAAATACAATAACCTTATCAAAAAAGGATTGTATGTTACTTCATCTGCTGCAAAACGTGAATATTTAGCTCAAAATAACATGTCTTCGATCAGATATGTTGTTAAAAATTACAAATTATTGGCCGACAGTACGATCAAGCCAACTGAAGAAGAATTGAATGTCTATTATTCTGCTCACCAGAATTCTTATAAGCAAGAAGCTTCTCGTATATTGGAATATATCACTTACGATATCTTACCTTCTCAGGAAGATATCACTGAGGCGAAAGTAAGAATGCAGAAAGTAGCAGTTGATTTTAAGACTGCAAAATCGTTCACAGAAGATTCAACATTCATTATTGCAGAATCTGAAACACGCAATTTTGACCAGTCTTTTCACGTAGCTGGTACCTTGTCTCCGTTTATTGATACTGCCATGTTTAAGGCAGAAGTTGGAACTGTAATGGGACCGAACGAAGAAAATGGTGCTTTGAAAGTTTCAAAATTATTAGCTACAAAAATGTCTGCAGATTCAGCAAAGGTTCGTCATATCCTTGTGGGATATAAAGATTCCGGAGCTTCTCAAACAATTACACGTACAAAAGAACAAGCAAAAACGCTTTCCGACAGCTTGTTAGGTGCACTTAAAAAAGGTGGAAAATTTGTTGATTTTGTAGAAAAATTCTCTGATGATGGTGGTAAAAAAATGCCTCCCAACAAGAAAGAAGGAGAAGAATATATGGGTAAAGGCGGTGACTACGGTTGGTTAAATGCAAACAGTGGTTTTGTTGAACCTTTCAAAAATGCAGGTTTAGATGGTAAGAAAGGTGATCTTGTAGTTGTAGAATCTCAGTTCGGATACCATATTATGGAAGTATTGGATACAAAAGGATCGCAAAAGAAAGTTCAGGTTGGAACTATAGAAGCACGAATGGAAGCGAGCAGCAAAACCAAGCAAATGATCTATTCATTGGCAAGTGACTTCTCTGGAAAGAACACAAGTAACGAATTGTTCCAAAAAGCGGTTGTTGACCAAAAATTAAATAAACGTGTTACCGAAAAGTTAAAGGAAAACGATAAAACAATTGCTGGTATCGATTCTCCTAAACCATTGATCCGTTGGGCGTATGAAAAAAAATTAGGAACCGTTTCTGAGCCTCAGGAATATGGAGATAAGTACATTATTGCTGTGATTACTGATGTAAGAGAGAAAGGAATTGCTCCTTTGGAACAAGTGAAAGACCTTGTAACTGCAAAAGTGATAGAGGGAAAGAAAGCAGAGATCTTTACAAAAGAGTTCGCTGCCGCAATGGCTGGAAATGCAAACATAGATGGAATTGCTTCTGCAATGAAGTTGCCTGTTGAACAAGCTCAGAACGTTAATTTTATGACGAATCAAATACCGGGTTCTTCAAGTGAGCCATCTGTAATGGGTGTTGTTTCTGTTCAGAAAGCTAAAACATTGAGCAAGCCTATTGCAGGTAAAGAAGGAGTATTTGTTGTTTTTGTTGAATCTGTTAGCGAAGCAGCAGCTTTAAAAGAATACAGCGGTCCTCAAAAAGCACAGATGCAAAGTATTCAACCACGTGTCGATTATGAAGTATTCAATGCCTTGAAAGAAAATGCAAACATTGTTGAGCACTTGACAAAGTTTGGTTACTAAAAGTTAATTCAAAAAATATAAAAAGGCTTCCCGAAACGGTAGCCTTTTTTTTATGCCTTCTCTCGTCCTGAAATAAGTTGTCACACAAAACAACTTAAATTATGGAAGCACAAGAACGACAAGGAGCAAGACGTAGTCAACGAGATTATAGTTTAGCCTATAAATTACAGGTAGTATCAGAAGTAGAAAAAGTCGAATTAAGTTACATTGCGAGGAAAGAAGCAATCTTTCATTTTTAGAAGGAATAGAAAATCTACCTCAGGATCTGCAATCTTTTTGAATCTAATTTTATGAAGATGAAAAGTAAAATAGTGAACGACCACAAGGATGATCCTCCATAACTAAAGAATGGCAAAGGAATGCCAATAACAGGTGCAAGTCCGATCGTCATTCCAACATTTACTGTTAAGTGAAAGAACAATACAGAAGCCACACCATAACCATAGATTCTACTAAAAGGAGACCGTTGCCTTTCGGCCATAAAGATCAATCGGATCATAAGAAATAGTTGAAGTATTATTACAAAAGCACTACCCACAAATCCCCATTCTTCACCTACAGTACAAAATATAAAATCAGTATCCTGTTCAGGTACAAAATCGTATTTTGTTTGTGTACCTTGTAAATATCCTTTTCCGATAAATCCACCTGAACCGATTGCAATCTTTGCTTGGTTCACATTGTATCCTTCTTTTTTCAGATCTACCGTACCTCTTCCCAACAATACATCAATACGTATTTTTTGGTGATCTTCCATGTGGTCGTAAACAAAAGTTGTTCCCCGAACCATACTGCAGGCGGTTAATCCAATGATTCCGATGATGAATAAGTTCTTCGCGTTACGTTTAATAAATAAAAGTGCGATGGTGCAAAGTGAGCCGATAATAATGAAGAGGTACAAGTTGTTGATCAACAATGCAAGGATAAATAATACAATCGCTAAAAAGCCGAGTAATAAATAATTTACGGATAATCCTTCACGGTATAAGGTGAATATGAAGGCTGCGAATACAATAGCTAATCCGGTTTCATCTTGCAGTTTCATGATAATGATGCAAGGAATACCAATGATCAATAGTGATATGAATGTGTTTTTATAATCTGCAATTTTTATATTCTGATTGCTCAGGAATTTTGCTAGCGCTAAGTTTGCTGCAAATTTCATGAACTCTGCGGGTTGTACTCCAAAGTCGCCAAAGCGAAACCAGGAGCGGCTTCCTTTAACTTCGCGTCCGAGAAAAGGTACCGCAATATTTGCAATTAGAATAGCGCCAAAAATAAAATAAGCGAAAGCTGTATAAAAATTCTCATCGATGATCAATATGATTAACGCGAG
Source organism: Chitinophaga pinensis (assembly GCA_945885475.1). Classification (GTDB taxonomy): domain Bacteria; phylum Bacteroidota; class Bacteroidia; order 2-12-FULL-35-15; family 2-12-FULL-35-15; genus 2-12-FULL-35-15. Next base: position 23,448 of record CAMCYR010000006.1, read on the forward strand.
TAATAAAGAGGTTGCAATCCAAATTAATTGTTTGCCATATTTTTGACTCACATCAGTAATTACGTGGTGTTCTTCGTTATATACCGCAGCGTAAATATTCAGCCATCCCATCATTATCAATAATAGATAGGTAAGGACTGTTATCCAGTCGATGTTGTGAAAAATGCTAGTGTTGTTTTGTGATCGTTGCATTTTTATCTTTGTGTATCAAGTCGGCTTCTAACATTCTTTTTTCTAGGTCAGGTCTTGTGATCTTCCCTTTTAAATACTTTTCCATCATCAGCCTAGCGATCGGTCCTGCATAGGTAGAACCGAATCCGGCATTTTCAATTAAAATACCAATTGCTATTTTAGGATTATCTTTCGGAGCAAAACAAACAAATACCGAGTGATCTTTTCCTGAATTCTGTGCTGTACCGGTTTTTGCGCAATAAGGTATACCCTCAATTTTTAATGCTGCTGCAGTGCCACCTTCAACTGCTTTTGCCATACCAGCTATCACGACATTGTAGATGGCCGTATCTTTAATTTTGGTATAATGTTTTACTTTAAAGCGATCTAAGATGGTATCATTCGGGTTTCCATCAATTGCCTTTACAATGTGTGGTGTGTAGTACCAGCCTTTATTTGCAATGATCGCAACAAGGTTTGCATTTTGAAGAGGAGTGACTCCTAGTTCATTTTGTCCGATTCCCAAAGAAATAACAGTACTCGCTTTCCAACTTCCTTTCCCAAAAATTTTATTATAGTAATTGATGCTGGGTACATTCCCTCGTAATTCGTTCGCTAAATCCGAGCCGGTTTTAGTACCCAAACAAAAGCTCGTTGCTATTTCGCGCCAATTTGCATATGCTTTATAGGTGTTATGATATTTTTTATCTTCAATTACACTTTTAAATACATACGAAAAATACGAGTTGCAAGATGTACCAATTGCGCCTTCCAAATCCATCGGAGAACCGTGTGGATGGCATTTTGGTCTTCCTCCCAAAGGCGGATAACCACGGGCGCATGGATAACGTGTATCAGCTTTTAATACTCCTTCATTTAGTCCGATGAGTGCCATTACTAATTTAAATGTTGAACCCGGAGGATAAGATGCCATCGTTGAGCGGTTGAACAAAGGCATCCCGATTGAATCCTGTGACAACGCGACAAAATTTTTGTTTCGTGCTCTTCCAACAAATAAGTTTGGGTCGTATGTCGGGCTTGTTACGATTGCAAGAATTTCACCTGTTGATGGATCCAATGCCACCACACTTCCGATCTTATTCTGCATGAGTAGCTCAGCATATTCCTGAAGATCCGCATCTAGTGTTGTTGTGAGTGGTTTCCCTGAAATGGCTGCCGTGTCGTATAATCCGTTCATGTAACTACCCATGTCGCGGTTATTTACATCCTTCATGATAATGCGAAGTCCTTTTTTTCCACGGAGTACTTTCTCGTAACTTTTTTCAATTCCACTGATTCCTAAATAATCTCCTTCTCTGTAATAGGAATCTTTTTCGGTTGTTCGTTTATCGGCCTCCCCAATGTAACCAAGCATATGAGCGGCAATTTTTCTTGGGTATTTTCGTAATGTTCGGGATTGAACGAAAAATCCGGGAAAGCGATAGAGCACTTCTTGCAGTGCTGCATAATCTTTGGGTGAAAGTTGCTTTTCAAAGATAGATTCCTTCCTAGGTGAATTAGGCGACTGAACGGCCTTTTTCATTTTTTTTAAAAACTGCTCTCTCGTAATTCCAAGTAAACTACAAAGCTCTAACGTATCGATATTTTTTACGTTTTTTGGAAGGATCATTAGATCATAAGCGGCTTCGTTGTAAACAAGCAATTTGTTGTTCCTATCGTAAATATACCCTCTGATGGGAAAGTCGGTTGTGTAGCGGAATGCCTGATTTCTCGCATCCAGCTTGTATGTGTCGTCTATTACCTGGATATAAAATAAGCGTGAAATATAGGCGAGCCCGACCAATATAAAGACTCCGATAATAATGTATTTTCTTTCAGATAACTGATTCATTCTTGTTCTTTTTTGCGTTGAAACAGGTATTGACTGAGTACAACCAAAAGTAATGTGGCTATTGAACTTACGATCACTCTGAAAAAAGTAGAAAAGAATTCGCTGAAGCGGAAGATCTCAATATAGAATAATACCAGGTGGTGCAATACAACTAATATTCCTGCATAAGACAAGAACCAAGGTGTTCCCAAATACTGAATGGTTGGTTGGGTCCCGAATTCATAACCGTCACGCGGAGAGAATAATTTCAATACGCCCGGACGGAAGTATGCCATTAAAACACATGCTGCAGCATGCATCCCGGCAGTATCATAAAACATGTCTATTGTAATTCCTAAAATAAAAGAAGTTAAAATCAATAACCATTTTGGTGTTTCAAATGGTAATACAATTATAAAAAGAACGTATACAAAGGGATTAATGAATCGACCCAGTTCGATGTTCTTAATTATAAGTACTTGCACAAAAATTAGCACAAAAAATCGGATAATATTTCGGATGATCGTATTTGTCATGTTTATTCTTTGTTCAATTCTTCTGTTTTCTTTTCCAGCTCTTCCTGCTCTTCTCTCAATTTATTGTCTACAATATAAACATGTGTTAATTTCTTGAAATCGGTAGACAATTTTACTTTAACAGTGTAAAATGGTTTGGTCGATTCTCTGTAATAGCTGTCAACCGTTCCTACCATAATGTTCTCGGGAAACATTTTTGTGTATTGGCTGGTGACAACGGTATCGCCTTTGATCAACCTGACGTGTGTCGGAATGTCGTTAAGTGTTGCGTATTCAAAACTTTCTCCGTCCCAGTTGAGCGGACCAAAAGAACCATCTTTTTTCAATTTCGAATTGATAATTGTGTTGCTATGCAATAATGATTTAACGGTACAAAAATTTTCGGAAACATTTTCCACCAGTCCTACAACACCTGAGCTCGCTATTACTCCCATCTTATTTGTTATTCCTTGTTTAGAACCTTTGTCGAGTGTCAGGTAATTGTTTCTCCTGTTTGTTGAATTGTTAACGACTTTTCCGCTTGTATAAGTATATTTCTGACGGAAAACTGTATCGTTCACTGCATATTGTCCATTTACTAATATGGAGAAGGAGAGCATATCGTGCGAATGCAGTTCGGCATTTTCTTTTGCCAGTCTTTCGTTTTCGCTTTTCAGATAAAAATATTGCTGAATATTTTCTGATGTGCTTAATACAGTTGCGGAAATTTTATTGGAAGAGTTGACAAAACTTGCGCGTTGAAATTTGTTGTTTTGTACGATTAAATAAATGCAAAGTGCTTCAAGAAAGAGAAACAGAAAAAAGAAATAATGTCTCCAGATGAATATTACTAGGTTACGCATTTTTTGAATTTAAATCTGAAAATCGGAACACTATGTTTTTGCAATTCAGATTTTCAGATTAAATAAATATCTATTTTATTATTTCATCAAGAAAGGGAACTTGTTTACATTTTTCAATGCAATACCTGTTCCTCGGGCAACAGCGCGAAGTGGATCTTCAGCAATGTGCACAGGTAGTTTTGTCTTTAAAGAGATTCGCTTATCTAAGCCGCGCAACATAGAACCACCACCAGCTAAATAAATTCCTGTGCGGAAAATATCGGCAGAAAGTTCCGGTGGTGTCATTTCCAATGCATTTAGGATCGCTTCTTCCACTTTTGAAATAGATTTATCTAAAGCATGTGCAATTTCCACATATGAAACGTAAATTTCTTTCGGTATTCCGGTCATTAAATCTCTTCCGTGAACGGCATAATCAGGTGGAGGATTATCAATTTCTGTCATTGCAGCACCAACTTCAATTTTAACACGTTCAGCGGAACGCTCACCAATTAAAATATTGTGTTGTCTGCGCATATACTCTTCAATATTCGAAGTGAATTCATCGCCTGCTATTCGGATTGATTTATCACATACAATTCCACCCAAAGCAATAACGGCAATTTCACTTGTACCACCACCAATATCGATGATCATATTTCCCATCGGTTCTTCCACGTCAATACCGATTCCTATAGCAGCAGCCATTGGTTCGTGAATTAAATAAACCTCTTTTCCGCCAGCATGTTCAGCACTATCGCGGACCGCACGTTTTTCAACCTCTGTGATCCCAGAAGGAATACAGATGACCATTTTTAAGGATGGTTGAAATAATCGTCTTCCGGGATTGATCATTTTGATCATTCCACGGATCATGTGTTCCGCGGCATGGAAATCTGCAATCACACCATCTTTTAAAGGTCGTATCGTTTTGATATTTTCGTGCGTTTTACCATGCATTTGCATGGCTTGTTTTCCGACAGCGATTACTCTGCCCGTCATTCGGTCGACAGCTACGATAGAGGGCTCATCCACAACTACTTTATCATTATAAATGATTAGCGTATTGGCTGTTCCTAAGTCAATCGCAATTTCTTGTGTTAAAAAATTAAATAAACCCATAGTTTAATTAGATAATTTATCAATAGGCAATTTGCCCATTGCATTTATACTTCAAATTTTTTTCTTTTCCCTAACCACCAACCACCAACCACCAACCACCCAATTACCCCATCACTCCATCACCCCATCACCAATCACCAATTACCCAATCACCCCATCACCAATTACCCATCACCCCATCACCACTCACCTCATCACCAATCACCCATCACCAATCACCAATCACCCATCACCAATCACCCATCACCAATTACCCAATCACCTCATCACTAATCACCCATCACCAATCACCAATTACCCCATCAACAATTACCTCATCACCTAATCACCAATCACCTCATCACCCATCACCCATCACCTCATTACCCATAACCTCATCACTAATCACCCATCACCAATTACCCCATCACCTCATCACCAATCACCTCATCACCAATCACCAATCACCTCATCACCAATCACCAATCACCAATCACCTCATCACCAATTACCCATTACCTCATCACCAATTACCAATCACTCAATCACTTTTTCTAATGTTTAAAATGTCTTGTGCCGGTCATTACCATCGACAAACCATTTGCATCGCAATAAGCAATAGATTCTTTATCCTTAATCGACCCACCCGGCTGAATGACAGAGGTGATTCCTGCCTTGTTCGCAATTTCCACACAATCAGGAAAAGGGAAGAACGCATCGGATGCCATGACAGCGCCTTTCAGATCAAAGCCAAAATGGTTGGCTTTTACAATTGCCTGTTGTAATGCATCAACTCTTGATGTTTGTCCGACACCACTTGCAAGCAGCGCTTTGTTTTTTACAAGGACAATCGTATTTGATTTTGTATGTTTTACAATTTTATTTGCAAATTCCAGATCACTCAATTCATCAGCGCTTGGCGACAATGTCGTGATGGTTTGCATATCACTTATAGTTTCCGTTTTTAAATCCTTGTCTTGCTCTATCACGCCATTCAACAATGTCCGGAAAGATTTAGAAGCCAGTTTCACAGGATTCTGTTTAAGGATGATCCTGTTTGGTTTTGATTTTAATAAGTCTAGTGCTTTTTCATTGTATGCGGGAGCGATAATAACTTCGCAGAATAATTTATGTATTTCTTCCGCTGTTGCAAGATCGATTTCTTTATTGGTGATCAATACACCACCAAACGCACTTGTTGGATCGCCCGCTAATGCTGCTCTGTATGCATCCACCAAATTTGGACGGGATGCTATACCACAGGCATTGTTGTGTTTTAATATGGAGAAAGTAGTCTCTGTAAATTCAGCGATCAAACTCACAGCTGCATCTACATCTAATAAGTTGTTATACGATAATTCTTTTCCATTTAATTTCGAAAACATTTCATCCAACTTGCCATAGAATACACCCTTTTGGTGAGGGTTTTCGCCATAACGCAATACTTGTGCATTTTGAATACTTTGTTTGAATGCGATGGTCTCACCGCCATTGAAATAGTTGAAGATTGCTGTATCGTAATGTGAGGAAATGTTGAAAGCGCAGGCTGCAAGGTGTTTTCTATCTGCCAACGTTGATGATCCTTTCTGAGAAACTAAAATTGTATCATGCAAATACGTGTAATCATTTTTTGAAGAAACAATCACTACATCTTTGAAATTTTTTGCTGCTGCGCGGATCAACGAAATTCCGCCAATATCAATTTTTTCAATGATGTCTTGTTCTGGCGCATCTGATTTTACAGTCTCTTCAAAAGGATAAAGGTCAACAAGCACTAAATCAATTTCTGGGATTTCATATTCTTCCAACTGGTCGATGTCGCTCTGTAACTCTCTTCTGCTAAGGATTCCGCCAAAAACTTTAGGATGCAATGTTTTTACGCGGCCACCCAAAATAGATGGATATGAAGTAAGTGTTTCAACCGGTGTAACAGCAAAACCGAGCTTTTCGATAAATTCCTGTGTTCCACCGGTGCTGAATATTTTTACTCCCAATGCATTCAATTGATGTATTACAGGTTCTAAATTATCTTTGTAATACACTGAAATAAGTGCATTTTTTATCTTTTTTGTTCCGCTCATACCTCTTGTTAAATTTCTCTTACAAAAGTATTAAATTTTATGCGTTCTAAGGACTTAAACTTACATTGTTGATAAATGTTGTTTTTGTTAATAACGCGAATTTCCACGCTTTTTTTAGCTTCAAAATTTTACTAAAATTCAGGTAAATTTTTTGGTACATTTGTAGTGTTAAAATCAATTTTTCAGATGATCGTTTTTGGTTTATTACGGGAGAGTATTTCATTTGCAATTAATTCACTTGTGGGAAACAAATTGCGGACATTTCTTTCGCTTTTAGGTATTACCATTGGTATTTTTGCCATCATCATTGTTTTTACCGTTGTTGATTCTTTAGAGCAAAACCTTCGAAAGAGTGTGCAAAGTCTGGGTGATGACGTAGTTTTTGTTCAGAAATGGCCCTGGACGTTCGGACCGAATTATCCTTGGTGGAAATATATGAACCGTCCTGTTCCTGACTACCCAGAATTGAATCAGATCCTTGAAAAGTGTGATGGTGCCCAATCTGCAGCTTTTCTGGCAAGCGCCCGCATAACTGTAAAATACAAAAGTAGCAGCATCGAAAATGTTAACATTAACTGCGCTTCTCATCAGTACGATCTCGTTAAGAATTTTGAAATCGCTGACGGTCGTTATTTCACTGAAATTGAATCAGCTTCCGGCAGACCTGTTGCTGTTATTGGTGATGTACTTGCAAAAGCACTGTTCCCCAACCAGAATCCAATCGGTGAATCGGTGAAAGTAAATGGTGCAAAGGTCACCGTGATCGGTGTTTTTAAAAAAGAAGGTGAAAGCATTTTAGGTGGAAGCGTAGATACAGAGGTGCTCGTGCCAATCAATTATGCACGAAGTCTGGTTGACATCAGGAGTGAAGACCTGGATCCTCAGATTTTGGTCCGCGCCAAGCCTGGTATCACTAACGATGATCTGATAGATGAACTTACCGGTTTAATGCGTTCGATCCGAAAGCTACATCCTCGTTCGGATGATAATTTTGCTCTCAATCAAACCAGCTTGATCTCTACCCAATTTGACAGTTTGTTTGGCGTAGTTGGTATAGTCGGTTGGGTGATCGGCGGTTTCTCCATTTTAGTTGGTGGATTCGGTATTGCCAACATCATGTTTGTTTCGGTGAAAGAACGGACCAACATTATCGGAATTCAGAAATCATTGGGGGCAAAAAATTATTTTATCCTTTCACAATTTTTATTTGAGGCTGTTTTTCTGTCCCTTATCGGTGGTGTCATCGGATTACTGATCGTTTTCCTGCTTACATTGGCGATTGGTGATTCTATTGGTATGGACGTTTCATTGAGTCGTTCCAACATTATTTTAGGCTTTACGATCTCGATCCTTATTGGTGTGGTTTCCGGTTTTGTACCTGCTTATGGCGCATCGCAACTGGATCCTGTGGAGGCGATCCGGAGTAATTAGCAGGGTGTGGATTTGTTTAGACCTTAATCCACGCAAGGAAAGTGATTTTTATTTAAAGAAGCAAAAACATACAAAAGATTCAGCTTGTCCCGAGGCTATTTAATACGGGCTGGCAAATACTAGTTTAAATTATGCAATCAGCCTTAAAACGTCCGCGTCTTATCAGTATCATCTGTATTCTGGGCTTTATCTGGATCGTGTTTAGTTTTCCATCCGTTTTTTCACCATCTATCAAAAAGATGGGCGATTGGTATCCTGCTTTATTCGGGTTGATTGTGGCAAGCAGTTTTATTTCATACATCGGTGTATGGCATATGAAACGATGGGGCGTTCAACTCTTTATTATTACCTTTTTTATGAAGGAAACTTTATTGATTCTGTTAGAGGATCTCAGCTATGTAGGGATTGCTTTTTCATTGTTTTTTCTTATTTCTATGTTGTTTTTTTACAGGCGGATGGATCTTAATTTATAGCCGAATATCGCATTCGTCGAAAAATTTAATATTTACTATTATTTTTAATTAATTTTGTAACAAATTTATAAACGATGAAACAAAAGATTAAATTTATAAACAAGGATAAAACTCAATTTTATAATATCCTGAAGGCTCGAGTAGACAATTACTTTATAGAAAATAAGATCTCCCAGAATGCAAATCCAAACATGGTTTTTAAAACTATCGTTATGCTTTCTCTTTATTTTGTTCCGTATGCGCTTATAATGACAAATACTTTCAGTACTCCTCTGCTTTGGTTGTGTTATGCAGTAATGGGTTTAGGTCTTGCTGGAATTGGAATGAGTGTGATGCACGATGCCAATCATGATGCCTATTCCTCCAATCCATTTATCAATAAATTGGTTGCTCAGTCGCTTACCATTGTTGGTGGCGACAATAGAAACTGGAGAACGCAGCACAATATTCTTCACCACACATATACCAACATTCATGAGCATGATAGAGATATCGACAATAAGGTGATCATGCGTTTTTCTCCTGCCGGAGATTACAAAAAAGTTCAGCGTTTTCAGATCTTTTATGTGTTTGTGTTTTATTCTATCATGTCCTTGTACTGGACAACTGCAAAGGATTTTGTTCAATATGTGCAGTTCATCAAAGCAGGTCAGCACCGTGATAGCGCTACCCGCAAATTTTTGACCTTGATGGGTTTGATCATCTGGAAAGCTATTTACTTTACGTATATGTTTGTCCTGCCGATGATCTTTCTTCATTACTCATTCGGACAATTAATAATCGGATTTTTGATCATGCATACGCTTGCAGGTTTGATCTTGAGTATTGTATTTCAATTGGCACATGTGGTTGAAGACGCTAAATTCCCTATTCCAGATGAAAAAGGAAATATCGAGAGTGAATGGGCAATTCACCAATTGGAAACCACTGCTGATTTTTCAAGAGGAAGCTGGTTGATCACGTATTTTGTTGGTGGATTGAATTATCAGACAGAGCATCATTTGTTCCCGCGTATTTGTCACGTTCACTATCCTGCTATTGCTCCAATTGTTGAAGCGACGGCAAAGGAATTTGGCGTTCCATACATCTACAATGAAACCTTTATGAAGGCGCTTAAATCGCATATGAGCATCATCTCCAAATTAGGAAAGAATGATATAACGTTCAATGCAATTGCTAATAGTATGGGATAATCCAACTTTAAAAAGTAAAAACAAAAAAGACCGGACAAGTGTTCGGTCTTTTTTTTCGTCTTTTCAGATTAATCTATCAGCGGTTTTAGTGTATTAATAGCATCATCAATTGATTTAATATTTTCAAAGGATAGTGTTAGTTTTCCATTTGTTTCTTTCATCTTACAGCTGCGTGCATTTTGCTGAACAAACTTTAAAACTTTAGTGAACGTCTCAGTTTGGTAATACGGTGAATTTTGATTTTGAATAAAATATCCGGTCATTCTGTTGTTCTTAAGCAATAACTTTTCAAATCCAATTTCCATCGCCAGCCAGCGCAAGCGTATGGTGTGTATCAATTCGATTGCTTGTTCGGGAACTGGGCCGAAACGATCGCGCAATTGTACTTCAAATTTTGCCAGGGCTTCTTCATTGATCGAATCATCTAGCTCGCGGTATAAATTCAGTCGTTCTGTAATGTTATTTACATAATCATCCGGAATTAATATTTCCATGTCTGTGTCGATTACACAATCTGAAATATAAAGGCTGTGCTGTTTCTGCGTATATTTTTGAGAGCCGCCTACATCTGTGTTGCGCAATTCTTCATGTTCCATGCGCAATTCCATAATGGCTTCATCCAAAATTTTCTGATACATCTCGAATCCTATCTCATTTATGAATCCGCTTTGTTCACCTCCTAAAAGGTTTCCTGCTCCGCGAATATCCAGGTCGCGCATCGCAATATTGAAACCGCTTCCAAGATCTGAAAATTCTTCAATGGCTTTTAAGCGTTTGCGTGCTTCGGGCGTAAGTAAGGAAACAGGTGTTGTGAGCAGATAGCAAAATGCTTTTTTGTTGGAGCGGCCAACGCGGCCTCGCATCTGGTGCAGGTCGCTCAGTCCGAACATATGTGCCTGATTGATGATGATTGTATTCGCATTGGAAATATCCAATCCGGCCTCAATAATTGTTGTAGCAACAAGCACGTCATATTCCCCATCAATAAAGTCCATCATCACCTGTTCCAATTTATCTCCTTCCAATTGTCCGTGGCCAATTGCTACTTTCGCATCCGGGCACAATCGTTGAATCATTCCGGCTACTTCCATGATATTCTGAACACGGTTGTGAACAAAAAATACTTGTCCGCCTCGCGAAATTTCAAATGAAACAGCATCCCTGATTATCTCTTCATTAAACGTATGTAACTCGGTTTGCACCGGATAACGATTGGGCGGTGGAGTGTTAATCACAGAAAGATCTCTTGCACCCATCATAGAAAATTGCAATGTGCGCGGAATGGGCGTAGCGGTGAGCGTTAAGGTATCAACATTGTTCTTGATCGTTTTCAATTTATCTTTTACTGCAACACCGAATTTTTGCTCCTCATCGATAATGATCAGTCCAAGGTCTCTGAACTTTACCCCTTTCCCTACAATGCCGTGTGTGCCGATAAGAATATCAACGGTTCCTTTTGCTACTTTTTCAAGTGTTTCCTTTTGTTGTTTTGCCGATTTATATCTATTGATGTAATCAACGTTACAAGGAAGTTCTTTCAGTCGTTCTTTAAATGTTTTATAATGTTGCAATGCAAGAATCGTTGTTGGAACGAGGATCGCAACCTGCTTGCTGTCGCAAACGGCTTTGAAAGCGGCACGAATAGCAACTTCTGTTTTCCCGAAGCCAACATCTCCGCAAACCAGCCTGTCCATAGGACATTCGCTTTCCATGTCTTTTTTTACATCAGCGGTCGATTTTATTTGGTCGGGGGTATCTTCATAAATGAAAGAAGCTTCTAGTTCATTTTGTAAATAATTATCCGGACTGAATTGAAAACCTTTCAATGCTTTTCGTTTCGCATAAAGTTGAATAAGATCAAACGCAATTTCTTTTACTTTTTTCTTCGTTTTTTGTTTTAAGGTGGCCCAGGTATTTGTTCCGAGTTTATTGATCTTCGGCTCTGTTCCTTCTTTCCCGGAGTATTTCGCTATGCGGTGCAAGGAGTGAATGCTGATGTTTACAATATCATAATCTTTATAGACTAGACGAATGGTTTCCTGCGTCTTTCCATTTACTACAATTGTTTCCAATCCGCCATAACGCCCAACTCCATAGTCGATGTGTGTAATATAGTCTCCCGGATTCAATCCTTTTAATTCCTTTAATGTAAGTGCTTCATTCTTTTTAGAAAAACTACTTTTCAGTTTGAAGCGGTGATAACGGTCAAAGATCTGATGGTCGGTATAACAGGCTAATTTTAATTCATTATCAATAAATCCTTCATGTATGGATAAAAGAATAGGCGTGAATAAATTTGCATCTTCCGATTTTTTCGGAGCGATATCTTCAAAGATCTTATATAAGCGTTCAATTTGTTTGGCTGCATCAGCAAAAATAATATTCGACAATCCATTGCGAAGATTGCTTTTGAAATTATCATTTAAAAAACTGAAATTTTTATTGAAGCTCGGTTGCGGAGAAAAATGATAGGTAATGATTTTTGTTGGCGACAATGAAAAGTGATTCCCGAATTCTACCAAGGGGAATCCCAGTGCTTGTTTGCTGAAAACGTCTCTATGGATGTACAATTCGTCAGGTGGCAGTTGCGCAATCACCGAATCTAGTTTATTGAAAGAGTTTTCAGCTATAGCAAATGCTTTCTCTATCCGATCCAGTGTTAATTGGAAATGCTTGAACCAGATCACAGAACTTTCAGGCAAGAATTCAAAAAGAGTTTGTCTACTTTCTTGTAAAAGTTTCGTTTGCACGTTTGGAATGATCGTACAATAAGTAAGTTTATGAATCGATAATTGAGATGTCGGATCAAAACTCCGAATAGAATCAACCTCGTTTCCTAAAAATTCTACGCGATATGGATGTTCGTTTGAAAAGGAGAAAATATCAACGATTCCACCGCGTACAGAATACTGTCCCGGTTCTACAACGTAATCAACGCGTTCGAATTCATATTCATTTAAAACTTCTGTAATAAAATCGATAGAAATCTTTTCAGCTTGTTTTAATGCTAATGTGTTCTTGCTAAGATGTGATTTTGTAACTACTTTTTCGGTGAGTGCTTCAGGATAAGTGACCACACAAATATGTTTTTTTCCTGTATTGATCTTGTTCAATACTTCTGCACGCAATAAAATATTTGAGTTGTCTATTTCTTCGTGCTCGTAGGGCATACGGTAAGAAGCGGGAAAAAAAAGAACATTTTGTTCGCCTAATAAATTTTCCAGATCATTCAGGAAATAGGCCGCCTCTTCTTTGTCGGCAAGTATAAGTAAATTTGTTTTGTGGATGTGTTGAAAAGCAGTTGCAGCGATAAAAGAAGCACCCGAACCGATTACGTTTTTGAGCTGGGTGCGCATAGCATTCCCGGCCAATTCTTGTATTAGTATAGAATTGTTACTGGATTCACCGTACTTTCTTAATATATCTTCCTTCGTCACAGTCTTCTGAAAATGGTTCCAAAAGTACAAAAAATAAACACGTATTTTTTTAGAAAAACGAGGGTTTAAATAGTTTTATCTGCTTGGCTCGGAATAACAATTAGTTGTCAGGTGAAAGGTGAAAATGTCGAAATTCAATAGACAATGTCACTTCGAGTAATTCCGACAAAAGGAGGAATGTATCGAGAAGCGTTCTCGATACGCTTTACTCCGTTCCGCTACTCGAACTGACAAATGAACGGTCACTGCGAGCGGAGTCGAGAACATCCTATTCGTATGTATTATACTTTCTCAGTTAATGAATATTTTTTCATGAAATCACCAGCCAGATCAACCATATCTGCGGATCCAAGAAAAAATGGCGTGCGTTGGTGAAGTTCTTTTATGTCAAGTTCCATAATACGCTTAAATCCATCAGTCGCTTTTCCTCCTGCTTGTTCCAGAATAAATGCCAAAGGGTTGCATTCGTATAATAAGCGAAGTTTTCCTTTCGGAGATTTTGCAGTTGTCGGGTAGATGTATACACCACCGGTAATTAAATTACGGTGAATATCAGCTACACCCGAACCGATGTATCTGGATGAATAGGGACGACCGCTTGCTTCGTCTTCTTCCTGACAATATTTTAAATATTTTTTAACTCCTTCTGGAAAATGAACATAATTTCCTTCGTTTATGGAATACGTTTTCGCTTGTTTAGGTGTTTGCATATTGGGGTGCGACAAACAAAATTCTCCGATCGATGGATCTAATGTAAATCCGTTCACTCCTTTTCCTGTTGTATAAACCATCATACAAGAAGAGCCATAGATAACATATCCTGCAGCAACTTGCTCGGTACCACGTTGCATAAAGTCTTCATATGTTCCAGGACCACTTAATGATGTTCTGCGGTAGATGGAGAAAATAGTCCCGATAGAAACATTCACATCAATATTGGAGGACCCATCTAGAGGATCCATTGCAACAACATACTTCGCGTTTTTTGATACTTCGTTATCAATTATAATGATATCTTCATTTTCCTCAGAAGCGATAGCGCAGCACTCACCACCTACACTTAGTGCAGCAATAAATTGTTCGTTCGCATATACATCAAGTTTTTTTACATTTTCTCCCTGAATATTGATTTCTCCGGCATCTCCTAAAATATCCGCCAATCCAGCTTTTGTAACTTCGCGGTTCACTATTTTAGAGGCGATGGCGATATCCCGCAACAACCGAGATAATTCACCTTTTGCATAAGGGAAATCCGCTTGTTTTTCAATAATAAATTGTCCTAACGTTTTAACTCTGCTCATTGTTTGTTTATTTTGAATCTGTACAAATATCGTAATATTTTTGGAGGATAAAACCCAAAGAATTAAATAACTTTGCGACCATGAATATAACGATCAGAAAAGGGCTTAAATCAGACATCCCCCAAGTAGTAGAGCTGGTGAAAGAATTGGCGGCCTATGAAAAAGCTCCCGACGAAGTTGCCGTTACCATTGAAGAAATGGAATTGGATGGATTTGGGACGAACCCTATTTTCCAGTTTTTTGTGGCAGAGGTGGACGGAAAAACAGTTGGTATATCTTTGTATTATATTAAATATTCCACTTGGAAGGGGAGGTGTGTGTTTTTGGAAGATATCATCGTTACCGAGGAATATCGTAAATATGGTATCGGTAAAAAATTATTTGATGAAGTAGTGAAAGTGGCAAAAGAAATGGGTGCGCGAAGAATGGAATGGCAGGTATTAGAATGGAATGAGCCTGCTATAAAATTTTATAAAAAAGTAAATTCACAGTTTGATAGCGAATGGGTAAATTGTAAGTTGAGTGAAGAACAAATTCAAGAGTATTTTAAGTAGACAATTCAATGTCCGTCAGTTCGAGCGGAGTCGAGAACAAGGGACGAGAAGTAAAATTGCACTAGGATTTAATTGCCTACTGCCTATTGTATAATTGTATAATTTAGTTCAATGAAAGTTTTCAAATTCGGTGGAGCGTCTGTTAAAGATGCAATTGCAGTAAAAAATGTTGCAGAAATAGTGAAACGTTTTCCAAAAGAAAATATTTTGGTGGTGATCTCTGCAATGGGTAAAGTAACAAATGCTTTGGAGCGTTTGACCGATGCTGTTTTTTATCCGGTGAGAAGTGCGGACGATAAAAAGACCGATGCCGCAACCATATTAGCGGAAATAAAAAAGTACCATTTCGATATTCTTTCAGAATTGTTTCCTTCAACTGATCATCCTGTTTTTATTGAAATCAATAATACGTTTGTTGAGTTGGATTGGGCAATTGAAGACGTACCCACAGAAAATTACAATTACGAATATGATAAGATCGTAAGCGTGGGTGAAGTGCTTTCAACCAAAATTGTAAATGCCTATTTAAAAGAAGTAGGAATAAAAAGTGATTGGAAGGACGTCCGCGACTACATTCAAACGGACAATACATACCGTGAAGGGAAAGTGGATTGGGAACTCACGCAATCATTGGTGAATACATTATTGGTACCACAATTTCAGAACGATTCGGTGATTGTTACACAAGGTTTTATTGGCGGCACCTCCGAAAATTTCACAACAACATTGGGTCGTGAAGGTTCTGATTATACAGCTGCCATATTAGCGTTTACAACAAATGCCGAAAGTGTTACAATCTGGAAAGATGTTCCGGGAGTATTGAATGCCGATCCGAAATGGTTTGATGAAACGAAGAAGTTAGATCAAATTTCATATCAGGATGCTATTGAGTTGGCATATTACGGAGCAACTGTTATTCATCCGAAAACGATCAAGCCGCTGCAGAATAAAAAAATTCCATTGTATGTAAAATCTTTTTTACATCCAGAGGAAAAAGGAACGGTGATCAACGAGATTGAGTCACCATTGCCAATTCCTTGTTTTATCTTTAAAGTGAAACAAGTCTTGATCTCCATCTCTCCAAAAGATTTTTCATTCATTGCTGAAGAAAATTTCAGCGATATCTTTAATCTTTTTTCCGAAAAACAAGTGAAGGTAAATGTGATGCAAAATTCTGCCATCAGTTTTTCGGTGAGTGTAGATGCGGATGAACGGAAACTGCCCGATTTGATCAAAACACTTCAAAAAAAATACAAAGTTCTGTACAATGATAATTTGGAATTAATTACAATCCGTTATTATGACCAAGCAACAATTGACAGAGTAACCATCGATAAAAAAATATTGTTGGAGGTGAAAAGCAGGTATACCGTTCAGTTGGTTGTGAAGCCGATGGCTTAAAATCATTGTTCTGTCAGTTCGAGTGTTCCGAAGGAATGTATCGAGAACAAAGAAAACGAATCTTGAAATACTTCTCGATACAATTCTACTCCTTTGTCGTAGAATCACTCGAAGTGACAATTGTTATGAAACTTTATTTGGAAATACTAAGAATCTTATCCGCCAACACCTTCGCAATTTTCTCGTTGCTCTCATGCGTCCATCCGGCAATGTGGGGAGAAAGAATAACATTGTCGCACTGAATTAAATATTGAAATGCTTCAGGAAGTTGCAGTGTATCAAGTGCTTCAAATGAAATCCTTTCATACTCTAAAACATCCAGACAAGCACCGCTTACTTTTCCGGTTTTTAAGTTTTTAACAAGGTCAGCTGTATGCAGCGATTTGCCTCTTGCGGTATTGATGATGTAAATATTTTTAGTAAATGAATTGATAAAGGAATCATTGATCATATAGTATGTTTCCTCAGATAGTGGCGTGTGTATACTCAATACATCTGCATTTTTAAAGAGATCTTCCAAAGTAGATTCTTTAATAAATTCATTTCCGAAATTCTTTTTGTATTTATCGTAAACCAATACATTCACTCCAAATCCTTTTAACCTTTCAGCAAAAGCGGATCCCATATTTCCATACCCAATAATCCCAACCGTTTTTCCCATCAATTCCACGCCGCGATTTCCTTCACGTATCCATTTCCCTTCACGCACCTCTTTATCCGCTCTTGTCAGATTATTAAACAAAGTCAGCAACATTCCGATTGCATGCTCAGCAACGGCATCGCGATTTCCTTCAGGTGCATGCAAACATTTTATTCCTTTTTGAACGGCATACTCCACATCAATATTTTCCATGCCTGCTCCTGCACGTGCAATGAATTTAAGTTTTGTTGCTTTATCAATACTATCTTTTGTAATCTTAATTTTACTGCGTATCACTATACCATCATACAAATGGATGTTGTTTTCAATTTCTTCTTTAGACCACTGGTAAAAAAGATCGCAAGTATGTCCTGCTTTTTCAAGCGTTTCATGCAGCAAAGGGTGATTAGAGTCGATGAAAAGGATTTTCATTTCGTGAATTTTTGTATCACAGATTTTTAACCTGTGATTATATTTTCAAAGGATTTCAACCTAGAGATTTTTTATATTGAACAACTCTATTATAATCCTGTGTGACAAAACTAAGTAAATTTAATTTAGTAAATCTAATCTAATAAAAGTATGAGGCCATTTTTCCCAGTGTTCTGTCAGGCCCGCTTTAACAGGATTATTAATGACGTAATTTACGACATTTCTTAATTCTTTTTCACTTCTAATGAGGTGATCATAGCTTTCTTTCATCCAAAATGCTCCTTTTTTATTGAGAATAATGTTCGACTCTTTAGCTGTATATCTTTTTATGGAATGCATTATTTGGCTTAAATCGGGTGCTTCATCAGTAAGTTTTATTACAAGATGAACATGATTTGACATGATGCAATAACAGATTAATTGATAGTATTTTAAGTCAAAATGATGTAAAGCCTTTTTATTTATTTCTGCAACCTCCGGAATTGAGAGAAAGCTTTTGTCAGTTTTATATCGATCCATATATTCATCAAATGCTACAAAATAAGAATGTTTATTTGGCTGAATTATGAGTTCTTCTTTTTTATTCATAAACTCATTGTGAAGTTTCTCTATAATTTCTTTGGGCATGGAATCAACTAATCTGTAAGTAATAAAAAAAATTCCTTGAGATGGATGAAGATGTGGTAAGTTTCTGCGGTGAAAAACAGGGTGTTGCATAAAGTAAGAAGAGGTTTTTTTAATAAGAATGATACTCTAGATGTAATTACGCAGGTTGAAAACCTGCGATACTAAAGTAAAACACTTCCTAATAATAATGAAGCAACCGAAAAGTAGATGATTAAACCGGTGATATCCACAAGCGTTGCAACAAATGGAGCAGAAGATACAGCAGGATCAAATCCGAATCGTTTCAGAATCAGAGGGAAGATCGAACCAATAATATTTCCCCATAAAACAACACCTATCAATGAGGTACCAACAGTAAGTGCAATTTCAAACCAATGCGGACCATAAATTGGAGTGAATTGCGACCATGCTGCAACTCTAATGAAACCAATGATTCCGAGAATCAGTCCTAAAATTACTCCAACTTTAATTTCTCTTTTAATGATTGTCCACCAATTACGGATAGTTATTTCACCTAAAGCCAGCGCGCGGATAACTAGGGTAGAGGCTTGAGAGCCGGTATTTCCACCGCTTGAAATAATCAATGGAACAAATAATGAAAGAATCACAACCTTTGCAATTTCATTTTCGAAAAAACCCATTGCGGTTGCCGTTAATGTTTCACCTAAAAATAATATGACCAACCATCCTGCACGCTTCCTTAAAATTCCCCAAAGCGACATATTCATGTATGGCTCATCCAGGGCTTCCATACCCGCCATACGTTGCAAGTCTTCCGTCTCTTCCTCTCTTCTCACATCTACAATGTCGTCAATAGTAATTCGTCCTACTAATCTGCCAAGTGCGTCCACAACAGGCAATACAACAAGGTTGTATTTGTCCATTAAGTTGGCAACCTCTTCAGCAGCTGTATTTGTTTTGATGGAAATTACTTTCGGATCGTATATTTCTGATACTCTTGACCTCGTTGAAGAAACGATCAGCTTTTTTAAATGAAGTAAACCGACTAATTTCTCATCGTCATCTACCACATAAATAGCATAAATATTTTCTACATTATCAGCCTGCTCACGGATTTCACGAACGCATTCTATTGCATTGCTATTCACATGTACGCGAATCAACTCGGTCGCCATTAAACCACCGGCCGTATTTTCATCGTAGTTTAATAGTTCAACAATGTCGCTAGCTTGCTCACTGTCTTCCATCTGAGCAAGAACTTCGTCCTGCACATTGTCGGGTAATTCCGCAATTACGTCAGCTGCATCATCCGAATCCATATTGTCGATGTGTTCGGCAATTTCTTTGGAAGTAAGGGATGCTAAAAAGTCTTCACGGACATCATCATCCAATTCAACCAATACATCGGCAGCAATTTGTTCGTCTAATTGAGTGTAAACATATTTCGCTTCTTCAATTTCAAGTTCATTGAAGATTTCAGCAATATCCTGAGCATAGAGTTCTTTGAAGTGTTCAACGACAAATGCTCCGTTTCTAGCTACGATCGCTTCGCGGAGTTTAATTAAAAAGTCGTCTGTTAGTTCAAATTGCACCAGGTACTATGTTTATAGTTTTTACGAGCGCAAAGGTAAGATTTATACCTATTGAAGCATTCGTTTAACGTAAATTTAAACTTCCACCATATTTGTCAGTGCAACAAAGTCAGCAACCGATAACTCTTCGGCGCGCTGGCTGAGGTATTTGTGATCCAGGTATTCGGGTTTAAGTTTAAACGCTTTAATAGAATTGCGGAGCGTTTTTCTGCGTTGGTTGAATCCTGCTTTTACCACTTGTTTAAATAGTTTTTCATTGCAATCCAATTGCTGAACGGCATTTCTGGTAAGACGTATCACCGCTGACTGAACACGCGGAGGGGGATTGAATACGCTTGCATCTACCGTAAATAAATATTCAATGTCGTAAAATGCCTGCAGCAACACACTTGTAATTCCATAGGTTTTATTCCTTGGTTTAGACGCAATGCGCTCCGCTACTTCTTTCTGAAACATTCCGACAACTTCGGGAACCTGATTTTTATGATCCAAGACCTTGAATAAAATTTCGGTAGAGATATTGTAGGGGAAATTTCCAATGACAGCAAACGGTTCATTGTTGAACAGATTATCAAAATCAAGCTTTAAAAAATCGCCTTCAATAATCTTATTTTCTAATGATGGAAAATTTTGTTTCAGATAGGCAATTGATTCTCTGTCGATATCAATGATGTGTGTTTCATAAGCGCTTTCAAGAATTAAATATTTGGTGAGGACACCCATTCCCGGACCAACTTCAATCACTTTTTTGTATTGTGAGGTATATTTTAAACTTTTTACAATGTTCAACGCGATGGTTTCATCTTTCAGAAAATGCTGGCCTAAATGTTTTTTTGCTCTAACATCTTGATTTACCCTTTCGCTCGTGTGCAGGTTCATTGGTTTTTGGTTGTGCATTTTTTTTAGATCTAAATCACTTCCAGTAAGGTTCTGAAGGCTACAAATTTATTCGCGTATTTATCGGCCACTTCTTTTTGAAGGCGCGGTGCATGCAACTTTTGGTACTCCTGCAATTTCTCGTGGCTTTCGCAGGAATATTGAATCGAATAGGTTGTTCCTTGTTCCTCATCAACCAACACTTTACAGATTTTATGGTCGATGAAATATCCTGTAGAAATTACATCCGGAATATGTTTTGATTTCATCCAGGTCAACCATTCTTCGCGGACATCATTTTCGATGTTAACGGTGACATTGTATATTATCATGCCTTATAAATAATTTTTATTTTTACTTCTAACTTATAGCTTCACAGAATCGTTGATGAATTTTTCTCTTCTTCCCCAATCGATCAAACTAATTAATGGAATCGCCTCTCAGTCTTCTGAAGCGTTTTCTCGCCTCCACAACATATAAACTATCCGGATATTTTTCCATCAACTGTTGATATAACTCTTTTGCCTTTTCTGTATTTTTAAATTGATCTTCGTTTAATTCTGCTAATTTAAACAAGGCATCGTCTCCTAAAATATCTTCTCCGTAATTTTTTAATAGCTCTTCGTAGTACGCGGCTGCTTCATCATAGTGCGCATGTTTCATTGCGATTTGTGCCTTTTTATAAATAATTTCATCCGCGAGTGCATGATTCGGAAATGTTCTGTTTAATGAATCGAGGAGTAGGATCGCTTTATCATCCATATTTCTGAAGGTATAAAGATCTGCGAGTGCGAATAATTCTAATGGCGCTTCGTTGGTGTCAATTGCTAATGCATCACTAATCAGTAGGGATAAATTCATAGCATCGTTTGAAATCAATTTTGATGTAGCGCCTTTCAAAATATCTAATTGTGTTTGAGCCCATCCAAAATCGCCCGTATAATATGATATTTTTGCAACTCTGAACTTTGCTTCTTGTCCGATTGCATCGTATTTAAACGCTTTTTCTACCTGTGAATAGCGTAAGGAAGCTTCCCAGATATCACCGGTCATTAATAACACGTCCGCTAATTCAAGTTTACATTCGGCTTGCGTTGCCGCTGATAGTTGGGGCATTTCAATAGCTTCTTCCAATAGCATTTTTGCGGCATCTGTTTTATTCATATAGAATGCCTGAAGATGAGCTAGATTTTTCAGAAGCATAACGGTACTTGCTGATTTTCCTAATTCGCTAATCGTAGTTGTATAATTTTTTTCTAGCTCTGTTAAGTCAGCAGAAGTATAATTTCCTTTCGTTACTACTTTCTGATAAAAAACAAGTAACAGTTCGATGCGTGCATTCGTATAATAGTATACCTCCGGACCTTTTGCTATTACATAATTATAAGCCTTGATAGCAACATCATACGCTTCGTTCTGAGCAAAAAGTTGCGCCAGGGCCATCACACGATTACCATCCTCTTTTTTCCTTTTATCCAAAGCCTTTGATTGTATAAATGCTCCTTCCCAGTCTTT
This sequence comes from Chitinophaga pinensis, assembly GCA_945885475.1. Classification (GTDB taxonomy): domain Bacteria; phylum Bacteroidota; class Bacteroidia; order 2-12-FULL-35-15; family 2-12-FULL-35-15; genus 2-12-FULL-35-15. Next base: position 45,422 of record CAMCYR010000006.1, read on the forward strand.
CTGCTGAATCTGCATCCAGATCAGTAATTCCGAAAAGATCGTTTTATCCGGATTTCTAGAAATGCGTTTTAATAGTTCGGTTTTCAACAGATCGTTTTGTTTCTGTTCTGCATCATTTCCAAAACTTGTTTGTAGCGCATTCTGAACACTTTGAATATAGGAATCCTGCGTTTCAAGAATATCTAAATATTCGTTGATCATTGCGGTCCGGTCACCCAATAGTTTGTACACTTCAGCCAATTCAAAGCTATACGGATAATTGCTCTGAGAAATTTTTCTTCCTTTCAAATAAGTTGCAATCGCAAAATTATACTGACGTATAGTTTGATACGCATTGGCAACAGCAAAAACCTGATCATCGTACTTGATAGCTTTCACTGCAGTCTCCCAGGTTGTTTTAGCTTTTTCGATATCATCTGCACGAAAATAAACGTTACCCAGATCAACAATAAAATTAACTTGCTCCGGGTTTTGTTTGACTTGTTTTTTAGCAATTTTTTCTGCTTTCTTAAAATCTTTTGTTTCAAGCAAACAGTTTAAGTAGGGCAGATAATACGCTTCAGGTGATTTTTTGTTGTAGAGTTTTTCGTAATAGTCTAGCGCTTTATCAAATTCTTTGTTTTGATAAAATTGCAAGGCAAGTTGCTCATCCGCTGAAGGTTGGGCGATTGTGCGTAATTGTGAAATTACAAAAAGAAAAAATAATATGTGTTTAAGGTGTTTCAATTTAAAATCTAACGTCTAAAATCTAATATCATTGTTTATATCCAATTATTGCCAACACCACAGCTTTCGCCTCAATATCCGTTCCGTTTCGTAAAGTTACTAAACTTCCTTCTCTTAAATGCTCACCAAATCCAACGGGTGCATAAAGTACAGCATTTAAAACGGCTGTTTGGCCTTGTTCTATTGGATTTTTGTAGAGTTCAATCTGGCATTCGGTGGAGTAGCTTTTTGCTCCTTTTACATACGCTTGGGGACGATAAATGCCCATTAACTCATATTTGCTAAGATTTTCAACCAGCAATTTTACAATGAGGTATTTTTTGTGGTAGATCATTTTTAGAAGTATCAAGTATCAGGTATCAAGACACAGGACAAAAAATCTTGATACCTAATACTTGCTACATGATACTATTTAAAATTGCATTTTCCACTTCTTCGCTGTCCCATTTTGTATCGATGTCAGGCATTGCCATAATTTTTTGCATAATTACTTCTTGCTTTTGTCCTTCTTTTAATGCTGTGGAATATCGGATGTGCGGACTGTATGTAACCATCGAATAAAGCGGAATCCATTTGTCGGGGTGTTTGTTACTGAAGTGCGCTTCAATTTTCTTTTGTAATAAAAATTTCGGGTCTGCCGTTTTATCTCGCATTTCAATAAAGTTAGCAATTGCTAAATCGGCAATGGCATCTCCATCTGGTTTTCGCAATGCTTCGTATTCTGGAAAAATTTTATTCCAATCTTCATTGTGTTTTCCTATCAAATCATTTAATACTACACAATCTTCAAATCCACAATTCATGCCTTGTCCGTAGAACGGAACAATCGCATGAGCAGCATCTCCGATAAGTCCAACTTTGTTGTCAAAAGTCCAGGGGAAACATTTTACAGTCACTAAAGAAGAAACCGGATTTTTCATGTAATCGTCAACAAGTGTTGGCATCAATGGAACTGCATTTGGAAATTCTTCTTCAAAAAATTTCTGCACTTGTTCACGTGTTTTAATTGCTGCAAATGATTTTTCGCCCTCGAAAGGAAAAAATAATGTGCATGTGAAATTACCATCCATGTTTGGTAAAGCAATCATCATAAAACTTCCGCGTGGCCATATGTGAAGGGCATTTTTTTCTAATAAAAATTCTCCATTTGGACCAGGAGGAATTATTAATTCTTTGTATCCAGCAGAAATATAATGTTGATTGTATTCAAAACGATCGCTAGAAAGTTGCATGTTTAGTCGTGATGCAGCAAACGCTCCATCAGATCCAAACATTAAGTCACTCTTTGAAGATGAAGTTTTTTTTGTTTCTGAATTTTCAAAGTATGCTTCTAAATTTGCTCTGTCGATAGAAGTGCAACGTTCGTTAAAATGGATTTTTACATTTTCTTGTTGTTCTGCCAAATCCATTAAACGCATGTTTATTTCTGCACGTGAAACAGAATAAATAGCTTGATTGTCTTTCCCATAAGGTTGATGAACTGTAGTGCCATCTTTATGATGTATAGCACGAGCATACATCGGTATTGCAATTTTTTTAATTTCATCTGCAATTCCAACTCCTTCTAATCCCTTCCAACCTCTATCACTCAAAGCAAGGTTTATGGATCTTCCTGCATAAATATTTGCAGTCCGCATATCAGGTCTACGTTCAAATAAATCAATTTTATAGCCGCGTTTTGCTAAATAGATAGATAGCAATGAACCAACTAATCCTGCTCCGATAATGTTTACACTTTTACTCATGTTTTTTTAATTTCAAATAAACGATTTTGGTATATATTAATAAATGGTAAAAATCAGTCTTTGTTTTTTTATAAAGCACCTTTTAAAATTTCTCCGAACCGGTAGACATCTTCAAACGAATTATATAAGGGAACAGGTGCACAACGAATAACGTTTGGTTCCCGCCAATCCGAAATAATTCCCGCTTCGCTTAGTTTATTAAAAAGTTCTTTCCCTCTTCCGTGCGCAACGATCGATAGTTGACAACCTCTTTGCTTTTTATCACGTGGTGTAATAATTTCTAATTTTTTATCCAGTGCTGTATTGATATCGTCAACAATAAATTCCAAATATCCGGTAAGTTTTTCTGCTTTTGCAACCAATGCATCCATCCCTACCTCTTCAAAAATATCTATAGATGCTTTGTGCGCAGCCATTGATAGAACAGGTGCATTGCTCATTTGCCATGCTTCTGCTGTAGACATCGGAATAAATCCTTTTTCCATTTTAAAGCGGGAATCTTTATCATGTCCCCACCATCCTGCAAATCGAATGATCTCCGGTTTGTTCAAATGACGTTCGTTTATAAAAACTCCGGAAACCCCACCCGGGCCCGAATTCATGTATTTGTAACTGCACCAGCAGGCGAAGTCGACATCCCAGTCATGTAGTTCAAGTTTGATGTTTCCCGCAGCATGCGCCAGGTCAAAACCAACCAATGCTCCGGCTTTATGCCCGGCTTCGGTGATTCCTTTCATATCAAACACTTGTCCGTTATAATAGTTCACGCCTCCGATCAAAATTGTTGCAATGGAATCTTTATTTTTTTCGATCGCCGCCAAAATATCTTCGTGGCGGATGCAAACTTCACCTTCTCTTGGAAAAACTTCTATAATCGCATTTTCAGGATCCAAGCCATGAAATTTTACCTGCGACTCCAACGCATATTGGTCGGAGGGAAATGCTTTTGCTTCACATAGTATTTTATAACGTGTTTTTGTGGGACGGTAAAAGCTAACCAAAAGCAAATGCAGATTCACCGTAAGCTGGTTCATTGCAACCACTTCTTCGGGTTTTGCGCCCACAATTTTAGAAAGTGGAATAGCGAATTGTTCGTGATAAGGCATCCAGGGATTGCGTGCATGAAAGTGTCCTTCTACACCATATACAGCCCAATCCTCTAATTCATTCAATACATAATCCTGTGTGGCTTTGGGTTGCAATCCTAGGGAATTTCCTGTAAAATAGACTGTTTCACGTCCATGCATCATGGGGAAATAAAATTTCTCGCGATAATTTTTTAAGGGATCGTTTGTATCTTGTTGTTTGGCGTATTCAATAGTGTTTTCGTATTTCATGGAGCGTTATCGGTTTTTTCTCGCAGAGACGCAGAGTTCGCTGAGCTGTCTGTTGCTTATTGGTTTTTTACGTACTAAATGTTGTTTGTCGTATGCAATAGTGTTTTCGTATTTCATTGAGCGTTATCGGTTTTTTCTCGCAGAGACGGAGAGTTCGCTGAGCTGTGCACTGGTTATTGGTTTTTTACTTACTAAATGTTGTTTGGCGTATTCAATAGTTTTTTCGTATTTCATGGAGCGTTATCGGTTTTTTCTCGCAGAGACGGAGAGTTGTCTGTTGCTTATTGGTTTTTTACGTACTAAATGTTGTTTGTCGTATGCAATAGTGTTTTCGTATTTCATTGAGCGTTATCGGTTTTTTCTCGCAGAGACGGAGAGTTCGCTGAGCTGTCTGTTGCTTATTGGTTTTTTACGTACTAAATGTTGTTTGTCGTTTGCAATAGTGTTTTCGTATTTCATGGAGCGTTATCGGTTTTTTCTCGCAGAGACGCAGAGTTCGCTGAGCTGTGCACTGGTTATTGGTTTTTTACGTAATAAATGTTTTTGGAGACGCAGTAGTTTTAGAAGTTGTTTACTATTCTTACTATTCCATCTTTTACTAGATTCACATTAAAGTTTACTAATAATCCTACCTTCTTGTCTGTTAATTTTAAATAAGTCAATAGTTGTTTGTGGTGAACTGGTGCTAGTGCTTCAACTGATTTTATTTCGACAATAACTTTATCTTCCACGATAATATCAGCTCTAAATCCAATATCCATTTTATTACCATCATAAAATACTTCAATCCCTTCTTGTCTCTTAAAATTTAAGTTTCTCTTTTTTAATTCATAACAGATTACTTCTTCATAAATACTTTCCAATAATCCTGGACCAAGCCTTGAATGAATTTTTATAAATATATCAATAAGCGCTTCTGTAATATCATTTTCCTTCATAAATTTTTTTTAATATAGCTCAGCGAACTCAGCGAACTCAGCGCCTCTGAGAGAAATTTTTTCGCTGCATATATTGCATCCAATAACCGCTAATATAATCTCATTTCCCTTCATAAATTTTTTTTAATATAGCACAGCGAACTCTGCGTCTCTGCGAGAAATTTTTTCGCTGCATATATTGCATCCAATAACCGCTCCTATAATCTCATTTCCCTTCATAAATTTTTTTTAATATAGCTCAGCGAACTCAGCGCCTCTGCGAGAAATTTTTTCACTGTGTATATTGCATCCAAAGATATATATTTGCACTCTAATTTATTCAATAATGAAGAGAGAAAAATCAGAAGCTTTGTTCGAGAAAGCAAAAAAATATTTCCCTGGTGGTGTAAACAGCCCTGTGCGTGCATTTCGTTCCGTTGGCGGGACACCTTTATTTATCCAAAAAGGCAAAGGTTCTCATATCTGGGATGCTGACGGAAACGAGTTCATCGATTTCTGCGGATCCTGGGGTCCTTTGATTTTAGGTCATGCAAACGATAAGGTAGTAGATGCGATCAAAAGAACTGTGGAGAATGGAAGCTCATTTGGAGCGCCCACTGCACTGGAGAACGATTTGGCAGAATTGATCTTAAGTAATAATAAGTACATTAAGAAAATACGTTTTGTGAGTTCCGGAACGGAGGCCGTAATGAGCGCTATTCGTTTGGCTCGTGGGTTTACAAACCGTGATAAAATTCTCAAATTTGAAGGTTGTTATCATGGACACTTGGACGCTTTATTAGTAAAAGCAGGATCAGGATTGGTTACTTTTGGAAATACATCATCAGCCGGTATTCCAGAAAGTTTTGTGAATGAAACAATTGTTGTTTCTCTGAACAATGAAGCAGCCGTGAAACAAGCGTTTGCTGAATTTAAAGACCAGATTGCATGTGTGATCATTGAACCGATTCCGGCAAACAATGGCTTACTGTTGCAGCGGAAGGAATATTTGCAATTTCTTCGTGAGATCTGTACCGAAAATAAAACACTCCTCATCTTTGATGAAGTAATCAATGGTTTCCGAGTAGGTTTTGATGGTGCTGCAGGATATTACGCTATCCAGCCTGATATTATCACCTATGGTAAAATTATCGGAGGTGGACTGCCTGTTGGTATGTATGGCGCTTCAGCGGATATTATGAGTCATATTTCCCCCGAAGGAAATGTATATCAGGCAGGAACATTGAGCGGAAATCCGGTTGCGATGGCTGCCGGAATCGCACAATTGACCGAATGTTTAAAACCCGGTTTTTATGAGGAATTGGAAAGAAAGACACAGTTTTTAATTGCCGCCATTTTTAGCAATCTAAAGTCTCAGATCACCAATCTTAAAATATTTTCTGTTGGCTCCATCTTTTGGATTGCTTTCACAGACAAGGAAGTAGTGCGCACTTCCGAAGAAATAGATGCCGATTCAATGAAACATTTCAAAATCCTTCACAAGGAATTATTGGAGCGTGGAATTTATCTCGGGCCATCGGGTTATGAAGTTGGATTTGTATGTGAAGCACATACTGAAGAAGATCTTATAAAAACTGCGAAAGCTTTTGCTGAGGCATTGGAAATCGCAATGAAATAATTTTAAAAGAATTGCGCGATCATCAATGCAATCCCCTGCAGGATCATTGTTCCGTCAATTAGCACAACATAAAAATATTCTTCCCGTTTGGAGTTGGTCATAAACACAAGTATTGCAGTGATGATTGCTGAAATCATGAATGCAATGCCTGTTTTCTCCCGGAAAATCCCACGCATACATCCCGCAACAATTAATGTGATGTAGATGAACATGCAGCCTAATGCAATCATTCGTGTGTTCTTTTCTCCGAATTTGTGGGCAAGTGTGGAAATATTCTCTGTCTGATCGATCTTCAGATCTCTTATATCAAAAGGGATACAGATGGCAATCATAAAAATGAATCGTGAAAAAAAGTGCAGCACATCATTCGATGAAAAGTCCGCTCCCTGATGCAGTATAGTTGGAATAATTGCTGTCACAGTCGTCCAGACGAGCGCGAGTGTCAGTAATTTAAAAAAAATATTCTGCCGAAGTTTGATGGCCGGTAAAAAATAAGCGACCGATAAAACTAAAAGAGGGGAGAGGTAAAATAGTATTGTGTAATCGTTAAAAAAAAATGTTGCTACAACGCCTGCAAGTCCTGTAATGCATAACGATTTAACCCAAAATTGATTTTTAGAGATCCATTTTCTTCGTGTTGAAAGCAGGTTGTTGTCCTCCCGAACGGTGTAAAAAATACGTTGTAGATTATAGATGAAAAGTGTTGCAAAAAAACTGAGCATCGAATACCACAGCAGATGATCTGCTGCACCCGTCTGGATTACAGAGCTTTGGATTAAGCATACAGTTCCGACAGCCACATAAATGTTGCCGAACAAAAGGAAGTCGAAAAAACGTTTGAAGAAAATCAATTTTAAAAGAAATCTCTTTTATTTAATTTCAATTTCGTTGTTGGTGCCTTGAAGGATGAAGAATGTTCCCAAGCCAACACCAATACCAATACCGCCACCAAACAAAGAGCCAGTCTTTCTTTTTTTACGGGCAACACGTTCGTATCCCATTATGTAGGTATCGTGTGTCAGATATTCCATATTGGATACGGTTTTGTGCTTAATTTTTACTTTTGGTAAACCCGACAAGGCAGTAAACGCAAAAGGAGGAAGAGGGCATAAAAAACTCCCGGTTACAGCACCTGCCGCACCTAAAGCCATGTTTGTCCAGAATGCCCCTCTCGCTTTGAAGCCTTTTTCGGCATCCTGCTCTCCTTTAATAAAGTAGCGCATCTCGTCAATGGTAAATTCATTTCCGATCACGGAATCGAATACATACATGACGCTTTCGCCTTGTGGATTGCTGATAGAAAAAATACGATCATTTTCTATAATGATATTTTTCAGACTGTCTTTAGGGTTTTTCAGACTAGTAATACCGTTGGTGGTGTCTATCACTGTTCCAGTAACAACGTTTCCGTTCAACAACAAAATTGTGTCTTTTCCATTTTGAGAAATTCCGTTTTTTGCAAGCAGCATCATTAAAATGCATCCAATAACTGAAAAGGTTTTGACCATGATCTGAATTGATATATTTTGCTCAAAGATAACCATTCTGAAACATATCCGCATTTTAATTGTTATAGTTCATTGTTAGTAGAACATGATTTTATGTGTGGTATTCCCCTTAAATTCAGTCTTTTTCTATTTACTAACAATGGTTTTGGAAACTGTTCGAAATTTTTTTATTTCTTGCAGGCCGCAATCGATGATATTTTAAATTTCGTTTGGTATATTTGCATTCCCAAAAAAAAGTAAAAAAATGATTTCAACTGATAAATTTGTTAATCGTCATAACGGACCCCGTGCGAACGATGTAAAAGTAATGCTTTCGAAAATCGGAGCAAAGAGTATAGATGAACTGATTGATCAAACGATTCCCGCTGCCATCAGGTTGAAGGCGCCATTGAGCTTGGAAGCCGGAATGACAGAATATAATTATCACAAGCATTTGCGTGCAATTGCTTCTAAAAATAAAGTTTTTAAAACTTATATTGGTTTAGGGTACAACAATACAATCATTCCGCCGGTAGTGCAGCGCAATGTGCTGGAAAATCCAGGTTGGTATACTGCTTATACTCCTTATCAGGCAGAAATTGCTCAGGGCCGACTAGAGGCGCTGTTGAATTTTCAGACCATGATCATGGATCTTACAGGGATGGAAATTGCTAATGCCTCTTTGCTGGATGAGTCCACTGCCGCTGCGGAAGCAATGACCATGTTGTTCAGTAGCCGAAGTAGAGAGCAAGTAAAAAATGGAGCAACTAAATTTTTTGTATCCAATGAATGTTACCCGCAAACCATCGATCTTTTAAAAACACGTTCTGCTCCTTTGGGAATTGTTTTGGAAATTGGCGATTGGAAAACGGCACAATTAGATGCGTCTGTATATGGCCTTATTCTTCAGTATCCAACTGTTGATGGAAAAGTAAATGATTATGCAACTTTTGTAAAAGATGCAAAAGCAAACGGAACAGCCATCGCTGTTGCAGCAGATATTCTGAGTTTAGTTTTGTTAACTCCTCCCGGTGAATGGGGTGCGGATGTTGTTTTTGGTAACACCCAGCGTTTCGGTGTTCCGATGGGCTATGGCGGACCGCATGCTGCATTTTTTGCTTGCCGTGAAGAATACAAACGAATCATTCCTGGTCGTATCATTGGTGTGTCGGTTGATGCACAAGGGAATCCAGCATTAAGGATGGCTTTGCAAACGCGCGAGCAACACATCCGCAGAGATAAAGCAACATCTAATATTTGTACTGCACAAGCCTTGTTGGCGATTATGGCGAGTATGTTCGCTGTTTATCACGGTCCGGAAGGAATCAACGGTATTGCGCAACAGGTTCATTTGTCGGCCGTAGCGCTTGCAGCAGAATTGAAAAAGTTGGGATACACAGTAGACAACGATGCTTTTTTTGATACAATAAAGATAAGTGGTACCGACAATGCTAAGATCAAGCAGTTGGCAGAAGCGGCAGAAATTAATTTCCGTTATGCAAACGATGGTATTGCAATTTCTTTGGATCAGACAACGGATGCGGATGATTTAAATGCCATCATCGATATCTTCGCAAAGGCAGCAAATAAGCTAGGTTCCAAGGTTACTCAACAAATAATATTTTCTCAAAAATCATCGCTTACCTATAGAAAATCGGAGATCTTAACACATCCGATTTTTAATAGCTACCACTCCGAATCAGAAATGATGCGTTATATAAAACGCTTGGAGAATAAAGATCTTTCCTTAACGCATTCAATGATTTCATTGGGTTCCTGTACAATGAAATTGAATGCAGCATCCGAATTAATGCCGATCACCTGGCCAGAATTTGCGCACATTCATCCCTTTGTTCCTATTGAACAGGCTGCAGGATATCTTGAAATAATCAACGCATTAGACCGTTCCTTAAGCGAAATAACAGGTTTTGCTAAAATGAGCTTTCAGCCAAATAGCGGTGCTCAAGGTGAATATTCCGGATTGCTGGTGATTCAGGCGTATCATCAATCGCGCGGAGACGCACACCGAAATATTGCATTGATCCCCACATCCGCACACGGAACAAATCCTGCGAGTGCAGCCATGTGCGGAATGAAGATCGTTTTAGTAAAATGTGATGAAAAAGGAAATATTGATGTGGCTGATATACGCGAAAAAGCGACCCTGCATAAAGATAATTTATCCTGTTTAATGGTTACGTATCCAAGTACACACGGCGTTTACGAAGAAAGTATTATCGAGATCACAAATATCATTCATGAATATGGCGGACAAGTATACATGGACGGAGCGAACATGAATGCACAGGTAGGATTAACATCACCCGGAAATATTGGTGCAGATGTGTGCCACTTAAATCTACATAAAACATTCGCGATTCCTCACGGGGGTGGCGGTCCGGGTATGGGTCCAATTGGTGTCGCCAAACAATTAGTGCCTTTCTTACCATCACACACATTGGTGAAAACAGGTGGTGAAAAAGGGATATCAGCAGTGTCAGCAGCGCCTTTCGGCAGTTCCTTGATTTTGTTGATCTCTTATGGATACATTAAAATGCTTGGAGGCGAAGGTGTAACGGATGCAACGAAGATCGCTATTCTGAATGCCAATTATATCAAAGAATCCTTAAAAGATCATTACCCAACTTTATATAGCGGAAAAAATGGCCGCTGTGCGCATGAGATGATCTTAGATTGTGCTGAATTTAAACGTCAGGCCGGAGTGGAAGTAGGGGATATTGCAAAACGTTTGATGGATTATGGTTACCATGCGCCAACAGTTTCTTTTCCTGTTCATGATACACTAATGGTAGAACCTACTGAAAGTGAATCAAAAGAAGAATTGGATCGTTTTTGTTCCGTGATGATCGCTATTAAAATGGAGATCGATGAGATCATATCCGGAAATGCAGATAAGGAAGATAACGTGATCAAGAACGCTCCTCACACAGCAAAATCAGTAATTTCAGATGATTGGAAACATTCCTATTCAAGAGAAAAAGCGGTTTACCCTTTAAAGTGGGTGAAGGATGCTAAGTTTTGGCCAAGTGTTGCAAGAGTAGACAACGCACACGGTGATAGAAACCTGATTTGCGCTTGTCCTCCGATAGAGGCCTATGCAGAACCTGAACTGGCTTAATGCTCAAAATTCCTTTGGATTTGTTTATATGATAACAGTTTGTTAAATTTGTACTTTAATCTTAAATAGTAACCCAAAAATAAAATAAAATGAAAAAAATCTACTTATTAATTGCAGCGGTGGCAGTTGTTTTTTCTGCGAATGCTCAAAACAAAATCGGAGGAATGTCAAGTTCAAACGAACGTTCTTCCTCAATCAAAGTTAAACCAATCCCTGTTAGCCGTGCTATCGGAGACACGTTAATGTGGTACCCAACACCGGGTATTTTATTAGCAAATTCTGCAGATTTGGCAGCTTTTACAGTAGTTGAAGAGGACATCGATGGATTAAATCCAAACAATGCTGGTACCGATATGGATTGGGGTGTATATTATTCTACTGATTCAAGTTTAAACAGTGTTGGTAACCCAACGTCTAACAACTGGTACCACCCTTGGGAAGTTCCTGCTCCTGCTGGAACAGATTCTTCTTTCTATTGGCATGCAACTTCTTGGTTCAGTCCATTAGGTCAAGCTGACAATTGGTTGATTATGGGACCAGTTACTTTACCTGCTGGTGCTACTTTAAAATGGACTGACAGAACTAATCCTGCTTTCAGAGATGGTTACAAGGTTTTTATCAGTACAACTGTATCTTCGCCCATGACATTCAGTGATTTCTCTGGTGCTGCGATCTACACAAAAACAGATGCTTACCCTTCTCCAACCTACACAACTGATACAACTTGGGTTCAACGAACTGCTGCTATCCCAGCAATGTACAATGCACAAACAATTTATATCGCTTTCCAACACAATGCAAATGATATGGATGTATTGTATTTAGATGAATTTTTAGTTGTAGAAACAGCTGCTAGTGTTTCTGAATTCGTAAATGGCGCAAAATTGTTCCAAAACACTCCTAACCCTGCAAATGCTAATACTACTATTACGTATGAATTAGAAAAAAATGCAGCAGTTTCTTTCAATGTATATGATGTAACAGGTAAAATTGTTGCTACACAAACAATCGGAGAACAAGGTTCAGGAATGCACAACATTAACTTCAACACAGAAAACCTTGCTGCAGGAATTTACCACTACTCTTTAGTAATTGATAACGTTGCAACTTCAGCAATGAAGATGGTTGTTATCAAATAATTCAATTGTATTGATTTTCAAAAAAGCTCTTTCTGCAATTGTAGAAAGAGCTTTTTTTTATTAAAAAATTGTTATGTTTTAGGTAATAAAAAATAAATTGTTATCTTTATCTTTCAATTAAGAACCCAATAAATACTAAACTTAAAATTAAAAAAATGAAAAAAATCTACACACTAATTGCAGCAGTTGCAGTTGTTGTTTCGGCAAATGCTCAAACAAGAGGCTCATCAGCTGCTTCTTCATCAGTTCATAAATATTCTGGTTCATTACGTGAAATGACCGGTAGTTCTCGTGCTGCAGGAGATACACTAATGTACATGCAACTACCCGGATATACTATCAATTCAACGGATGCTGCAGCATTTACAATCGTAACAGAAGATAACGACATGTTGAATCCTAATAACGCTGGTTATGCAATGGATTTCGGTCTTTATTATTCTACAGATAGCTCTCTTGCAGGTGGTGTTCCAACTCAGGATAACTTTTACCATCCATGGGAAACTCCAGCTCCTGCCGGAACAGACACTACTTTCTTTTGGAGTGCAACTTCTTGGTTTTCTCCTTTGGGAATCGCAGACAACTGGTTAGAATTCGGACCTATCACTATCCCTGCTGGTGGTGCAACATTGAAATACTATGACAGAACAAACAGATATAGAGATGGATACGAAGTATTAGTATCTAACACACCTTCTGCTCCTTTGTCTTTTGGTGATTTCGTTACTCCTGCAATCTATACAATTACTGATGATGCTTTACCTTCTGCAACATACGCTGTTGATACAACTTGGGAATTACACACTGTTGATCTTCCTGCTATCTACAATGGTCAGGCAGTTTCAATTGCTTTCCACCACAATGCGAACGATATGGACGTATTACGTTTTGACGAAATCCTTGTTGTTGAAAAATCTTTAGGTGTTTCTGAATTTGTGAACGGTGCTAAATTGTTCCAAAACTCTCCAAACCCTACAAGTGCTAACACTACTTTCACTTACGAATTGGAGAAAAATGCAAAGATCTCTTTCAATGTATATGATGTAACCGGTAAAGTTGTTGCTTCTCAATCAATTGGTGAGCAAACTGCTGGAATTCACAACATCGTTTTCAGTACTGAAAATCTTGCTGCTGGTATTTATCACTATTCATTGAACGTTGATAATGCTTCAACTTCAGCAATGAAAATGGTTGTTATCAAGTAATCAGGAATTTTATTTTCTATAGAAAGCCAAGGATTTTATCCTTGGCTTTCTGTTTTTATTTATACATCAACTCTTGTTTTTTATAGGACAATATTATATCTTTATCGCTCAATTAGAAAAACTCACATTAAAAACCTGAAAAATGAAAAAAATTTACACATTATTATCTGTTTCTGCTTTTGCATTTGCGGCAACAGCTCAAACAGCCGAAAGTCCTTCGCAGCCATTTATTGTTAAGGCTAGCCCTTATGTAAACATAGGTGGTGAGCGTATTATCGGAAATCCTGATACTACAGGAATCGTTAATTTTACTGATTTTTTGCCTGAATTTGATGGATTGAATCCTGTATTTTATTCTTACGGAACTGCTGCGTTAACTACTGGATACCTTTATGGTAACAACGGTAGTGGTAACGGTTTCAAAGAAGTTGCTCAAGGTTACCAAAACATTATCGGATCACCTGTAAAAGTGATTGGTGTATTAATGTGGTTCGGTGGAAAACAAAGCGATATGGGAAGTTCTGCAACTTCTAAAGTTGTTGTTAAATCTTATGATATGGCTGCTAACAAAGCATACAACGTTAATGCTGGTGCTTTCAACTCAACTGTTCTTAACTTCATTGGACCAAACATTGTTAGAAATTCTGCTGATATCTTATATGCTGATATCGATACAGTTGATTTTAACTATGTTTCTTTCACATCTCCTCAAACATATGTTGGTGATTTCGCAGTTTCTGTGGATTTCTCAACACTTGCTGCTGGTGATACTGCTGGTTTAGTTTCTGATGATGTCAATTCAGCTTTGGATCAGGATTATGCTTACCACAAATCTGTAATTGGTGCAACTGTAAGATGGTTTGTTACTGACGAATTGTTCTCTGGTGCTGCTGCAACTGGTCTTTTTGATAACAGCGCAGCTATTTGGGCGGTTATCAGTGATGCAACTGGTGTTAACGAATTCTTTAACGGAATGAAATTAACAACTTACCCTAATCCTGCTGTAAACAACGTTGTTGTTGAATACACACTAGAGAAAAATGCAAACGCTGTCAGCCTTGTTATGTTTGACAAAACAGGTCGTAAGATTGTAAACAATTCTTATGGTTCTCAAAATGCAGGAACATACAAAGTGAACATCGAAACGTCTAACCTTGCTGCTGGTACTTATTTCTACCAATTAAATGCAGGTGGACATAATTTCACAAAACAAATCGTTATTACTAAATAATTTCGGTTTCATCCATAAAAAAAATCTCAGGAGATAGTCTCCTGAGATTTTTTTTGTAAAAAATTTAAAAACTTAAAATTTAGACTTTAAGTCTTTCATAAATTTAGTAGCATACACAAAATCACATACTTCTTTGTTGTCGGTTTTTAATATCTCCTCCTTATTTCCTTCCCACCATTTATCACCTTTATAGATAAACATAATGTGATCTCCGATCTCAATAACTGAATTCATATCGTGCGTGATCACAACGGTTGTAATGCCATATTCATCTGTTATTTCTTTAATTAAATTATCGATTACGATCGAGGTTTTTGGATCAAGTCCCGAATTGGGTTCATCGCAAAATAAATATTTAGGCTGCACCGCAATAGCTCTTGCAATTGCCACACGCTTTTTCATTCCGCCACTTAATTCGGCGGGGTATAATTTATTGGCATCAGGAAGATTAACACGTTGTAAACAGAAGTTCGCGCGATCTCGTTTCTCACTTTCAGTCAGATCGGTAAACATCGATAAAGGGAAAACAACATTTTCTTCTACTGTTTTAGAATCGAATAATGCACCGCCCTGAAACAGCATTCCTATTTCCTTACGGATAGATTTTTTTCCTTTAAAATCGAGCTCATAAAAATTTCTTCCATCAAATAAAACTTCTCCAGTATCGAGCTCATTCAAACCAACCATACATTTTAACAAAGTTGTTTTGCCCGATCCGCTTTCGCCGATAATGATATTGGTTTTACCGCTTTCAAATTTGAAAGAAATATCATTCAGTACTTTGCGCCCTGAAAAAGATTTAGATATGTTGTTTATTTCTATCACACTAGTAAAACCTGTGTTAGTATTAAGTCGAATGCAAGAATGAGTACACTTGTATATACAACTCCTTTTGTACTTGAGCGGCCTACTTCAAGGGCGCCACCATTCGTATAATAACCGTGGTATGCAGGAACCGATGCAATCAGAAATGCAAATACTCCTGATTTTATCAAGGCGTAAATAACGTTGTAAGGTCTGAATTCATAGGTGATACCAAGAATGTACTGATAGTCGGTTACAACACCTGACATCAATCCGAAAACGTATCCTCCTAAAATCCCCAAGAACATAGAGAAAACAATAAGTACGGGATTGAAAAGGACAGATGCAACGATTTTAGGGAATATTAAATATCCGGCAGAATTGATTCCCATGATCTCCAGCGCATCAATTTGTTCGGTAACTCTCATCGTCCCGATTTCGGAAGCGATGCTGGATCCTACTTTTCCTGCTAAGATCAAACTCACAATAGCAGGTGAAAATTCAAGAATCATCGAATCGCGGACGGCAACACCAACAGCGTAAGCGGGTATTAAGGGGCTTTCAAAATTGAAAGCCGACTGGATCGTGATAACTGCACCCATGAATACAGAAATGATCGCAACAATACCCAAAGATCCTATTCCCAAGGAATTTATTTCTTCAAAAATACGGTCGCGGTAGATTGCACGCTTTTCGGGCTTTCCGAAAGCCCGCCTGATCAACATAAAATAACGACCGAAATGATAAAATACATTCATGTTTTTGAAGGAAAAGCACCGTGTTTTCAGAACACACTGAATTCAGGCATAAAAATAAGAATAATTGACCACAATTAATGTGTTTTGTTTTCTCTATATTTGCCTACCAATCTATCGTCAACAGATTATGCAAAATCTCTTTCAGAAGTCCCTAAAGTATATTGCTCTGCTTGTATTGCTTTCATTGTTTTCGGGTTGTTACGCTTTTCGTAAAAAAAACCGTTGCGGTGATTGTCCTAAATGGAAGATCGAATTCGTTGATCTGTTGCTTCCTTAAATTATTGAGCTCCCTCTATTTCTTACCCTTTTTCCTCCGTAAATACCTTCTTTTAGGTATGGTTAAATTCTAAAATCGCCTAAAAAAGCCGTACTTTTGTTGTAAATAATGGCGAAAGTATTGAAGAATTTAGCGGAATTAAAAATCGGACAAAGTGCTATAATTGATTCCTTTACGGATAAAGAAATGGCTTTGAAACTACTGGAAATGGGTTGTACACCCGGTGAAGTGGTAAAGCTCGATCGCATTGCACCTTTTGGTGATCCGATCGCTATTTCTGTTGCCGGATATTTATTGAGTCTGCGTAAAGCAGAAGCCTCTACAGTTCTTGTTTCCCCTATATAAATAATCCCTTTTGTGGTGGAACCGAATCAATCTTTTGTTAATTTTTCTGAAAGAACATCACTGAAAGTTGCCCTGGTTGGTAATCCCAATAGCGGTAAATCTACCCTTTTTAATGCCCTTACCGGCTTAAATCAAAAAACAGGAAATTTTCCGGGTGTTACAGTAGATAAAAAATCAGGTTTCGCAAAACTGAACAATACGCTTACTGCTGAATTTCTAGATCTTCCCGGAACCTATAGTTTGTATCCTAAATCGTTGGATGAGCGTGTTGCCTTCGAAGTTTTATGCAATACGGATAATGCCGATCATCCCGATATTACCATCATTGTTGCTGATGCAAGCAATCTGAAGCGGAATTTATTTCTTGTTTCACAGATCATTGATCTGAAGATTCCGGTGATTCTTGTCTTGAATATGATGGACATGGTGGAGAAAGAAGGAGATGTGATCGATACGATTCGTCTGTCTGAAAAATTAGGTGTGAAAGTTGTCGGACTGAGTGCTAGAAATAAAGAAGGTGTTGACACCCTCAGGCAAGCCTTATTGCAGCCATTGCCTGTTCCTCAATATGATTTTATAGAGATCAAAAAAATTGCTCCCGAAGCAATTGAAAAAGTTAAGTCGGTACTAAAAGTAAAAAGTGATTTTATTGCTTTTCAGATCATCAATAATCTTTCCGATATCAGTTATCTGCATAATAAAGAAATGCAAATCAAAATTTCTGATGCACTGAATACATTGGTCATTGATACAAATAAATTGCAATCGCTCGAAAGTGTTGAGCGCTACAAAGTGATCAATCGTATTGTTGAAGATTGCATTACGCATAAGTCGGCAATTAAAACAGAATCTTTTACTCAAAAGCTCGATAGCATTTTAACGCACAGGATCTTTGGCTATGCCATTTTTATTGTTGTACTGTTTTTTATTTTTCAAACAATCTTTTTTCTTTCGGCATTTCCAATGGATTGGATCGAACAGTTGTTTGTTTCTATTTCCGAACTTACAGCGAACATCCTTCCCAAAGGTGAGCTCAGTAATTTATTGGTGAACGGGATCATTGCTGGATTGAGCGGAGTGGTTGTTTTTGTTCCGCAAATTGTATTACTTTTTGCCTTCATTGCCATACTTGAAGATACCGGCTACATGGCGCGTGTAAGTTTTATTATGGATAAACTGATGCGAAGATTCGGATTGAACGGACGATCCGTGATTCCGCTGATCAGTGGTGTTGCATGCGCTGTTCCGGCAATTATGAGTGCACGGACGATTAGCAGCTGGAAAGAGCGCATCATTACCATTATGGTTACGCCATTAATGAGTTGCTCTGCACGTTTACCTGTTTACACCTTGATCATTTCACTTGTAGTTCCTCAAAATAAGACCCTTGGTTTTTTTAATTACCAGGGTTTGGTCCTGATGGCCTTGTATTTAATTGGATTTGTTTCTGCTATCGGATCTGCATTGATTTTAAAATGGATTTTAAAAGCACGTGAAAAAAGTTATTTCATTATGGAATTGCCCGTTTACCGGACACCACAGTGGCGGACTGTAGGATATACCATCTTTGATAAAGTAAAATTATTTTTGTTTGATGCCGGAAAAATCATTGTTGCTATTTCAATTATCCTTTGGTTTTTATCCGCACATGCTCCGGGAGATAAATTTGATGAAATAGAAAAAAAGTATCAAATAAGTGCCGGTGTTAATAGTGATCAGCGGCAGACAGAAGCACTCATTGCCTCTGAAAAACTGGAAGTTTCCTATGCGGGAATGCTTGGGAAATCAATAGAGCCGATGATTAAACCTCTAGGCTTCGACTGGAAGATTGGAATCTCCTTGGTCACTTCTTTTGCTGCTCGTGAAGTGTTTGTAGGAACAATGGCTACCATTTATAGCGCAGGAAATACAGATAATACACAAACAATCCGTGAAAAAATGAAAGCAGAAAAGGATCCTGAAACTGGTGAACCAAAATTCTCTGTTGCAGTCGGATTTTCTCTGATGATCTTTTACGCATTTGCAATGCAATGTATGAGCACACTAGCTGTTGTTTACCGTGAAACAAAAAACTGGAAATGGCCTGTGATTCAGTTTTTCTTTATGGGCGCACTGGCTTACGTTTCCAGTTTTATTGTTTATCAATTGCTGAAGTAGTTCATTTATTTATCTTATCTGTCATCACTCTTTCGCTAACGTCATCCCGTGCCACGCCACAGGATCTCCCAGTTAAAAGCAATACGCACAATTAACAGATCCCTTGTCAGAGCAAGCGATGACGGTTAATAAAAAAGAACACATGCAATAAATTAGATTTGTAAATTTGCAATGTGAATCAAGTCAACCGCAATCAATCTATCTTGCATAAATACATTCCTGAAAAGGCGGTGCCTATTATTTCAGAATGGATCTATACGTTTGATTTCAAACTGCGGATAAAAAAAAGTAGATCTTCCAAGTATGGCGATTACCGTCCACCATTCAAAGGAGAGAATCATCAGATCACTATTAATTACGACATGAATAAGTATGCCTTCCTGATCACACTTATTCATGAAGTAGCACATCTTTCCACCTATAACAAGCACAAGAACAATGTTAAGCCGCATGGCGATGAATGGAAATTGCATTATAAATTTTTGATGCAGCAATTTCTGATTCCTGAAATTTTTCCTGTCGATGTAATTACAGCACTTCGTAAGTACATGAATAACCCTGCCGCTTCTAGTTGTTCGGATACCAATTTGTTGCGTGTGCTTAAAAAGTATGATGTTCGAGGTGATTCAGTGTTGCTGGAGGATGTTCCTGTAGGATCAACTTTCTCCTACAATGA
This sequence comes from Chitinophaga pinensis, assembly GCA_945885475.1. Taxonomy (GTDB): domain Bacteria; phylum Bacteroidota; class Bacteroidia; order 2-12-FULL-35-15; family 2-12-FULL-35-15; genus 2-12-FULL-35-15. The sequence goes on from CAMCYR010000006.1 coordinate 65,004, forward strand.
TAACCGTTTCTTTATTAAGGGTGAACAATCCCGGAAACGCATCCGTTGTAAAGACGCAAAAACCAATACGGTTTACCTGTTCAACCCTTTAACAGAAGTGTTAATAATTAATACTCCTTTATTTGCCGAAAATAAGGCTGATTTCCCCAATAAATAATCAATAAATAAGCACATGATAGTTGGTTTTTGTTAAATTTGCTGTTCACAACATTTGTGGATCAATAATGCAAAAATAAAATCAACATGAGTGTAAATGCAATGGAAAAAAATAGTGATTTGAAAGTATCAAAATTGGCTCAGAATATCATTGGCTCTGAAATTATAAAATTGGCTGCTGAGGTGAATGAAAAAATCAAGCAAGGCGAAAAGGTGTATAATTTTACGATCGGTGATTTTAATCCCAAACTTTTTCCAATCCCTGCTGAATTAAAATCCGCAATCATAGGTGCTTATGAAGACGACCAAACAAATTATCCTGCTGCGGATGGTATGTTGGAGTTACGTCAGTCTGTTTCAAAACTTTTAAAGGAGCGCGGTGCCTTGGATTATAAAATTGATGAAATTGTTATCGCTGGTGGTGCCCGTCCTGTTATTTATGCAATCTTTAAAGCCTTGGTAGATGAAGGTGATATTGTTGTTTTTCCTGTTCCTTCATGGAACAATAATCATTATACCTATTTGAATAATGCGAAGGCGGTATTGATTCCTACTACGCCTGAAAATAAATTTATGCCGACTGCAGCGGATTTAAAGCCGCATATCAGCACCGCAAATTTAATTGCGCTGTGTTCACCTTTGAATCCTACAGGAACAACATTTCGCAAAAAAGATCTGGAAGAAATTTGTGATATGATTCTTGCTGAAAATCAAAAGCGTTTAGCGGAAGATAGAAAACCTTTATACCTCATGTATGATCAGATCTATTGGGCCTTGACCTTTGGGGAAACCGAACATCACAATCCCGTTACGCTTCGTCCCGAGATGAAAAATTATACCGTATTTGTTGATGGTATTTCTAAGTCACTCGCTGCAACAGGCGTTCGCGTTGGGTGGAGCATGGGTCCGAAAAAGATCATCGAAAAAATGAAATCTATTTTAACACATGTTGGTGCATGGGCTCCGAAAGCGGAACAAGTTGCTGCTGCCGCATATTTGAATGACCTGACTTCTTACGATACATTTCTGGCGGAGATAAAAACAAAAATCAACGACCGCTTGGTGGGTATATACAATGGTTTCCAAAGTTTAAAAACAGAAGGATTTAAGGTCGATGCGATCGCTCCTGAAGCAGCCATCTATCTTACGGTTCAGTTTGCTCTGCACGGACAAACAAAAGCTGATGGAACTATTTTGAAAACAACGCAGGATATCACCAAATATATTTTGGATGAAGCGAAAGTTGCCTTGGTTCCTTTTTATGCATTTGGTGCTTCTGATGATTCCAGCTGGTATCGTTTATCTGTTGGAACATGTAAAGTAGAAGAAATTGATGCAGTGATCGAAAGCCTAAGAAGTGCTTTGAAAAAACTGAAATAGTATAATTTATTTTCGTGCTGCTCGACTTCGCTCGATCAGCGCTTGTTGGTAAAGTGTTTTACAATAGAATAAAAAAATAAGGTGAAAAATAATTATTGTGTGATAATGGCAGGTGGCGTAGGAAGCCGTTTCTGGCCGATGAGCAGAACAGCTCATCCCAAACAGTTTATGGATATTCTGGGAACCGGCAGAACACTGTTGCAACAAACCTACGACCGTTTCGTTCGTCTTTGTCCGAAAGAAAACATATACATCGTTACCAACGATTCATATGTTGATTTGGTAAAAGAACAGATCAAAGGCATTCCTGCTGACAATATTTTAAGTGAACCTGCCCGTAAAAATACGGCGCCATGTGTTGCCTATGCGTGCTACAAAATTGCACAGCTGAACCCGGATGCATTAACGGTTATTGCTCCTTCTGACCATCTGATCATTAAAGAGGATACATTTATTAAAGCGATTAAAGCCTGCTATTTAAAAGCAGCTTCCGAAGATTGTTTAGTTACTTTAGGAATTCGTCCAAGCCGCCCAGACACCGGTTATGGCTATATTCAATTTATTGAATCAGAAGCGAAAGAAAAAGATAAGCGTATCAAAAAAGTGAAAACATTCACTGAGAAGCCCGATCTTGAAATGGCAAAATTCTTTTTACAGAGCGGTGATTTTTTATGGAATTCTGGGATTTTTATTTGGAGCGTAAAAAGTGTAATCGCGGCATTTGAACAACATTCTCCCGATATGGATACCATCTTCCGTGAAGGGAACGAATTTTATAATACAGCCAAAGAGGCTCAATTTATTGCAAAAGCATATTCCAACTGCAAAAATATTTCAATCGATTATGCTATCATGGAAAAGGCTGAGAATGTTTATGTTCGTTCATCCATCATTGGCTGGAGCGATCTGGGAACCTGGGGCTCATTGTATGATCACGTAAAACAGGATGATAACAATAATGCTGTTGTTGGAAAGAATGTGATGATGTATGATTCAAAAAATTGTATTGTTAATGTACCAAAAGATAAATTGGTAGTTATGCAAGGGTTGGAAGATTATATTGTTGTTGAGTCCGATGGTATTTTACTGATCTGTAAAAAAGAAGACGAGCAGCAGATCAGAACATTTGTGAATGATGTGAAGATAAAAAAGGGAGAGAAATTCGTTTAGTCGGAATTTTTTCCGTCAACAAATTTTTTGCCCTTGTAAGCACCAGAGAAGTATAAGATGAATCGTGCGCCAAAAATCGCCTGTTCCTGATTCCAGTCTACATAAAAAGCGGCACCTACTCCAACATCATACGTAATTTTTTTCACAGCTTCCACCTGCGCATAGATGCCGGGCAAACTAAATGGTCTTGTATAGGTAGAGTCGCCTACTTTGCCGAATCCTGTTGAGTAGGAGATACCTCCGAAGCCTGCAAAATGAATGTCTTTGTCCTCATAGCGTTTTCCATACCCTAAATGAAATTCATAGTTGTCGTAAAAGCCGAATTTTTCTCCGCTGATCATTGTTCCGATCTGAAAATACTGCTGCCTGATATGGAAATTAAAATCCAGTCCGCCAGCAAATCCTATTTCCCTGCTATAAGTCAAATTCTGTTGAAAGCCACCACCAAGGGTAAACCAGTTGTTGTAGTAACTTAATTTTTTATTTTTTAAGATGAAGGTACTGTCAACCGGCGGGGATTTTCTTTTCTTTTTATCTGTTGGTGTAATAGCAGTGGCTTTTGTTTCTTCAACTATTTGATATCGTTTTCCATTAATAACAGTATCCGTTTGTGAAAAAGCAGAAGATGTAATAAAGCTAATTACGATAAAAGTAAATATGGAAAAATGTTTTTTCAAAATCGTAAAAGTAAAATTAACGGGAACACTATTTATTAACGGAGATTACTCTTTTTTTAGTATATAATTTCATGTGAATGAGCGATTATTTCCAGTCGCGCAATGTCTTTCTTTCGTACAACAATCTTATACAGAAAGTCATTGCGCTGCTGGAAGTAATCATACCCATTCGTAAGAAAATGCTATTTCATCGAACCGCACATATCTTCAGGCTTCACCCATTCATCAAATTGTTCGTTGGTAACATAGCCCAACTCAATAGCCGCTTCACGCAAGGTCTTATTTCCTTTGTGCGCTGTTTTTGCAATTTTAGCTGCTTTCTCATAACCAATATGAGTATTTAAAGCCGTTACCAACATCAATGAATTTTCTAAATGTTGTTTTAATATCGGTAAGTTCGGCTCAATGCCTACTGCGCAATTGTCATTAAATGAAACACAGGCATCACCGATTAATCGTGCGGATTGCAATACGTTTGCTGCAATAAGCGGTTTGAATACGTTTAATTCAAAGTGTCCGTTTGAGCCGCCAATCGAAACAGCAACATCATTACCCATCACCTGAGCGCAAACCATTGTTAACGCTTCCGGCTGAGTCGGATTTACTTTACCCGGCATGATAGACGAGCCCGGTTCGTTATCCGGAATAATGATCTCACCAATCCCGCAACGCGGACCAGAACTTAGCATGCGCACATCGTTCGCAATTTTCATCAGTGATACAGCCGAGCGTTTTAATGCACCCGACAATTCAACCATAGCATCGTGTGCAGCTAAGGCTTCAAATTTATTAGGAGCAGTAATAAAAGGTAAACCGGTAAGTTCAGCTATTTTTTTAGCAACCAATACATCATACCCTTTTGGCGTGTTCAATCCTGTTCCTACTGCTGTTCCACCCAATGCAAGTTCACGAACCACTTCCAAAGCATTTTTAATTGCACGGATGCTGTTGGTCATTTGTTGCGCATACCCACCAAATTCTTGACCGAGCGTTAAAGGTGTTGCATCCATGAAGTGCGTGCGACCTGTTTTAACAATACTTTTAAAGTCGTTTGATTTTTTCAATAATGTATCTCTCAGTTTTTCCATTCCCGGAAGAGTGATATCTACGGTTTGTTTGTAGGCTGCAATGTGCATCGCAGTTGGGTAGGTATCGTTAGATGATTGTGATTTATTTACATCATCATTTGGATGCAATACTTTTTTGTCGTCCGCTAATTTCCCTCCACTCATTACGTGTGCGCGGTAAGCAATAACTTCATTTGCGTTCATGTTTGATTGCGTTCCCGAGCCTGTTTGCCAAATTACCAATGGAAACTGATCATCTAATTTCCCTGCAATAATTTCTTCACATGCTTTCGCAATAAGATCTCTTTTTTCAGCACTTAAAACACCCAATTCGCAGTTCGCCATAGCAGCCGCTTTTTTAAGGTAGCCAAAAGCATAAATGATCTCCTTGGGCATACTTGCCTCAGGACCAATTTTAAAGTTGTTGCGGGAACGTTCTGTTTGAGCTCCCCAATATTTATCAGCAGGTACGTTTACCTCGCCCATGGTGTCTGTTTCAATTCTGTATTCCATTGTATTATTCAGGATTTAGTGTTTTAAAATTTAGAATTTTTACTCTGTAAATTTAAGATTTATTTGGTATGATTTTCATGAAATTGGACATACAGTAAGAATTTTTAATTTGTCATTATAAGTACTGTTTTTTGCCTCACAATGTTGATTCTTATATGTTTTCGTTTGGGTTTCTCTCTCAAAAAATTCAATTTAATTGTTCAACAGGTCATTTGAGGCCGCATTGTACTTAACTTGTATCTTATTTCAAAAACTTCGTTATAGTCTGTATGGTAAAAAACTGCATTTTAATTTTTCTCTCGTTTTTATATGTTCAATATAGCGCTGCTCAAAGCTACAAGATCCAAGGAACGGTTTTGGGTGAAAATAATAAAGCCCTGATATCAGGGAATATTATTTTACTCTCTCAAAGTGATTCATCAATCATTAAGGGTGATTTTTTTATGGATAGTAAATTTGAAATGAAAAATATTGATGACAGTTTATTTATTTTGAAAATTACTGCTCTTGGATTTGAAACACATTTTCAGTTGGTAGCCAATAGTAAAAAGGATTCTCTGCTTACAATTGCTGCAATACAGTTGAAAATGAATACGACTCTTAAGGAAATAGAAGTCGTTTCTAAATTGCCTTTGTTTGAAAGGGATGGCGAAAGGGTGAAAGTGAACGTAGAAAATTCGGCATTGAGTAATTTAGGGTCAGTACTGGATGTTTTGAAAAAAACACCCACTGTAATGGTCAGTAGCACCGATAATGTTTCGGTATTTGGTAAAGGGGATGCGATCATCTATGTTGATGGTCAACAAATTTCTTCCGCTGATGTGCTTAAAACAATTGCCTCTACTGAGCTGAAAGAAATTGAAATTATATCCAATCCTTCTGCTAAATACGATGCAAGCGGGAAAGCGGTTATTAATATCATTACTAAGAAAAATAATTTGGAAGGTTACAATGGGAATTTAATTCAGAATACCATGTACGGCAAGTACTTGTTTTCCTATACCGGCTTACGTTTTAACTACAAATATAAAAAATGGTCAACCTTTGTGAGTTATGGTTTTCCTCATGGAAAAGTTTGGAGTTCGGATGAGTATTACCGGAACTTAAAAAGCAACGATAGTACAATCACGGAAATGAAAAATAAAATTTATACAGTTAATGATCAAGTAAACTCTCATTATTACCGAGCTGGTGTTAATTATGCGATCGATTCAGTTCGCTCTTTTGGCTTTCAATACAATGGTTTTTATTCATTGAATAAAAATGAAGCTGATAATAGCAATGAAATTTTCAAAAATTCTGTACCTCAGTTAACCATTGAAACAAATACATTGTCGCATCCGAAGTTGATTAACAATACAGCAAATGTTAACTATACACGTATATTGGATACACTAAAAAGTGAGTGGAGTGCCGCTTTTCAATATGGAAATTTTACTTCAAAGAATTTTGATGAAATAACACAAAAAATAATTGTTGTAAATACGATTGATCAGCAACTAAAAAGAAATATTGGCTTGAATGAAATTCAATTGTTTACAGGACAAACAGATTTAATAAAAGTATTTAATAAAAAATGGGAAATAGAAAGTGGTATAAAAGATTCATACATCATTAATGAAAGTGCAATTGATTTTGAAAATTATTATGTTGCAGGTGAATGGGTTTCGGATCCTGCTTATTTTAATGGTTATAAATACAGCGAAAATGTGTTGGCCGCTTATACCCAGTTGCGTTATTCCAATAAAAAGCTGAACATGCGTGCCGGATTAAGAGCCGAACATACTGCTTCGGACGGGTATTCAAAAATAACGAATCAGCAAGTCATAAACCGTGAATACACCAATCTTTTTCCAAGTGCATTTTTGGGATACGATTTCACAAAAGATCTGAATACAAGCATCACATACTCCAGCCGCATTGCACGTCCAAGTTTCCAGGATATGGATCCGTTCATAAATTATATCGACTCTCTTTCTTCATTCAGAGGCAATCCTTATCTGGTTCCATCGTATACACATTCACTTGAAGCTTCATTGATTTATATGAAAGAAGCATCGTTAACATTCAGTTATGCCAGAACAAACGGTGCTATGAATTTAGTGGTGGATAAATCGGATGATGGAACGGATGCTTTTGTTGCAACAACAAAAAATCTTGATTATTCCGAAACGTATTCTATTGGAATAACCATTCCTTATGAATTAACATGGTGGACCACTTACAATTATTTTGGTTATATGCAGAATGCTTTTGCATATAAAAGTGGAAGTACTGTTATTCAAAATAAAAAGCCAATGTTTTATATGTATTTGTATGACGAGTTCCGTTTTAAAAAATATTTTTCGATGGAAGTAACATTTGAATATACATCCGCAGGTGTGGATGGTATTTTTACATTTGAGCCTTTTTATAATTTGTCGGCAAACATCAAAAAAACATTTTTTAAAGATAAGCTTACATGCCGCTTTATTGCCAACGATATTCTGACCACTGCATTTAACAGAGGTGCCAGCAATGTAGAAGGGTATGATGTTAATTATGTTTCCCGCGAAAACACACATTATTTTGTATTGTCTTTGAACTATCGCTTTGGGAAATTAAAATCGACAGACTATCGGGATAAGTCGGTGAACAAAGAAGAGTATGACCGGATTAAAATGAGTAAATAGTTTATAGTATTTCCAATACTTTTTCAGGAGGTCGTCCAATAATGGCTTTTTTACCATTTACGATGATCGGTCTTTCAATCAAAATAGGATTATCAGCCAATGCTTTTACCCATTGCGCTTCCGTCAGTTTTTTAGCGGCAAATTTTTCTTTATAAATAGTTTCCCCTTTTCGAACTATTTCTTCTGCTTTCATTCCAAGCATTTTTAAAAGCTCTTTTATTTCTTTTTGGGTAGGAGGCGTTTTTAGATATTCTATTATTTCAGTCTTTACTTTCTTGTTTTCCATGATCGTGCAAACGTCTCTGCTTTTTGAACAACGGGTGTTGTGGTAGATTTTGATCATAGTGCTAGTGTTTATGGGAACGCAGATTTATTAAAATTTTTATGATTAAAAAGGATATAATTTTTTGTTATGAAATAAATTATGATTAATAAAAACATATTTTTTCATAATTGTGATCAGTTTTTACACACCCCTAAACCCTCTCGAGAGGGGAATGGATTATCTTACGATTTTAATAAACCCCAATAAAAATCATACCTTGTCATAATCATCATAAAAATCTGCGTTCCGATCCTTTTACGAATTCCCATATTCCATTAAATACGCCTTAATAAAATCATTCAGGTCCCCATCCATCACTGCTTGAATGTTGGATGTTTCATAACCCGTTCTCACATCTTTAATTAGTTTGTATGGATGAAAAACATAGTTGCGAATTTGAGATCCCCATTCAATTTTCTTTTTATTTCCTTCAATCACATTTATCGCTTCACGTTGTTTTCGTAATTCAATTTCAAACAATTGTGATTTCAATAATTTGATCGCATTTTCTTTGTTTTGCAGTTGTGAACGTGATTCCTGATTTTTAATGATAATGCCGGAAGGCTTATGATACAATCTTACTGCTGTTTCTACCTTGTTTACATTTTGTCCGCCTGCGCCACCTGCACGGAATGTTTCAAATTCAAGATCAGCAGGATTAACATCTATTTCAATTGTATCGTCAATTAGAGGGTAGGCATAAACGGAAGCAAAAGAGGTATGTCTTTTTGCATTGGCATCGAACGGTGAAATGCGGACAAGCCGGTGTACACCGTTTTCACCTTTTAAATAACCGAAAGCAAAATCGCCTTCAAATTCTAATGTCACCGATTTTATTCCGGCTGTATCGCCATCTGTACGGTCGGTTTCTTTTATTTTATAACCATTTTTTGTGCCCCACATCATATACATACGCATGAGCATTTCTGCCCAGTCGCAACTTTCTGTTCCACCGGCTCCGGCATTGATCTGAACAACACAACTCAGTACATCTTCTTTGCCGCTAAGCATGTTTTTAAACTCGATCTCCTCCAGTAAAATAACTGTGGTTTGATATTGTTGTTCTACCTCAGCTTCGGTTGCCTCGCCTTGTTTAAAAAAATCATACATCAAGGCAAGATCATCCATATTGCTTTCTGATTTAGCAAATGAAAGCGTCCAGTTTTTTTTGATCTTGGTTTGTTTCAGCAGTTCTTCTGCTTTTTTTGGGTCATCCCAGAAATTCGGTGCGAGTGCTTTTTCTTCTTCTTCAGCTATTTCGCGAAGCTTACGATCGATGTCAAAGATGCCCCCTTAACGCACTCGTGCGCTCCCGAAGGTCTTTTAGTTGGTCTGTAGTAATCATGGTGTAAAGTTAATAAATATTGGGAATATGGTCGGGAAATAAGAGTATTTTTGTATTCTTCTATTCCAATTTAAGCCTTAAATTTTAACATTCACGCGAATGAGATTTGATAGTAAAGCCCGAAAAAAAATAGAATAAGAGACACAATGCAGACAAAATATTTCAGAACAACTACCGGTGAATATTGTCACATCAGCAATGACACTGTTTTTATTTTTAATACAAAAGAGCCTAGCCGTGTTCCATTGGAACATGAATTAAGCAATGCCTGGAGTGTGAAAAGCATCCTGAACTATATTCTTTTTGTTCTGCTTCTGATCTATATTATGTTTTCTGTTTCCTATTACAATATTGGCTTTTTTGCGGAGCCCATCAATTATGGTGGACTTTTGCTTTTGTTTCTTTCTTTTATCCGCATGAAAGAAGGATTTATCAGTAGCAATACACCAATGATTCCGCGCAATAAAATTAAGTCTGTTTACCTAAAATCGCCCATGTTTTCGTATCCCCGCGTGGTCATTTATTTTGATGGCCCGGAGGGAAAAGTGCTGCGCAGAAATATTTCTGTTAAATACAAAAAAGAAGCGGAACAGATTCTGGCTGAGGAAGGTTTATTGAAAAGTTAATCCCACAATTTTTCATAAGATCAAAAATGTCCGCAGTACAATGAAATTTGAGTGTTTATGATCGTATTATTTTTGTTTCTTCATTCTTAAATTGTACTCCAGATCCCTTTATCACACCTTAATTTTTTATCATTTAATCTTCTTTTCCTTTTATATTTTCCCACACCAGGTCGCTTTCAAATCCTCTGGAAATAGCGTATTGCGCCGCTTTATAATTCCGGATTTGAATTTTTCCTTTGTTGTTTTCTTTTAGCTTTTTAGCGATAATTTCCTTGAGTATTTTTAAATAATCCGACTCTTCAATTTCCAACATTCCTTTCCGGATGCAATAATCGGAGATCTTCCTTTTTTTTAATTCGATCCTGATCTTTATCCGTCCCCACTTTTTTATTCTGAATTTCCCACCAGCATATGCTTTTGCAAATCGTTCTTCGTTTAAAAAATTATCCGAAATCAGGTTGGCGATAATATTTTCAACATCGTTGCTGAATAGTCCCCATTCGTAAAGTTTATCGCGCATTTCTTGCTGACAACGTTCCTGATAGGCGCAGGACAGTTGTGCTTTTATAGTTGCCTGATTGGGTGTGAGTTTTTTCTTTGGTTTTTTTTCTTCGAAATCCATAAACTAAATAGCTGAATTGTAAACGTTATAGATGGATGTCAATCATTGGAACATATCAAATGTAATTCAAAAAGTTCAATAAAAAAACGCTTCAGTTTCCTGAAGCGTTCTGATCAATATCAACCGGAAATTCCGGAGTATTAAATTTTTATCTCATCCTCATTTTTATTTAAAAAATGATATTCTAAAAAGTTGTATGATGAAACGGAACGTACTTTAAATTTTTTACCCAGCTTTTTTGCCCATTTGTGTTTTAGGGAGCTGAAGAAAAATCCTTTCGTGATGTATGCTTCCAAATATGGATGCACGCACAAGGTGACATCAGATTCGTTTTGTTCTTTAAGGATATAACGCAAGTTGTTTTCGATTTGATCGATCAGGATGATGCTCGCTTGAATTTCACCGCTACCTCCACATGTAGGACATTTTTCCACGGTCACGATATTCATCTCTGGACGAACACGCTGGCGGGTAATCTGGATCAATCCGAATTTACTTGGCGGTAAGATATTGTGTTTTGCTCTGTCTTTCGCCATCTCATCGCGCATTCTCTCGAACAGCAATTTTCGGTTTTCAGCAGAATGAAGATCAATAAAATCGACAACAATAATTCCACCCATATCACGCAGGCGCAACTGACGAGCAACTTCAACAGCTGCTTCTAAGTTTACCTCAAGCGCATTCGTTTCCTGTGTATTGTCCGATTTAGCACGGTTACCGCTATTTACATCAATAACATGCAATGCTTCAGTATGCTCTACAATTAAATAGCCGCCACTTTTCATCGTTACTGTTTTTCCAAACAATCCCTTGATTTGACGGTCGACACCAAAATTATCGAAAATAGGTGTGGTGCCTTTGTAGAGCTTTAAAATATTTTCTTTATCGGGAGCAATCGTATGAAGGTAATTTTTCGTTTCTTCATACAATACCTGATCATTGATATGAATGCTGTTGAAACTTGCGTTTAACAAATCGCGCAGAATTGCGGAAGTACGATCCAATTCGCCCAATACTTTTTGAGGAGGCTGAGCAGTTTTTAATGCTTCAAAACAAATGTCCCATTTTTTTACAAGATCATTCAGATCGGCATCCAGATCGGCAACACTTTTTCCCTCTGCAACTGTACGAATAATAACACCAAAGTTTTTAGGCTTGATGCTCGCGATGAGTTTTTTCAATCGCGTTTTTTCATCATTCGTTTTTATTTTTTGCGAAACAGATATTTTATCTGAGAAAGGAATTAAAACTAAATAGCGTCCTGCTAATGAAATTTCGGTAGTGATGCGCGGACCTTTCGTGGAGATTGGTTCTTTGGCGATCTGAATAAGGATCTGCTGATTGGAGCTGATCACATTTCCTATTTTACCATCTTTGGGAATATCGCTCTCAAACTTAAAATACATTAAGTTGGAAGTAGTTTGTTTTCCCGTTTGCACCAGTTTGGTGTATTTCCCGAATGAAGCGGCCTGTGGCCCCAGATCCAGATAATGCAAGAATGCATCTTTTTCGTATCCAACATCCACAAAGGCTGCATTTAAACCGGGCATTACTTTTTTAACGCGTCCCAGGTAAATGTCGCCAACAGAAAAGTTATTGTTGCTTTTTTCTCGATTAAGTTCTACTAATCGTTTGTCATTTAATAGTGCAATAACAACTTCGGAGGGTGTTGAATCAATGATTAATTCGCTGTTCACTCTAAAGTTTTTTAAATAAATACAATACACCCATCACCCCTTGGTTAGGAGCTTGTGGAATATATTAATAATTGGGCTTAGCTTAATTCCGGCATTGCGGAAAGAAAACAAACAAATGTGTGCTAACAAACAGAATAGAAATATTAGTTTCTATTCTGTAAAATAAAATTGAGCTCACACCTTAAAAATTAATCCTTTCCCGATAAATACCGGGAAGGAATTATTTTTTCTTATGTCTGTTTTTTCTCAAACGTTTTTTACGTTTGTGAGTAGCCATTTTATGTCTTTTTCTTTTTTTACCGCTTGGCATGACTTTAAAATTTAATGTTTAAAAAATATATTTATTGTTTCTGACCCGGAGTTTCCTCCGTGGTTAATTTATTGATGTAATCCTGTACTTCAGTTTTGATGGTTACGTCATCTACTAACGCAACATATTTTTTTAAGCTTTCAATCGCACTTGCTTTGTCACCCTTTTGCTGATAAGCATCCGCTAAATGCAAATACGCTTCAATGAAATCGGGTTGAATTTTCAACACCTTCTTAAATCTGGCAATTGCTCTGTCCCACTGTCCCGATTTTTCAGAGAAAAATGCAAAATTTAATTGCAGATTTACATTGTTCGAATCTGTTTTTTCAATCTCACGCAACATTCCGATTCCTTTCATCGGATCCGGACTGCCTTCTACATAACACGACGCTAAATTGATCTTCGCATCTAAGTTTTTCGGATTCAGTTCCAACACATGTTCGAAACCTTCAGTTGCTTTTCCGAATAATACAGGACGACTTGCTTCATCAACAAATCGAGTAGCTGCATAATAACGGTTGGCAGCTTCCATCCAATTACTTTCTGTTGGCGATGCTTGTGCCGCCTGCTCCATATAATAAGCTGCAACAGAAGGATTTCGCAAACTGTCCCACATATCAATCATCTTTTCAAAAGCCACTTTTTTATCAGGCGAAGTTTTTATTGCTTCTTCTAAGGCGGCAATTGCTTTTTTATCTCCTGCAGCTAATCCATCCATTGCACTTTTAACTATTTTAGTTAAAGCGGAATTGTTGGAGTCGCCATGATCATGATCAGCTGTTTCGGCAACGTCTTCCTTTTTAGGGAGCAGTTTTGTGTTTGCAAATAATAAAAGAACGATAAGTACTATTGAGCTTGAAATGACTGCTATTTGAGTTTTATTCAGTGCCTTCATTTTTTTTATTTAATTCAAAGTTTAATTGATCAACATGTTGCTTGTTCTAACCTTTTAAACTTGGAATTGTTTTAAACTGTTGCTTCTTTTTTAACGTTTTTCTTCACCTTCTCTGCAAATGTTTTTGCCGGTTTAAAAGCCGGTATATAATGCGCAGGAATAATGATGGTCGTATTCTTGGAAATATTTCTTCCTGTTTTTTCAGCGCGTTTTTTTACGATGAAACTACCAAATCCTCTTAGATAAACATTCTCTCCACTTACCATAGAGTTTCTTACCGATTTCATGAATGCTTCTACACTTGCCTGAACTGCAACTTTTTCAATTCCTGTTTTTTCTGCAATGTCGTTAATGATGTCTGCCTTTGTCATACTTCTATAAACTATTTATAATCAAACAATTAATACACTTCCGATTTTTTCGGGAGGCAAAGATAGTATTTTAATTTTCAAACAAAAATTTTAATCGTATTTTCGAGCTTCTTTTAATAAAATCAAGATTGACGCTACGTATGAAGCACTTTTCTTCCGAAATTATCTCCTGGTACCTCCAAAACAAGCGTGATCTGCCATGGAGGAATACAAATGATGCCTATCTGATCTGGCTTTCGGAGATTATTCTGCAGCAAACCCGTGTGGATCAAGGGATGTCTTATTATCTGAAGTTTGCTGAACATTTTCCTACTGTAAAGCACCTTGCCAATGCCGACAATGATCTTGTAATGAAACTCTGGCAGGGTTTGGGATATTATTCCCGTGCCCGCAACCTGCATGCCGCAGCAAAAACAATTCATACTACATACAAAGGAACGTTCCCCGATTCATATGAGGCTATTCTTTCCTTAAAAGGTGTGGGCGATTATACAGCCGCTGCCATCGCCTCATTCGCTTTTAATAAACCGCACGCTGTAGTGGATGGAAACGTTTACAGGGTGCTTTCAAGGGTATTCGGTATTGAAACTCCGATCGATAGCGCTGCAGGTAAAAAGGAGTTTTATAAACTTGCCAATGAACTCATTGATAAGAAAAAACCTGCTCTGCATAACCAAGCTATAATGGAGTTTGGCGCCCTACAGTGCAAGCCCGTCAACCCCGCTTGTCCCGCTTGTCCGCTCAACGCGAATTGTTTCGCTTTCGCGAAGAAGCTGGTGGATGTATTGCCTGTAAAAGAAAAGAAGACCAAAGTGCGGAACCGCTACTTTAATTATTTTGTATTCAATCATAAAGGTACCATCGCCCTCCATAAACGCATCGGAAAGGATATCTGGACCAATCTGCATGATTTCCCCCTGATTGAAACATCCGAAGCATTGACCGAAGAGCAACTGCTAAGATCTTCCGAATGGAAAAAAATGATGGGAAAGAGCACCTTTGTTGTAAAATCAATTTCCACAACGTATAAACACATTCTCAGTCATCAAAAAATTTATGCCCGTTTCATTGAGATCGTTTGCAAAAATCCTTTAAAAAATAATTTACCCAAAGATCTTATTATTATTAAGGAAAGCGATATTCATAAGTATGCTGTTCCACGATTGGTGGATTTGTATCTGGAAAAGAGAAAAAGTGTTTCTGTTAACTAAAATTTATTTTTTTGAATTGTCATTTTGGGCGGTGTCCCGAAATTTTATTCGATGAATAATAGAATTAATTGTTTGTAAGGTTTCTCGACCTTCGACTTCGCTCTTGGTGACACTGAATTTGTTAGTTCGATTAGCGGAACGGAGTGGAGCGTATCGAAAACGCTTCTCGATATATTCCTCCTTTTGTCGGAATTACTGGAAGTGACATTGTCTATTGTATTTCGACATTTTAACCTTTCGCCTGACCTACCTTTGGTCGCGCTCGAAATGACTTGCAACAATCATGTTCTTCTTTGGAAGTAAGGCCATTTTTTCTTATGTTTGTTCTGAATAAATTTTTTAAAAAATGGCAGGTGTCAATAAAGTAATATTGGTTGGAAATTTAGGGAAAGATCCTGAAGTGCGCCATCTAGAAGGTGGAACGGCGGTTGCTAACTTCACGCTGGCAACTACAGAAGTATTTAAAGATAAAAGCGGAGTACGTCAGGAACAAACCGAATGGCACAGTATTGTTGTTTGGAGAGGATTGGCGGAAATAGCAGAAAAGTACTTGAAAAAGGGAATGACGATCTATCTCGAAGGAAAATTGCGTACCCGTTCATGGGACGATAAGGAAGGCCATAAACGAAATTCAACAGAAATTGTTGGTGATACGTTTACTATTTTAAGTAAAAAGGAGAATCCTCCTTCAGCAGGTAATGCGGATGAAGGACAGAGCAACAGCCCTAAAACAGTGGATGATCTTCCTTTTTGATGCGTTTGTTTGCAAACCACTATCTTTGCAAAAATAAGTTTAACTAATATTCCGATATTTTGGCCGTCACGAGTACCAGTCTTCTGTTTCATCCTTCGCTTTTAAGCATTGTCGTTAACCCATTATCTTTAAGTATTATTGTCGCAATAGTTGCCATGTTCATGATGTTGCTTGTTGTTGCATTGGTTTCTGCAGCCGAATCAGCATTTTTCTCATTGTCACCCAACGATATGGAGGAGTTAAGAACCTCCGATTCTAAAGTAGATCAAAAGATATTACAGATCATTGAAGCTCCGAAGCGTTTATTGGCGACCCTGCTGATAAGCGTTAATTTTATTAATATCTCTATCGTTATTCTCAACGCTTCTTTTATTTTTGGACCGGAAGGATTGTTCGATTTTCCTGGCAGTCCTACTTTGGGCTTTGTGATTCAGGTGATCGCAGTTACCTTTTTGATTTTGTTGATAGGAGAAGTTACACCAAAGATCTACGCTACTCAAAACCCTTTGAATACATCCCGTAAACTAATTTATTTTGTGTTCGTGCTGCAGAAATTGTTTTATCCAATCAGTTCATTCTTGATCTTCACAACTTCCTTGCTTGATAAATTAATAAAGCCAAAATCGCACAATATTTCTGTTGATGAATTATCACAGGCATTGGATCTCACATCTGATGAAGATATCCCTGAGGAAGATCACAAAATTTTGCAGGGCATCGTAAAATTCGGGAATACCGATGTGAAACAAATTATGCAATCGCGGACACATGTCACCGCTTTTGAAAATAAAATTGGTTATACAAAGTTACTAGCCGACCTGACTGCTTTTGGTTTTTCCCGTGTTCCCATCTATAAAGAATCACTTGATAATATTGTTGGTGTTCTCTACGCAAAGGATTTGCTTCAGTATGTGGATGAAGGTGATTCTTTCAACTGGCAAAGCATTTTACGTCCTCCGTTTTTTGTTCCTGAGAATAAAAAAATTGATGATCTTTTACGCGAGTTTCAATACAAGAAAACACATTTGGCTGTGGTAGTGGATGAGTATGGTGGAACATCCGGGATTGTTACGCTGGAAGATGTTATCGAAGAAATTGTGGGAGAGATAAACGATGAATTTGATGACGATGATTTGGTTTATTCAAAGCTGGATACAAATAATTTTGTATTCGAAGGGAAAGCACCTTTGAATGATGTAGCAAGAATTCTGGAAATTGATGGTGTTGACTTTGAAGATGCAAAAGGCGAAGCAGACACACTTGCCGGTTTGATTATTGAAGTCGAAGGCCGGATTCCTACCAAGAACGAAAAAATTGTTTTTAAGAAACTGGTATTTACAATTGAGTCGGCAGACAACAGAAAAATTAAACGTGTTAAAATTTCAATTGAGCGGGAAAATGAAAATGAATAAAGTAAGTCATGCCCACTATCAGGTAGTAAGTGTTTTAGGCTGCCTCTTGATATTTATGTCTTTTGTTTTGCTTCCCTCTTGCGGTGATGACGATGATGAGACGATCGCTCCGAAACCGCGTGCATATTTCCGATTAACATTGCCTGAAAAAAAATACGTTCCTTACAATGCTGCTTGTCCCTTTTCATTTGAAATTCCGGATTATACGCATGTCGAAAATGATAAAAGTTTCCGTGCCGAACCATGTTGGTTGAATCTCGAATTTCCGTCATTGAATGGAAAGCTTCACCTTACATATCACGAAGTAAATGGTGATATTGATAAGTACCTGGAACAAACATACGAGCTTGCATCAAAACATCAGATCAAAGCATCGGGGATCGAAGAGAAATTAGTTTCCAGGGATTCAAGTAAAGTTTATGGATTGATCTATGAGATCGGTGGAAATGCCGCTTCATCAATCCAGTTTTTTTTAACGGACAGTACCAAGCATTTTATTCGTGGCGCTTTGTATTTTAATGTAGCTCCCAATACCGATTCCATCTCTCCTGTGGTGGATTTTGTGAAAAAAGACATCTATCACATGATCAAAACCTTTGAATGGAAAAATGATGCCGCATCAGTTCGTTTTGCGAAGGCTGTGAATAAAAAATAAAGCGGCTGCAAATAAAAAGAATGCGCCCATTTGATGAAGCACTCCCAATGTTACCGGTACAGCATATAAAAGCGTTACTACACCTAAAATAAATTGAACTGCTACAACACCTAACATAAAGTTGGAAGCTTTTTTCTGTAATTCGCTCAATCCCATTTTTCGCGATTTCCACCAAACAAATAAAACCATTCCCGCTACAACGATAGCAACATTGCGGTGAATAAATTGTATGCCCGCCGGATTTTCTAAGCAGTTTTCCCAGAAGGTATCGAAAGAGCTAACGGTCTCTGGCATAAACTCTCCACCCATGGTTGGGTAAGTATTGTAAAATAATCCTGCTCTCAATCCCGCTACAAATGCCCCATAAATGATCTGCACAATAATGACCGCAAACATTATTGTCGACCATTTCTTTATCTTTTTTAAAGTAACATTTTCCTCAATAACTTTGAAATATAGCAGATCCATTGCGTACCAAAATGTAAATCCAAATACGGTAAACGCACTGGTGAGGTGGGCTGCAAGCCTGTAATGGCTGACATGAGGTTCTTTCTGTAGTCCGCTTTTTACCATAAACCAGCCTAGTACTCCCTGGAATGCTCCTAACAAAAGAAGTACATACATCTTTTTTAGCAGTGGTTTATCAAACTTTTTCTTTAGCAGAAAATATACAAATGGAATAATGAAAACAACTCCTATTATGCGTCCTAATAAGCGGTGAATATATTCCCACCAATAAATAGATTTGAATTCTTCCAGCGAAAACTGATTGTTGATAATTTGATATTCGGGCGATTGTTTATATTTTTCAAAAGGTTCTTGCCAGTCTGCATCCGTTATTGGAGGCAATGAACCAATGATTGGATTCCATTCCACCATGGATAATCCCGAGTGTGTAAGCCGCGTGATCCCGCCTATTACTACCATTGCGTAAATTAAAAAACATCCTGCCAGCAGCCAGATGATAATAGAACGATGTGGATTATTTTTCATGTCAAATATGTTCTTAAAAAATAGCGAGTGCAAAGTTAATAGTTTCTATACACAATAAAGCACACAATTGTTTAGTTTTGTACTCAGAAACCACCTAAATTCATCCTCATGAAAAAGATCCTATTCCTTGCTTTGTTTCTTCCATGGATAAGTAAAGCACAAGAGCCTCTCGACAAAGAAAGTGGTTATTTTCAATTAGGTGTTCGCAACGTAGTAAGTGCATTCAGCGATGATGGAGGATATGGCTTTGGTTATGGCGGGCAGTTCCGTATTCGTGTATTAAACCGGCTGAATACCGATTGGTATGCCGATTACATTACCACCGATATTGCAGGGATTGCAAAAAGAGAGGATTTGCATATTGGCTGGTCAGTGCTTGCGTATCCTTTCAATAAAGAAACAATAAAAGGGAAGTTCACACCTTATATGCTAGCAGGACACTGTTTTGATTATACTAAAGTATCAAAAAATAGCGATGGTTATTTTCAGGAAAAGTGGAGTAGTGCTGTGCAGGCAGGTATAGGAACGCATTACAATATTAATGACCGCACGGATATTTCATTGACGGCTCAATACATGATGCACTTTGGAAAAGATATTCATGCAGAAGTTTTTGAAATGGATGGCAACAAAGAGGTGCTGATTGAGCAGCATGCTGTAAGCGGAATCGAAGGTCATCTTCTTGTTAATATCAGTTTAAATGTTCGTCTGTTTGATATGTGGGACCAACATCATAAAAGAAAAAAATCGGCATAACGCTTATTTATGATGAACCGAAAATGAACTGTAAACGAATTTTAAATTTCGAAACCATGGTTAAGAAATATCTCATTATTTTATTTGTATGTTTTTCAGGCTATGTTGTTGCACAGCAGGAAAATACGCAGTTCATACATAAACATTTAGTACGTGCCGATGCATCCATTGTTGCAGGATATTTATTTAAAGAAAATATCAGTAATGTTCACATTGATGGGAATGCAGAATATTATATGGATAATAAAGTTTCTATCCGCGGTTCAGCTTCTTATATGATCGGCAGCGATGGATTAACAGCTGATTCCATGGGTTTAAAAGATTTCCATTCTATAATGTTAGGTGGTGCTTACCACTTTACAACAAAAGGATATTTTGATCCCTATTTAATTTTACAACCCGGCTTGTCGTATACTTCTTCGTTTAAGGAATTTGCCGATCCTGCTTCTTCAACCGGTGATTCTCCGAAAAGAAAATTGTATGGTGGTGTGGTTAGTCCGATTGCGACAGCAGGCCTCGGATTCAATTATTATTTTCAGCGTTTCGCGCATTTGTTTATTGAAACACGGTATATTTATGGTCGCCATTTATCAGAAGCGCCAAGTCCGGTGTCTCTTCAGGAATTGCGAATAACATTCGGCTTAGGATTTAATTTATTTATCATCAAGGACAAAAAAAAATCCAGCTAAAAGCTGGATTTTTTTTTAGTGTACATCTTCATCTTCTTGATTCGGTTTAATTTCTTGTTCCGCTGCTCTTCTTTCTTTGCGGTCGTTGATCTCATTTTGTTTCCTGTTCATTTCCCATTTGTATTCTTTCGTAGTAATGATCACCAATCCTCCTGTACAATCTCCGTATTCTGCAGGTACACCACCTGTTAATACTTCCATTCCGCTTATACCCATTCCCGGCACATCTGGCACTCCCATTGTCTTATTCCCGTCAACATAATAGGCTGTGCTGCCTCTTCGTGAACCGCGGACATACAGATCCTTTCCGTCGTCGGTTTGCAATACGCCAGGGGTTAAACTGACAATCATGCCTACTAGATCTGTTTTCCCTACCGCAATGTTTTCAATTTGTGCGATGGAGATAGGCGTTACCGTTGAAAATTTGGAATCGAATGCAGGTTCAGTAAATGTTGCTGTAATAACAATCGTGGGTAATCCTGTTGTAGAAAGCGACATGTTGATGGTTACATACCTAGTTTGGTTCGGATTTACATTTACCGCTTTCAATAGTTGGATATTGTATCCCGAGTAAAAAGTTTTGATGTTGTATTTTCCAGGTGTGATTTCCTTAACGGTGAATTCTCCGTTAATATCCGTTTGTGCAGTTGTAATGATAGTAGTGTCTTGCATAATGGCTACCGGAACAAATGGCATCGGACTGCTTTTTTCGTCAAAAACACTTCCTTTTATTACGCCTGCCGACTGTGAAAAAAGTACGCTTGAAATGATCAGGACGCTCATCGTTAAAATTGATTTTATAGTTTTCATAGGTATATGGTTTTTAAAGATTAATTTTTTATTCGAGCTTGCGCATTTACTCGTTCTGCAGTTAAGACGTATTGATAATTCAGATTCCATAAATAAAAAAATTAAGCACATAGATATATAGATTTTTTTCTTTAAAACAGAAAGTACTTTACCTTATTTTCTATGTTCCTATGTGGTTGATTTTTTCTTTTTTGCCGTTTACTCACAAAAGCAACCGTTCGCTCATTCCATCTAACTAATCTTTAAAAAGTGGGTTTAACCATATGGAATCTGATACTCCAATACGTCTACTTATCAAGAACCGATTCCGGATCATTTTAAAATCATCGGATTATGAGTTATTCTACTTCAAATCACAGTCATTTAACCGACATTGAATTGGTGCAGCACTATAAAGCAACTGCTAACAAGGTTTTTGTAGGTGAGTTATACAAACGGTATACACATTTGGTTCTGGGGATGTGTATCAATTATTTTAAAGACCGTGATGTTGCAAAAGATATGGTGCTCCAGATTTTCGAAAAGCTATTCGATGAATTAAAAAAGCGGGAGGTGGAAAACTTTAAAGCCTGGCTCACTTTCGTTGTTCGCAATTACTGTATATCTGAATTGCGCAAAATGCAGGCGCAGGCAAATCGTAATGCGGATTATCAATACGAAGTAAAATCTCAAACTTCAGAAGATGAAAAGGAAACATTGATTGAAGAGGAGCAGAAATTAGAAGCCTTGGGAAAAGCAATGAATCGCCTGAATCCTCTTCAAAAAAAATGCATCGAATTGTTTTATCTCAAAAATATGACTTACACACAAATCGTTGAAATGACAGGCTATTCCGTTAATGAAGTAAAAAGCTATATCCAGAATGGCAAACGAAATTTAAAAATGATTATCACGAGTTTAAAATAAGCGTCCCCATGAATTCAAACACAAATATGAACTGTTTAACCTATGAGCAACTTCAATCGTATTCTCTTAACAGAAACGAAAAGGCAGAACGGGCTAAATTATATCAGCACATTTCTACATGTGAATTGTGCACTTGCGCGGTTAACGGATTTGCTGCAATCCCTTTCACGTTCTCTGATGTTGACGCCATCTGTCATCAGATAGATCTGAAAACAAAAGTTGTGCATGCTAGTCCCTTAACCTTGCCGCAAGTTTTTTTAGCTGTTTTTTCCCTTGCCTCTATTTTTGGATTTTATTATTTTGCTGATTCATTTTCAGAGAAGCGAACTGGAATTGTCAGAAGCGACCATATCAAGGAAGTTGTAAGGGAATCTCCAAAAACAGAACAGGTTTTTACACCTGCTGAAATAAAAATACAGCCCGAAAATACTCGGGAAGTTCATGAAGTGGTGGAGGATAAAAAAATAGTTGAAAAAATTAGTGTTCCTATGGAACCGATTAAAAGCATTACACCAGCTCTTTCTGCGGTTACCGATAAAATAAACGAAGTAAAAGTGGAGTCTTATTTTAACGCAGATGTAATTTATATTTACGATTTGAAAGTGACCAATTATAATTTATTTTATTTCAATTCCGGTATACGTTCGTTTGAAATTAAAGGGCATACACCTTCTTACAAAGAGAATAAAGAGAGTGTCACTAATATTCCGGAAAAAGATTTTGAAGAAATTATTGCTGCTGATAAAGTATTAAAATCGGCATTGACATATTTCAGTAAAGGAAAATATAATAAAGCACTCCTTGAGTTTGATTTGTTAATAGAAAACAATCCGCAGGATGTTAATTCATTATTCTATAGTGCTCTTTCTTATTATCAAATTGGAAAATACGATCGGACGATAAAAAATCTGAAAGCAATTTTAGGCGATCAGAATAACGTTTTTCACCCTGAAGCAAAATGGAATTTAGCGATGTCGTATTTTAAGACCGGAGAAAAAGTGAAAGCGAAAGAATTGTTTACCGAGATTGCGGCCGGGAGCGGATTTTATTCTAAACGTGCAACTGAAAAGTTGAAAGGCTTTTAATGAATTACATAGGTCCTGATACGGTAGTGTGCGGAATAGATTTCACCTTCATTAATTACTTGCACAAGTTTTTCCTTAGCCCTAATTGAGTTATCAATTGTTATTGTCGCTTTTCCCTAAGCCAGATCAATATCAGCAGATTGCACACCCTCTGAATCAGAAATGATTTTTAGCACCGATTTCTGACACTATCCGCATGTCTTTCCGCTAATTCGTAGTGTTGTTTTTTCGATTGCCATCAGTTTGGTAATTGTTTAGCACAAAATTACATTTTTAAAAGTTGTTTATGATATAAGCTTTCTTGATACAAATCATATCTTTGCCGCTCAAAAATATACACGTGAACACAAAGATTATAAATTGGGTCATATTAATTGCCTTGGCATTAACCTGGGGAAGTTCATTCATTTTGATGAAACGTGGAATGGATGTTTATTCCAGTGACGAAGTTGCGGCGCTCAGGATCTTCATTGCTTTTGTGTTTTTGAGTCCTCTGATTTTTAAGCATGTTAAAAAGCCCTTGCTGAAGCATTGGAAAGGTTTTTTGGGAATGGGATTGATTGGTAATTTTATTCCCGCATTTTTATTTACCAAAGCCGAAACCGGAATCAGTAGCTCACTTACTGGTATGTTGAATTCATTGACGCCCTTGTTTACTTTACTGTTAGGCGTATTATTATTTAAGATCAAAACCCGCCTCATAAATGTGATAGGGATCCTTATTGGTTTTTTTGGTGCGATCGGCTTGTTGACTGTCGGTAAGGCAGAGGATATGAATAACAACCTTCTTTTTGGTTTGTATGTTGTGCTTGCAACGATCTGTTACGCAGTAAGCGCAAATATCATTAAAAAGGAATTGAACGAAGTAAATTCTGTCACAGCTACAGTTTGGGCGATGATGTTTATTGGTCCCTTAGCAGGTGTTTATTTGTTCGGATTTACAGATTTTACGGTTAAACTGAGTGCCAACCCGCAAGCTTATAGCAGTCTGGGCTACATTGTTATTCTTGCCGTATTCGGAACGGCTCTATCGGTGATGGTCTTTAATGTATTGATTCGCAATACCAATGCCCTTTTCGCTTCGTCTGTCACCTATCTGATTCCGATTGTAGCTTTGGTTTGGGGGATTTTGGACGGAGAGGATGTTCAAGTGCTTCATTTCCTTTGGATTGTATTGATTTTGTTGGGCGTTTATTTGGTGAATAAAAAGCTGAAAGTATAATGTTGTAAATACCGAATTTTATGTTGTAACAGGCTGATTTCGTTTTGTTTAACATTTCTCCTAATATGGTCATTCGGTACGGTAATTAACATTTCAACTGTTTTTAAGCACTTTTTTTGTTGAAAACTTTGCCACAATCAAATAAATTCTTAATTTCGTGCCCCAAGAAAATAATTGCTTGGATATTATTAACAAATAAAACCCTAAAAAATGTATGCAATCGTAGAAATAGCCGGGCAACAATTTAAGGTTGAACGTGGAGTTAAAGTCTATGTTCACCGCCTAGATGCTAACGAAGGGGCTAAAGTTGAATTCGACAAAGTTTTGTTGGTTGACAATGGCGGAAAAGTTCAAATAGGAACTCCTTCAATTGATGGTGCAAAAGTAGCTGCAACAGTACTTTCCCATCTTAAAGGTGACAAGGTCATCGTATTTAAAAAGAAACGCAGAAAAGGTTACCAAAAATCAAATGGTCACCGTCAGCAATTAACGCAGATCCTTGTTCAAGGTATCTTAGCAAAAGGTGAGACATTGAAAGATGAGATCGCGATTGTGAAAAAAGCGCCTAAAGCTGAAGCTGTTGAAGTAGAAGCAAAAGAAACAGCTCCTAAAAAAGCAGCCGTAAAAAAGGAAGCAGCTCCGAAAAAAGCAGCAGCTCCTAAAAAGGCAGCAAAAAAAGCAGCTAAATAATAACAGACCAATAAGAAAAAGTTAGATTGCCTCAAAACCTTTTAACTTTTAAGTTTTAACTTATAATATAAAAAAAAATGGCACATAAAAAAGGTGCGGGTAGTTCTAAGAACGGTCGTGAGTCACATAGCAAACGTCTAGGCGTTAAAATTTATGGTGGTCAATTAGCTATCTCTGGTAACATTATTGTTCGCCAAAGAGGTACTAAACACAATCCAGGTGAAAACGTGGGTGTTGGTAAAGACCATACTTTATTCGCTCTAGTAGACGGAACAGTACAATTTAAAAAGAAACGCGATGATAAATCGTTTGTTTCGGTTGTTCCTTTTTCTACAGAAGCATAATATTTTACAGTATTTAAAATAACTCCCTGCTTCTCATTGAGGTTGGGAGTTTTTTATTGGTCGATTCGAATAGTATTGAGATGTGAGATTTTCAATACGATTAAAATTTGATGATAAAATCTCAATCGGTACTAAGATCAACGCTAAAATCTAATATCTAAAATATGTTACAACTTAATTATATCCGCGAAAATAAAGACGAAGCAATTGCCCGTTTAGCCATTAAAAATTTTGATGCGAAAGCCATCCTTGAAAATGTTCTGGAGATGGATGTTCAGCGCAAAAAGATTCAAAACGATTTGGATGCTATTCTGAATGAAGCAAACCTGCTTGCCAAACAAGTGGGTGATTTGTATAAGCAAGGGAAGAAAGCGGAAGGCGATGAACTGAAAACAAAGAGTGCTTCTTTAAAAGAAAATTCAAAAAAATTAGAGGAGCAATTAGCACTGATAGAAAAGGAGCAGCACGATCAATTAGTGCAGGTTCCGAATACTCCAAGCATAAAAGTTCCCAAAGGAAAAACTCCTGAGGACAATGAGAATGTATTTCAGGAAGGCGAAATTCCAAAATTATATGATGGCGCAAAACCTCATTGGGAATTAACGACACAATATGATCTGATCGATTTTGAATTAGGTGTAAAATTAACTGGTGCCGGATTTCCCGTTTATAAAGGTAAAGGAGCACGTTTGCAAAGAGCATTGATCAATTTCTTTTTGGATAGAGCAACTGCTGCCGGATATTTAGAAATTCAACCACCCATTTTAGTGAATGAAGCATCTGGTTATGCAACAGGACAATTACCAGATAAAGAAGGACAAATGTATCATTCAACTATTGATAATTTATATTTGATTCCAACAGCTGAAGTTCCTATTACCAATATTTACCGCGATGTAATTTTAAAAGCTGATCAGTTGCCAATTAAAAATTGTGGCTACACACCTTGTTTCAGAAGAGAAGCTGGAAGTTACGGTGCACATGTGCGTGGATTAAATCGTTTGCATCAATTTGACAAAGTAGAAATTGTGCAGATCGCTCATCCTGATAAATCGTATGAAACATTGGAAGATATGCGTAATTATGTTGCAGGATTATTGCGTGAATTGGAATTGCCTTTCAGGATATTGAAACTGTGCGGAGGTGATATGAGTTTTGCTTCTGCTTTAACTTATG
Organism: Chitinophaga pinensis; assembly: GCA_945885475.1. Lineage (GTDB taxonomy): Bacteria > Bacteroidota > Bacteroidia > 2-12-FULL-35-15 > 2-12-FULL-35-15 > 2-12-FULL-35-15. Next base: position 91,533 of record CAMCYR010000006.1, read on the forward strand.
ATTTTGAAACCTATTCAACAGCGCAACAAAAATGGTTGGAAGTGAGTTCTGTTTCAAATTTCGAAACCTTCCAAAGTAATAGATTGAAATTGCGTTTTAAGGACGGAGATGCGAAGCCGGTTTTGGCGCATACATTGAACGGAAGCGCATTGGCATTGCCACGCATTGTTGCAACCATGTTAGAGAACAATCAAACAGCAGAAGGAATTAAAATTCCGAAAGTGTTAGTTCCTTATTGTGGGTTTGATATGATTAAATAAGTACTTTTCAACATCGTGGTGATGGTTTAATGAGTTGCAAACACTTCTCGATACTCTCCCTTTGGTCGAACTCGATTAATATTTCAGTTCGAGTGTTCCTCTTATCGTATGGTCAGTTCGAATGTTCCTCTTATGGTATGGTCAGTTCGAGTGTTCCGCAGGAACGTATCGAGAACAGTTAGAACCACAAATACTTCTCGATACTCTCCCCTTGGTCGAACTCGATTGACATAACGATCAAGCACTTCTCGAATGGAGAGCGGACCGCATTTTTTGGGAAAATATCTCTCCGCAATATCGCTCCACAATAAAATTAGTCTTCGCCCAGGAACTCAAACCTGGGCATTTTTTTTCCTTCTATTTCAACTTCTTCCAAAAACATTTTTAAAGGTCGCACCCACAAATTTTCTCCCTCGTTCTGATACAAAGCCCTGTAAACCACTAATTCTTCAAGCGTTTCGCTGTGACGGGCAATTCCTATCACTTCGTATTCCTTGCCTTTATAATGTTTGTATTTTCCGGTTTTGAGTGTCATTTATCTACTGTTTTTTTGTTAGAACGTCATTGGGAAACCCCTTCGAAGAGAGGGTGTGGCAATCTCATTTTTACTCTTCATGAGTTTTAGATTGCTGCGGTGGTTCCTCCTTCGTAATGACGCTCCGGAAATAATTATCTGTGAAAATCCGTGTAATCTGTGGTAAAATTATTATGTAAGAAATGGATTGTGCTTTTTTTCAAACCCAATCGTTGTAACTGGTCCGTGTCCGCTATACACCTTAAAATCATCTCCTAATGGAAATAATTTTGTTTTAATGTTGTTGATCAGCGTTTCGTGATCGCCTCCTGGAAGGTCTGTTCTGCCGATACTTCCATTGAACAAAACATCTCCTGCAATCATGAATTTTTCTTCACGATTGTAAAAAGTGATGCTTCCTGGTGAATGACCCGGTGTAAACAAAATCTCTAATTTCGAATTTCCGAATTCAATTACATCTCCTTCTTCTAAAAATACGGAGGGTTGAGGTGAAGGGTCACAACTCATTCCGTAAAGGTCGCAGGTCAGCTGAAAAGCATCGAAAACACGCATATCATTCTTGTTGAATTCAAGTTTCAGATTGTATTTTTTCGCCACATACCCATTCCCAAATATATGATCTAAGTGACAATGTGTATTTAATAATTTCACAGGTTTTAGGCCATTTTGAGCTATAAATTCCGATAAAATAGTTCTTTCTGCATCATCATAACACCCCGGATCAATGATAACACAGTCCTTGCTTTCGTCAAAAAGCAGATACATATTTTCCTGGATCGGATTAAAGGTGAAAGAGTGAATCTGAATCATACTATATTTATTAAAAATGCGTTACAAAAGTAGCAAAATACAGGTTTCACCCTTGTAATTGCTTTCATTATTTAGTATCTTAGCATTCTAATAAAATTTATCAGTGCTTACGCTATTGGCCTCTACATATAAAAAAGTAATTCTTTTCATCCTTTTTGTATTCGCAGTTTTTTCGAATACCGAAATAAGCGCACAATTTTATAGCGGTTCTCAAACGGATTTCGGGAAAAATCGCGTGAAATACGATGATTATTTTTGGACCTATTATTCATATCCGAAGTACGATGTTTATTTTTATGAACAGGGACGTGAATTATCAAACTATGTTTCTCAATCTGCAAAATTGCAAATGGAAAAAGTTGAGAAACTGTTTGATTATACCTTTGATGACAAAGTGCAGTTTATAGTATACAATAAACAATCCGACTACAGGCAAAGTAATATCGGTCTTTCTACCGAAGAAGATTATAATACCGGTGGTGTAACACGTGTTGAAGGTTCAAAAGTAATTTTGTACTACGAAGGAGATCACGCGAAATTGGATGCGCAGATACGTGCAGGCCTGGCAGAAGTGCTCATCAACGAGATGATGTATGGTGGTAATGTGCGCGAGATGGTGAAGAACAGCACACTTTTGAATTTACCCGAATGGTACATCAAGGGCTTGGTTGAATATGTTTCCTATGATTGGAATTCGGATATCGATAACCGAGTGAAGGATGGAATAGTAAGTGGAAGGTATACAAACATTAACCGCCTGGAAGGAAGTGATGCGAAGTATGCCGGACATGCCATGTGGAAGCACATTGCTGATAACTACGGCGAAGCAGTGATCTCCAATATTTTATATATGACAAAGGTGAGCCGGAACATCGACAACTCTTCCTTGTTTGTATTAGGTATTTCTGTGAAAAATCTTTGGAGAGAATGTTTCGACTCGTATTCGAATAAATACATTGAAAAAGATACAGCCAGAACATTGCCGGCACAATTACCCTTGGTTGTTAAGAAACCGAAGGCCGCTCGTATATACTCTCAACTGAAAGTTAGTCCGGATGGAAATTATGTATTGTATACTACCAATGAAATGGGTCAATACAAAATCTGGTTATATGATGTTCAAAAAAATAAAACGAAACGGATATTAAAATCGGGACAAAAAATCGACCGTCCGAGTGATCAGTCGTTTCCCCTTTTAGCATGGCATCCAAGTGGAAAATTGTTTTCATATATCATCGAACGGAAAAGCTATCTGGTATTTACAACGTATGAGTTGGAATCAAAAGACCGAACAGAACGTAATATTATAGGTTTCGAGAAAATATTAGATTACTCATATAACGATGATGGGAGAAGGTTTGTGATGTCGGCTGTGCAAAAAGGGCAGACAGATATCTTTGTTTTCACTGCAGCTTCCAGCGCATACGATCAGATTACGAAGGATATTTATGATGATTTGACGCCACGGTTTGTGCACGGTTCAAAACAAATTGCATTCGCTTCCAACCGTCCGCTAGATACTTTATTTTATGATACGAAAAGAAAAGTGGAGCCGGCAATGCCATACAAAGATTTATTTGTATTCGACAATGTGATCAAGTCGCGTGTTTTGAAAAGGGTTACCAATACTCCGAATATTGATGAAAGCTATCCTGCTGATTACGATAGTACACACATTTCTTATCTAAGTGATATCAATGGAATTCGTAACCGTTTCATCGCTCGCTTTGATAGTGTAATTGCATATGTGGATACTTCTGCACATTACCGTACTGTTGTTTCATCTTATCCGATTACGAACTATAAACGTAGTATTTTGGAGCAGGATGTGAATACGAAAGCAAATAAATTTTCTGAGATTATTTTTGAAAATGGAAAATATAAATTGTTTGTTGGTTCATTGACCGCAGCAGCTGCAACTCCTAAACTGAATTTAAAAAACACCTCGTATCGCGATTATAAAGATCGTATTGAACGCAAAGAAGCTGTTGAAGCCTCTGTGAAAGATAAAAACCTGAGAGATACTCCTGCTGCTGAAAATGTAAAAATTGTTATCGATATTAACGATACTCCTAAAAAGGACTCTTCGCAAATCGATATTAACAATTACACTTTTGAGAACGAACAGCCGAAAAAACAGAAAATTGCTCCAGATCAAAGGAAGCCCTTAGTCGATACAGCAGCAGCGGCAATAGTAAATCCCAATTCAGATTTTGTATTGTCTAAACAACGGAACTACAATATCAATTATTCGGTAGATTACGTTGTTTCACAAATTGACAATTCATTCCTGAACGCTTCGTATCAAAAATTTGCTGGTGGTGGAAGTCCGATCTATCTGAATCCAGGTATCAACGCTTTTTTTAAAGTTGGCGTAAGTGATCTGTTCGAAGATTATAGGATTGTTGGCGGTATTCGCTTTTCAGGTGATTTAAATAGTAATGAGTTTTTCTTAAGCCGTGAAAACAGGATTAAGAATCTCGATAAGCAGATTGTATTGCACAGACAATCGTTGTTGGATGTTGCCGATAATTATTCGATCGTGAAAGTGTATACGCATGAAGCGAAGTATATTTTGAAATATCCCTTCAGCGAAGTAGCAAGCGTGAGAGGAACGGTTAATTATCGTAACGATAAAATCGTTTATACTGCTACTGATCTTACGAATTTGAAAAGAGAAAATTCCTTTGAAAACTGGGGCTCTTTAAAATTAGAATGGGTTTATGATAATTCGATTAAAAAAGGATTGAATTTATACAATGGAACGAGAGCCAAATTGTTTGGTGAATATTATCGCCAGATTGACAAGGTGAAAACCGATTTTTTTGTGGTTGGATTGGATGCACGTAATTATAAAAAGATTCACCGTGATTTGATCTGGGCAAACCGTATCGCTGCCAGTACTTCTTTCGGCAATAAAAAGCTGATCTATTACATGGGGGGAGTAGACAATTGGTTTAATCCTAAATTCGATAATACTACAAATATTGCTACCGATCAGAATTATACCTACCAGACTTTAGCGACAAACATGCGCGGTTTTTATCAAAACGTACGTAATGGGAATAGTTTTGTTGTGATCAATAGTGAATTACGCTTTCCGATCTTTAAATATTTCTTTAAACGTCCTATTCGTTCTGATTTTATTCAAAATTTTCAGATCATCGGATTTGGTGACTTAGGAACCGCATGGACAGGTAATTCTCCTTATTCTGAAAATAATTCATTGAACACAACCGTGATCGGTAATAATATCACTCCTTTGATTATCACCTTGAAAACGCAGCACAACCCAATTGTAGGTGGTTATGGTTTCGGACTCAGAAGCAGGATCTTTGGTTATTTTATTCGAATCGACAGAGCATGGGGAGTGCAGGATGGAATTGTCCTGAAACCTATTTGGCATTTATCTCTCAGTCTTGATTTTTAAGAATTACTGCTCTTGAAAAACTCACAATTAAATATGACGACAATAATTATTTTGCTATGCCTTGGCTTGGTTGCCGGTATGCTTAGCGGACTTGTTGGTATCGGTGGCGGAATTGTCATCGTACCTGCTTTGGTATACTTTCTTGGCTATTCACAGCATCAGGCACAAGGAACAGTGCTGTTCATGTTCTTGCTCCCAATTGGTATTTTAGGTGTTTTTAATTATTATCAGGCGGGGCATATTGAATGGAAAACAGCTTTTGTAATCGCCAGCACATTTGTAATCGGCAGTTACTTTGGTTCTAAACTTTCAATTGCAATTGATCAATCGATGCTTAAAAAAGTATTTGGAGTCATCATTTTGCTGCTCTCCTTGAAAATGATCTTTGGAAAATAAATGTGATTTCGGGTGTATCAAAAACCTTTTTTTAATATAATAAGTTGAAAGATAAAATTAAATCCCTCGCTCATTCTGCACTGCCTGAAATAATTGCTATTCGTAGGTATTTGCATGCTAATCCTGAATTGTCGTTTGAAGAATTCAATACATCCGATTATATTGCTTCCAAATTAAAGGAATACACTATTCCTTTTAAGCAAGGAATGGTAAAAACCGGTATCGTAGCGTTGATAGAGGGGAGAAATCCTTCAAAGAAGATCGTTGCTTTGCGCGGCGATATGGATGCTCTCCCCATTTTAGAAAAAAATACCTGCGAATACAAATCAAAAAATGAAGGGGTGATGCATGCTTGCGGACACGATGTTCATAGTGCATCATTGTTAGGGGTTGCTAAAATATTGAATGAACTTAAAAATGAGTTTGAAGGAACAGTGAAGTTGATCTTTCAACCCGGTGAAGAAAAATTACCAGGCGGTGCTTCACTCATGATTCAGGAAGGCGTTCTCGAAAATCCTAAACCCGATAGTTTTTTCGCACAGCATGTTTTTCCGAGCATGGAAACCGGGAAGGTAGGATTCCGTTCCGGAATGTATATGGCAAGTACTGATGAGATATATGTAACCGTTAAAGGTAAAGGTGGCCATGCAGCAATGCCGAATGACTATACTAATCCATTGTTAATCGCTTCGCAGATCCTGACAGATCTGAATAAGGCCTTTATGATTTCCCCTCCTTCTTATTCTTTGCTGGAGGGCGATAATGTTCGCCCGCCAACCGTTTTGGCATTTGGTAAAATTGTTGGAAATGGCGCAACAAATGTGATTCCCGATGAAGTAAAATTGGAAGGAACCTTCAGGACGATGGACGAAAATTGGAGGAAGGAAGCACATAAGAAAATGAAATCAATTGCCGAAGAGATTGCGGAAAGGATGGGCGGACAATGTGATTTTGTTATTGAACACGGGTATCCTTTTTTGGTAAATGATGAAAAGGTAACTAATAGAGCGCGCTCGGCAGCGGAAGATTTTCTCGGAAAAGAAAATGTGGAAGAACTGCCTTTAAGAATGACTGCTGAAGACTTTTCTTTTTTCTCGCAACAAATACCCTCTTGCTTTTATCGTTTAGGAACAGGTAATATTTCTAAAGGGATCACCAGTGGTGTTCATACAGCAACATTTGATATTGATGAAAAAGCGCTGGAGGTTGGTGTCGGACTGATGGCTTGGCTGACCTTGAGCGAATTGGGCGCTTAATGAACGCATTTTCCCGAATTAGTTCCGTATTATTTTTATTGCTCCTTTTTACAATTACTTTCTGTACTGTTTCTTTTGATGTTTTGAAAAGAAAATACGCCCCGGTTACAGCCTTCGTGTTTCAAATAATAATACAAAATTCAAACAGTTAAAACCCCAGGATGATTATTGTGAAACGCCTGAAACTGATTCTTTGCAATCCGCAATTGTCGATGACGGACTTGTTGCAAGCGCAGCTGTCCTGAAATTAAAATACTCGTACGGAAATCTTCTAGTTTTTTAATTGCTTGCGACACTCCACCGAAGAAGACTGTTGATGAAAATTGGTCGCTGTACAAAGATAAAAAACCTTCCGGTAAAGGTACTTATAAAGGTCGTTCATTAGAGCCTTACAATATTGTTGCTATTGCTTTTTTACTCCTTGGTTTTTTTGTAAGTGCTATTGCAGCTTACATAAGTTTTCTGTTTTTTCTCTGGATATTTTTTTCTGTTTTTTCTATGTGTATTGTTTCTTTAACCAGAATAAAGAAATATCCGAATAAATACATGAGAATTTGTAAAGTCCTTGATTGGCTTCTATTAGCTATCTATTTTATTCTATTTGCAATTGTTCTTTTTTTCTTTTTGACATTGTAACAAGGCAAAAAAGAATCGAAATATTAAAAATAATTGTGATTATATTTTTTTTAGTGCTTGTTCAATGTCGGCAATAATATCTTCATAATATTCAACACCTACAGAAAGACGGATCATTTTTTCTGTTAAATTCATTTTCACTTTTAGTTCATCATTTACCGGAGCATGTGTCATCGAGTAGGGGTGTTCTGCTAAAGATTCAGTACTTCCAAGGCTGACTGCCAATTTTATTAGTTTCAGCGCATTTAAAACTTTGAATGCTTTCTTCTCTCCACCCTTCACATCAAAACTGATCATTGCTCCCGGTGATAAACACTGTTGTTTGTATATTGGAAATTGTTTGTCGCTCTTTTTTAAAAGTCCTAAGTAATATACCTTTTCTACTTTAGGGTGTTTGTCTAACCATGCTGCAATTTTTATAGCATTTTCTGCCTGCAGCGTCATTCGCATTTTTAATGTTTCCAGACTGCGCATCAGAAGCCAGCCGGTGTTTGGTGAAGCCATTGTCCCCATGATGCTTCTGAACGATTTTATTCGTTTCATTAAAGCAGCTGAACCAACACATGCACCCGCAATCACATCGCTATGACCGCCAATGTATTTTGTTGCCGAATACAAAACAAGATCAAATCCATGTTTTAAAGGATGCGAAAATACAGGACCTAAGAATGTGTTGTCGATAGCCGTGATCACTTTTTTGTCTTTTGTAGAAAATTGTTTTGCAATCTCCACACACATATTCATGTCTATCAGGTCGTTTGTTGGATTAGCGGGACTTTCAATAAAGATCATTGCCAGTTGATCTGCTTTGCCTGTTGATTTTATGATTTTAATAATTTCTTCTTTCGATTGGTTCGGTAAAAAACCAACACTGTGAATTCCGAATTTAGCAAGTATGTGTTTAAAGAAATGATCAGATCCGCCATATATTGGTTCACTGTGTAAAAGCAGATCACCTGGTTTTAATAATTCCATTACGGTGGTGCTGATAGCTGCCATTCCACTTTCAAAAACAGCTGCATCCTCCGCTTCATCCCAAAGACATAATCTGTTTTCTAATATTTCCAGGTCAGGATTGTTTATGCGACTATAGATCAATCCTGTTTCTTCCTTTGGACGAAGTGCCCGCTTTCCATACGCAACCTCAAAAAAAGATTTCCCTTCCTCCGCTGTCTTAAAGACAAATGTGGATGTTTGGAAGATGGGACATTTTACTGCACCCTCTGATAATTCAGGCTTGTATCCGTAGCTCATCATCAGACTTTCGGGGCGCATTTTTTTTGTGTTTTTTGAATTTACTTTTGGCATATGGAAGGGTTTTAATTTTATATAAAGGTAATGTGCTTGATTATATAATCTGGAATTATGTTATTATTTAGAAAATAAAACTATAATTATAGTAATATGTAGTCTAATGAACTATAATTGTTTTAAATTTGTTTAATAACAGAAAAATAATCTACATGGAAAAATTTGATAAATTAGATAAAAAGATTTTGCAACTTCTGCAAAATGACTCCACCTTAAATACGAAGCAAATTGCTGATGAAGTAGGATTGTCAATTACTCCTACCTATGAACGAATTAAACGGATGGAAAGAACGGGTGTTGTTGAAAAATATGTTGCTTTAGTTAACAAGGAAAAAATTGGAAAAAATTTAGTTGTTTTTTGCAATGTCTCTTTATTGGTTCACTCTAAGCCCTTGTTGAAGAAATTCGAACAGGCTGTTTCAAAATTGGATGAAGTGATGGAATGCTATCATACTGCGGGTACTTTCGATTATCTTTTAAAAGTTGTTTCCAACGATATGCACCATTATCAGGATTTTATAACAAATAAATTAGCAGCGACTGAAAATATCGGTCATGTTCAAAGTTCATTTGTAATGACAGAAGTGAAACATAAAACAGCGTATAAGATCAGTTGATCGGTTTACCTGACTTTGGCTACCTGAATGATTTTTATCGGACAATTCTGTTCTTCAGGTTTATTCTCTTCGTATTCCTCATCACTGATATGACTTCGTATGAGCTTGCTCGCGACATGAGTACTACTTGCATGTTCGATAAATTAAATGAACCCGAATTTAGGAAATTCCTCCCTTTTAAAACATGCTTTTCGTCAAGTTTTGACACTATAAAGTAAAAAGTTAAACCTGTGGTTAACGTTCTATCGCAATTGACGAAGTTGTTATGCAGGTAAGTTGATTCTTCATCAATCTTCTACAAATAAAAAAACCGCAGTAATCACTCACTGCGGTTTTTGTTTTATAAAATAAAATTAATTTCCGAATTCGCTCATGAAACGGATACGCATTAGCCGGATCTCTTCTTCGCTGTATTCGTCTTCTCCCAGCTCTTTCAATGCATCTGTGATGGAATCAGAATTTGATTCTTTGAAATATTCCATCGCTTCTTCTTGTTTGTCTTCATCCAGAATATCATTAATGTAATAGTTGATATTAACTTTTGTTCCGGAGTGCACAATGCTTTCTATTTCAATGATGAGGTCGGCTAAGCTCAGACCTTTTGCTTTCGCTACATCTTCTAATGGCAATTTTCTATCAATATTTTGAATGATATAAACCTTTAATCCTGATTTATTTACGATAGACTTAACAACCATATCTAGTGGACGCTCAATCTCATTCTCATCAACGTATTTAGAAATTAAATCGAGGAATGGTTTACCAAATTTTTGTGCCTTCCCTTGTCCTACACCAGTAATATTCACCAGCTCATCCATTTTTATTGGATATTGAATTGCCATCTCTTCTAAAGAAACTTCTGCAAAAATCACATAAGGAGGTAATTTTAATTTGTGTGCGGTTTGTTTCAATAGATCCTTTAATGCAGAAAATAAAATTTCATCAGCTCCGGAACCGCCTTTACCGCCACCACCGGAAGGCCCGTCTTCATCATCACTTTCAGTTCCTTCGTAGTCATGATCTTTAGTTACCATCATGCTGAATGGTTTATCTAAAAATGCAGCTCCTTCTTTGGTTACTTTGAGTAAACCATAGTTTTCTACATCTTTAGAAAGTAGTCCGGATACAAATGCCTGTCTGAAAATGGCATTCCAATATTTTTCATTCTTAGTATCTTCAGCACCTTTGCCGAAGCATTCTAATTCGTTGTGTTTGTATGATTTTACAGTTGAAGTAATAATGCCTAATAAGACATTGATCACATCTTTTGTTTTAAACTTTTCTTTCACATCTGTAACAGCTTCAATTGCCAGGGCAATATCATCCATTCCATCAAATTTTTGTTTCGGATTGCGACAGTTGTCGCACATGCCGCCACATCCCGATTCATCAAACTCTTCTCCGAAATAGTGCAAAAGAAATTTTCTTCGGCAGCTGGATGTTTCAGCGTAGGAAACTGTTTCGGTCAATAATTGTTTGCCGATCTCTTGTTCAGCAACCGGTTTGCCTTTCATGAATTTTTCCAGCTTCACAATATCATCATGGCTGTAAAAGGTAACGCAATTTCCTTCACCACCATCACGTCCGCCACGTCCTGTTTCCTGGTAATAACCTTCAAGTGATTTAGGAATATCGTGATGGATCACAAAGCGAACATCTGGTTTGTCGATCCCCATACCAAAAGCTATCGTTGCAACAATAACATCAATGTCTTCCATAAGAAATGCATCTTGGGTCTTTGCACGTTCTTTTGCTTCTAATCCGGCATGATAAGGCAAAGCTTTGATACCATTAACTTGTAATGTTTCTGCAAGCTCTTCCACTTTTTTCCGGCTTAAGCAGTATATAATTCCGGATTTACCTTGCTGGCTTTTTACATATTTTATGATCTCTTTAATTACGTTTTGTTTCGGTCGTACTTCGTAATATAAATTAGATCTGTTGAAGGATGATTTAAAAAGATTGGCACTGCTCATGCCTAAGTTTTTTTGAATATCCTGCTGTACTTTAGGTGTTGCGGTTGCCGTTAATGCAATAATAGGTACTTTACCGATCTGCTCAATGATTGGTCGCAATCTTCTGTATTCAGGGCGGAAGTCATGTCCCCATTCGGAAATACAATGCGCCTCATCAATAGCAAAAAAGGAAATTTTTATTTCGTTGAAAAATGCGATGTTATCTTCTTTTGTTAAACTTTCGGGTGCAACATAAAGAAGTTTGGTTTTGCCATCCGTTATATCTTTTTTTACTTTCGTGATTTCAGCTTTTGTAAGGGAAGAATTTAAAAAGTGTGCTATCCCTTCTTCATTACCAAAGTTTCGTAGTGCATCTACCTGATTTTTCATCAATGCGATAAGAGGAGAGATCACAATTGCCGTTCCTTCACTCACTAATGCTGGTAATTGGTAGCACAATGACTTCCCTCCACCTGTTGGCATAATTACAAACGTATCTTTCCCTTCTAACAGGCTTGCTATTATCGGTTCTTGTGGTCCTTTGAATTGTTTGAATCCGAAATATTTTTGTAAGTATTCAAGAAGGGATGTTTCTACATCGAGCATTTTCAATTCCTGTTTTTTAATTAATGATTATGTTATAGATTATCTGAAAAATGAACTATTTTTATACCTTTATAATCAGTATTTAAGAAATAGCTGTTTTTGAATTATCTAATGTAAATATATAATAAAAAATTGTTGCAACGACAAATAATGCTCTACTTTATTTTAAATTTCCTACGAAGTGAATAAATCTATCGATAAAATAATTGAACTTGCTAAAACTACCTTAAATATTGAGGCGGACTCGGTTCGGAATTTGCAAAATTTCATTAATGACGACTTTGTAAACAGCGTAAAGTTGATCTATGGATCAAAAGGAAGAGTTGTTGTTACAGGGATAGGTAAGAGCGCTATTATTGCTCAAAAGATTGTTGCAACTATGAATTCTACAGGTACGCCAGCAATTTTCATGCATGCTGCCGATGCCATACATGGCGATCTGGGAACGATACAACAGGAGGACGTGGTGATCTGTATTTCGAAAAGTGGAAATACTCCAGAAATTAAAGTTTTGGTGCCCCTTTTAAAAACAGGTGGTAATAAATTGATTGCCCTGGTTGGTAATGTTGATTCCTATTTAGCGAAAGAGGCTGATTACGTTTTAAATTCAACTGTCGAAAAAGAAGCGTGTCCGAATAATTTGGCTCCTACCTCAAGTACTACAGCTCAATTGGCAATGGGTGATGCCTTGGCTGTTTGTTTACTGGACTGTAAAGATTTTACAAGCAGCGATTTTGCAAAATACCATCCAGGTGGAGCACTTGGTAAAAAATTATATTTAAAAGTGGGTGATGTCGCTTCACAAAATCAAAAGCCATCGATAAAATCGGATGATTCAATAAAGGCAGTAATAATCGAAATTTCATCCAAGAGGCTCGGTGCTACTGCTGTGGTTGACGATGGGGAACTCGTTGGTGTGATTACCGATGGTGATGTTCGCAGAATGTTGGAGAAAACGGATAACATAAGCAACCTGAAAGCGTCTGACATTATGAATAGAACACCCAAAAATATTGAAGCGGATGAGTTAGCTGTGAGCGCAATGCAATTGTTAGAGCAATATAATATATCGCAGCTGATCGTTACTGAAAATGGTAAATATCATGGATT
>CAMCYR010000007.1 GCA_945885475.1 Chitinophaga pinensis
ATGGAACTCCAATTAAAAAGGAAAACTAGCTTTTTAAAAAATCTAATCAAAGTAAACGAAATAGAAATCCAACTTATAAAAAAAGATTTTAACGGAATAAATGAAGGCATCGAATTCATCGACAAGCAGCATCATTTCATTTCCGACCTTGATATTTTCGGAAGAAAATCCATTTTTCAAATTTTAAATCGTACATCTACATATACAGGAAGAGTGAAGCTTGCAGATTGGTTGACAAATCCATTTCTCGATAAAAAGAAGATCATTCAGCGACAAACTGCAGTTAAGGAACTATCTACAAAACCTGAATGGAACCACGAATTTATTGCATTGGGTTTTCAAAACAAAGAGCAGGCAAAAGACAAAGAAGTAATTGAAGAATGGCTGAATGAAAAAAATACGTTTTCAAATTTATTTCTAAAGATCTCTTCTATCCTTCTTCCGGTATTGTCGGTTATTTCCATCGTTCTTTATTTTACCGGAATAATCAACGAAACACCATTCACTCTATTATTTTTCACTCAACTTTTTATTATCGGCTCTTACACTAAACGTATCAATAAAATACACGACAATCTCAGCCGCAAATTCGATTCTATTGAAAAATACCGCCAACTGATTTCCCTAATTGAATCAGAGACATTCGATTCAACATTATTAAACGACTTAAAATCAATTTTCAAAAAAGAAAACGAGTCTGCAAGTGAAAGTATTAAGGAATTAAAAAAACAAACGGACAAGCTGGATGCGCGGATGAATATTGTAGTAGCTGTTCTTCTGAATGGCATCTTGCTATGGGATATTAATGTAATGCGTAGAATAGAAAAATGGCGCAATTTTTATAAAGACAATTTCATAAAATGGGTGGATGCAATTGCTGAATTCGATGCGTTTATCAGCTTAGGAATGTACGCACATAACAATCCAGATTATATATTTCCAGAGGTTGAAACCGACTACTTTATAATTGAAGCAGAGAATATCGGACATCCGCTACTCAACGAAAAGCTACTTATAAAAAACAATTATCACATCAGTCGTGCACCCAAAGTAGACTTACTTACAGGGGCAAACATGGCCGGAAAAAGCACGTTCTTAAGAACGGTAGGCGTGAACTTAACGATAGCAATGATCGGAGCTCCGGTTTGTGCAAGTAAATATAAATTTTCACCTATACATTTATTTACCAGCCTTAGAACAAATGATTCTTTACAAGAAAATGAATCCTTCTTTTATGCCGAATTAAAACGCTTGCATTTATTAACGGAACAATACGAACAAGGAAAAGAAGTTTTCTTTTTGTTAGATGAAATTTTAAAAGGAACCAATAGCAAAGACCAACATGCAGGTTCGGAAGCACTCATCAAAAAAATATTAAAATTAAATGGAGTTGGAATTGTAGCCACACACGATGTAGATTTATCTAAACTATCATCGCAATTTCCAAATCAAGTTCGAAATTTACGTTTTGAAATTACCATCAAAGATGATAAACTTAATTTCGACTACAAACTATCCGAAGGAGTTTGCTCTACAATGAATGCTTCATTCTTGATGAAGAAAATGGGGATTGTTGATTAGGTGAAAACAATCCCCCTTACCCCCTTCACCAAGGGGGAATAAATCCTGCTAAAATATTGGTTCGAAGTTGCTTTACAATTGTACAACTCCTCAATAGAAAAAGGGAAACAAATTCTTCGAAATAATATTTCGGAGTAGTAATATTGTCGTACAATTCCCCCTTAGAAAAAGGGGGTTAGGGGGATTCCCTACTTAAACTTTTCCTTCAAAGCAGCTAACTGACTAACAAAATCATTGGCTGGTTGTTCAACTTTCCCTTTTTTTAAACACTTCGCTTCTGATGAAGACTAAGGGATTGTGGATTAAGTGACAACAATCCCCCTTGCCCCCTTCACCAAGGGGGAATAAATCCTGCTAAAATATTTGTTCGAAGTTGTTTTACAATCGGATAATTCCTCTTGGGGATTGTGGATTAGATGAAAACAATCCCCCTTACCCCCTTCACCAAGGGGGAATAAATCCTGCTAAAATATTGGTTCGAAGTTGTTTTACAATCTTACAATTCCCCGATAGAAAAAGGGAAACAAATTCTTCGAAATAATATTTCGGAGTAGTAATATTGTCGTACAATTCCCCCTTAGAAAAAGGGGGTTAGGGGGATTCCCTACTTAAACTTTTCCTTCAAAGCAGCTAACTGACCAGCGAAATCATTGGCAGGAACTTCCGGCTTACCTTTTTTATTATTGATATTGGCTTGAACAGGTTTAGAAACAGTTGGACTTGCAAGAGCATCTTTCATTGACAACGCAATTCGTTTTCTTTGTGCATCTACTTCCATTACTGTTACCATTACTTGCTGTTGCACCTTAACAACAGTATTCGGATCAGATACAAATGTGTTTGACAATTGTGAAACGTGCACCAATCCGTCTTGGTGAATACCAATATCTACAAAGGCTCCAAAGCTAGTAACGTTGGTGACAATTCCAGGCAATTTCATTCCAACTCTTAAATCGGCAATTTCATGAACGCTATCATCGAAACTAAAAACTTCAAATGATTTACGCGGATCGCGCCCAGGCTTATCCAACTCATTCATGATATCATTCAAAGTAGGCAGACCAACTTTTTCGGTTACATATTTTTGCAAAGAAATTTGTTTTCGAAATTCTTTCTCTGTCATCAATTGTTCAATCGTACAATTTAAATCGGTCGCCATTTTCTCAACAATACCATAACTTTCGGGATGCACTGCACTTTTGTCTAATGGATTTTTCCCATTTGCTATTCTTAAAAATCCTGCCGCTTGCTCAAATGCTTTTTCTCCCATTCTTGGAACTTTCAAAATATCTTTTCGGGATTTGAAGGGACCGTTTTCATTTCTGTAGTCAACTATATTTTTTGCAAGTACTGATCCTAATCCGGAAACATAGGTCAGCAATTGTTTACTCGCAGTATTCACTTCCACTCCTACTTTATTCACACAACTTTCTACAACTTCATCTAATTTTTTCTTCAAAAGATATTGATCCACATCGTGTTGATATTGTCCCACACCGATCGACTTCGCATCGATCTTCACCAATTCGGCTAATGGATCTGCCAATCTTCTTCCGATAGAAACAGCTCCACGCACGGTGATATCTTTATCTGCAAATTCTTCACGCGCAACATCCGAAGCCGAATAAATAGAAGCTCCACTTTCGTTGACCATAATTACATTGATGCTTTTCGGAAGTTCTTCAATGCTTCTAATAAATGTTTCTGTTTCTCTTCCAGCTGTTCCGTTTCCAATGGCAATCGCTTCGATTTTAAATTTATCACACCAAGCCAAAACTAATTGTTTTGTTTGAAATATTTTATTCTGCTCATGCGGATAGATCACTGTATCGTCCAATAATTTTCCTTGCTTGTCCAGTGCGACAACTTTACAGCCAGTTCTAAAACCCGGATCAATCGCTAAAATTGCCTTTTGTCCGAGTGGAGAAGCAAGCATCAATTCGCGCATGTTATCTGCAAAAACCTGAATCGCTTTTTCATCAGCAAGTTCTTTGGTCATCATACGCATTTCACTTTCAATAGAACTCTGCATCATGCGATTATATGAATCGCCACAAGCTAACTTCACTTGAGCAGAAGCAATATTGTTAGCGTTCACAAATTGATTCACCAGAATATCCAATGCTTCTTCTTCAGGTGGCGCAATGTGAATACTTAATACTTCTTCACTCTCTCCTCTGCGGATAGCCAATAATCGATGAGAAGGGCAAGCCATTAAATTTTCTTCCCATTCAAAATAATCTTTAAATTTTTCTCCCGCTTCTTCTTTTCCTCTCAACACTTTACTTTTAATGGTTGCCGAACGTTTGAATAAATTACGGATCTTATCACGCGCTTCAGCATTTTCATTCACCCATTCTGCAATAATGTCGCGTGCTCCAGAAATCGCATCAGCAGTAGATTTAACATCCTTCTCCTCTGAGATAAAACTTTCTGCTTCTGCTTCAACGTCAATTTTGCCTTGCTCAAAAATCAGTTGCGCTAAAGGCTCTAATCCTCTCTCACGGGCAATTGTTGCTCTCGTTCTTCTTTTTGGTTTATATGGCAAATAAATATCTTCCAAAGTAGAAACTGTTTCCGCATATCTTAATAATGAAATCAATTCGGGAGTCAACTTCCCTTGCCCTTCAATAGATTCTAAAATAAACTCTCGTCTTTTTTCTAATACACGTAAGCGTTCTATCTCGTCACGCACATTTGCAACCTGTACTTCATCCAAACTACCCGTCATTTCTTTCCGGTAACGGGAAATAAAAGGAATGGTAGCTCCTCCATCCAATAATCCAACAACGGCATCAACCTGTTTTTCGTTAATGTTTAAGCTTAAAGCTATCTTTTTATAAAAATGAGTTTCTGACATATGATGATCCGATTTATGAACTTTTTTAAAACACATTGACACATAGTTTTTAAGAACTTTGCGTTTGGGTAATATCTAACATAGTTTAAGCAAGCTTCAAACAAAGAGATTATACTACATGAAATCAATCTATATGTTTAAAATTTTATTTTTCTATACATAACTAGTTATTTTATTTGACTCTTTTTTTTAATAAGTAAAAACAGCTACGTTTCTTTGTGTTAAAAACTAGGTTTAACAAATATAACTATCCTTAACACTTAGTATTTATAATATTTTCAACAGCTTCGATGATTTTGTTGAAAAATAAATATCAATTTCGAAATGTGTAATAATTGAACTGCTTTTAAGGATATATTCCGAGCTCAATAGAATACAAAAGGAACAAAACAACAGAAATAGATACGCACATTGCAACAATTCGCTTTGTGCAGATTGCAAGTCCGATATACAAATTGGATATATATTTAAAAATATTCTACATTTAGTAACCACAAGAATTCAGACTTGTTTCACTTTAGACCATACCATCATTGACAAAGAGAAAAAAATATCAGCATAATAAAAAGACCTCGCACTAAAAAGATTATAGAGCGTGCAACTTTTGACAGATCGTAAACATCATATGTAATATTGTAATTCGAAAACAAAAAGACCTTGTACTAATAAGTTTATAGAGCGTGCAACTTTTGACGGATCTTTAACATCATGCTTGTAATATTATATTTCGAAAGTAGAGACCAGCGACTACTCAAAAAACGGGGCGACACTGAAAAGCCATACGAGTAAGGATAAAATTTAATCACGTAAATATGAAACATCTCTTCTTAAGTTCAATTTTACTTTTAATGACTACGGTCAGTTTTTCTCAAAGCACTAATTTTTCGGTTTATGTTATCAATCCAACTAATTGCCCTTATAGTATAGTAGGTACATGGTGGGATACTGCAGGAGCTGGTAGTATTAATTGGAACTCAGTAGATACTACCTCCTCTTTCCAAGATGTATGGTCAGCCACTGCGCTAACAAATACATCAACGGACAGTATGATAATTTGTGTAGTTCCTGCTTGTCCTTGCCCTCAGGTTTGCATAACACAAGCAATAAATCCAGGAGCATACACATTGGAGTTATGCCCTGGTGTTGGAATAAATGAAACAGTAAAAGAAAATAATTTCTTAGTCTATCCCAACCCAGCTGAGGACAAAATTAATGTAAAGACAGACGCAACATTATTAGGTTCAGTTTATACTGTTTATGACAACACCGGGAAATCCGTTTTATCAGGAAAAATTAACTCAGAAAATACGATTATTGAACTAGGTAGCCTATCGGCTGGCATTTATTTGTTCAGCGTGGGGGATAATATGAAACAATCATTGAAAGTAATAAAAGAATAAAAGCAGCCCATAATCGAGTAGGCGGCTCCGTCAGAGTGAAATGACGGAGTGCGCCTCTTTTATACAACAGCACTTATATTTCTGGTATTAATACGAATGAAATAAGACGCGTTATCTCGACTCTCGAGCGAAGTCAAAAAATATTTTCCTAGGATATTCTGCTCCAATTCGTACGATTACTATTCATCATCGAGAAGTGATAGGCAATTGGAGCATTTTCCAGATTTTTCAAGTCGGCATCTTCCGACAATAATTCGATCACCATATTTCTTGCGGTATGCAAAATTTGTGCATCCTTTGCCAAGTCGGCAATATTCAGATCTAACACTCCACTTTGCACGGTTCCTGCCATATCACCCGGACCACGCAATTTAAGATCCACATCGGCAATTTCAAAACCATCATTCGTTCTGCACATAGTTTCCATTCGCAATTTACCATCTGCACCCAACTTATGACTCGTCATTAAAATACAATACGACTGATCTGCTCCTCGACCAACTCGGCCACGCAATTGGTGTAACTGCGACAAACCGAAACGTTCGGCACTTTCTATCACCATCACACTCGCATTCGGAACATTCACGCCCACTTCTATCACGGTGGTGGCAACCATGATCTGCGTTTCATGTTTTACAAAACGTTGCATCTCATATTCTTTTGCATCCGCTTTTAATTGTCCGTGTACAATGCTTACCTGATATTTCGGCTGAGGGAATGCGCGTACAATACTTTCATATCCATCCTGAAGATCTTTAAAGTCCATCTTTTCAGATTCTTTGATCAAGGGGTATACGATATAAATTTGTCGACCTAAAGCAATTTGCTCACGCATAAATCCAAAAACGCGGTCGCGATGATTATCAAATCGGTGCGTAGTAGAAATCGGTTTTCTTCCCGGAGGCAATTCGTCAATAACACTAACATCAAGATCTCCATAAAGTGTCATGGCGAGCGTACGAGGAATTGGTGTTGCAGACATAATCAACACGTGTGGCGGCTGTGTGTTTTTTGACCACATCTTGGCTCGTTGGGCAACACCAAATCTATGTTGTTCATCAATTACAACCAAACCTAAATTTTTAAACTGAACTGTATCTTCAAACAAGGCATGGGTTCCAATAAGGATCTGAAGTTCACCGCTTAACAATTGTTCGTGTAGTAGTCTCCGTTCTTTTGTTTTTTTTGATCCGGTAAGTAATCCTACTTTTATGTCGAGCGGTATCAGCAATTCGGAAATGGTTTCAAAATGCTGATTTGCCAATATTTCAGTTGGTGCCATCAGAGAAGCCTGAAAACCATTATCCAGCGCAATCAACATATTCATTAAAGCAACCAAAGTTTTTCCGCTACCAACATCACCTTGCAGCAAACGATTCATTTGTTTACCACTTCCCATATCCAAACGAATTTCTTTAATCACTCTTTTTTGTGCATTTGTTAATTCGAATGGAAGATACTCATTGTAAAAACCATTGAAATAGTCTCCGACTTTAGAAAAAATAAAACCTCTGTATGTTTTTTCCCTCAATCCTTTTTGCTTCAATAATTTTAATTGAATAAAAAAAAGTTCTTCAAATTTCAAACGGAACTCCGCCTTTTTAAGTAGCTCGGGATTCTGTGGAAAATGAATTTGCTTCATCGCGTCCTCTCTCGACATCAACTGGTAGCGATCGATAATTGTTTTGGAAAGAGTTTCTGGAATATTATTTTTGATAAGAGAACTCAACATTTTTTGAATACGTACAATTCCTTTAGTATCCATACTTCTACCTTTGAGTTTATCTGTACTATGATAAACGGCTTGAAGTGCTGGAGCAAATGTGGTATTCTCTTCTGTTGCCAATTCAATTTCAGGGTGAGCAATATTAAATTTAGAACCAAAAACAGAAGGCTTACCAAAAATTACATATTCATTTGTGAGATGCGGTTTAATTTTTTCAGCGATCCACTTTGCTCCTTGGAACCAAACCAATTCCAACTTACCTGTTCCATCCGTAAAGGTTGCAACAAATCGCATTGTACGTTTCACGCCTACCATTTCGGTATGCATAATTTTACCGCGTAATTGAACAAAGGGAAGATCGGCATTGATCTCATTTACCTTATAAAACTTCGTACGGTCAACGTAACGAAAAGGATAATAACTAAGAAGGTTGGAATAATTGAAAATACGCAATTCCTTTTTCAGCAGATCCGCTTTTTGAGGGCCAACGCTTTTAAGATATTCAATCGGGGTATTTAAAAAATTATTCGACATATTTCTATGCGAATTTAATAAAATTGTACGTACTCTTTATTAATTTATTTGCTTACAAAAATCCTATCAAGCCCGAAATGACGATAGAATTGTCACTTCGAGCCTGGCAGAAATCTATTACTATGTGGAAATTACTTTTCTACAGGAGCAGGTGATTGAGGAGCAGCTTTGGGTGGCGGTGGGGATTGTTTCCGTCTTTCTTCCCTGTTCTTTTTCATTTCTTCCTCTTTCTTCTCAAATTTTTGAAACTGCTCAGGAGTTAAAAATGCTTTAAACGCACTTTTGGTTTTTTCATGTCCTTCACGGGTAGCCTTTTGCAAATTTTCTTTTGCTTCTTCACGCTGTAGAATAATAGCCTTCGCTTTTGCCTGTTGCTCGGCAGTCAAACCTAATTCTTTTGTTAAACGTTTTGTTTGATTCTCTGCGCGCTGTTCAGGTGTTTTTGCAGCTGCATTCTTCGGGGGTGGTCCTTGAGAGAAACCGTTTACGGAAGCTATCGCAACAGTAAATAAAATAATCATAAGTTTTTTCATAGCGTTTTTATATTTTTGAGGTCTGACCCTGAGAATTAAAAAAGGTTTAATCGACTACTAAAAATTATTCAGATTAGAGGATACTATTTGTACTGGCTTGAACTTTAGCCTTTTCCTTCTTTTTAAAATAATTCCTCAATAAGATATTATGCTTCCATGTCTCCATCAAATCCTTTTGTCCTATTTTTAATATTCTCCATACTCTTGTTCAAATTTGAAACAAAAGTAGTATCCATTAAAAGCGTTCCTGACTGTTTCTTTAACACTTTTCACAGTTAATGTAATGTAATGCAGATCACCTGTTACAAGTGTTAAAGAAAATGATACCATTTTCGGAAGCCAAGGTTGTGCGCCAAACTCAACAGGTGTAGACAGCGATTAAATCGCGATTGCCAAGCCTATAATGAATGTAGTAATAGCAACTAAAGGCGATGACCTCTTACCAATATAATAAGGTTGACGGGCAAACTCAGGAAATTCAAAAGTAGTTTAACGACCTCACGACAAAATCTTCCTGCAAATGGTGCGATTAAACCTAATTCAATAATTATTTCTTTCATCAATAAAAAATCAATTACAAAAATGGGGTTAAAAGCCGATTAAAGAAAGAGTTATGTCATTTACGTTACTGATAAACATCATATAATATTAATGGTCTGATATGTTTTTTTCAATTGAAAAGAGGACGAAATATGACGAAATAAAAGACATTCGGATTTATGACTACCTTTGAAAAAAATGAAAACAACTGTTACAATTATCGGAGGCGGCTCAGCTGCTATCATGCTGGCATCGCAATTGGATGAAAATAAATTTGATGTTACTCTGTATGAACGCAATTCCGCTTTGGGCAGAAAATTTCTCGTGGCGGGTGACGGAGGATTCAACCTTACCCACGCGGAAGAAACTGAAAAACTCATCAACCGATACCAACCGGCATCTTTTTTCGAGAAAATTATTTCTTCTTTTAACAATACAGATTTGAGAGACTGGCTTTCAACAATTGGAATAGAAACTTTTATAGGAACAAGTAACCGTGTTTTTCCTATAAAAGGTATTAAACCAATCGATGTATTAAATGCTATTTTAAATGAACTAAAGAAAAAAAATGTTGAAATAAAAACAAACCACTTTTGGAAAGGCTGGGAAAAAGATGAGCTATTGTTTGAAGATAATAACAACATCGTTCGTGTTAAATCAGGAATAACAATTTTTTGTCTGGGTGGATCGAGCTGGAAAGTTACCGGATCGGATGGTTCATGGACAAACCATTTTGCTGAACGAGGAATAGAGATCATTCCATTTCAATCATCCAACTGCGCTTATGAAGTAAAGTGGAAAGATGAATTCAGTTCATTTGCGGAAGGAAAATCACTGAAAAACATTTCACTCCGCTGCAATGCATCTGAACGTAAAGGTGAATTGGTGATCACGAAATTCGGATTGGAAGGAGGAGCTATCTATGCTCTTAGTCCACAAATCCGGCGACAACTGAGTGATACTGGCAGTGCAACTATATTCCTGGATCTTAAACCATCGCTTACAATTGAACAAATAAAAGATAAATTCAGTGCCCGAGGAAACCGTTCAATAAAAAAATTGTTGATCGACCGCTTAAACTTTGATGCTATACAGATCGAACTTTTAAAATCACTTTTAAGCAAAGATGATTTTACCTATTTAGAAGATCTTGCATTAAAAATTAAAAAACTACCTATTATCATCACCGCTATAGCTCCAATCGATGAGGCAATTTCTACCGTTGGCGGAATCTCATTAAATGAAATTGATACTCGTTTTCAATTAAAAAAATTGCAGGACAATTATTGCATTGGAGAAATGCTCGACTGGGACGCACCAACTGGCGGCTATTTACTACAAGCCTGCTTTAGCATGGGACATCAGCTTGCAGTACTTTTAAATTCAAAATAAACAAATTTTCCATATTCAATTTTTGTCCAAAAAAAAGACAAAACCATTCCGGATGAAAAAAACAGTCCTTTTAAAATAAAATTCGAAGCTAACGTTTCTTATCCTTTATTAAAAAAATACCCAAGACTGCTGTTGCTCCGGCAACAATAATGGGATACCACAATCCTGAAAATATATTACCGGTGCTCACAACCAGCGACTCAGCGATAAGAGGTGTTAATCCACCAAATACACCATTTCCAATATGATAAGGAAGTGAAAGGGATGTGTACCTAATCTCGGGAGGAAATAGTTCAACTAAAAAAGCGGCGATAGGCCCATAAGCCATGCATACAAAAACAAGCTGTATGAAAATAAATAATCCGATCATGAAAATATTTCTCTGTGGAAGATGTATTGTATTTGTTGTTTTAACAATTTTATTTTTGTCTTCAGGCTTTAACGACTGCTCTATCTTTTCAATTCTCGATCCGCCATTTGTATATTGATAACGATTCGTGACAATTGAAATTTTCATTTTATAATCAGTTTTTTGTTCAGAAATTAGCGAAACAGTTGGACTCTGCTCCCACGATTTCCAATCCGCTTGCGCTGCCATCCCTTTATATAGCGACATATAACTGCAGGCCGCAATTGCCATACCCGAAAGCATGATCCATTTTCTACCGAACCGATCCGACAATTTTGCAAAAACAATGAACAAGGGAGTCCCGACCAGCAAAACAGGAATAAGCATCCATTGAATTTGTGCTGCATCGATATTTAAATTTTTAATACAAAAGTTCATCGCATAAAACTGTCCGGTATACCACACAACTCCTTGCCCTGCAGCAACACCAAACAAAGCAATCAACACTAATTTAAGATTCGACCATTTACCAAAACTTTCTTTCAACGGATTTTTCGATGTTTTACCCTGTGCTTTCAATTCTTTAAAAACAGGCGACTCTTCCATTTTTGTCCTGATGTAATACGAAATGATCACAAGGAAAATAGAAATCAAAAACGGGATTCTCCAACCCCAAATATTAAAATCATCAGCACTCATTAACGATTTACAAGTAAGAATTACTACAAGAGAAATAAATAATCCGAATGTGGCTGTAGTTTGTATGAAGCTGGTATAGTATCCTTTTTTTCCTTCAGGAGCATGCTCTGCCACATAAATTGCAGCGCCACCATATTCACCACCAAGCGCAAGTCCTTGCAAAGCTCTTAAAACAAATACAAGTATAGGAGCAAGAATTCCTATTGTTTCATAATTGGGGATTAGTCCGATCGCAAATGTTGCACCACCCATTATGAGCAGCGTTAATAAAAAAGTATATTTCCGTCCAACGAGATCTCCCAATCTACCAAACACAATTGCTCCAAATGGGCGAATCACAAAGCCGACTCCGAAAGCTGCCAACGTTGCCAAAAAAGCGGCAGTAGGGTTTTCTTTCGGAAAAAATTGTGTGGCAATGATGGGCGCTAAACTTCCGAAAATATAAAAGTCGTACCACTCAATCATTGTCCCGACTGAGGATGCTGTTATAACTTTGCGAATAGAGTTGGTCGTCGACAAATTATTATAGTATAATTATAGCTGCTACTAATATACAATTATATAACAAAAAAACGCCCCGCAATGAACGGGGCGATTAAAATAATATTTATGAAATTGAGATAACTAAATCGAACTTGCACCTAACATCAACACAGGATTTTCTAGATTGTGTTTTAATGTTTGCAAGAATGCAGAACCCACAGCACCGTCAACTGTTCTATGATCGCATGATAAAGTTACTTTCATAACATGACCTGCAACAATTTGTCCGTTTTTGACAACAGGTGTTTGTTTGATTCCACCTACTGCCAAAATACAAGAATCTGGAGTATTTATAATTGCAGTAAATTCTTCGATACCAAACATTCCTAAATTAGAAATAGTAAATGTATTTCCTTCCCAATCGCTTGGCTGCAATTTTTTCTCGCGTGCTTTCACAGCATAGTTACGCACTTCTGTTCCAATTTGTGTCAATGTTTTACCATCGGCAAAACGAACTACAGGAACCAATAATCCCTCTTCAACAGCAATTGCAACACCAATATGAATATGATTGTTATAACGGATTCTATCTCCTAACCAAGATGAATTTACTTTTGGATGCTTACGTAAACTTGCTGCAACTGCTTTAATAACGATATCGTTGAAAGAGATTTTTAATCCGGCAACAGTGTTAATAGCTTCACGCGCTTTGATAGCTTCATCCATATCAATTTCCATAGTTAAATAGAAATGAGGAGCAGAGAATTTACTTTCACCCAAACGTTTTGCAATTACTTTACGCATTTGCGAAACAGGCTCTTCGGTGAAACTTTCAACACCAACAAATGTTGAAGCTGCGCCATTTGATTTAAAATTATCGATATCGCGTTTGATGATACGGCCATTATCGCCACTACCTTTTAATGCAGAAACGCTAATACCTTTATCTTCCGCTAACTTTTTAGCAAGCGGAGATATTTTCATTCTTTCGCCATTAGCAGACTGCGAAGCAACAGTTACAGTTGTTTTTGTAGCTACCGGAGCGGTCGATTTATTTTCTGAAACAACTTTGACTTCTTCCTTAACTGGTTCATCCGACTTGTTTTTTTCCGCTTCAATAATTGCAGCCACATCTTCTCCACCTTTCCCAAGGATCGCGAGGATAGAATCTACAGGAGCACCTTTACCTTCATGAACACCGATGTGCAGGATAACGCCATCTTGAAACGATTCAAACTCCATTGTTGCTTTATCGGTTTGGATATCTGCAAGCAACTCACCTGATTTAATTTTATCACCTACTTTTTTATGCCATTTTGCAACAACACCTTCCGTCATTGTATCACTTAATTTCGGCATACGTACAATCTGAACCGTATCCGGAATTTTCACTTCTGCTGCTTGCGCCGTCTTAGGCTGAGCGGACGCTCCTTTTATAGATTCTTCTTTTACTAATTCTTTTGCAGCTGAATTTTGCTTTGCTTCAGCAGCAATAAGCGAAGTAATATCTTCCCCTTCATTCCCTAAAATTGCGAGAATCGAATCAACAGGTGCACCTTTACCCTCTTGAACACCCACATGTAATAAGACACCGTTCTGAAAAGATTCAAACTCCATGGTTGCTTTATCAGTTTCGATATCAGCAAGCACTTCACCGGATTTTACTTTGTCGCCTACTTTTTTATGCCATTTTGCAACAACACCATCAGTCATGGTATCACTTAATTTGGGCATTCGCACTACTTCAGCCATATTTCTTATTTTGTATTTAGAAATTTTTTGATTTAGGATTTTCTTAAAAAATTACTCCATGATGTATGGGTAATCTGTTTGTGTATAAACATCTTTGTACAATTCGTCTGCTGTCGGGTATGGAGAATCTTCACCAAACTTAACTGACTCAGCAACAATATCCTCTACATTTTTTTCAGCAGCTTCGATGTCCGCATCAGTCATCCACTTATTTTTTTTGATGGTCGCTAACACTTTTTCAATCGGATCTTGCGCTTGATAATCTTTCACTTCATCTTTCGAACGATACGTCTGAGCGTCACTCATTGAGTGACCTTTGTAACGATAGGTTTTCATCTCAAGTAATGTAGGACCATCACCTTTTCGAGCACGGTTAACGGCTTCTTCAATGGCTTCATGAACCGCCTCGCAGGTCATACCATCAACAGCATAAGAAGGCATTTCGTAAGACAAACCTAACTTCCAAAGATCATGAACATTAGAAGTACGTTCAACTGAAGTACCCATTGCATAATTATTATTTTCAATAATGAAGATCACCGGTAATTTCCACAGCATTGCCATATTGAAGGCTTCATGCAATGCGCCCTGTCGAACAGCACCATCACCCATGTAACAAAGCGTTACATTATCATTTCCATTATATTTATCCGCAAATGCGATACCTGCTCCCAAAGGAATTTGTCCGCCAACAATACCATGACCACCAAAAAAGTTAAATTCTTTCGAAAAAATGTGCATCGACCCACCTTTACCCTTAGAGCAACCGGTTACTTTTGCCATCATTTCAGCCATAATATATTTGGGGTGTAATCCTCTTCCGATCGGATGCGCATGGTCACGGTAGGCAGTGATTACGCGGTCTTCTCTGCGCAAAACAGATTCAGAACCAGCTACTAAGGCCTCCTGGCCGATATACAAGTGGCAAAATCCACGAATTTTTTGCTGAATATATAAATGACCGGTTTTTTCTTCAAATTTTCGCATCAGCAACATCGATTCAAACCATTTGATATAGGTCTCTTTACTGAATTTTGTGCTTGATTTTTTTTCTGCCACCGGTGTTTCTTTTTTTGTTTTAATAACTACTTTTTCCATCGTATACAGTTTGTGTAGAACTACAAATTTAACAATAATAATTCTAATCCCAAATCCATGGTTCCTTAACGCAAAATCTCACTAAATCAGCCTCTTTTTAAGGCTTCAGCCTTAAACATAAACGGAAGCAGATCGGCAATGCTTTCCATCACCCTTATTTTGCCTGTTTCCCCTGCCAAAATAATACGAATATTTTTGTGATGACGCATCTCATATTCCGACATGGCCTGGCGACAAGCACCGCAAGGAGAAAGAGGTTCATCAACATGAAACTGTTTTGATTTACATGTAATGGCAATTACTTTAATCGCAACATTCGGATACTGCGCTCCCGCAGCATAAATGGCAACTCGCTCGGCACATAAACCACTTGGATAAGCTACATTTTCTTGATTATTGCCGCTAACGATAACTCCGTTTTCTAAAAGCAATGCCGCTCCTACGAAAAAATTAGAATAGGGTGCATATGCCGAATCGCTTGCATCACGTGCTTTTTGCAACAGATCCTGTTCCAACAAACTTAATTCTGAGTCAGAATCGTACTCTGTAAATACAATCTTTAATTCTTTCTTTATCATTTTTAGAATGCTATTTAACTCAAAGATAAGAGAATTCAATCAACAGCCTTCTGATCATCAGAAACAATTTAATCCATTAAAAGATGACGATGTGCAAATATATTCTTTAAATCTGGCAGTTCTGATTCAAAATCAATTCGAAAAAATGTTTAAAAATATGAACAAATCATATCTCACCTACAAATTAGTTTTAATCACCTCAATATTGATCGTTAAATAAAATTCATTTCCACTTTTGATTTACATTTGTGTTAATGAACTCAAAAATCAATAAGTTAATTATTCACATAACAGGCTGTTTAGCATTGCTATCGCTTCCTCTACTATACACACCAAGTCTGTCTTCCGAACTCGAATTTATTAGATCTAGAGGATTTCAGCGCGATCTTGTTTTTTCCATATTCCTTATTTTATTTTTTTACCTGAGTTATTTCATTCTTGTACCCAAACTTTATTTCAATAAAAAGTACATTTATTTTTTTTCTATTTCAGTTATTTGCTTTTTATTTATTTACACATCAGCCGTACTATTCTTTCCAAAACCACTTCCACTCCATGGGCCTCCACCTCATGCGGTAGCAGAGCATATTCACAACAAGATGCCACCTCCAGCCGGATATTTCTTTAATGAATTCAGAAAACTTTCTCTTCAGTTTTTGATCGTTTTTATTTTTTCTTTAATGCTGAAAATAAACAACCGATGGAAAAAATCTGAAAAAGAAAAACTAGATGCCGAATTATCCTACTTAAAAGCGCAAATCAACCCTCACTTTTTATTTAATACATTAAACAGCATTTATTCGCTGGCAATTATTAAATCGGACGATGTTGCTTCCTCTATTGTAAAACTTTCGAACATGATGCGCTATGTTTTAAGTGAAAGCTCAAACGAATTTGTGATTCTGGAGAAAGAGATCGAATATATTCGTAATTACATTGAGTTACAACAAATTCGCTTTGGTAACTTTATTCAGTTCGATTGTATTATAAGCGGTGACCAAAAAAACAAAACGATTGCTCCCTTAATATTGATCCCTTTCATTGAAAACGCATATAAACATGGGGTGAACGCGGAAGAAAACTCTGCGATAAAAATTAAAATTGAGATTACAGAGTCGCAATTAATTTTACTGGTAAAAAATAATAAAGTAGTCGTTCAGCGAAGTGAAGAATTAAAAAGTGGTTTGGGTGTTGAAAATACAAAAAATAGATTGCAGTATATCTATCCGACAAAACATTCACTTATCATTAATGATATAGAAAAAGAATATTCGGTTTCACTTACATTAAACCTAAAATGATAAAAGCGATTGCTATTGACGATGAGATCCCGGCATTAAAGATCATTGAAAATTTCTGTGAACGAACGGGCCTCATCGAATTGCAAAAAACATTCTCAAAACCGAATGAAGCTCTGAAGCATCTTCGTAAATTCCCAACCGACCTTCTTTTCCTTGACATAAATATGCCTTCAATGTCAGGAATTGAACTTTATAAATCAATCGAACAAAATACAATGGTTATTTTCACAACGGCATACAGCGAATATGCGGTTGAAGGATTTAACTTAAATGCAATTGATTACCTCCTCAAACCGTATAGCTATGAACGCTTTTTGCAGGCGGTAAATAAGGCGAACGACCTTTCTTTAGTACCCAGCAAACTAGATAAAAATCAGGCGCAATATCTTTTTGTACGTGCTGATTATAGCCTTGTTAAAATTGCAATAAACGACATTCTATTTATTGAAGGATTAGATGATTATTTAAAAATTCATATTATAAATAGTGCCAAACCTGTTGTCGCCAGAATTACGATGAAAGGCATTATGGAAAAATTATCCCTTGCAGAATTCATCCGGGTTCACCGATCGTTTATTATTCCGTTCAGTAAAGTAGAAAATGTAAGGAAGAAGATAATATCCATCGGAGGTAAAGAAATCCCTATCGGCAGCAGTTAC
This sequence comes from Chitinophaga pinensis, assembly GCA_945885475.1. Classification (GTDB taxonomy): domain Bacteria; phylum Bacteroidota; class Bacteroidia; order 2-12-FULL-35-15; family 2-12-FULL-35-15; genus 2-12-FULL-35-15. Next base: position 17,486 of record CAMCYR010000007.1, read on the forward strand.
GAAGCCGATTTTTTTGCCATTTTCAAAAAGTAGAACTTTTTACCGCATTAAATTAAACCTCTACCGCATTTTTTTGTCAATAATTAACATTAAACCGATATTTGATAAAAATAATTTAACCTATGAAAAACCTAAAATTAACAACAAAGCTTTTGACGCTCATTGGCTTTTTTATATTCGCAACTGCTATTGCTCAGCAATCACCTGGGTATACGCTTTATAGTATTAAAAACAGTACCACAACACAACTGATAGACACCAACAGTGTTGTTTATCACACATGGACACATACCGGAGATCCTACTTGCTATTCATCCTATTTGATGCCTGGAGGGTATCTTTGGAGATCTGTTACAAATACAAGCTCCACCTTTATGGGCGGACCAATTTCGGGACAAGTTCAAAAAATTGATTATGCTGGAACTTTAGTATGGGACTTCGTATATTCAACAACAACCTATGTTACACATCATGATATTTGTCCGATGCCCAATGGGAATGTATTGCTCATAGCATATGAATTAAAATCCGCAGCCGATGTTGCTGCTGCAGGTTGCAGTTCATTCAGCGGAGCAATGTGGCCAGATAAGATCGTTGAAGTTCAACCTACAGGTGCAACAACAGGAACAATTGTTTGGGAATGGCACGCCTGGGATCATTTAGTGCAAAACACAAATGCTTCTGCGGCAAATTACCAGACTTCGATCGTAAACCATCCCGAACTTTTAAATATTAATTACGGTGCTAAAAAAGATTGGTTACACATGAATGGAGTTAACTACAATCCGATATTAGATCAGGTTACATTTAGTTCCCACAATTTAAATGAAATGTATGTTGTGGACCACAGCACATCAACAGCAGAAGCGGCAAGCCATACAGGTGGAAATTCAGGAAAAGGCGGAGATATTTTATATCGCTGGGGAAATCCTGCAGCTTATGGAGCATCCGGAACCGCAATATTGAATGTTGTTCACGATGCCCATTGGGTTCCTGAAGGGTCTCCTAATGCAGGATCTTTAGTTGGGTACAACAACAAAGGTATTTCTGGAACAGCATCCTGTGTCGACATTTTTACTCCACCTGTTTCTGGTTATAATTATTCATTAACACTTGGTTCGGCATACACACCTTCAACCTATTCATTTCGTCAGGCTTCTGGTGGATACAATAGTAATGAAGGAGGCTCGCAACAATTACCAAACGGCAACACATTATTGTCAATGGGTATATCCGGATATTTAAAAGAATTCAGTCCGTCAGGTGCACTACTGTGGTCAAAAACACTAACCGGAGGTTGCGCAAAAGCATTCAGATATACCGACTGTTACATTAATAATGCAGCACCTGCGACACCGACAATTTCAGCAGCAGCCAATATATTAACATCCTCTGCTGCAACAACCTATCAGTGGTATTTGAATGGAGCACTAATTTCGGGAGCAACGAATCAAACATACAATGCAACTGTTAGTGGTATTTATGTTGTGCGGACAACTGATATCAATGGTTGTGTAAATGTTTATTCTGACGGATTTAATTTCTCTTTTGTAACGGGCGTGTCTGAAAACAATTTAGCGAATGGAATTATTATTTATCCAAATCCGACAAACGGCATTGTAACTATCGATGCTTCCATTTTAGTTGGAATAAATTACGAGGTTGCTATATTTGATCTTGTAGGAAAATTAGTTTTGAAAGAAAAAAATGTATCCTCTATTGATTTATCTGCATATGAAAATGGCGTATATATCATCAAAATAACAAGTATAACAGCAGGTTCTGTTTCAAAAAGAATTTCATTAATTAAATAATAAAGAAATTTTCACGCTCATGAAAAAAATCATATTAATAGCTGTATTGTTATCACTCCAATCGATTGGCTTTGCAAAAAAAGTAAAATTTGCTGTTGACATGACGGGGCTAACGATCAGTACATTTGGAATGCATATTTCCGGTGATTTTCAAACTATTGCTGGTTTTGCAGGGGGAGATTGGATGCCCAACACCACGCCACTTGCTCAGGAAACTGCAGACACAAATATTTATAGTATTGTTGTAGATATTCCTGCGTTTGCAAAATACGAATATAAATTCGTGAATGGCGATCAGTTTTATGAAGCAGAATTTGTTCCTATTGAATCTCGTGTAGGATATAATTTTGACGACAACCGTTGGATTTACGTTGACTCACTTTCAAATGATACTTCTTTTGTTGGCGCAATCCGATTTTCACAAAATGCTCCGAAAGGTTATCATTTGTTAAGATTGAAAGTTGATATGAGAAACGCTGGACTTATCGACCCCTCTGGAACACATGTTGGCGGCAGTTTTCAGGGATGGAATACAAACAACAGTATTTTATATAGTTTGAATGATACGATTGAAGAATTAATCGTATACATTGATACATTAATTACCAGCGCACAATTCAAATATATTAATGGTAATACATCGGTAGGATATGAAACCGTTCCCGCAATTTGTGCTTCGTCAGGAAATCGGGACTTCCAAATCCCCAAAGATACGGTTCTGAATGTTGTTTGCTTTTCAGAATGCATGGATTGTCTGAATGTAGGAATTGCTGAAAGGGCAGCAACAGAAAATGTTAATTTATATCCTAATCCAACAAACGATTTCAGTGTTTTGGAATTTGAGAATAACGATATTCGAACTATTTCAATTATAAACACGCTAGGCAGTATCGTTCGCTCGTATTCAAATATAAATGAAACTAGTTTAACGATAGAGAAAAATGATTTAAAGAAAGGAATCTATTTTATAATTATTCGTGCGAGCGAAAATAATATCTCAACAACTAAATGGGTCATTCAATAAAATATTATGCGTATTAAAAAAAATTGTGTTTACTTTTCTGTTTTAATTGTTTTACTTTCATTTGCACAAAAAAGTAAAGCACAAAGTCCTTTTTACAATATAAGCACAATTCAAAAAATAGAATTATTTTTTTCGATAACCGATTGGGATTTCCGCATGGATACAGCCAAATCGGGTTCTGAAGGTTATTTACTATCTGATTCCATAAAAATAAATGGACTAGCGCTGGATAGTGTTGGGGTGAAATACAAAGGGAACAGTTCTTATAATCCATCCAATTTTAAAAACCCATTTCACATTGCTATTGACGAATTTAAGAATCAATCATATTTGGGTATCAAGGATATTAAATTAGGAAACGGCTACTCGGATCCTTCCATGATACGAGAAGTTTTGGCATATAGCATATTGAATAATTATATGGATTGCCCGGAGTCCAATTTTTCACAAGTATATATTAATGGAACCTATATTGGATTATATTCTAATACCGAAAACATTGGAAAAGATTTTTGTTCGTCAAAATTTTACTCTTCACAAAATACATTCATTAAATGTAATCCAATAGTAAATCCTGGTCCAACAACAAAATGTAATTTGAAATACATCACAACAGGTGACAGCACGGCGTATTTTAATTTCTATGAAATAAAATCAAACTCCGGATGGAACGAATTGGTTAAACTATGTGATACAGTTACAAATATTCCTGCAAGCATTGGCTCTATAATGGACATGGACAGAGTGATATGGATGTTAGCATTCAACAATGAATTAGTAAATCTGGATAGCTATACCGGTGCTTTTTGTCAGAATTATTATTTATACAAAGACAATACACGCAGGTTTAATCCGGTTGTATGGGATCTGAACATGTCATTCGGAGGATTTCCTTTCGTTGGAGCGGGATACACGAGTATGGGAACACTTAGTTTAACGAACATGGAACAACTTTCGCCTACCATTCATTCAGCAGATCCATATTGGCCATTGATAAATGATGTAATGAACAATGCCATGTATAAAAGAATGTATTTTGCTCATATGCGAACGATCAATAACGAAATGTTTGTAAGCAATTTATATCAAACTACGGCAGTAACATTGCAAACAATTATTGATACGGCTGTTCAATCCGATGCTAATAAATTTTTTAGCTATACTAATTTTCAAAACGGCCTGTCGGCAAATGTTGTAGCAGGCAGCACTACAATTCCGGGAATCAGTAATTTAATGTCGGCACGTCAAACATATTTATCAACTCTCCCCGATTTTACAGCGATTCAACCTACCATTACTGCGATTACACCAACCATTCTTTCTCCACTTATTAACAGCAATGTAACCATTTCAGCAAATGTCATCAACACAAATACAAATGGCGTTTATTTGGGCTACCGATTGAATAGTCAGGATAAATTCACACTCACACTCATGTATGATGATGGATTACATAACGATGGCTCGTCCGGAGATAATGTTTATGGTGCTTCCTTTATTATATCTTCTGCTCAGGCACACTATTATATTTATGCCGAAAATAATACTGCAGGAATATTTTCTCCGGAAAGAGCTGAACATGAATTCTATCTGTTACAAGCAAATGTGGCAACAGCATCAGTAGGCGAAGTTGTGATTAATGAGTTCTTAGCGAGTAATGTATCCATGAATACAAATGAATCTGGTCAATATCAGGATTGGATTGAATTACACAATTTAACATCAACAGCACTCGATCTTTTTGGATTATACCTTTCGGATAACTATTCGAATCCGACAAAATTTGCAATCCCTGCAAATACAGTTATTCCTGCAAATGGTTATTTAATTATCTGGGCAGATGAAAATCCGACAACGGCTGCTTATGTTCATTCCAACTTCAAGTTATCGGCCAGCGGAGAAGAATTAATGCTGAGTAATTCAACCGGTGTTGTTTTTGACAGTGTTACGTTCGGACCCCAGACGGCTAATATTGCTTTAGCAAGATGCGCTAATGGAACAGGAAATTTCACACCGCTTTACCCAACTTTTAATTCATGGAATTGTATTAGCGGCATTTCAGAAAATGAAACACAATCAAAGAACTTACTGATTTATCCAAACCCAGCAAAAGATAACATCACGCTAGTATATCCTTCGGATGAAAAAGAAAACGAAATACGGATCTATAATTCATTGGGCGAAATATTGATCAAACAAATATCAAGTAAGAACGAAGAAAAAATTAATCTTTCAGAGCTTAAATCGGGTGTATATTTAATAAATATCAATCAAAGATTCTTTAAACAACTGGTTATTGTAAAATAATACTCCGCTTTTCATCGTGTAAATAATAATGCTAAATTTACCTCAAAAGCGAGAATATGTTTAACCCTTACTCAACACTTCTTCTATACAGTATTATCATTTGTACTTTTTCATCGAAAGCACAAATTGTAATAAACGAAGTATCAAGTGCTAGTGTATCTAATTATTTAGATGAAGATGGTGATCAGGAAGACTGGATTGAATTTTATAACACTTCCTCCTCGTCCGTAAACATGGGTGGATATACGATTACCTCTGATGAAAATGGAACACTAAAATCCTGGACTTTCCATAGCATCAATATAAAAGCGAACGATTACCTTACTGTTTTTTGCTCTAAAAAAAATCGTAAAGCTTATTTTGATCATTGGGAAGTGCCTGTTTACCCTCAGCTTTCTTGGAAATATTTTTTAGGCACCACAAATCCTCCTCCAGCCTGGACAGATATTACCTTCAACGATGCATCATGGATGAGCGGAATGGGCGGCATAGGATATGGCGATGGTGATGATAGCACCATTACTCCACCAATAAGTTCTATTTTTATGCGCACAACTTTCAACATTGCTGATACAAGTAAAATTCCGACCGCATTATTATTCCTGGATTACGATGATGGTTTTGTCGCGTATTTAAATGGCGTTGAAATTGCTCGTGCTAACATTGGCGTTTACGGAGATCATCCGAACTTCAACACGTGGGCATATGACGAACACGAGGCAACAGTATATTCAACTGGAAATTTTTCTGCCGCCTATTTCGTTTCTCCTGAAGTGGTTGATGCTGCAATTAAACCGGGAACAAATGTATTTAGCATTCAAACACACAATTTCTCCGGAGGAACGGATGACTTAACATCGATTCCATATTTTCTTATAGGAGTAAATGATACGCTTGTAACTTATTACCCTTTCTCTGCAACCGTTAAGCTTCATACCAATTTCAACTTAAACAGTACGGGACAAAACTTAATTTTATCTGACCCAGCTGGAAATATTGTTGACCAACACTCCATCGGGAATATGCAATTGAATAATACTTTCGGAAGAAGACCAAATGGTTCCAACAATTGGTATTACTTTGAAAGCCCAACTCCCGATACAACCAATAATACTTCCGCTTTTTATACCAACTATTTAAGTAAACCGGCTTTTTCTTTGAATGCAGGATTTTATAATTCGACTCAAACACTTTCTATCACTTCAGCAACAGGATTGGTCAGATACACATTAGACGGAAAAGATCCGAATCAAACAAGTGCATTGTATACTATACCAATAAATATTGATACCACTACCGTTGTGAGAGCGCGAACATATTCAACCAATCCTTTGGAATTGCCAAGTGAAATTATTACAAACACTTATTTCATAAATGAAGACATTACTCTTCCAGTAGTTGCTTTAACCAGTGATCCGTATAATTTATTTGATTATAATTATGGAATTTATGTTTTTGGTCCTAATGCAGATACCGTGAATGTCCCTTTTCAAGGCTCTAATTTCTGGCAGGGATGGGAACGACCTGCAAACATAGAATACTTCGACACAGAAGGGAATCTCGGTTTTGAAACCCCTTCTTCCATTGCCATTCAGGGGAACTATTCCAAAGCATGGCCACAACGTGGATTTACAGTAAAAACAAAAGAAAACTATAAGGGGGAAACAATCGATTATCCTTTGTTTCCCGACAAGCCGCATATTTCAAAATATAAATCATTCAACATCCGGAATGCCGGATCGGATTGGAACAAAGCACATATGCGTGATCGTTTCAATCAAAAAAATGCTCAAAAAAGTACAAGCCTCGATATAATGGATGGTAAACCTTGCGTACTTTTTATCAATGGTAACTATTGGGGTGTTTATGAGCTTCGTGAAAAACAAGACAAAGATTACATTGAAAATAATAGTGGTGTACCTGCCGACAAGATCGACTTCCTGCAATTTGACGGAAGCATAATCGAAGGCAGCAATACCGCATTTTTAAACATGTCCAATTATATAGGAACAAACGATATGTCAGTAGCTGCAAATTACAATACAGCAAAAAGCATGTTAGACATTGAAAACTTTTGTGACTATTTTATTACAGAAACATATATTTTAAACATCGACTGGCTGGGCAGTTACACGAACAACATTAAATTCTGGAGACCAACTAATCCTGTTGGAAAATGGCGTTATGTTTTATGGGATACTGATTTATCACTCGGATTTGGATCTGCATTGGGTGGATCAGTAAATACCGACTTCTTGGATGTAGCAATTCACCCTACAACGGCAAACCCTCATTCCACAATGCTTGCCGGACTACTTGAAAACACAGAATTCAAAAATTATTTTGTTGATCGTTACGCGGATTTGATGAATACTATTTTTCTTCCAAGCACAATGCAACAAAATGTGGATGAAATACATGATGAAATGTTACCTGAAATGGAAAGACATTTTAATCGCTGGGGCGGAAGTTTTTGGGGAGGACTGATTGGTCCGTCGAGCAATGTAACTGAATGGGAAAACGAAATTGATACAATGATGGTGTTTGCAAACGACAGGATTAATTTCGTTCGTAATCAGATACAAAACCAATTTTCACTCGCAAAACAAGTTGATGTTTTATTAGACGTTACTCCTGATGGTGCAGGAAAAATAAAGATCAGTACGATTACACCGGAAACGCTGCCTTGGACAGGTGTATATTTTGACGGTGTCCCGGTAACGATTACTGCAATTGCTAACCCCGGTTATGAATTCAACTATTGGGAAGCAAATAATAACATTACCACAAATGACTCTTCTGCCGGAATAACGCTGAATATTTCTTCAGACGACTTGTTTAAAGCACATTTTGACTTTCTGGAACCCGGTATGGATGTTTATCCCAACCCTTTTAACGACATCGTCACCATTAATTATCAGATTCCTGAAAGCATGCAGGTTAGCATAAAATTATATTCTATTCTGGGCCAAGAAGTTGCTGAAATCGTTTCTCCTGAATCCTTTCAGAAGGAAGGGAGTCATTCTTTAAATTTTAACACAAACAATTTATCCATCTCTCAAGGTTTATATTTTATTGAACTTAAGACAAAAGATGTTAGTAAAACAACAAAACTTATAAGAGCAAAATCAAATTAATTAAGAAAATAATTTAATTTTAAATAAATAACCAATTAAATTATTTAACTTTAAAGTAACCTAATTTTAACAATTTAAATTACAATGAAAAAAATAGTTTCTATTCTAATTCTCTCGCTAAGTACAATGCTTATTTCTTGTGAAAAACCGGAAGGTCAGGGTGGCGATTCAACCATTACAGGAAAAGTACATGTAACAAATTATAATGCAACATTTACGGTCGTGAATTCAACTTATTTCGGCGGTGATGTGGATGTATTTATTGTTTATGGTAATGATGCAACCTATGGCGACAAAACCTCTACCGGACCTGATGGCGTATTTGAATTTAAATATTTACGTACTGGGAATTATAAGGTTTTTGTTTATTCAAAAGACAAAGCAGCATATCTTGCAGGTAATATAAATGCACCAGAAACTACTGTTTTCAAATCAGGAGAGATAACCGATAAAAAACAAACTGTTGATTTCGGTACACTGGAAATATTCAAATAATATTCAACCTGACATCTATTATTATGAAATATCCGACAACGGTCTTTATTCTATTTTTAGCTCTTTTAACTGTGAATTCATTTTCGCAAAGCAAAAAAGAAGTGAAAAAATTCAAGATCAAATCCATCACTAACATTGTTACTGAATCAATTGACGGCAAAGAAAAAACACGTACAGATTCGTATCAAAAATTTGATAAATCCGGCAATATTCTGGAAGAATTCGAATATAACAAAGATGGCAGTTTCAAAAAGAAAGAAAGTCACAAATACAATAAGAACAATGACAACACCGAAGATATCATCTTTGATGAAAAGGGGAATGTGCAAAAGAAAACGGTAACAGAATACAACATAAATAAAGACAAAATAAGTGAAACAGTTTACGACGAAAAGGGTAAAGTAATTGAAAAAACACAATTCGGATATAATCTCAAAGGCTATAGATCTTATGAAATTACGACTGATGAAAAAGGTAAAATGATCAAAAAATCAATTTATGCTTACGACAAAAACGGTTTGAAAACCGAGAAAAAAACAAGCGATGTAAATGGAGCAGTGATCTCTGTTAAAAAATATAATTACGAATATTAATTGTGACGGAATTAAGTACCATATTAAAAGAGTTTACTCCCATCGCCCTTAAGGAAATGGACAGAGTGAAACTAATGGACAGAACGGACACGAAATTTATTTTTAAGTACGACCAACTGCATGAGCTATTAGATCAATTAAAAGAAGATTACAGCATTCTGGAAGTAAACGGAAACAGGTTAAGTAGATATGAATCGCTATATTTCGACACAAAAAATTTCGACTTATACCACTGTCATCACAGAGGAAAAGCAAGTCGTTTTAAAATCAGATTCAGAAAATATGTTGAATCTGAATTGCATTTTTTTGAGGTGAAATTCAAAAACAATAAAGGAAGAACCATAAAAGACAGAGTCAAACAAAAGGAGATCGATGGGAGTATAAAAGAAAATGCTGAGGAATTACTGAATGATAAAACACCTTTAAAATCGAGCAACTTAGAGGCTAAGATCTGGGTAAATTATTCAAGAATAACCTTTGTAAACAAACTTTCCCCTGAACGCGTAACCATTGATTTGAATCTAACTTTTAAAAATAACGAACAAATTAAAACTATTCACAATTTAGTAATTGCAGAAGTGAAACAGGACAAAGCAATTACATCAACATTCATCAAATTAATGAAAAAGAACCATATTCGCGAAGGCTCCATCAGCAAGTATTGTTATGGAATTATAAGCTTGTATGAAAAAGTAAAACACAACAACTTTAAACCAAAACTAACCTTAATAAAAAAAACATTGTATGGTACTTCTGCAAGAATTAACTGAAGAAACAATTTCTACAGGCTTTACGCTATTCGAAAAACTAGGTCCTAAATTTTTCATCCGCTTAGCAATAAACCTTGCTTCGGTATTTATTCTTATCCGATTTATTTATTTTCCGGCTTATAAAAACAGGGAGAACTTTTTTACCCTTTTTATATTCAACCTCATCATTTTCCTAATCACATTTATCTTAAATAAATCGGATATGAGTATGGGTGCTGCATTTGGTCTCTTTGCGGTTTTTTCTATGCTGAGATACCGAACAGAAGGCATCTCCACAAAAGACATGACCTACCTTTTCTTAGTAATTGCAATGGGATTGATCACTGCATTAAGTAAGGGGAACTGGATGGAGATCTCTTTCATCAATTTGATTATCATCATCTTTACGTTTGCCCTGGAGACTAGCATTTTCATGAAAAAAGAAGTTTCTAAAAACGTTCAATATGAAAATATTGAAATGATAAAACCCGAATTCAGAAACGAGTTGATGGCTGATCTTGAAAATAGAATGGGTCTTAAAATAAACCGGATCTCCATCGGGAAAATTGATTTCCTTAAAGACACAGCCCTCATCAGAGTGTATTACTACGAGGCGAAATAAATTATTTTATTCTATTTCCATTTATATTAAAATGAAAAAGATTGCTTTTTTAATTATTCTTACAACAGGTATTTCATCCCACACATTCGCTCAAACGATAAATGACGCGGGACTCTGGTGTACATTTAATGTCGAAAAAAAGCTGACACAAAAATTCGGAGTTTTTCTGACGGAAGAATATCGCTTGAAAGAAAACTTTTCCAGAAACAATCTATTCTATACTGACCTGGGATTATTTTACAAACCCATTGATTTAATAAAAGTTTCACTCTCCTATCGTTGCATTCAAAAATTTCAACTTGATGAATCCATTAGTTTTCGCCACAGGATAACACTGGATATACTTTTAAAGAAAAAGATGGAGAAATTTGTGCTCTCCTTTCGTCAACGCCTACAAACAGAATACAGGAATGTTTATTCAAGTGAATTGGGAAGTATTCCTGAATGGTATACCCGAAGTAAATTGACGGTAAAATATGATCTAGACAAACCAATTACTCCTTATGTGGCAGTAGAAATTAGATACCAGATCTATAATCCACGATCAGTTGAGGTTAATAAACTGTGGCACAGAGCAAGATTTATTGCCGGACTGGATTACAAGAGAAATGACATGCACACGTTTGGAGTCTATTATCTGATACAGCGAGAATGGAATGTATCCTCTCCTCAAAATTTATACATTGTAGGATTAGAATATACTCTTTCGTTTTAAAAATTTTTATTGTTTCTGAATAAGTGCAACGGCATACGCACAAACACCATCCTCACGTCCTACATAACCCATCTTTTCGTTTGTAGTCGCTTTTATTCCGATATCATTCACCTCCACGTTTAAAATAGTAGACAATGTTTTTTTCATTTCATCAATATGCGGATTGATTTTGGGTTGTTCCAATACTAAGGTACAATCAATATTTCCGATTGAATAACCTTCTTTTTTTAGCAATTGACTTACTCGATCCAATAATATTTTACTATCGATCCCTTTAAATTCCGAAGCGGTATCCGGAAAATGAAATCCAATATCACGCATTCCGGCAGCACCCAAGAGTGCATCACAAATGGCGTGAATTAAGACATCTGCATCCGAATGGCCAACAGCACCTTTTGTATGAGCAAGTTTAATTCCACCTAGCCATAAATCATTTCCATCTTTTAATTGATGAACATCAAATCCGAAACCTACACGTATTTTCATAGTACTTAATTATTAAAAAAATACCCATATTCTTTTAGGTGAATATGGGCATCTGCAATTAGTTCATTTATATTATTCTGTTTTTGATTCTTCTTTATTCTGATCTTTAAATGCGTCAAAGTCAAATGTAAGGGTGAATCGCAAAGTATTTTCTAAAGGATTACGTTGTTGGGTCGGAATCAAATACGCGAAATCCAAACCAAAAACATTATACCTTACACCGGCACCAATCGTAAAAAACTGACGGTTACCTTTGGTAGGATGCTCATAAAAATATCCAGCACGAATCGCAAACAAATGGTTGTACCAATATTCTAATCCAACGGAATAGTTGATCTCTCTTAACTCTTCTTTTCCACCACCAGGTGCATCACTGAATGAGCCAAACATTCCTTCGGCAACACCTCTGTTTGGATCCTTACCTGAAGCAATAATCGGATTCCCATCAGCATCTGTTGCAACCTCTCCCGTTGTTACACCATTGGTATCCACTTTATACTTAAACGTAGGTGGAGTTGGCACCATTAATTTATTGATATCCGCCAAAATAGAAATGGAATTATAATCATCCAGATCCACATTTAACGATCCGCCTATGCGTAAATTGATCGGAATAAAGTCATCACTATTTTTATCTCCTCTGTCAGAATATGACATTTTATTTCCGATATTAGAAATATTAAGTCCGAAAGCAACAATCGCTTTTTTATCCGCTAACTTTACTTTGTCTTTCTTATACAATACAGAAAGATCAACACCTACAGCACGTCCTGGCTTCGTTTGAGCACTTTCAACAAGCGCATTTCCTGTTAAATTAGAATTAATGTAACGCACAGCACCACCTACTGAAAAAGTCTTTGACAACTTTGTAGCATAAGCAATATCAATTGAGAATTCGTTCGGACGAAATTGCCCGGTTGTTTGTCCGTTCGCATCTGTAAATGTAATATCACCTAATGAAAAATAACGAAGAGAAGCGCCTATCGTTCCACGCTTTTTTAACTTATAAAAACCGGTAATGTATGCTAAATTAATATCCGGAACCAAGGCTCTCAACCACGGAGTATAAGAAACACCGAAGCCCATCTTTTTATTAGCGAAAGCAAGTTTGGCAGCATTCCAATGAATTGCGTTCACATCATTTAATGATGCGCATCCAACATCTCCCATTCCACCGGCTCTTGAATCAGGAGTGATCAACAAAAACGGAACAGCAGTTGTAATTGTATTCAACTGAAGTTCTTCCGCTCTTTGACTGGAACTCGATTGTGCTTTAATGCCTGTTCCAACAATAAAAGCGATAGCAAATAAAATACTGTTCTTGCCGTTTGCTCTAATATCCATCATTCTATTTTTCGTTTTTAAGGATTGCTAATGTACTAATTAATTTAAAATAACAAGTTTTTCATATTTTTCTGCTGTAGCGCCTTCACTTGTTTTCACTTTTATTCTATAAATATAAACTCCTTTGCCGATTTTATCTCCGAAATCATCTCGCCCATCCCATTCTATAGGATCAGATCGAAATCCTTCGGTTGTCACAAACTGATCAATATTTTTCACCAACTTCCCTGAAACAGTAAAAATTTGAACCTGCACATCTAAAACCTGACAACATTGATTTTGTTCAAAATAAAACTGTGTTCTTGTTGTAAACGGATTCGGATAGTTCAACACATGACTCAATGCTAATTCCGCTGACCGTGCAACAATAAACTCCGTATACGACTGACTTGAGTTATTATACACATCCCATACTTTTAAACTCAAGGTGTGTTTCCCTTCGCTTAATTCAGAAAAAGGATAGCGAATCGTACCGCTTTTGTAACTATTCAGATCAGCCTGATAATAATCGTTCAGCACAACTGAATTTTCGGTATTCGCATCCAACACAGCAGTGATATCATGACCAATACCATTTCCAACAGTGTTTACCCCATTTTCATCTTTTAAAATTGCAAACAAATCAGGTGTCTCATCCGTTAAACCACCAAAAACAAATTTCGTGTCATTTAAAAACAAATCAACGGAAGGACCTGCATTATCAGCCAAGGCAGAATCATTCGAGCCACCAATGATTACTTTTTCGTAAAAACCGTTTGCATCTTCAGTACCATTTTCAGCATAATAACTAATTCGCCCGATACCAAATTGATACGCAATATCTTTAGGAACAACAAAAGAAAATTTAAACGCACCATTTGTTACGCTGGCTTTTCCTTTGTACAAAATATTTTTTTGAATTCCAAAAGTATATGGAGGACTGGATGCACCGTCATTTGAAAGAGTAGTAATGTTTTGTGATTTATCAAATACTGTAGGGTAGATCACACCATTGTATGCATTAAGAATTGCACCTCCGCTATTTCTTACGAATCCGCTGATTGTAACTAATGAAAGGGCTTTCAATGTATCCGAACTGCTTATTGAAACTGGAATAGAATTTACTGTATCCGTAGAAACTTCGTATTTAGGATATGCGAGTGTTAATGCAGGGTCGCCAAGCAAAGCAAAATTTCGACTGTTTACGGAATTGCCGCCCGGCTCGGTTTTTATATGTTGATACAAATCACCTAAGCGTGGCATTTTACCATTAACCGGAACGAATGCTTTTTCATAAAAATCGCGGTTCACAATAAAGTTTCCGGAAGCAAAAACCAATCGGACTGTTGTCAATAAGGCTATTCCTCCACCAGCAGGATTCAGGATCACATACTCACCTGCGGAAACTCTTTCCGGGTCATCGTAACGACTAAACTCACACGTAGCAGTAATAAACAGAGGAAGATTATTATAATTTTTCCAGTTATTAATTGTCGAAACTTCAATTACCCGCTCATGCGCCAAGCCCACTTCACCTCCGTGACCCGTATAATTCATAATCAAACAACCTTTTTCAATACGATTGTCAATTGCAGCTGTAGCTGTGGGAAAACGATTACCACCGGGAGTTGCTTCCTGCTTATACGCATCCATATATATTTTATCGACATTAAAGTCGCTGGCAGCAGTATCAACCATCGTTGCCAATTTATTAGCATCCATCTGATGTAATCCGCCATCTTCATCGTCTGCAATAAAACAAACAACATTTCGCCAATCTCCGAAAGGAGATTTGGAAGATAGATTAGAGCAACCATTATTGGTTGTAGAAGGAGAAAAACCTGTTTTAGTATAATCCAAAACTTTATTAAGAACCGTTGCAGACTCCATTCTGTTTCTTACAGGAAAACGTCCGATCCCAATATCTACAGCATCACTAGCCGTCCAAAGCCCTTCCGAATCATCTAACAAACCATAAAAATCATCCGAAACATACGAGTTTGTTAAAACTGTAGAATTAAACGATTGATAAGTAGGAATATAGTTTGTATTGCTACCCGATTGTTTTTTATTATTATAGGAACCATCACCGTACATCAATAAGTATTGAGGTAACTCTCCGGCCACTGCCGCTTTATCATAAAACATTTTTACAAAATCTCGAATCGCAGAGATGTCCTGTGCTCCTGAAGAAAACTCATTATAAATTTGCTGAGGAGTAACTACAATTGTTGAAAGCGTATCAACACTTTCGTGATGCGCAGCCAACTGAAGTGCATCGGAGTAAAAATCAGGATGTGCAACAATAATAAAATCCTTATCCGCCAAAGCATGCAAATCCTGATTGGCGACTGTTCCGGATATACCCGGAGTCAGATAACTGTTTCCATTATGTGCAACAAATTCTTTCAGGGTATCCGAAGGAAGTGTAAAGTCATATGTTGATCCGGATACATTTAATGTTTGAAGAAAAACGTTTGTTGGTTCTGTAACATCCCAGATCTGAACAGAAGTAGGACTGACAAGAGAATATTTAGAGACATTTCCAGCACCTACAGCTTGGGCATCGCGGAAGAGCATCTGATCTCCGGACATTGTGAGTTGCCGTCTCGCATTGACTTCAATATAATCTAACCAAGCCAATGCATCTGAACTCAACTTTGTAACATTAACAACAACAGAAGGGCTAGTAGGATTAAACGAATAACAGCTTGAACCAATAATTGCATAATCGCTGTAATAATCACCAGGAGTCGACCCAATTATAATATTGGTACTGCCTGTTTGACTTGCCACCGAATAATTTGCTGAAGAAGTTAGATCGCGGGAAGCGATACTCGCTTTAACACTTGTAGGAGCAGCTCCGTCAATATTTGGGAAACTGAATGCAAAATTATAGGAAGAAATATTATCAAACAGTTCACCAAACCATTGCCGTCCAGATTTAATGAAATTCACATAGTTGTTTTCATGAAATCCATAATCATCAAATGAGGTAACATTATTAGTAACGGTAGCCATTGAAGATGCTTGATTCTGAATACGTTTACCTGCCCCCAGATCAATCGTAATAAAATAATAAGCCGAATCGGAATACAGATTCAGTTTATGCGAAAACTTGGGACAGCTCGATGGGTTATAAGACCAGGTTTGAGGACCCTTACCATAAAACAAAACATAGTCCGATACATCAAAAACACCATCCGTTTCACCTTGCACAAAAATGGCATTTTCAACCAGATCATCCTTGCGCGCAATCGAATTTAATTCGGGTAGCATCCCTCCACCATTCCCATAAATTCTGATATTCTGAGGATTAAGGGTAGAAACATCAATTCCCAAATTTTGAAAAAAGGAATAGGACAACTTATAGATCCCGTCTTTTGAAAGACCCACTTTATACCAATTACCTGTCTGCAGTACCGAATTTGAAGCATATATACGCGGGGCTCGTGAAGCGGCTTTCACAGATGACCCATCATATAAAACTGAAACGTCAAAGGCGATCAGTTTCTCAAACTTACCAGAACCCAAATTTTTTCGAATTGGAATGAAAGAATAAACACCATAATTCTGCTTTTTCGAAGTAGAAATGGAAACATCCACCTTTATATCTGATAAAATCAAAGAAGGATCCTTTATTATAGAAGACTCTTCTTCGGTTAAGGGCTCAAATACCTGATTAAGTAACGAAACAGTGAAGCCTATATTATTTCCTGATAAAGCTACCTTCTGAGAAAAACGAGGTAAAAAAGCATCCTCAAACACAAATTGAGCACCTGAAAAATTCAAAAATTTCTGGGTGATATTTTCTGAAGGCTTAACAGAACCTAATGTTTGCCAAGCGATCGTAAATTGTGACGACTGTTTTGGAGCATATTTTGACTGACCTAAAACAGGAACTCCCAAAACAACTATAAGAAAGAATAAAATTAGAACACGCATATAATTCAATAATTAGATTTCAAATTTAGTTAAAAATGGGCATTTATTATTGATTGTAATCATTTTTTATATAGATTTGTGTATGAAATATCTTTATAAAAGCTTTTGAAGAACGCATTTTTTGGCTGTATATTGCCTTTAAAATAAAAATAATGCCTCTAAAATGAAACATTTAAGGAAATATTTATGTATACTTGTATCCCATTAAAAACAGAGTTATTATGTTAAAACGCTTCGTTTTAATTTTATTAGTTGTATTTTCATTTGGATTCAGCGAAAAACTATTTGCTCAAGACCCTGAATTTACTCAATTCTACGCCAATCCTTTGTACCTCAATCCGGCATTCGCTGGAACAGCTCGATGCCCGAGAATTAATTTAAATTACCGGAATCAATGGCCGAATATTTCCGGAACATATGTAACGTACTCTGCATCATATGATCAGCATGTCGATAAAATTGCGGGTGGATTCGGACTTTTAGTTACGAATGATAAGGCGGGACAAGGGACATTAACAACTACGAATATTTCTGCGATGTACTCTTACCAATTGAACATTAGTCGTGAGTTCTCGATGAAATTTGGTTTTCAGGGTACTTATTTTCAGAAAAGTATCGATTGGAGTAAACTCACTTTTGGTGATATGATTGATGAACGGAGAGGATTTGTTTACAATACAAATGAAGTACCCGGAGTTTCAAAAAAGGCAAATGTCGATTTATCTGCTGGAATCTTAGGATATAGTAAACGTTATTTCTTCGGTGCAGCTTTCCACCATTTAACACAACCCGATGAGGGACTTATCGGACCAAGTAAATTACCTTTAAAAATTACAGGGCACGCAGGAGCGGTTCTTCCTGTAGGTGATAAAGGAAACGAAACGTATATTTCTCCAAACATCTTATACCAAAAACAACAGGATTTTCAGCAGTTGAATTTAGGTGTTTATGTTGTGAGAGGTGCAATTGTTGGTGGACTTTGGTATCGTAACCAGGATTCATTTATTGCACTTATCGGATTCCAACAGCATTTTTTTAAAGTTGGATACAGCTATGATGTAACTGTTTCGAAACTTACGAATGCAACAGCAGGTTCTCATGAAATTTCTTTTTCATTACAATTTGAATGTAAGCCCAAGAAGAAAAAATTCAGAACGGTTAGTTGTCCTTCGTTCTAAAAAATATTCATAGACACAATTTAATATTTAATTTATAGTTAATTAGGAATACGCTTATTTACAAACTAAAACAAACGAAATGAGAAAAGTATCAAGCAAGTTTATCGCACTAGCAGCCCTTGTTGCCCTTGCATCTTGTAGCAAGGAGAGATCTCCTGTTACTGCTTGGGAATACAATGAGCCTAGAAACGGAGGATTTGAAGTTGGACCTTATGAAGAACAAGAAACCGGTCCAGGGCTAATTTTGGTTGAAGGTGGAACGTTCACAATGGGAAGAGCCGAACAAGATGTTACATACGAATGGAATAATATTCCACGAAGAGTGACTGTTTCTTCATTTTATATGGATCAAACAGAAGTTCGTAACTTGGATTATCTTGAATACTTGCATTGGACAGGACGTGTCTTTGCGGCTAACTTTCCTGATATCTTAAAAAAAGCAACTCCTGACAGTTTGGTATGGCGCGATCGTTTAGCATACAACGAACCATATGTTGAATATTACTTACGTCACCCTTCTTACAGAGATTACCCGGTAGTTGGTGTTAACTGGCTTCAGGCCTCTGACTTTTGTGCTTGGAGAACAGACCGCGTGAATGAATTTATTTTAGTGCGTGAAGGAATTCTTGATTACGCTCCAACGCCTACTGAAAACGATTATTTTAACACGGATCAGTATTTAGCCGGGAAATGGACAGGACCAGTAAAAACACCAATCCCAAGTATGGATCCGAACGGTGGTGAGCGTTTAGTGAGAATGGAAGATGGTATATTTTTACCGCGTTACAGACTCCCAACAGAGGCTGAATGGGAATTTGCTGCTTATGGCTTAATTGGTAATACAATTGGTGAGCGTATCACCGACAGAAGATTATATCCTTGGAATGGACATGGTACTCGTAACCCTGATTCAAAATACTTAGGTCAAATGTTAGCGAACTACCAACGTAGTAATGGTGACATGATGGGTAATGCTGGGCAATTGAATGATGCTGGTGATATTACAACTCCTGTTTTCTCTTATTGGCCAAACGATTACGGTTTGTATAATATGGCTGGTAACGTTTCGGAGTGGGTTATGGATATTTACCGTCCACTTTCTTCCGAAGATAAAGCTGATTTCCGTCCTTTCCGTGGTAATGTTTTTAAAACACAAGAACGCGATATTGATGGTATCATGATTAGCGATACAATCAAGTATGATGCTGACAGTAATATCATTTCACTTCCTGGTATGGTTCGCTGGAGAGATGTTAGTACTGCTTTCCCTGACGACAACTTGGATGAAAGAAGAAATTACAAATATGCTGATAACATCAACTATTTAGATGGTGACGTTCAGTCTCAAGCCGTAGGTTTAATCGGAGCTAGTTGGAGCGAACCATTTGATCCGTCTTCAGGAAAACCTGAATCAAGCGGAATGTATGAGTATGCAAATACTTCTATGATCAATGATAAAGCTCGTGTTTATAAAGGCGGTTCTTTTAAAGACCGTGCATATTGGATGGTACCGGGAACAAGAAGATATTTGGATCAACGTCAGTCAACAGCATGGATTGGTTTCCGTTGCGCAATGACACGTGTTGGTAGCCCTGTGGGATTAGGCAGATAATTCTTATAGAACTAATAACAAAAAAGCCCTTCCGAAATTTCGGAAGGGCTTTTTTGTTATAGTCTCCCTCGTCCTGAAATAAGTTGTCACACAAAACAACTTAAATTATGGAACACTGCATTAAATGTTGCCATCGATATCTACAGATGAGCTATTAAAAATGGATATTCGAAAAAGTATTTGCCCAAACAAGCCGAGAATCAAAAGCCCCAATCATAGGCATTAAGGGAGTTAGTTCATTGTTTGGGTTTAGTAGACAATCCTATTACAAAGACAAATCACCACATCCGTGTCAACTTTTTTCAGGACTAGACACCCTATCTTACACAACTTCTGCAACCGTAAATGTACTACCGCCAACAAATACAAGATCATTTTCCGAAGCCTGTTTTTTTGCCGCTGCTAAAGCATCCTTTACAGATGGATACGCTGCTCCCATTAGACCAAACGCTTTAGCCTGCAGCAGCAAGTCTTTTTCTGGTAAAGCACGCGGTATGGCTGCTTTGCAGAAATAATAGCTTGCATTAACGGGAAGCAAACTCAGAATTTTAGTAATGTCTTTATCACTTACTACTCCCAACACAAAATGAAGATGATCATAATGCGTTAACTTTATCTGGGCTAATACTTCTTGTATCCCTGATTCATTGTGTCCGGTATCAGCAATTACGAAAGGCTGGCGGGATAAAATTTGCCAACGACCTAATAATCCGGTTTGCGAAATCACATTTTTTATTCCTTCGCGAATGATATCTTCTGAAAGTTGAAACCCTTTTTGATTTAATATTTCAATTACAGACAAAACCGTAGCAACATTTTTTTGCTGATACAAGCCTAATAATTCACTTTCAAGATCCTTATAAATCAAAATGCCTTCTTTTTCAATGTCCATTTTCAGCAAATTGTTTTCAGCAATAACCTGTCTGACATTTTTTACTTTATACTTTTGATCAGCAAAGACAAGCGAAGTGTTTTTATCAATTGCCGCATTGATAAATACAGTTTTTGAATCTGCTTGCGTTTCACCAATAACAACAGGCACTTCACTTTTAATGATACCTGCTTTTTCCAAAGCAATTTTTCCAATCGTATTTCCTAATAAAGCCATATGATCAAAACTGATATTTGTAATCACAGAAACTTCGGGCTGAATGACATTCGTTGAATCTAGGCGTCCGCCAAGCCCTACCTCTATTACAGCAATATCAACATTTTCCTTTGCAAAATAATCGAATGCAAGACCAACAGTCATTTCAAAAAAGGAGGGCTGAATTTTTTCAAAATCCGTTTTATAATTCGCAATAAAATCAACTACAAACTCCTCAGGAATTAATGTCCCATTAATTTTTATTCGTTCTCTGAAATCCTTAAGATGCGGCGAAGTATAGAGTCCGACCTTTAATCCGGCAGACTGAAAAACAGAAGCAAGCATATGAGAAGTAGAGCCTTTCCCATTAGTACCAGCAACATGAATAGATTTGAATTTATGTTCGGGATTACCAAGTAATTTGCAAATAGCAATCGTATTGTCCAAATCTGCTTTATAAGCAGAAGCACCAACACGTTGAAACATGGGAAGCTGACTGAATAAATAATCGACCGTTTGTTGGTAATTCATATTATACACCTGTGTTGTAAGATTAAGCTCAACGTAACTTAGGTCCATCATCAAGAGGAACGAAGTAATCTCTCACGATTAGGGTATTGGCCCCCAATGAATAGAGATCGCTTCGTTCCTTGTAGTGATGTGTTTAAACAAAGTAACGTAACAAATTACAATTGAATTTTATTCTAAAGTAAAGACAAAAGTATAGGTACCCCGTTGTTCTTTAGTACCATCGGGGCTCGGACTAAATTTCACTTCTTTAGCGGCACCACGCGCTTTTGCATACAGCTTCGAACTTTGAGTAGTTGATCCACGTTGTCCGGGAGTAGCTTTAATTACATTCCCTTTTTCATCTACTATAATTTCAACAACCACTTTCCCTTCTTCTTCGGAGTCCGTCATACGTTCAGGCTTTTTAACCAACGAACGGCCTTTTAAATCCCAGCCGCTGCCCCCGGGACCAACAGTTGGACCATCACCAAAACCAGTACCAGGTCCGGCACCAATGCCCACATTATTACCTGTCCCCGTTCCACCTGTATTTTTCCCACCATCTCCTTTACCCTTTTTTTCCTTCATAGCTTTAATTCGCGCCAAGGCCTTTTCTAGTTCTTCACGTTCCTTTTTTTCTTCGGGGCTAAGAACATCAACTTTTGTTTCAGAAGTAGAATTAGGATTTGTTTTGACAGTCACATCCGTTTCCGTATCATCAGTAACAACATTAGCAGCATCACTTGGCGAAGTTGCAGCGGCAACCTCTGTACTTGCAGCCATTTCGGGATCATTTTCACCGGAACCGCCACTCTCGCTGTTCCCGGTACCTTCCATGCCTAAACCAATTTCAATTTCCGGAACAGGTTTAATTTCAAAAGGAGGAATGGGTGTGATGAATACAATTAAAATAAATAGCAAGAACAACAGGGCATGAAAACCGATGGTAAATGCCAGAGCAAAATATTTATTTTTGTTTTCTACCGCTTCCATTTTTATTTATTTGTAGGCTTGGTTGCTAATACCATTTTCACTCCCAATGAATATCCTATCTGCATTACATCCGCCAGATCCTGTATTGGTAGTGTATTATCAAGTTTTAATACGACAGTAGGCGTTTCCACTTTCGATATTTCAAATTTCAAAGCATCCTCTAACTGGGTAAAAGAAATGGGCGTTTTATTTATCACGTATTGATGATCCGCATCCACTTCAATGGTGATTTGCTGCTTTTGCATTTGCTCTGCAGGCTTTGAGCTTGGCAGAGTCAACTTCAGTACACTCGGATTTGCGAGTGTAGATATGATGAGGAAGAACAACAAAAGAAAGAACATGATATCATTTAATGATTCCGTGCTAACTTCGGCAGCCTCTTTATGTCTTCTTTTTATTTTCATTTTTATTTCGTTGGCTCTTGTAATAGATCAATAAATTCTACAGATGCAGTTTCCATTTTATTTACGGTTTTATCCAGCATTGCATTTAAAATATAGTAACCAATAAATGCCAACAACCCAACAACCAAACCGGAAGCACTCGTGATCATCTTTTGATATAGACCGGTTGAAATAACACCGATACTGATATTGTCCGTTAATGAAATATCATAGAAAATTTTAATAACTCCAGCAATTGTACCAATAAAACCAAAGATGGGAGCAATTCTACCAATCAAACTTAAGACACTCAGGTTTTTTTCAAGTCTGTTTAACTCCAGTTTACCAACACTTTCCATCGACTCTTCAATTTCTTTGATTGGTTTACCGATGCGGCTCACTCCTTTTTCAATCATGCGGGCAGCTGGACTTACCGTATTTCTGCAAAGTGATTTTGCAGCATCAATATTTCCGTTATGAATAAAATCTTTAATGCTATTCATAAAATTCTTGTCCAGTTTAGATGCTTTACTGATCGTCATAAAACGTTCAAAGAAAAAGTAAATGGTTAACACGGAGAGCAGTCCCATTGGAATCATAATGATCCCACCTTTCATGATCAGATCAAGCAGTGAAAGAGAATCCTGTTTAGGAATTACAATTGTTGAAGTAGCGGGAACAGCCGCCGCTTGAACTGCAACATTTGCAGCTGTGTCTGCAACTTGATTTGCAACTGTTGCTGCACCACTAACAATTTGAATAAAGACCGAATTTAACATGTGAATTAGTTTAGATTATATAACTATACAAAAGCAATCGTGAGTAAAATACCCGCGATTGCTAAATTACTTTATAAGCAAAGGCTACAGTTTATGCAAGCGCTCAACTTATAAACACTGGATTGTTTATTTAATCCTGAATTTTATGGGGAGATTACATTGCACCCTGGCTGGTTTATTTTTGTTCATCCCAGGTTCCCAGAGGGGCATAATTCCCACAACACGCATGGCTTCTTGCTCGCAACCATCACCAATCCCTTTCAATAATTTTATGTCTGTAATACTTCCATCCATTTCAACAACAAAGGTGACAAAGACGGTTCCGGAAGTACCGTTCTCAACCGCAGCTCTTGGATAAACTAAATGATCGGCAATAAATTGTGCCATGTTATCCAATTTAGGCATTTTATCTGCAAATTTCTCTACAGGAGGCGGAGTTATGTTCGCCGGTGGAGTCGGCAGCTTTATCTCCGGATCATCTTTTGCTGTGCTGTCATTCCCATTCGGATTCGGATTTTTACTAATAATTTGCTGATCATTTGTCTGATCATTTTTATCATTCGGATTATCTGAAGCTACTTTTTGCCCTGAAATAGATTTAGGTGTCGCCTCCACTTTCTTTTTCGGGACAACTATCGGTTTATCCAACTTAGGGATCTCGATAACTCTGCCAAAAGGAATAGCAGGAGGATCATTCCCTGTGAAAACCGGAATCTTCACATCTCTGTTTGTCAAAAAAATCGCTAACAAAGCGAGTAAAGCAAAAAAAGTTGTCGTAAGCAGTAACGAAATTGTAACATTATCACTGTACGACCTTCTCATGGCATATGCGCCATATGCTTTGTTTCTATTTTCGAAAACTAATTCGTTTAAGTTTTCCCCGGAGTTGATGGATGGATTCATGGCGATTAAGTTAAAGGGTTACTATTTTATTTCTGATACTAAGATGCCTGGGCATTAAAAATTCCATAACCGTTTTTTATTTTGATTATGCTTTAAAACCATTTAAGCAGGGGATCTGTCCAGAAAATATGGACGTACTTAACCGTTTTGAAAATTATTTACGGGGATGTAAAATTGTTTTCGGTAGAATAACGCAATTATAATTTGTTTATTGTGTGGGTTCAAATCGGGATGAATATTCGTATCATTTTTTTATTCAGAAGCAAATTAAATAAAGCAAAACCCGAAAAAAAAAGAAGTAAAAAAAATTATGTATTTATATTTTTATGTTTTAAATTTATATTCAAATACAAAAGACCAAAAATAAGAGATAAAAAAATATCTGTTTTTTTTCATTTATTTTTTGTTTGAAAAATATTTTTTCAGAAATTTGTATCGCGAGTAATATATTAAAATAAAACAAAAACATTTTGCAAAAAAAATTTCATTCGAAATGAAAAAGCCAAGCAATACAAAAAAGAGTGCCGTTAAAAAAACTTCCGAAAAAGGAAAGGACTCAGGAGAATTAAGAAAGCCGTCTAAGTTGACTCCATTAAAGGAAAAGGACAAAAAGAACTGGAAAAGCAGCCTTGATGATGAAGAGGATGAATTTACAATGGAAGATGATGTGAAATTAGATAGCAATTTCGATGATGACGATGACGATGCGGATGAATTCTATGATGATGATTTCTAAAAATATTTTACTCAACAGCTTCCTTTAAAAGGGAAGCTGTTTTTTTCTATAAATAAACAGCACCTCCGCAACTATCACGCATCGCTCCGGTAACGCTCTTCAGGCAATTCACTTCATTCCTCATTCTGAGTACTCCTAAAAAAGCAAAGATCAACGCTTCCTTATATTCAACAGTATTGTTATCAGGAATGATCAATTGATGCTCTGTCTGCTTTTGAATACATTCCATCAGAAAAGAATTGTATACACCTCCACCGGTTACGAGGATTTTCCCTTTCGGCTTATTTTTTAAGGACTTAGCAATCTGAAAAGCGATGTGCTCACAGAACGTGCGCAGCATATCATTATCTGCAAGCTCATAAAGTTCTAATAAAGGACTAATATTTTTTAAAACCCATTCTTTCCCTAAAGACTTCGGGCTATCCGGAATCATTTTATAAAATCCGATCTGATTTAATTCATTAAGCAAATAGCCGCTCAGCAAACCTTCCCGAGCCATATTTCCACCATCATCAAACGGCTTACCAGTTTTTTCCGCGATCGCATTCATAACAATGTTAACAGGACAAATATCATAGGCAATGCGCTGCCCGTTAAAATGATACGATACATTTGCAAAACCACCTAAATTCAGACAAAAATCATAATCAGAAAATAATAATTTATCACCAATGGGCACTAATGGAGCGCCTTGTCCGCCTAAAGCAACATCTGTTGTGCGGAAATCACAAACAACAGGCAAGTTACATTTTGCAGAAACGGCACTCCCCGAACCAATCTGAACGCTGAGCTTTTTTCCTGGTTGGTGAAAGATCGTATGACCATGTGATGCAATAAAATCGGCCTTAATATCATTTTTTATTATGAAATCCGAAACCATACAGCCAAGATAATGTCCATAGTCAACATTTGTTTGCTCAAAGAATAATGCGTTGCAAGATTCAAGGCTTAGAAATGTTTTTTTCCATTGCTCGGAATAGGCGATTGTCTGAGCCACTTTAATTTCAAAATCCCATTGATCATTATCGAAAGTAAACCGACAAAATGCCATGTCCAGCCCATCAAGTGAGGTTCCCGACATTAAGCCAATAACGTTATAAGTCGCCCTTTCTAAATTAATCATAAACAATTAGCAAAATTTAAATTTAACATATATATTTGCTTTCCCTCCCGAACATACTGATTTTTTTTTCGGTCTGGGCTCAAAAATAAAGCAATTTTTAACATAAAATTTATTCAAAATGTTATTTAACTTAACAGAAGAGCACTTAATGATTCAGAAGGCTGCTCGTGATTTTGCAAACGATGTATTAAAGCCAGGAGTAATTGATCGCGATGAGCATCAAAAATTTCCGACAGATGAAATAAAACAAATGGGTGACTTAGGCTTTATGGGCATGATGGTAGACCCTAAATACGGTGGTGGCGGAATGGATTGCGTATCTTATGTGTTGGCGATGGAAGAAATTTCAAAAGTTGATGCCTCCTGCTCCGTTGTGATGAGTGTAAACAACTCTTTGGTATGCTGGGGAATAGAGAAATTCGGAACAGAAGAACAAAAACAAAAATACTTAATACGTCTAGCCAAAGGAGAGATCATTGGGGGATTCTGTTTATCGGAGCCGGAAGCAGGTTCTGATGCTACGTCTCAAAAGACAACAGCAATCGACAAAGGAGATCATTATTTAGTGAACGGAACAAAAAACTGGATTACGAATGGTAATTCGGCATCTGTTTTTTTGGTGATCGCTCAAACGGATACTTCAAAAGGGCATAAAGGAATTAATGCCTTGATCATTGAAAAAGGAGCACCTGGATTTGTGGTGGGACCAAAAGAAAATAAATTAGGAATCAGAGGTTCAGATACACATTCATTAATGTTCACGGATGTAAAAGTTCCAAAAGAAAACAGAATTGGCGAAGATGGTTTTGGTTTTAAATTCGCGATGCAGGTATTATCTGGTGGAAGGATCGGAATTGCAGCTCAGGCTTTGGGAATTGCCTCTGGAGCATACGAATTGGCATTGGCTTATTCAAAAGAGCGCAAAGCGTTTGGAAAAACGATCAATCAGCATCAGATCATTCAATTTAAATTAGCAGATATGGCTACTGATATAGAAGCTTCACGTCTACTTTGTATTAAAGCAGCGTGGATGAAAGATCAGCATATGAATTTTGATACTGCAAGTGCAATGGCAAAAGTATTCGCTTCAAAAGTAGCCATGCAAACAACAGTTGAAGCTGTTCAGATACATGGAGGATATGGGTTTGTGAAAGAATACCACGTAGAACGTCTGATGCGTGATGCAAAGATCACTCAGATTTATGAAGGAACAACAGAGGTTCAGAAAATCGTTATCTCGAGAGCGTTGTTAGCGTAATAAAAAATTTCCATTATATAAAGTCCTAAGAGTTTTTCTTAGGGCTTTTTTGTTTTCCTAAAAAACGGAGACTTAAATCCAATTTCAATAATTTCATTTTTACCGACATAACTCATTGTAAAGGATACCCAAATTAAAAGCGGAAGAAAAAAATAAAACAAAGGGAAAAGCCAGAAAGAGCTAAGATCATACAACAAAGGTAAATTCGGACTTTTATTTATGAGTAATACAGGAACAGTTTCGACTTCTTCATAAGTGGTATTTTCTTTTGCACGAAACTGGTAAGTGCTATCTTTTATGTTGTATTCAATGATTGGAAAATTTACTTTTTCTTCTTTCACTATTTCTTCAATGTAAAAAACAAATGTGCCTGTGATTTTTTCAGAACCAATGATCAGCCGGAAGCGTTCTAAGAAATAAACCGAGAGCATTAGTACTAAACCTGATAGTATTAATTTTGTTTTGGAAAGTTTAAGCATGGGATAATTTCGTTATAACAATAATTTCAACTACTAATTGAAATCCCGTGTCGTGACAAGGGATGACGGTATAAAGGGAAATAGACCTTAGCAATAACATACAAAGGACATTACAGCTTAATAACTTATATTCTGATCAATCCCTCTGGCCCACTTTTCAAAGGGGGAATTATCCCGACTTGCATCCTAGTTACAACACCGCAACAACTTTCTCTAACTTAATTCCACGCGAGCCTTTAATAAGAATGGTAGCGTCTTTTATTTGATGTTGTATTAAAAACTGAACCAAATCATCACTGGAAGCAAATGTTTTAGCATTCACCTTTCCACCGGCTTTTACAAAAAGTGACCCAACCAGAAAAGCATTTGAAATATTTTTTTGTTTCAGAAGTTCGACAATGGCATCATGCTCTTTTTCGCTCTCGGAGCCTAACTCAAGCATATCACCAAGTATCACAATTTTATTTGACTGATTCAACGTTGCGAAATTTTCAATCGCCAAACTCATGCTGGATGGGTTGGCATTATAATAATCCAATATCAACGTGTTGTTCTTTGTCTTTTGTAATTGAGAACGATTATTTGACGGTGTATATTCTTTCAGTGCCTGATTAATGAATATATCATCAACTTTAAAATAGTTTCCGATACATGCAGCGCACAATAAATTATAATAATTATAAATACCAACCAGTTGGGTAGAAACGATCTCCGACTTTTTAATATTGGCGGCAGAATAGCGAGTTCCCCATTGAAAAGAAATATATTCCCCATTGTTTTCAAGAACTGCACCAACAATATCATATAATTTTTTTGTGCCGTAGGTTACTCTTTCAATTCCTGCGGATAGATCAGTAAGAACACCATCGTCGCCATGAACAAATAATTTTCCCTTTTTTTGCTGAATGAATTTATATAATTCACTTTTACCTTTTATAACACCTTCTATTCCGCCAAATCCTTCCAAGTGAGCTTTACCAATGTTTGTGATAACACCAAAATCGGGTTCGGCTATTTTACTAAGCATATCGATCTCGCCCTGATGATTGGCGCCCATTTCTATAATGGCAATTTCATGTTCTTTCCTTATATTTAAAAGAGTAAGCGGAACACCGATGTGATTATTTAAATTTCCAACCGTTGCAAGCACCTTGTATTTTTTGGAGAGGACTGCATTGATCAATTCTTTAGAAGTTGTTTTACCATTAGAACCAGTGATTCCAATAACTGGAATATTCAATTGTTTGCGATGATGATTTGCGAGTTGTTGAAGAGCGGCGAGAACATTGTCAACTAAAAAAAATTTCGCATCAATCCCCCTGCCCCCTTCTCCAAGGGGGAATTGTTCCGACTCACGATTAAGATTGTCTTTCTCTACATTCAAATCCCCAAGGGGGAATTGTTCCGACTCACGATTAAGATTGTCTTTCTCTACATTCAAATCTCCAAAGGGGAATTGTTCGTCAATTACAGCATAGGCACAACCCATCTCAATTGCTTTTTCAGCAAACAGATTTCCGTTAAAATTTTCGCCTTTGAGAGCAAAGAAGATCGATCCGGGTTTGATGTCCCGTGTATCCGTGCAAACGGAAGGGTGTTTTAAAAAAATAGAATAAAGTTTGTCTATCATAATTTTGTCGACCTCAGTACTTCATATCTCGGCATAGAAGAAGTGAGTTAATTGTTATTTTAGTTTTTCCGGAATAATACAAACCGGAATCGGATTCATTTTGTGTTGATTTGCCTTATTCATTCTGGTAAAAATATCCAACACTATTTTTTGTCTTTCGCTCAATGTTAAACGTTCGCCATTAAGTTCAATAAAGGTCATCGCCCATTCCAATTCATCGTATGTTGCGCCAATCTGATCTTCATCACTTCTACTATCAGCAAAAAGTCCGTCCGTTGGAGGAGCCGTTAAAATAGAACTTACCACACCAATTTCTTTGGCAAGCGCATACACATCGGATTTCATTAAATCAGCTATTGGGCTAAGATCAACACCACCATCACCATATTTTGTAAAAAAACCAATTCCAAAATCTTCCACTTTATTTCCAGTACCTGCGACCAACATTTTATGGTGACAAGCAAAAGCATATAAGGTGGTCATGCGCAATCGCGAGCGCATATTTGCCATTGTGAGCCAGTCATTAATATCAGAAGGTAATGCAGCACTAATCGTTTTAAACGTTTCTGTAAGTTCCACTTCGTGTGAAGAAACATTACTAAAATTAGACTTTAACCAAAGAATGTGTTCCTGTCCGCGATCGTATTCCGCTTTGTGCTGATGGATGGGCATATTCAAACAAATAACAGGCTTAGCTGTTTTTGCACATAGCGTAGAAGTAAGCGCAGAATCTATTCCACCAGAAATGCCAATTACGAAGCCGGATGTTTTACTTTCTTCGCTGTATTTTTTTAACCAATCTACAATGTGATTAATTATTTCTATATTTTTCATACATCAAAAATAAAAATCCCGACCTCATAAAAATGAGACCGGGATGAATGTTACTAACTATTGTTTGTTAGAATAAAACACCAACTGTTAAAACTACAGCGTTTGATTTAAGTTCTTGTGGCATTTTTGATACCGTGACTTTCGTTTGATTTCCTGAGTTATAATCAGCAGCATTCGTTCTTTTCGCAATATAATCAGAATCCTTTTTTACAAAATTTGTAAATCCTAAATTATAGTTTAATCCAAATGTTAATGAGGTTGATCCAGAAAGGTTCATTTCAGCACCTAATCCAAATGTTAAAGCAGCCTTAAAAAATGCAACATCTTTCGTGACATCTACCTTTGTCTTTTTTTCTGAAGCACCTAATGAAAGTACATTAGTGGAAGTAGAAGACTGGTTAATTTTAGTAACTTCATCATTTGCTGTGGCTTTCCAACGGAAAGAAGAATTGACACCAAACTGACCGAAGTAAGTCATCGTTCCAATTTCTTTTGTTTTTAGCTTTAAAACCAAAGGGATAGTAATATAGGTTGCTTTGTATTGGCGCTCATTTAATTGATAATGGTTTTGCCCTGCTGTTGTTGCTGGATCATAAAAAGCACCACCCACAGTTGGAGCCGTATACTCGATAATTTCATCATCAGCCGTACTATATAAATAACTTACAATATTTGAATTCGCAGTTTGTATATCGCCATTGATGTATTTCACTTTTCCACCTTCTCCATGAATACGAACACCCGTTTGCAAGGATGCTACTTTTGCTAAGCGAAATTCAAGAATTACTCCGCCACCAAACTTCACTCCCGCTCCGTTTTTATCAATATTTTTCGTTTCAGGCTTTAGCCAATTCACAGAAGGATCTATCACCAATCCAAAGCGGAAGTTTTTCAGCTCATTAGCGCCATCTTGCGCCAATGAAAATTGTCCTGCGAAAGCAAGTGCAGTTATTGTAAGGATTTTCTTCATTTTTTTTATATTTTTGGGGTTATAAATCTAGGAGACATTAATCTCAGACAATATTAAGTATATTTTTTTATATGAAAAATTTTAGTGCCTACATATCTGTTATTTTGTTGTTAACACTTGCAAGTTGTGGAAGCGACCGCTTGGACGTGAACACATCAGACAGCTCGATTCAGGACATCACAGTCCTCAGGCTGGAGCAAGACATCTTTAAGATGGACACAAACAACATTGAATTGGCCAGCAATCAACTAAGGGCGAAATACGGGAATTTCTATGTTACCTTTATCTCAATGATACTGAACAATGGCGGATTGAGAGATTCCTCTTATTCCTTTCGGATGAAGAGTTTTATCCGGGATTATTATATGCACAAGGCCTATGAAGAATCTCAAAAAAAATACCCAAACACCGATGCGATCAAAGAGAAATTATTGAAAGGCTATCAACGTTTTAATTATCATTTTCCAAACAGAGCGATTCCTCAGGCAATTACAATGATTTCCGGATTCAATTATTCGGTAGTAATGGCAGACAGTACACTAGCGATCGGCATAGAAACATATTTGGGAAGCAAAAGTGAATTTTACACCGGATTAGGTATACCAAAATACAAATCGATGTTTATGAATGAAGAGAATATCGTTCCGGATGCCATCCGTCAATGGATGTTAACTGAGTTCCCAAACAACATGAACAAGCAGGATTTTCTGAGTGAAATCGTATATATGGGGAAAATCATGTATTTAACAGATGCTCTTTTACCTGAGACACCGGATTCATTAAAAATCCAATATTCTACGACTCAATTAGAATATTGCCATCAGAATGAATTTAATATTTGGAGTTATTTTGCTGCGCAGAAAACATTGTATACCACAGACCAGGCCGAAATCATTAAATTTACTGCTGATGGTCCGTTTACCAGCGCAATAAGTAAAGAAGCACCGGCAAGAATAGGTCATTGGATCGGTTGGCAATTGGTGAGACAATACATGAAAAACAATCCGGAATTATCTTTAAAAGACCTTATGAATGAAGAAGATGCGCAGTTATTATTAGCAAAATCAAAATACAAGCCCGGAAAATAAAAAACAATAATTCAGATATTTAAACAACAAATACATTATGAGAGAATCGGAGATCAATTTTAAAATTACGCTGGACGAGAATAATTTACCTGAGAAAATCGACTGGAGTGCTTCTGAAGGAGCAGAACAAAGCAGCAGCAAGGCAGTAATGATAGCACTTTGGGACGCAAAAGAAAACAACACCCTCCGAATTGACCTTTGGACTAAAGATATGATGGTAGATGAAATGAAGCAATTTTACCACCAATGCCTATTATCGATGGCAGACACCTTTGACAGAGCGACAGGAGAGACGGAAGCGGCAAAAGAAATGAGAGGATTTGCACAGCATTTTGGAGAAAAACTGGAATTAATTGCAAAGAAGCAATCGTAAGTATTTAATCAGCATCTACTTTAAATATACAAAAAATTGGTTTTTTAGACTAAAATCACTTATTTTTGTTTTAATACTCAATATACCGGTAAACATGAAAAAAACTACTAAACGCATTTTCAGTCATTCGTTCGCAATTTTAGCTTTAACAGGTGGAATATCTTCTTTGGCTTCTGCACAGACGATCTTCTTTAATAATGGTGCTCAGATCTTCACGGCCTCAGCAGCAATTGTTCAGGTTAATGGTGGATTTCAAAATGATGGCGCAGCAGGTACAACGCCGGTGTTTGAAAACAATGGAACAATGACCATCGCAAATAGTGGAACACCCGGAAGTGTTTTTCTGACAAACGGTTCAACGTTACAAGGTGACGGAACTATTTTTGTAGAACAAGACTGGACGAACGATGCCACTTTTACAGCAGACAATAGCACAGTAAATTTCAATGGCGATTTACAACAATTCATAACGAGTACAATTGCAACGGTTACCACGTTTAACAATTTAACATTGAGTGGTTCCGGTGTTGGAACAACTAATCGTAAAAAAACACTTCAATTTGTAAATGCGAATGTAGGAACAAATGGAATTTTAACCATTAACGACCGCGAATTGGAAACCCAAACAAATACAATGTTTGTATTAAATCCTGCAGTAACAGCAGTGACCAACACAGCTACCTTTGGAGCAGAAGGATTTGTGAGTAGCGCTTTCGGAGGAACCTTTTCTAGAGCAACGAATTCAACATCCACTTATTCTTTTCCAACGGGATCAAGCACCGGAACATTGCGTTTCCGTGAAGTAGAATTAACACCGGCATCGGCTGCAACGAATACCTTCACAGCAAGATTAGGGAATAATACAGCAACAATTGACGGTTTTAACGTTACACAATTCGACACTTCAATGTGTAAAGTTACAAACAAATTTTATCACCAGATCACAAGAAGTGCAGGAACTGATGCTGCGGATATCGATGTATTTTATGATGAGGTAACTGACGGTCCTTGGGATGGTTTAGCACAGTGGAATACACCAACAGCAGCATTATGGAATAACATGGGAACCATTACTGCAGCTACTGCGGCAACCTATAATGACAATAAAAAATTAGGTTGGACAGGATTTACAGAATCTCCATACATTTTATCTCGCGCGAAATTGGCAGATCCGGTCTTTGCTTGTGCAGATGTATGCGTGAATTCAACAGGAAATATTTTTACCGCATCCGGAGCACCTGCAGGAGCAAATTACGTATGGTCTAGTCCGGCAGGAACGACAATTACATCGGGTAACGGAACCAACACCATTACGGTAGACTGGGGAGCATCGAGCGGGCCGATTGTAGTGATAGATACCAATTCGGTTGGTTGTTTTTCAGATCCTGTTTCTTGTTTTGTAAACGCATCTACCCCACCAACAGCAGCATTCGATACAGCATCTGCAGGATTTACTTATAACTTTACAGATCTAAGTACTGGCGGTGCAACAACTTGGCTTTGGGATTTTGGTGACGGGAGTTCATCAGCATCGCAGAACCCCTCACATATTTTCACCTCTAACGGAATTCAAACAGTTTGCTTAACGTCAGGAAACGCATCAGGATGTGTTGATTCTGTTTGTTATACAATTGAAGTAGATGTTTTCGAATTCATAAATATACCAAATGTTTTCACTCCTGACGGAGATGGTACAAATGATCAGTTTTACATTAACAATTCAGGATTAAAAGAATTTCAGATTGAGATCTTCAACCGTTGGGGAATCAAAGTATTTGAATCTGAATCAGGAAGTGTAAAGTGGGATGGACGATCAACAGCAGGTGTTGAGCTGAGTGACGGAACGTATTATTACATCTTGAAAGCGATATCAGTTACGAATAAAGATTACAGCACGAAAGGATTTATTAATCTACTTCGCAACTAAACGAAGAAAAAATATCTATAAAAAAATCCCCTGGTAAGCATACCAGGGGATTTTTTATTTAAATAGTTTATTTGTTTTTTCAATAAAATCGAGGAGTTCTTTTCTCCCTTCCTTTTTTTCTGCGGAGGTGTAAAAACATTCAGGCAATTCATCCCAATGTTTTCCCATTTCGTCTTTATAGTGCTTGATATTATCCGAAAATTGTTTTTTTGAAAGTTTATCAATTTTTGTAAAAACCATAATAAAAGGGACACTATTTTCACCGCACCAATCCATAAACTCAAGATCTATTTTCTGTGGTTCCAAGCGTGAATCCAACAAAACCATAAGGCATAACAAATTTTTTCTTTCCAAAATATATTCGGAGATATATGCTTGAAAGATATCACGTCTATCCTTAGACACTTTTGCATAACCATAGCCGGGTAAATCTACAAGATACCAGGTGTCGTTAATTCCAAAGTGATTAATGAGCTGTGTTTTCCCGGGTTTTCCGGAAGTTTTAGCCATATCTTTTCTTTCCACCAACATATTAATCAGGGAAGACTTACCAACATTGGACCTGCCGATAAAAGCATATTCTGGCTTAACGGGCAGGGGGCATTTAGAAACATCGGTATTACTAATTACAAACTTCGCAGATTTAATTTCCATCAATGAATTACTAATTTTAACATGTTATGAATGTACAAAAATGCAATTCATTATTTTTTATAGGTGTTGATATGACGTTCTTTTTTTGTTTCGTAAATATCAGCGATTGTCACAAGGATACCGGTTTCTTCCACTTCACCAAAATGGGTGTTCAATGCTGTTCCGAACATTTTCATTGTAGCAGAAAGATTCATGTATGCATTAACAAGTGGAGGAATGTTTTCTCCTTTTTCACGGACATTTTGTCCGAGAATACGATGCGCTTCCTTATAAGACAGTCCCTCAATAGATTTAAAGAATCCGGTAGTATCTGTTTTTGGTTTCAATGGTTCGATCGGATAGACTAATTTTTCGTTGTCAGGAAAAAAGTAATTCATAAAAGAAAGAATATAATCACGGGCATAGATATTAAAATCGGTATACATAGTGACTTTACCATAAAAATGTTTTACATCGGGATTGTCGACAACAATGGCACCGAGACCATCCCAAAGGTTGTCAAGTGAGAATAAACCTTTACGGTTATCAAAGGAAGGTTGATATTTCGGTTGAACAAATGACCTTCCCAATTCGATAGTTTCAGGAACATATTTTTGTACAAATGTGTCCGAAAAATCAAATAGTTCAGTCGTAGCAACATGAACGACCCCATTAATAACGGGAGCATCCTTCAATTTAATATACCGATATCCGCCAACAATTTCCTGTTCTTCAGGATTCCAAACGATCAATTGTTTGTATGGAGCATCAGCCGTATCAAACTCGTCTATATCAATTTCGTGACCGGTACCACCACCCGCAACGCGAAACGTATGCTCACGTAGGCGTGCAATCTCTCTCATCACATTGGGGGAATCATGATGTGTAATGATGTATATATGATTATCACCATTATTCGTTTCGCGGATAAACTTATCAGCCGAAAGTTCAGCTACAAGAATACTTTTTGCAATCGGTTCTATAATTGGGTTCATATTATTTATTTGAAACGAAATCTTTTTTTACCGTGGGCAGCATTTTTGAAGTATCACCCGATTTTAAAGCATATACATGCTGTTTCACTCTTTCCGACCAATATTCAGCCGATTTGTCTTTCGTAAATATTTCCCACGAAATAGCCTCACCGAATGTAAAGGTAAGTGTTTTACCTCTCTGTTTATACATTTCATCCACCAAATAAAACATTTCGATATTTGCTTTAATACCTATTTTTTTTCTCCAATACGCCAAGTTATAAAAAAACGTAGAATTCGTTCCATGAATATGAACAGGAATAATATTTTTTTTATACTGAACAGCCTTCGTAATAAAACTTTTTTTCCAGACAAGATCCTCTATTCTTCCATCCTTTTGTTTTCTGGAAACAAGTCCGGCAGGGAACAACAACAAACAATTATCAGAAGCATAGATCTCTTCAAATTTTTTGGAGTATTCCGTAGAATTTTTTCCATGCTTATTAACTGGAATTAAAATAGAAGATAAATTTTTGAAAGCCATCAACAGATCGTTCACAAAAAATTTTATGTCTTTACGATATTCTCCAACAACATCCATAAAAGCGATTCCATCAAGTCCACCGAGAGGGTGATTGGCCGTCATGATAACACCTCCGCTTTGGGGAATATTTTCGTCCCCTTTTACGGCAATTGCAACTTTAAACTCCTCAATTGCAGCATCTACAAAATCGTGCCCGAATCGGTTCTTATATCGTTCAACAGCTTCATTCAATTCATCCTGATGAACAGTCCGGATAACATATCTCAGTATAAAACCAGGAAGAATTTTTAACAGCTTAGGATTTTTACCTGCAATCGCTTTTTCGACATCAATAAATTTTTCAGATTTAATATTTGCAGGTTGCTCGGTCATAAATTGTATTTTGAATATACTATTCCTCCGTAAAAATAAGGAATAATACCAAAAATGGAAACCCTATTCAGGATTGGTAATAAACGAATACGTTGTTTTTTGATATTTCTCATTCATCAGCATCTCTCTCATTTTAACGGACGTATCAAAAGGGCCATCAACAAGGGCCAGATTAACAAGCCATGCGGGGATATTTCCACCGGGATTAACCAGCAATTCATAGTTCACCTCTACAAAACCATTTTTCAAGGGAATGAGTGTCCATAATGCTCTGAATTCCCGAACACGCACATGTCCTTTTACCAAAGGAATATAATCGGGTATAGAGTTCACCTTTTGGTAAACGATCTTTGTTTTTTTATCCTGAAAGGAATTTACTTCAAGGATCATATCACGGTTATCAACGGGCCAGGGAGCAACGACAGTCTGGTAACGAATAATATGATTATCGGAATCTTTTTTCAGCGCCATTGACTTTTCACATCGGTATACCCATTTGGGAAACGATTCAAAATCATTTAATAAAGCAATAATACTTGACAAGGACGTTTTGATCTGGTAAACCGCTTTTAATTCTTTGTATTTAGAATTTTCAGGAGTACGGGTATAAATCGTGATTCCATTTTCGATTTTTTTGAGTTGCCAGTTGTAAGTATTCTGAAAGCTTGAAAGCGTAATAAAAAGAAGAAAAAAAAGAAATAAAGATACTGTTTTAGTGTTTTTCATAAAATGCAATGCTTACAAATGGCTTAAACGAACTTATTTACGATACTAATAAAAGTTGAAATTAAATGATATGAATTCCTAGTAAATAAAACCTTTCATTTGGCTTGTATATTTGAGAGTAAAATTTCTCTCCTATACATTGAAATATAAAGATAAAATTACAATAAAATAACAAACCTAACATTGTAATAAAAATCACTTCAAAACATTTTATCGGGCTATTGCTATTCGAAAAA
Source organism: Chitinophaga pinensis (assembly GCA_945885475.1). Taxonomy (GTDB): domain Bacteria; phylum Bacteroidota; class Bacteroidia; order 2-12-FULL-35-15; family 2-12-FULL-35-15; genus 2-12-FULL-35-15. The sequence continues at coordinate 56,044 of CAMCYR010000007.1, forward strand.
GAAATCTTATCTTTGTTTTAAAAATTATAACTCTCCACATTATGAATCAATGCTTTAGCATAAAAATCTTAATGATTTTCGTAGAACTATTTATTATTTCTAGTGGATTTTCTCAAGTAGCTTCTTCGTCAAAATTAAACGACCCTTTTCAAAACGCGGTTATTTTATCCCATTATTCAACGACTGATCTTGCCGCCATTCAAGTAAGTGACACTGTAAAATACAATACTATCCTTTACTATTACACTCAATCTTTCTTATTAGAAACGATAGCTTGTTCCAACTGTATTGCGTTTGATGCTTCTAAATTTGATGTTTCTACTTACGAACGTTTTAGAAAAAAGAGTGAACGATATACTAGAGTATACGATAAATATGGATTTAAACTTACTTTATTATCGATTGATGAATTAACCTATAAACTGCCGATACATAACCAATGATTGTTGTGCAAAAACATACAAGCTTCATAAGAAGAGTACTTGCTATTACTTTTTTACTTTTTGCGTTTAACAGCTATATATATGCCCAAACAGACTTGTGCGCTGGTGCGCCTGTCATACCAATTAATTCAACTTGTGTTACTACTACTTATAGCGTTCCGGGTACATTTGGAGTTGAAATTGCACTTCCAAGTTGTGTTGGTGCATCTATCCGAGATGGATGGTATACTTTTACGACAAACGCTACTCAAACGTTTATTACAATAGTTTGTACAACCAATAGAAATGTAGGCATAGCTGTTTATACTGGTGCTTGCGGTACCTTAGTAGAAGCTGGTTGTAGAAATTCAGCTGGAGGAGGAGGAACAGAAACCCTAAATATGACAGTAACTCCTAGTACTACCTATTATTTAAGAATTTCCAGGGTGAATAGCACTGCTACGAATAGTATGACCGGAAACGTTTGTATCATTAGTCCTATTACTACAACTACTTGCTCTGCTACTTTTACGGATACAGGCGGTGGTGCGGGAAATTATTCGAATAATCAAAACTATACTGTAATTTATTGTCCTAGCACACCAGGACAATGTGTTCAAGCAGCATTCACTTCTTTTGCATTGGAAAGCGGATGGGATTTTTTGACTGTATACAACGGCAACTCTCCACTGGCTGCCCAATTGCCTGGCAGTCCATATTCAGCTACTTCACCTGGCACAATAATAGGTACAACACTCAATACTTCAGGTTGTCTTACTTTCACTTTTAGTTCTGATGGAAGCAATACCAATACTGGATGGTCTGCCAACATCACTTGCGCAACTTGTGTAACACCTCCAGCAGCAGTTGTTGAAGATTGCAATGGAGGAACAACCGTATGTAATGATGCTGCATTTGTTGGCAATAGTGGAGGTGCTGGAAATGTTGTGGATCTCAACTCTACTAATGATGGCTGTTTAGCAGGAGAAAATCAATCATCTTGGTATTATTTTTCTGCAACTTCAGCAGGAACTATTTCATTAAATATTACGCCATCCGTCCTTACTGATGATTATGATTTTGCGATTTGGGGTCCGGGTGCAATAACTTGTCCACCTGTTGGGGCGCCTATTAGATGCTCTTGGGCGGCAGTTACTGGAATTACAGGATTAAATGCAGCTTCACCAGAAACTTCTGAAGGTGTTGGAGGTGATGGATTTGTTAATTCAATCAATGCGACTGCAGGCAGCCAATATGTTTTGGTTGTTGACAATTATACCAGTTCCTCAGCTCCATTTACTTTAGATTGGACATTAACAGCTGGAGCATCATTAAATTGCACTCCGCTTCCTGTTGAACTGATTCGTTTTAACGCTATCGTTAATGCTAGTAAAGTTGATATTAATTGGGCAACAGCTTCTGAAATAAACAATGATTATTTTAGTGTTGAACGCAGTAAAGATGGGATTGTTTTTGAAGAAGTTCTTAAGGTTGATGGGGCAGGAAATAGTTCTTCAATGATTAATTATTTTGAAGTGGATTACCATCCAATTGTAGGTGTTTCATATTACCGTTTAAAACAAAGAGATTTTAATGGTGTGGATATTTATTCAAGCATTGTTCCAGTTAGATACCAGCCAAATGGAAACTTTGGATTCTCTTTATTTCCAAATCCAGGAGAAGCAAAAGATATAAAAATTGAGTTGAGTGCTGTAAAAGGACAAAACATTTTAGTGGTAGTGAGAGATATTGCTGGAAGAGAATTTTACTCTAAAGTTTTTATTACAGAAACAGATGGAAATAAAACTGAAGCGATTGAAATAGAAAGCACTCTTGCTCCAGGAATCTATATGGTAACAGCTTCTAGTAAAGATGCTTCCTTCAGCAAAAAACTGGTTATTATGAAGTAAAAACTATCCGTTTGCCTTCAAAACCATATTCTTCAAGGCCTTGATCCAGATAGGCGAATCATTCAAGCTCTCGACCAAGGTTACTTTATTTCCACCATGTTCTTTAAATATCTCATCGTATTCAGCACCGATCTCATAGATTGTTTCCAAGCAGTCTGCAACAAATGCAGGAGAAAAAACAAGAATATTTTTCATTCCCTCTTTGGCTTTTGCTTCAACCACCTTATCGCTGTAAGGCTTGATCCATTTATTATCTAAGCGCGATTGAAAAGTTGTTTCGAATTTTCCTTGAGGAATATTTAACCTTTTCACCAATTGACGAGTTGTTTCAAAACAATTGGCACGATAACAATATTGATTTTTTTCAGTTATGGTATCGCAACAGCTTCCTAATTTGCATGAGTCAGCGCCATAATGGGCTGAACCTTTCATAATATGCCGTTCCGGCAAACCGTGGTAACTAAAAACAAAATAATCATAGGCACTTAAATCATATTTTTGCGCACGATCAACACAAGCATCAATAAAATCGGGATTGTCATAAAACTTGGAGATCACTTCAATGGAGGGAGTTACGTCCCAATTTTTCATCAAGCGCATCGCTTCGGTAACAGAAGAACCTGTACTGGAAGATGCATATTGCGGGTATAGTGGAATCATTATAATCTTCTCCACTTGAGCGGCTTTCAATGCATTTAGAGCTAGTTCTAAACTTGGGTTCTGATAGCGCATACCCAATTCAACAATAAAATTTTCACCCAATTCTTTTTGCAAAAGATCTTTCATCTTCATGCTGTTTATCAGCAGAGGAGAACCATCTTTTGTCCAGATCGCCTTGTATAATTTTGCAGATTTAAAAGAACGAAAGGGAACGATGATACCGTTCACCAAAATAAAACGAGCAATCGGATTGATATCAATCACGCGCGGGTCGTTCAAAAATTGTGTTAAATAAGTTCTGACATCTGAGGTCTTCGGACTATCAGGCGTACCTAAATTTATTAATAGTATTCCTGTTTTCATGTTTCAAGATTAAATATGCAAAGCACGTTTAGCGGTTGCATCCAAACAAGCTTCTTTCAATGATTCTGTGTATGTTGGATGCGCATGGCTCATGCGAGCAATATCTTCTGCGCTAGCGCGGAATTCCATGGCAACAACAGCTTCTGCGATCACATCAGCAACGCGAGGTCCAATCATATGTACACCTAAAATTTCATCCGTTGTTTCGTCCGCCAATACTTTTACAAAACCATCGGTATCCATAGAAGCACGTGCACGACCACTTGCTTTAAAGGGAAAACTTCCTACTTTGTATTTTTTTCCCTGCTCCTTCAATTGTTCTTCAGTGAATCCAACAGCAGCAACTTCCGGCCAAGTATATACAACTCCCGGAATCAAATTATAATTGATATGCGGTTTTTGTCCTGCAATAATTTCGGCAACAAAAGTACCTTCTTCTTCCGCTTTATGAGCTAACATAGCACCTTTAACAACATCACCGATCGCATAAATACCGGCTACATTCGTTTGCAGATGTGCATCCGTTTCTATTCTTCCTCTGTCATCCATTTTCACTCCGGCTTTATCTAAACCGAGATTATCAGTATATGGTTTACGTCCAACAGAAACGAGACAATAGTCTCCTTTTAATTCCAGCTTTTCACCCTTTGCATTGTCAGCAGAAACAATAACTTCATTCCCCTTTACTACTGCACCGGTTACCTTATGATTAAAATGAAATTCAAATCCGATTTTTTTCAAACTCTTTTGAAGCTCTTTACCTAATGCACCATCCATAGTACTGATGATCCCACCAGTAAATTCCACAACAGAAATCTTTGCACCCAAACGGGCATAAACAGAACCTAATTCCAGTCCGATCACACCGCCACCGATAATCACCATATGCTTCGGTACTTCCGTCATTTCCAATGCTTCAGTTGACGTGATAACACGTTTTTTATCAATCTCAATTCCTTTTAAAGAAGCCGGTTTTGAACCGGTAGCAATAATTGTTTTGTCTGCTTCAATTTGTGTTTTTTTACCCTCAGCGGAAGCGATTTCAATTGTATTTTTATTAACAAAAGACCCGTGACCTGTAAAAACAGAGATCTTATTCTTCTTCATTAAAAAATTAATGCCATCGCATGTTTGTTTAACAACCTCACCTTTACGTTTGATCATTTGAGCAAGATTCACTTTCACATCTTTCACATCAATACCATGCTCAGCAAAAGTATGTGTAGCATTATGAAAATGTTCAGAAGAGTCTAATAAAGCCTTAGAAGGGATACATCCAACATTTAAACACGTTCCGCCAAGTGTCGAATAACGTTCTACGATTGCAGTTTTCATTCCTAACTGAGCACAACGGATTGCGGCAACATATCCACCTGGTCCTGAACCAATAACTACAACATCATATTTTTCCATAATCAATAAAATTAAATAAATATTAATCCCAAAAATAAGGACGCACAAAATTACGATTTTTTAATAATCTTAAAGCGAATTAACGAAGAATAAATAATCAATAGAAATGCTGTATACATTGCAACACGACCAATATAATCACCAAAACGGGTATAAAAAGTAAGTTCATTTTTTAAAGTTACACTACCGGAAATGACAGCAGGTACCCAATAGTCAGTCGCTTGCAAAATTTCTCCGCTCGGATCGATAAAACAAGAAATGCCTGTATTGGCAGAACGGGCAATCCACCTGCGGTTTTCAATCGCACGCAGACGACCCAACTTTAAATGTTGAATATGTCCGGCCGTATTCCCCCACCAGCCATCATTGGTAATGATGGAGATGAAGGTTGCTCCTTTTTTTACATAATCCGTCACAAATTCGCCATACACACTTTCATAGCAAATTATGGGAGCAATAATTGCAGAATGATCAGAAGAGTTGAAAACAGTTCTGTAAGTCTGAGAACCTAAACTACCGGTTGTTCCGCCCATCTCCAGGGCAAACTCTTCAAAGTATTTAAAAATAAACTGCAAGGGCATTTGTTCCACACCTGGTACTAATTTGGATTTGTGATACTTTTGAATTTGTTGGCGACTATCTACTTGGAAGGCCGTATTAAAAACATCATAATAACCCTCTCCATTCGAAAATTTTCTAGCAGTAGTAGAAATGTCTTCAGTTTGTCTGTATGCTTTTGCCGTTGCCGCTCCGATAATCACTTTTAATTTAGGGAAAGGAACAATAAATTTCTTGATCGTGTTTAACGATTTTGATTTTTCCAATTCATCCTCCCAAATATCCTCGATAAGTGCCGTTTCCGGGAAGATGACATAATCGGTTGTAGAGTCAACTTTGAGAGATGCTAAGTCCAGCATTTTTTGAAGCTGCTGTTCATAAGAGCCTGTAAATTTTTCGTTATAAGGATCGATATTGGGTTGAACAATTACAACCTTTTGTTGTCCGATCCCTTTTTCATATTTATCCTTTGGATATAAAAGAAAAACTGAAAACAGGATTGGCAATAAAATGAGAGAAGCGATCGCAATGAATTTGTTTTTTGTCCTTTCAGCAGTTAACAAAGAAAAAAGCAAACAATTAATGGTGAGTACCCATAAACTGCCGCCCAATATCCCTGTGTATTCATACCATTGGATCAAGGATGTACTATCTGCGAAAGCGTTACCAATAGAGAGCCAGGTCCAGGTGATTTGATCACCATGATACAGAAATTCAAATGTAATCCATAAAGAAATAAAAATCAGATAGCCCCACTTTTGTCCGATTCGTTTTTTTACTTTATGAAAAAATAAAAAAACAAGTGCCATAAATAGAGAATTCAGAACGATGGCCATAGCGGCTCCTCCCCAAGAAGCATTTTTTAACCACCAGGTCGTTAATATATTCCAAGTAAAAAAAGATAGGTATGCAGTAAAGAAAACGATGCGGGATTTAAATTTATCCGGGTTAGAAAACACAGTGTGCTCTATCAACAACAAAGGAATGAATGCAAAAAATAGGAGAGCAATCCAGCCATGAGGAAACCATGCGAATGCTAAAAGCAGTCCGGATAGAATTGACAATAGGTATAGCTGGTATTTTTTCAATTAAATTTTTGTTGACAAAGATAATAAAATCAGTGGTAGAATGATTGCACGATACATTTAGGTATATTCCACCTACCGGCCCACTCTAACTTTGAAATGACGGAGCCACTACAATCAACAAAATTACCATTCTGATCTTTTTTTATAATGGTCAGCTTACCTGCAGCAAGCGCTTCCAGGATTTTATTGATGACTTGATCCTTTGAGATAATTTCATATTTTTCAACAAGGGAAACACCTGATTCATTATTTTTTAGATCCATTACAGAGCTTACCGAATCGGGGAGAATAGCATCTTCCTGGCGATGTTTTTGAAAGTCCAGATAGTTCCCTTCTTCATGTGCATATCCCAGTTTCAATGCTTGTTTTCTACCAATTTCCAATGCCAACGAAGCCATCCAAAAACTGTGCTTAAATGCATCAAGGGAACCTCCGTTATTATCTGAGCCGATAGTTCCGGAGCGCTTAAGGGAATCAACAACCTGCTGAACGGCAACAGTAATTCCCTGCGCTTTATTTGCTTTAAAAGGATGTAGCATCACCCATTTTTTTTCTGGAGTAGAAAGGGCTTTAAAAGAAGATTGTGAAAGCGCCTTTTCAGAAAAAATAACAATAAAAAGGAGAAATATAAGCGTTTGAATTTTTTTTGCGTTCAAAATAAAAACCGTTACTACTTGCATATATTTTTTTACATTTAAGTAATTTAACTTTGGGACTTCATAAAATTTGGTAAAACAACTACTGAAAACTGGGAGGCCTTATTATTATTTGAAAACAAAAAAATGATCTGGGGAAGTGAGGATGAGCGCTATTACATTTATTCCATTGAATTCAAAAAAGAAACGTTAGCGCATTAAAAACATTTTACCAAATCCTTTTTTGAAGTGTTGGTCTGCACCACTTTCACGTTTTTCAATTTCATCTCCACGAATAGACGTCACTACTCTGTATAAATAAACACCATTTGCGAGCTGGTCGCCAAATTCATCTTTACCATCCCAGGCATAATCAGTAATGTTTCTACCGATGTGAAGGGCTCCCAACTCATCATTCGTTATTTCACGAATGACCTTACCGGTAATCGTTAAAATCTGAATTTTAAAATACGTTGGCACTTCCGCACCTGTCAGTGTAAATACAAAATGTGTTGCAGTTGAAAAGGGATTTGGGTAATTCATTACTTCGGTTATTGTAGACCGGTTTATTACCTCGAAATTAATTTTATAATCAATTGCTCCCGATTGATTATCCGACTTATCTTTCGCCTGAACGATCAGTTGATATTTCCCATCTTCCGTTAAGGCGGGTGTAAGATTTATTTTACAACTATTATTTGGCAATACAGCCGGGACAAAAGACATCAGTGGACCAAAATAAATTCTTTGCGCAATCGGTAAAGAAGGAGAGAGAATAAATAATTTAAAATCGTTTGTATCATTCAGCGCTAAAAACTGATTCTCGTCCTTCAGCTGAATCAATATGTTTGGTTTAGAGGATACAATATCACTGTTTAAAATATGGACTCCATCGAATGTCACATCTAACAGCGGATTGGTCTTATCAACCGAAACGTTGAAAGGTATACGAACAATATTATTAAAGTGATACTGTTCCAATTGTGTTTTCGGAAGATCCAGCGTATCTGTAGGATGAATTGGATTCACTTCCACCCACAGCGCATTTGTTCCAGGATAGGAGTTCGTATTTACATTTATAGTATCCATAATTATTTCTGAGGGAGCAAATAAATTCTTTTTTAGCTTCGATGGCAAAGGATGATTGATACGGTTGGCATCTTCTATCCAATATGTAACTAAAAGACTATCGCTGAAAGTATATTCACTAATGTTCTGAATCGGCAGATGAACAATTATATTGTCACCCTCATCAACCGAATCTTTTGCATAATAGGCAAGAGCAGGATTAATAGCCGCTTCGGGAACCGGCGTATACATAACCTGCCAGCGCTCCAATTGTGGAGGAGTATTCAACGTATCATCTCTCATATACGCAACCAAACGAATATTCGGATAAACAGAAGCATTCGCATAGGTACCCAAATTTCCAATATCCAATTGTGAGGAATTAAAATTTGCAAGCGTATCTTCCGAGCCATCGGGCATGATTCCGATCAGTTGAACAAAGATGCTGTCATCAGAGGAAAGGCCATCAATAGTATGTTGTTTCCAGGATAATGAATCCCAGCTGAAAGCGGGACCGATAACCGGAGAAGAAATAGATCCTTCGTTCCAATTACTGATTAATGCAGTATCTAACTGTATAAATGAATTTAATGAATCGGCAATTAGTTCTGCAGCGGAACCGATCGGATCCCCTTTAGTACCATACAAAATATAAGAACGTTGAGAAGGAACAGTTCTTATCTGAGAACTCCCTAATGATTCAAAAGCGAGATAAAGACTTTCTTCATAAGAAGGAATAGAATGGTAATCCTGGGAATAAGCCAATACATTAAAACCGTTAGGAATATCATTCATAATAAAATTTGTAATTTTTGCTCTATTGACAGAATCCGTATCAAAAAAGTCACAGGCATTTTCGGGAGTGCCAATCGGAGAATATGTATAACTTCCAAATTGAGAAAAACCACCACCGACGGAAATAGATTTTACACAAATATTACTAACAGGATCAAAAACAGCAAGCGTAAATCCGGGAATAGCCCAGCTGGAAACATATTCCAAGCTACCATTAATTTTATAATTTACATTCATCCAATTGATGTAAGAAGATATCCCATTGTTACATTGCAAACTTTTTATATCGTTCACAAAATCAAATTTTCTTAATGGACGGTTGAAGTTCACATATTGATAACGATCATTCTTAAACTGAAAAAAATGAGCTTGCTCCCAGCCACGTTTATCAGGAATATATTGAAAAGAACTTTCTCTCCATTTAAAACTACTTGTTGCACTTGTTGAATCCGGACTAACTCGCCAATAATAAACGAGAGTCGGATCGAAATTGAATGATGGCTTCCAGGAGATCACACCACCAACAGAACTGATCAGCGGAGAAGTTTCCATCAATGGACTACCGAAAGTATCCGTTGTATCAATTTGAAACACATAATCACGAATAGGTGCAAACATATCGGCAGTAGATGCCTTCAGTGTAACGGTATCTTTCGGAATTATTGCAAACTCATAAGGATAAATAGGGACGATATCTCCCCCACTGATCATAAAAGTGATATCGGTTGTCGCATTATTTGTTTCGTTTAATTCATCAACACGATTAAAATAATCTAACGTGATACGTACTTTATTTAAACCGATATCTTTAGAAAAGTCCCAGGGGATTTTTATTGCGATTGTATCTTTAAATTTGGGGGCAATAGAAAACGACAAATACGTTTGATTACTACCATCGGGAAATGTTCTGTAAGCCTGAGTAAAAATACTGTCGTTACTTGCTCTTCCTAAATTAGTTCTTACAACATAAATAACAATTGAATCGGGAGCCGGCTTCGTTAAATCAAAAAACACATCACTATTTGTAATTTTATAATCTGGTTTTTTATGCGCATTAATTACTATAGCAGGATCTGCGTGTAAGGTCATTTCATTGCATGTTGCCAACAAAATCGGATCAGAGAGTGCAGCTAATTCATTAAATGCAATAACATTCTTAATGGCACTGCCAACAGATTTCCCATAATTTGAATTAGCTGTTTGTTTATAAAAAACGGATGAATACATATTTAGTGCGTAGGGAACACCGAGTCCTACAGAGGCCAAATAGCCGATCATCCCTTTATTAGGATTAATCACATAATTTTCTGAGGTAGTTAATTCCGTTGAATGAATATCACCAGAGTAACAGCCATTGGCAATCATAAAAGGATAATGACCAGGCAAAGGATTGTATGAAGTAATATCATCGATACTTAAATCAAAACCACTTCCGGAAGCATGTCCAAAAAACGTCATTAATGACACACCATTATCCATAAATTGCTGCAATGTATCCGATGTATTTATGCTGATGGGAGAAGAGCTTGTTTTCAAAAAAGTACTCACCACACCACCATATAAAGTATCTTCAATGGTCGTTTCGTAAGCATTGAGATACGTCTTAAAAGCGACTTGCTCATACGAAGTGGTACCACCTCCAAAATGCAACACATTCTTCATCCATTCAGCAGGAGGATTTGTCACTGTATTTTCATATTGCTGCACTTTATTTAAATACGTATCAACATCAACTATTGATTTGGCAGCCAACCGACCAGTTGCAATTGCAGGAATAACTAGACCACCTGATAAGCCTGCGGTGAATAAATTATCGCTCGAAGGATTTCCGAAAGAAGGAACAAGATCTAAGGCATAATAAGCCGGATCTGTTCTCAAAAGTGCCATATGGTATGCTTTTCCGATAAGGAATAAATTTTTTGGAGGACTAGGGAAGCTATTCAATAAAAACTTACTGAAACCTCTTATGGAAAGCGGACTTTTCACGACACCGTATGCAAACTGATCATATAATTGATCTATCTCTGCGACAACAACATTGTGAAAACCACCAAACATATTTGTACTCCGGTAATTTTTATAATCCTGGGCTGCCGACATTAATGATTGATGCGTAACAATAATATAGGCTGAATCAACTGCCATGAGCGCGTAATCGACAAACTGAGCGGAAGGTCCTACAGCCTGTAAAGACAAAACAGAAGAAATGAAACCATCTGAAGTAATAAAACATTTTTTATCGGCACCGCTATTTGCAATTAATACGCTATCACTTGAGCCATCCGTAACAACATTAATCCGCTTGGCATTTGTAAGATCATAAACGCGAACAGCTCCGGAAGCGCTAAAATTAGTAATTGCAAAAAATGATTTTGTCTGACTTAAATTTTCTGGAACATAAAACAAGTAGCTGTTTTTATTCTCCAGATTCAGTGTATGTGGATATTTTACATTTATATATGACACAGCTGTCCGGTTGGAAGTAAAACCAGAATTGATACTTGAATATAAGAAATTTGTGAAGGCAGCACCTAAGTTAATTGAAGGAACAGCTTTAACAAATTTGTTTGCAGCATAACCCTTAAACAAAGTATCAACTAATAAATTGCTGTTGTATTCGATCTTTAATTCGTGATCGGTTAATATAATTGCTGCATCTTTTGATGCACCAATAGCAACCGTTGTGATTATTGAATTTGGTCCGGCACTATAAACATTGGAAGTGGGCACGCTATAAGAAACAGAACCACCGAGATTAATTACATTGGCATCAAACCACCCTTCCGCTTTTGTGTAACGCGCATCCGTTCCACCAACATTATCCGTTTCACCTTCATAATATCCATTGTGAAAATCGAGCACTTCATCTCTTATAAAATAATCATCGGGAACATACGAACTGAAAGCAATATCTGTTTCCACCTGCATACGGTTATTTAAAATAGAGGAATTCCAAGTTAAAAAATAAACTGCGGTATCATTAATTAAACTATAATAGGGGTTTGGAACAAATCCTGTATTCACATATAAAGAAGAATCGAGGACGCCATCATTTTTCTGAGCATAAAACTCAATGAAATCAGAACTATTAAAAACGTTATCACTTTCTCCTTCGATGTAAATAAATTGCTGAAGGCCGTTATGAAAAAGCTGGAAATTTTTGGGATTAATTGTACCGAGGGGTATTCCGGCATTTGCAAGCGTGGCTGAATCAATTCGAAACACCCCATTTTGTGCGATTTTTATTTTATAATAATATTGAGAGTAGTTGATCCATTCGTTGCCATATGTTTGCGCTCTCATCTGCAAAGAGATTAAAATCATCACACATAAAACAAGTAAACGTTTGATCATTTGACTTTTTTGTTGATATCCACTTTGATTGAGAAAACATTGGAGTAAAGAGCAACAGATTGATCACCAATATCTGTTAGAGCATAATCGATGTAAACAGATTTGATCTTAACACCGACTCCAATATTCGGCTGAAATGTTTTTATTTTTTTCCCAAGCGCATCCGTATATGTTTGGTAATTCCCCAGTCCTGCGCGCAAGAAAATCACATTCATATACGAAGCCTCTAAACCTAAATGAGGATCTAAACTAACGGCCTTACTTTTTATAAGTACATTTCTTTTCCCGTCAAAAGTAGCATCCACATTTAATTCCGCCAACAAAGAAACCTTCTCATTAAAATCGAATTTACGCGCAGCGCCCAATAATAATTTTGGCAAAGTAATCTCAACAGAGTTCTCAGGAATTTCATTTCCAGTAGCTAGAAACACCTGTTTGGTTTCCTCTGATAAATTAAAACTCCATGCATTAAAAGTAGACGTGACATCACGTGCCATCGCAGCAAATTTCCATTTTTTATAATCATACTGCGCACCGGCATCCAGTCCAAAACCCCATGCACCGGCAAAATCACCCACTTTCCTGCGAATGATCTTCACATTTGCTCCCAAGCGCAATCCGGGGATCTTCAGTTGTTTTGCATACGAAACCAAAAAGGCATAATCAACGGCAGAAAAAGTTGTGATCCTGTTGTAATCAACATTCCCGTTTGCATCAATCAATTCGGTTGTATTGGGAATATCATCAACACCAAAACGAATTAAACTTAAACCCAAGACACTCGTTGAATCAAGACGCGTGGCAAATGCTCCGTAATCATATTTGGCAATACCGGCAAAATATTCGCTGTGCATCAAGGCAACCTGATGTTGGTTTTTGATACCCAACAAACCAGCCGGATTCCAATAGCCGGCGGTAACATCGTTTACAGAAGTAACGTATGAATTTGACATACCCAAGGCTCTTGCCCCAACACCAATATTTAGAAACTCATTACTGTATTTCGGAGCCTGAGCAACAACCGTTGAAAAAAAACATAAAAAAGCGACTGTAGCAGCGGAAAATTTCTTATTCATATAGACAATAAAATTAAACTAATTTACAATAATATCCAAACCTTTATCAAACGAATTTATCGCTCGGATATTGCGTCAGAAAAACCTATTACTTCAGTATATTTGCATAAATTATTCGGTTTGAAGAAAAAAGCTTTCATATATAGTAACATTCACTCTTACCGCTTTTTGATGTCATTGCTATATAGAGGCAATTACTATCAACGATTCGATCCTGTATTTAAGCACATTACAGGTAAAAAAGTAACCGAATTATGCTTTGGTGACACCATTATTGCCGAGCATTGCAAAAAGAACGGAATCGCCTGGAACGGAATCGACATCAATGAGGATTTTGTAAAAAATGCTTTAAAAAAAGGCTTTACCGCGGAACAACAAGATCTAGAACGGAATAATACACTGCCACAGGCCGACACATGCATTATTTGCGGCTCTTTATATCATTTTCATAAAGATCAGGAATCTCTTTTCAGAAAGATGCTGGACTGCGCCAATCGGGTGATTATTTCGGAGCCAGTAATAAATCTCTCAAATAATAAAGGAATAATTGGTAAATTGGCCAAGGCTTCTGCAAACGTGAATGGAAAAACACAGGCATTCCGTTATACAGAAAAAATACTATTGGAAACAATAGAAGAACTAAGCAAAAAGTTAATCTTTAAATATACTGTCGAACAGCAATTTAAAAAGGACTTGATAATTGTTATCAAAAAATGAATGACATAGAGCTAAGTATTGTTATTCCTGTTTATAACAGCTCTTCCATTATTGAGGAACTGTATAAACAAATTGCCTTAGCGGTAAAACTTCCCTATGAGATTATTTTTGTGAACGATTGCAGCAAGGATGACAGTTGGCAAAAAATTATTTTGCTGAGCAAGCTACATCCAGCAATCACAGGAATACATCTCCGTAAAAACAGCGGACAAGACAATGCAATCCTGGCCGGACTTCGTATTTCAAAAGGAAACTACTGCGTTATTATGGATGATGATTTGCAACACAACCCGAATGACATCTTACAATTATACAATGAATGTAAGAAAGGATTTGATGTTTGTTACGCAAATTTCAATTCACACAAGCAAAGTATTATCAAAAACATCGGAAGTAAAACAAATGGCAAGCTGGCAGAACTGCTCGTTTCAAAGCCGAAAGGAATTTATCTTTCTCCCTTTAAAATAATAAACAAATCGACCGTTACAGAGATTGCGCAATTCGCAGGACCATACCCTTATATTGATGGAATTATTTTAACAATCACTCAAAATCTTTGTCAGATCAACGTTGAACATCACGTTCGCTTAAACGGGCAAAGCAACTACACACTATCAAAATCGGTATCCGTTTTTATGAAGCTGTTCACTGGATTTTCTGTATTACCACTGCGCTTAGCCACCATTATTGGATGTATCGCTACTTGTGTTGGATTTATTCTTTCATTAAAATATCTGTACGATTATTTTATCGCAAAAAATTACATCGAAGGCTGGACGACAGTTGTTGTTCTGATCATCTTTTTCGGTGGGCTAATTTTGATTACTCTGGGAATCATCGGAGAGTATATCGGCCGAATGTATCTGACCTTGAACAACAAACCACAATATAGCATTTCTGAAATTGTAACAAGTAATGAAAAAGGCTAAGCACCTCCTTCCGTTTTACATTTTACTCACACTCCTAACAATTTCATGCACTACCATTCCTTTCTTTTGGGATGGGACATTTTTCTCTACACTGTCGGTTTACTTTTATGAAAACGGGATGAATGGATATATTGCTCCGTTGCCAATCGACACAGGTGGTTTCCCATTGTATTCAAGCTATTTAACGTTTGCTTGGAAACTTTTCGGAAAAACACTTACTGTCTCTCACCTTGCGATACTTCCATTTATATTCGGTATCGTACTTGAATTTTACAAACTTGCAAAACGATTCTTAAATGAGAAAACGATTTTTTTCGCATTGATCTTACTGGTCATAGAACCTGTATTTATTACCCAATCGATATTAATGGGTTATGATATTTTGATCGCCTATTTCTTTTTACTCTCCCTGAATTTACTTTACGAAAAAAAGCAACTTTTATTTTCAATCGCTCTGATATTGCTCTGTTTAATAAGCATACGTGGAATAATGCTGGCATCCGCTATTTTCACAATCGATTTAGTTAGAGAAAGAAAAATTGACCTTAAGCTTATTCGAAAGTACATCCCTGCTGTTTTCATCTTATTCACCTGGTTTGTCTATCATAAGACAGAAACGGGCTGGTATTTGTTTTCACCAACAAGAGAAAATAATGCAGAACAACTTTCCGGAGCAGGAATGTTCATCCGACAATTCATCTATATACTCTGGAAGACAATCGATCTTGGAAGAATCACATTGTGGATAATTTTGGTCAGCTGCGGATTCTATTTTTTAAAAAAAGATCGTTCAAATAAAACGAAAGAACTGCTGCAACTAATCTTTATTCCTTTGGTTGCAATGTCTTTTTTCATGTTGTTGATAAGGAATCCGATCGGACATAAATATTTTTTAGTTGTATTTATACTCTTAAATATCGGCGTTTGTTATTTGCTGGAACAAATTGATAACAGAAAAAAAAGAACGGTTTTGTATTGTCTGATCTCAATAAGTTTAATTGGAGGGAATTTCATTACCTATCCTCAACGGTATGGAAATGCATGGGATTCATCACTAAAAATCCTCCCTTACTTCAAATTAGAAAACGAAATGACTCTCTTTATTTTACAAAATAATATTGCTGACAAGCAGATAGGAACTCAATTTCCCCTTTCAAGCAAACTCAAGAATTCGCATCTATCCGATTCCTCTTATCAGTTCAGAGACATTGAAAACAAACCAATTAACAATTTTCAGTATTTTCTGTATAGCAATATCATTAACACAAATAGAATAAATGACTTGAATAAAATAACGGAACAATGGATAGTCGTAAAAAGAATGCGAAGCGGAACAATTGAACTTACGCTGTTTCAGAATCCAGACTTTTAGATCGCTTTATTTTTTTAAACAAGGTATCTTTATCAATACATAGCAAAAAAATAGTAGACAGAAAGGGTAACGCTACAACTTTGTAACGGACTATTGAACCAATTACAGGGATTGTTAATCCTATAACAGCAAACTGAATAAGTGCAAAAAACAAAGCAAACACTATAACTTGTTTCTGCTGAAGATTTTTTTTATCAAAGAACAAAATCGCCAAAACCAGTATAAGCAGAAGCCACATATTTTCTAACCAAGAAAACAACTGTAAAACATTTTTAATCTTAAACAATGTCGGCTGGGTAAAAACAGTGTATATCGACTTTGGGACTTTTTTCACAATGCCCCAAAAAGAAGCATCAACTTTTTCGATCTCAATCACTGATTTCGCGGGTGAAATGATATAAAGTAATTTATAAACTGCAGAATCACTTGAGCCTGAAAAAAAAGAAGTATCCTGCATATTATCTAATTTCCATGCTAAAAAACTACTTCCTTTTTTTATCGAAAACATGGAATCAAACTTAGGAATGAGCACGTTAACATCAGTGTATTCAATACGAATAAAATTTTGGTCGTTCATCAAAAATATCCCGCCATGCGCTTCGCTGATCGCTTTTGATTGTTTATCGGCTAGTAACTTATATACATTGAAACGATCACTTGCTTTTGAAAGCAGATGAACAAGTCCTGCACACAAAAATAAAATCAAAACAAACTTCAAAAAATAATTCCGAGATGACATTTTCGAAAGAATCCAACTGATCAAAAGTAACGGCAAGAGTGCGGCAAGAATATAAATTTTAAGAAAAAACAATAGTAAAAGCAAAGCGACTACAACAATTAACTTCTTAAGAGTAATATTTTTTTCCAGACCAAAGTCTGTCAGATAAACAATAAAGCCGACACAAAACATTGCGATTGTCTCTTTATAGATACCTGCCGTCCAGAATAGAACCGAAGGCACAAAGTATAATCCAACAATAAGCGCATTTTTTTTTGAAGGGAAATATTTATAAAAAGACTTATAAAGAGCGGTTAATCCGACAAAAGAAAAGAAGCAAAAGAAAACTATATGAACAAAAATAATGTTAAACGATAAGAAACGGATCAAAAAATTCAGATAAATAATTATCCTTGAATTATTAAATACGGTATCATCAAAACTGGAATGCCATCCGGGAATATCAGCAATGGTGGTGTTACCTAAAAACTGGTCAAAAATTATTTTGCTACTCTGGAAATAGAGATTAAAGTCGGAGTCGATATAATAATAAGTATATACTACATAA
This sequence comes from Chitinophaga pinensis, assembly GCA_945885475.1. Taxonomy (GTDB): domain Bacteria; phylum Bacteroidota; class Bacteroidia; order 2-12-FULL-35-15; family 2-12-FULL-35-15; genus 2-12-FULL-35-15. The sequence continues at coordinate 73,690 of CAMCYR010000007.1, forward strand.
ACACAAAGCCCTGCAATAACTTTCAAAATAAACAGTCCGCTCAACTCAAGTTTTGAAATAGCAGGAACATCAAAAAACTTCATTTTAAACATCAAAAAAATGAAGAAAACAACATATAGAAGAGGCAAAATAATTTGCATACTATAAAGATATTAAAAAAAGGGGATTGGGTGATGGGGTGATGGGTGATTGGTGATTGGGTGTTTGGGTGATGGGGTAATTGGGTGATGGGGTAATTGGGTGACGGGGTGATGGGGTGATTGGTGATTGGTGATGGGTAATTGGGTGATGGGGTGATTGCGTGATGGGTAATTGCGTGATGGGTAATTGGGTGATGGGGTGATTGCGTGATGGGGTGATTGGTGATTGGTGATGGGTGATTGGGTGTTTGGGTGATTGGTGATGGGTGATGGGGTGATGGGGTGATTGCGTGAATGAGTGATTGGTGATGGGGTGATTGGTGATTGGTGATTGGTGATGGGGTGATTGGTGATGGGTAATTGGGTGATGGGGTGATGGGGTGATGGGGTGATTAGGTGATGGGGTGATTGCGTGAATGAGTGATGGGGTGACTAAGTTGCCTCACCACAGTTTAGTAGCTTAGAGGTGTATTAATAAAGAAACAAATGAGTAATTTTTAGTAATTTCGCATAAATGAATATTAAAAAACACATCCCAAATGCAATTACTTGCGGCAACTTATTATGTGGCTGTATAGCAATTGTTGCTGCCTTCAAAGGCAACTTGGTTACGACCGCTTATTTAGTTGGAATAGCAGCAGTTTTGGACTTTTTTGATGGCTTTGCAGCCAGGTTATTAAAAGTTGGAGGGGAGATGGGCAAACAGCTAGATTCATTAGCCGACATGGTAACTTTTGGAGTTGTGCCGGGAATCGTCATGTATAAACTCATCAGCCAGGATTCAGTATATCTTTTTCAGTCGCTTTCAAAAGATCTTTCATCAACGATATTAGTGTTTCTCCCATTTATTGCATTTATAATAACTATTTTCTCAGCAGTCAGGTTAGCTAAATTTAACATTGATACCCGCCAAACCGATTCTTTCATAGGAGTTCCGACTCCCGCAAATAGTATTTTAATATGTTCAATCCCCTTAATAAATGCCTACCAAGCTGAAATTTTCGGATTTCAAATACATTCAATAACAGGAAACCTATATTTTCTTATCGGATTAAGCCTTTTGATGTCCTACCTACTTATTGCCGAACTTCCTTTGTTTGCGCTAAAATTTAAGAATTTCGGATGGGATGCTAATAAACTGAGGTACTCGTTTTTGATAATTTCTGTACTTTTGTTAATACTATTTCAGTTCATTGCAATCCCTTTTATTATATTTTTGTACATCCTTTTATCGGTCATCAGTAATCGGATGAATAAAACCAAAACAACAGAAAACTAAATACAATATAAAATGAAATTCAGAGCAGAAATTGACGTGATGCCATTGAAAGCATTATTGGATCCGCAAGGAAAAGCAGTTACAGGAAGCATGAAAAACTTAGGGTTACCTGAAATTGAGAATGTACGAATTGGTAAACACATTACTTTAGAAGTAGAAGCAGATTCAAAAGATACAGCATCTGCAAAAGTGGACGATGCTTGCAAAAAACTTTTAGCGAATCAAATCATGGAGTTTTATGAATTTGAGATCTTTGAAAATTAATATTAAGAATATATCATAAAAAAACCGGAGAAAATTTCTCCGGTTTTTTTATGTTCACTTTCGGCAAAAGCACTATTCGACTTCGGTCTTTTTATTTGCTCTCAATTCAAAGTTTTTACCCAGATAAACTCTTCTTACTTGATCATCACCGGCTAACTCTTCTGCAGTTCCCGCTTTTAATATGCTACCTTCAAAAAGCAAATATGCTCGATCTGTAATTTGCAGCGTTTCCTGAACATTGTGATCGGTAATTAAAATGCCGATATTTTTTTTCTTCAACTTAGCAACAATACTTTGAATATCTTCCACTGCGATGGGATCAACGCCTGCAAATGGCTCATCTAATAAAATAAATTTCGGATCAGCGGCTAAGCAACGAGCAATTTCAGTTCTGCGCCTCTCACCTCCGGATAAACGATCGCCCAAATTTTTACGGATATGTTGTAAATGAAACTCGTCCAACAACTCTTCTAGTTTTTCATTTTGCTCCAGTTTTTTGAGTTTCGTCATTTCCAAGATCGCTCTGATATTATCTTCCACACTCAATTTTCTGAAAACAGAAGCTTCCTGAGCTAAATAGCCGATTCCAAGCTGTGCGCGTTTATACATTGGCTCATCGGTAATATCTTTATCATCTAGATATATCTTTCCACTGTTCGGTTTTATCATCCCGACAATCATATAAAAAGAAGTAGTTTTGCCGGCGCCGTTCGGACCAAGAAGTCCGACAATTTCACCTTGATTCACATTTACTGTTACGTTCTTTGCAACAGTTCTGCTTTTGTATTTTTTAATTAAATTATCTGTACGTAAAATCATTTTTTAATTTATTAAAATGAAAATTGCAAAGAAGCTTTTATACTGAAGGGAACTGCTTTCGGATTATCCAAATAAGATAATCGCCAAACAGCATCCACTCTAAATATTTTAAAAATATTTTCAATACCCGTAGTTGCTTCAAAATACGGACCACGATCCAAAGCATATAAATGTTCGGGGAAAATCAGCAAACTTTTATTTTGATCATTTACTCTTCCTATTAAGGCTTTTGCTCCAACAACTTCACGCCATTTTAATTTGCGCATCAAGGGAATACGATTCAGAAAAAAACCATCAAAATGATGTGATATAGTAGCTGAGGCATATTCATCACTAACAAACTCATAGTAATTCATTGAATTATAAGCATACATATCAAAAATATATGTTTCATTACCACCATGAAGTTCAAGCAAAGGATAAGGCAAAGGGTTCCATACTTTTCCGTACTCCAACACATAATCAAAATATCCGATTGGATTAATCCGGATACGATCATCAACATTCACGGTAAGTTTCTGATAATTATAATCACTGAAAAATAAATTTTTAATCCCGAGCGTATATTGCGCCTGCACAATAGGATAATGCGTACCCAGACTAACACGACTAAATTCACCATCTATGAATTTTTCTTTGTAAGCTAAGCGTGCTAAGAAGCGAATTTCAGATGTAGTAATATTTTCCTTTAAAGCAGTTGTTGTTGGTGTTTTCTGGTATTCATAATTGAAGTTTGCAAGTGGCGTCATGGTCCTATTATAAAAACTTAGTTTCGTATTAAAACCTGTGAACCATTGACGCTCGATATATGTATGTACTTGTTTCACATTCGTTAAATTCCGAAGAGGATTAATCCGGAAGAGTGATGCAAGAATATTATCAGTGGTAAATCCATTCTGACTTTGACCTAAAATCTCGTTATCATTTTTGTAATACATCCCAACCATCATGCGTGGCTTTTTACTGACAAAAGCGCGCACACCAAGACTATATTTAAATTTTTCGTCACGGGTTCCATAAGCGAGATACCCACTTAACTCATACCATTTACTGAATTGATTACTTGTCCGGCCACCAAAACGAAAGCGATTACCTTCGATTTCATTCGTACTGAACATATTATAATACGGACCGTATTCAAAATTCCCTTTTACTTTATAGCCAGTAACAAAGATTGTTATAACATCGATCCAGGTTTTATAAACGGGTAATGATTGAAGCGTATCAACCATTTTATAGATCTGTTTTTCGTTTTTCGACAAGGAATCATGGCGATTTGTTTCCCAGAACTCCTCCGACTTTTTAAATGCATCATCATTGACTTTTAAATTTTCAGTCATCGAATAAAACTTATCCTCATGTTGCTGATTGACCTTAAAATTAGTGTAATCGGCAGTTTTACGACCATAAATACCCATCATCGATTTCTTTTTCTGTTCAATAGGAAAAGGATTAAAATCGATCACCAAACGTTCCTTCTGCATCATCCATGCGCTATCTACTTTCGTATACGTTTGAACAACTGCAGTTGAATTGATAAAATTTATATTGGCATCGTCTGCGATGCTCATTTCAATTTGTTTGATCGCAAAAGCGGTATCCGCAGCCCATAGATTTCCAACAAACGCTAATTCTTGTTTTCGTCTTGGCTTAAATTGTAACTGGTAACATTTATGGCCATCGATTACCATACTGTCAATGAGATAAAATTTATAATAAAGAAGAGCATTATCAGAAATAGGACTTACGAAGTTTTTACCAAAGACTAAAATTGTATTTTCATAAATATTTACATTCTGGTACATATCGCCCATAAACTGAGACACACTTGAGTTCTCAACTCCTGCAACCTTACTTGCTTTAATCACTTCATTGCGTGCTTGGGGACTTCGTCTGTAATAAAAATCCGACAAGGCTTCGGTCATGAAAACAGGCAGATAAGGCTTTTCTTTGGCGTTTGTACTATCGATATTATCGAAGATAAATGAAAAGGGCTGCAGTAATTTTTTGTTTTTAAAGTCATCACTTAAATTATTAAGATCAAACTCAACCTTATTATAAACTTCATATTCGTACGCATCCAGTTTCTCTCGGTCATTTTTATCTTTATTCGCGATAATTTTTCTAAGGATTCGGTGGGCCGGATTTTCTCCGGGACGCACTTCCACTGTCATCAAATCTATTCCTTGTGTTAAACCGATATTCAGCGTTTGCTCCACATCTCTTTTAATCGCAAGGGTCAACTTATTATAACCAACATATGAGATTGAAATCGAATCGACACGAAGCGTTGTAGAAATTGAAAAATTTCCTTCGAAATCGCTGGTTCCTCCAACAGTAGTTCCTTTAAAAATAATATTTACAAAAGGTAAAGGTTCGCGGCTGATCGCATCAACAATTTTACCAGTCACTTTTGTTGTCTGAGAAACTACGGAAAGAGAAGACAAAAGCAGTATAGAAAATAATGCAACGTTGAAAAAATTATATTTAAATTTATTTCTCAAATTTATTCTTTATTTAATTCTTCCCAAAATTCAAGTGCTCTTCGTGTATGAGGAATAACAATTGTTCCGCCAACAATGTTCGCCACAGCAAAAACTTCAAATACTTCTTCAGTACTTAAATTATTCTCTTTACATTTTTCAAGATGATATTTAACGCAATCATCACAACGCAGAACCATAGAAGCAACAAGTCCGAGCATTTCCTTTGTTTTAACTGGCAATGCACCTTCCGCATATGTGTTTGTATCTAAATTAAACAAGCGCTTTAATACAATATTATCGGCAGCCATAATTTTATCGTTCATCTTAGCGCGATAATCATTAAATTCTTTAACAGTAGACATCGGATATTTATTTTAAGTTAAACAGAATGAATATGGATAAAAATAATAAAACGGAAGACAATCAGAATAAACGAAGTTACTCAAATTCTAAGCCATTCTTTCTTTTTTCTTAATCACAAAGTAAGAAACAAAGATACTCGCTTCATACAAGAAATACAAGGGAAATGCAACCAGCAATTGGGAGGTAACATCAGGTGAGGGAGTAATTACACCCGCAACGATCAAAATAATGACAGTAGCATGTTTGCGATATTTTCGCATAAATTGTGGTGACAGCAAACCGAATTTTGTCAAAAAATAAACCAAAATAGGTAACTCAAAAATAAGTCCGGCAGAAAGAGTTAGTGTTGTAACAGTTGAGATATAAGAATCCATCGTAAAGTTATTCTCCACCATATTACTTACCTTATAATTTCCAAGAAAATTGATCATCAAAGGAGCAATTATAAAATAACTAAAGGCTACACCAATAACAAATAAAAGGGTAGCTGAAATGATAAAAAGAGACGATGCTTTTTTCTCCTTTTCCTTAAGAGCCGGTTTAATAAACTTCCAAACTTCCCAAAGAACATAAGGCGAACCAAGGATCAATCCACCAATAAAAGCGATCCACATTTGAGATGTGAACTGATCAGCTAGACCAAGACTCTGAAGTTTAAATGTGTACTGCCCAAAGCATAAGTCATCTCCCAAATTAAGCATGTGACTGAGACTACAGAATGCTTTATACGTTGCAAAATCCGCTTTTAAGGGACCAAAAATGATTGTATCAAAAAGGAATTCCGGAAAACAAAAAAGCACGACAGACAAGGCAACTACGACTATTGCAGAACGGAACAAATGCCCGCGCAAAGCATCAATATGGCCCCAGAAAGACATTTCACCTGTGTTTGTTCCTTGCTTATTTAAGAGTCCGAATAGTGCCATTTATCAGTGGCAAAGTTAATATTATTTAACTAGTCTGAATCTTATATATAGAAAGAAAAATATGTATTTTTGGGTATTAACGACCTTAAATCTCTTTTAATATTATTTTTTGACATGCAAAAACAATTCAAGTTTTACGTTTTAGCGACAATATCCCTACTATTATTGATTGGAGCATATTGGAACCATTTCGATAATGAATTTCAATTTGATGATGCACATACGATCGTAAACAACAATGCGATCCGGAGCTTAAAAAACATACCTTCATTTTACAAGGACGCCCGCACTACCAGCTCATTGCCGGCAAATCAGATTTACCGTCCAGGACTTACTACATTAAATGCCATTGACTATTGGATTGGAGGAAATACTGCACCTCAGCCACGCATCTTTCACATTTCCATTTTCATCAGTTATTTGTTTTTAGGCATTCTGCTCTATTTTTTATTTCTGAAATTGTTTAACGAAACGAATGAGCATAAATGGAATAAGTATATTGCCCTCTTTGGAGCCTCCTTCTATAGTTTACATGCTGCAAATGCCGAAACGGTGAATTACATTATCGCCCGCTCGGATTCCTTTTCAACATTAATGATCGTTCTATCGCTGGTCATCTTCCTATACAAACCAAACTGGAGAAAAAAATGCATCTATCTCCTACCCGTTACGATCGGCTTCTTTGTAAAAGAACCCACAATAATGGTTGCGCCCCTTTTATTAATCTATGTTTTGTTCTATGTAAAAGAACTATCCATTATAAAGTGGTTCTCCATCAATGGAGCTAAAGAAGGCATATCTGCTGCAATTTCTTTACTCCCTTTATTTGTTCTGGTAGTGCTTTTATTTCTACTTTCTAAATCAATGGCCTCGGATACGTTTGTTCCCGGAGCAGGTTCACGCTATGAGTATATGTTAGCACAGCCTTTTGTGATCATACATTATTTCAATAACTTCCTGTTGCCACTTAATCTTTCAGCTGATACAGACTGGCGTCCTATCGCTCAATTTTACGATGACAGGGTTATTGCAGGAACGTTATTTATTATTGCAATGATTGCTACAGCAGTATATTGTTCTCAAAAAAAAGTACTGTTACCTATCACCTTTGGAATTTTATGGTTTCTATTCGCTTTGTTACCAACATCTATAATGCCTTTGTCCGAAGTATTAAACGACCACCGTACATTTTTTCCATATATCGGATTAGTGATTGCATTGGCATGGACATTAGGACTTATCGCATTTAGGTTGCAGACAAAAATTGAAGCCTATTTTATCTATAAATCAGCATTTATAATTCTACCGCTACTGCTACTTTGTGGTCACTCTTATGGAACTCGACAAAGAAATAAAGTTTGGAGTACCGGTGAAACTCTTTGGGCTGATGCTGTTCAGAAAAGTCCGAATAATGGACGCGCACTAATGAATTACGGTCTTGCAAAAATGAAAAAGCAAGAGTACCCAGCAGCACTGGATTGTTTTGAACGCGCTTTAAAAATACTTCCCAACTACTCATATCTCTATATAAACATGGGCGTTTTAAAAAGCAGTATGGGGAATCTTGCTGAAGCAGAAGCTAATTTCAAACAAGGATTATTTTTGAGTCCCGGAAATCCCGAAAGCTATTACTTTTATTCTAACTGGCTTCGTTCGCAAGGTAGATTTAAAGAAGCTTTAGAATTAGCACAAAAAGGATTAAAAATCAGTCCGGATCACAGCGGCAACAAAACACTTTTTTCTGAATTATCAACTTTGGCTGCAAGTGAAAAGGACCAGTTAGAGATTGCAGAACAGACAGTAAAAGAAAAACCGAGTGTCGACAGCTATATTGCATTGAGTTTACTGTATTACCAAAAACTGCAGTATGAAAAATGTATCGAAGCAGCGAATGAAGCACTAAAAATAAAACCGGATTGTATAGAAGCATACAATAATATTTGTTCGGCACAAAACATTCTAGGAAATTATAATGATGCAATCTTAGCTGGGCAGCAAGCACTAAAAATCGATTCGGAGTATCAGTTAGCAAAAAATAACTTAGCGGATGGTCTAGCAAGAAAAGAAAAAGCAGATCAGGTTTTGGCACTAATAAAAAAAGATCCATCAGAAGCAAACTATATCAATTTGAGTTTAGTTTATTATAATTCAGGCAGTTTTCAAAAATGTGCTGATGCTGCAGAACTTGCAATAAAAAAGAATCCAAACTCTGATGCTGCATACAACAACATCTGCTCAGCATTTAATATGCTGAAACTTTGGGATAAAGCCATTGTTGCAGGAGAGAAGGGATTGACCATTAATCCAACCAATCAGCTTTTAAAAAACAATTTAGAAGTTTCAAGAAGAGGAAAGGCCGCTAATTAATTTTTCTTACGGATCACAATAATATGATGAAGAGCAAAAACAGAATTAAAAGGCATAAAAATAAATTCGAAAAATTTAATAACAGGTGAAAAGAATGAAGGAAGAATTTGCCTAAAATTAAGTCCACCGGATAACACATAACGCATATAATTATTCAGCGGTTTCTGAACTATAATTTCTAAATTGGGATATCGTTCTTCAAATTTTTTCTTGTCACGGATAAAAACAATATATGAAAGCGCCTGATTAGCTCCATTCATAAAACCCAGAGATTCATTTACCCACTCTTTTTGAGTCATATCAAATGTTTCGGTGTCAAATATTTTTTTGTAGAACCGTTTGGCAATCGTTCCGTAATATGGATCTATCAAAATACACCCACATCCTTTTACCAAAACACGATCCAGTTCATTAAAAAACAGATCAGGATTCGGAAAATGATGAAAGCAATTAATACCATAAATTGCGCGCACACTATTTTGCTCGAATGGCATATTTTGAGCATCAACAACCATATCTAGATTCTCTGCTTTTTTTATATCGGTAGAAATGATCTCAGGATATTTTTTTTTAAAGAAACTAACCCCTGCACCTATTTCAACACGTTTTGCGTTAGAATCAGAAAAGTATTTTTCATCTAACTGGATACATGCATCATAAAACTCCGAGAATACATCACGCATCATTGGTTTTTCATACAACACTTTACTATGAATTTCCAACATCCTCTCACTGTCAGGGTCAACTCCGATCAAGCGGGGTTCTTGCAACCACGTTCTTAACTTTTTAAATAAACTCATATTGAACAGATCCTTTTTTAATATGCATCAAAATCAAAGGCATTAAAACTGACATTCATAATATCCAATCCCCTGTTTTCATTGGAGAGATCCTTAAAAATAAAATTCAGAGGGGAAGGGCGTAAACTTTTCGGAACAGAAAAATACAATGAACGACTCCACTGGATTGAATGATCGATACCAATAAATAATTTAATAGGACGAAATCCAATACTGACTTTATTATCGGGTAAGGGTGAAACAATCGAAATGTCAAGCAATATAGCTTCAATACCCGGTTTATCCGTCGCCGAATAAATACTATTCTTTACTATTTTATAGTTGTTAGCAGGGTTAGACAATCGCCATCCCAGCGATTGATTGTTCCAAATCCTTACAAAGCAGGCATCTGAATGCATATCGGAATGAACAATTTTACCTAAACCAATTTTCGCATCTAATTTACCGACCCACTGAAAACCTAACTTATTGACAAATCCGTGAGTACTGTTCTCATTTGCAACCCCAATTACAAATCCATATCCTTTTTCAGCAGCTGCAGTATAACTAAGTGCAGCAAGAGTAGTAAATAATTTATTTCCCTGATGATCGGGATGGGTAGCTGTATTTAAAGAAAGTAATCCTTTTTCTTGTTCACCAAACAACAATGCAGTAAAAGGGATCAATGCATAATGTGCCGCCAACACACCATTTTTATAGGCATTAAATCCGACAACACTTCCATCTGGATTATTTTTATATTGCCATTTAATAAACGCTTCAGAATACTTATCTGCCTTTGGAAAAACAAGGCGTAATAAGTCTACAATTTCTTTAATTGCTTTATCATCAGTGCCAACAGGAGAATATTCGTAAGTCATTATTTTAAAACCGATTGTAAGCTTTCACGATAACTCATGACATTAACATCAAATTTTTGCAGGTCGTCCTTTGTTTCAAATTTAAGCAAATGTTTCAAGCCCAACACACTTTCAGAAGAAACCCGGAGATGTAGCCCCATAAACTCTGCCGTTTTACATATAAAAAACAATAACGGTAAAGGAAAATAAATGAAGCGGAGTTTTTTATTAAGTTGATGAGCGACCTCCTGATAAAACACTTTCATAGTGATCGCTTCAGGTTCCGCAATATAAAATAAGCCATGAATATTTCTTGTAAACGCCAACGCAATGATCTGACACAAATCATCAATATGAATCGTTTGTATTGGCTGTATACCTGCGCTGATCAATGGAAAAAAAGACGTACTTCTTATCGTTTTTATCAATTCTGCTGCAAGCCCTTTTTTACCGATCACGAATCCCGGCTTCAAAACAACATCTATTGCTAAGTCAAATAAATGCTCACACGCCAGTTTTGTTTTACCATAATGCGACTCCGCCAGTTTATGAGCAGAAAACGAAGAAAGAAATAGTGGCTTAATATTTTTTTTACGACAGATTGCGATCAGTCTTTTTGTACCGGAAATGTTTATTGCATCGGCATCGTTATTTTCGTCAAATCGTAAATATGCGCAATGCACTAAATAATCAACCGATTCGAATGCATTCTCATCGAGTTGTGTTTCAAGACTATATTCAACATATTCAACATCCCTCACTATTTCATTGGGGATGTTTCGCACAAATGCTTTCACATTCCAACCATTCACAAAAAAGTAATGAACCAGCTGCTCTCCGATAAATCCATTCGCTCCTGTGATTATAATTGTAGGCTTAATCATTTTTTAAAACATTTTTTGCAACGTTATATGCATTAGCCATAAGCGTAAATGTTAATCCTTTTGCCGGCAAATAATTAAATCCGGAGCCATCTGCTACAAACACATTTTTTGTTCCGGCCAATTTCCCATTTGGGTAAATTGTATACTCATCGCCACGATCATTGAAGGGCAATGTTCCCGCATAATGAATACTGCCGCCATGGGGAGTATGAACTGTTTTTAGTGGCTGACATCCTAAAGTTCTCAGAGCACTTTTAATTTTCTTTTCTCGTAAAGAATTTGTACTTATTTCCTGATCAGATAGTATATATTGTCCGGTTAAAACATCTCCTGTATAAGCACCAGCATCCTTTTTCATGCGAATAAATTTTGTATCAGAACCTTTTTCAGGATGATGAATTCCTGCAATCGTAAAAGAAGATTGCAAATATTGCATGATGATACGGGCATCTGAAAAATTCAATGGCGTTTCTTTGATGAGTTTAAATAACAATAAAGAGCGATAGCTAAAAAGCGCAGCCATTCCTACATCATAATTATTTTTATTTTCATCGAGGTACAAAACCAATTGTCCTAAACTAGTTTTCTTTTGCTCTATTTCTTTCCCTAACATGCGCCATTGAATACAAGGAATATAGCAATATGGATTACAAATTACAGGCAATTGTTCTTTTTTATACTCAAAAGAGCGGATCACAATCCTTGCTGTCCCGAGGACACCTGGAGATAAAATTAGTTTTTTGCAGCTGAAAATTTGTTCCTCATTTGTATCTGTTCTTTTAACAATTACATCAATGCCATTTTCATGTTCACGAAATTTTAGAACCAAGCAATTTTTATGATAAACAAAATTCGTTTTTTTATCCAACTGCTCAATCGTCATCCAGGATCTGTATGCAGATTGATCTTTATCCGACCAAAAATCCATGTCCTTATATTGAACAGCAGAACGCGTATCCTTATCCTCTGTAAGCAAGGCCAAGGCTGACCGACCAAGAAAGACACCTTTTTTATTCAAAGATTTTTTTTGGTTGTTGTAAGAAGAGTACACTCCGGATAAATTTTGTTCCAAGTCAGAAACGGGCATTATATTTTGGAGATCACCTAAACAATAAGGAGCACCATCATCCCTCGTTCCGGAAACTCCAATATGAGATGCAACAGCTTCATACGCTTTTTTCATTTCAGCTTCATGAAGACCGATTGCCTGCAATTCCGGATTCGAAAACACATAACATCCTAATCCCCAACCACCGCCTAATCCACCCTTCGCCATGCTTTCCATCGGCTTAAAAGAATCCGATTCAAAGGAAATCAATTTATCGGTTAGTTGCGTTAAAAAATTTCTGGGAGGTGTGAGCTGAGATCCTACTTTAGTTGATTCCCATGGAATACCTTCATAATTTTTTCCTAAAAAATAACGATGCTGATCAGATTCTTCTTTGCGAATAGAAATAAAATCTTTACTTGGAATAATTTGCTTATAGGTTTCATCCTCAACACCAACATCCAGAAGAGCAACGATAACACCTTCTTCAACGAGTGAATGTGCAGCAATTGCACCTGTAGCTCCTGAGCCAACAACAATGTAATCGTAGTTTAATTGCATTTTCGTTTGATGGTATTAACAATAAATATTCCAACCAGTGCTCTCAATATTGCACGAAAGCCGATAATGCCTATTTTAAACAAATAGAAAATCGAAAATTTTCGTGAAAGAAAGTAGGATGTATAATTGGGGGATGCTTCTAATATAGCCAGCATTGTAAAAAGCTTTCTGCGAACAGGATTGCTTGGTTCTTGAACTGCCAAAGCGGCATCGATGCAGGCCATGTTCCATTTATTTTTAAGCATCTTATTCCAAAGCAATTGTTCATATTCCGAAAATGAAATATTTAATTTCTGCATCGCATCGGCATATATTTTTTTTTCAGTTTCCTGAATTGAACCACTTAAGAGATACAGACCAATCTGTTCTGCTTCAAAAATATGATTGTTATTTTTTTCCATTAAACGCGGATGCATATTCTCTATACGTAATAATTTTACAATCGAATGTATTCATAATATCTTCTAATCGTTCAAACATATTTTTACGATTAAAATACATGAGTCGGTTATAAAACCAACTATTATTTATTCCAGGATGCATAAAAGACTCTTGCTCTGTATCAATATCATAAGGATGAAAATAACTTGTAACAGCTAATCCTTTAGAAAAATGTTCCAAGAATCCTTTTCTAATAAGCGGCATAGGTAAAACTCTAAAATATACTCCCCCGGAAAACGGAACATTCAAAAAACGGCTACCTCGCACACTAAGGGGAATTTCCAGCAGTTTATCGCTGACAATTCTTGGACTTTCCCCAAATGCTTCCCATCCGAACAAAGGATTTTTCGCCGGCAGCACAGAGCTGGAATAGGTAAAACCTAGTTCTGCAAGTATATCAAAAGCCCAAGCAGTTTTTTCTGTAATAGAAAATACTGGAGCACGGTAACCAACAATATCAGTTGCACCGGCCTTGGCTAAATTTTCAAGATTTTGCAGCAGATCATTTTTAAAAAGCTCTTTCGTCTGAGACGAAACCGAGATATGTTTATCTGAATGACATGCAATTTCGTGTCCTTCGGAAATAATAGATCTGACCAAAGAAGGGTATTGCTCAGGAATATCGCCAACTGTAAAAAAAGTTGCTTTGGATTTATGTTTGTCCAGAAAGCGAAGATATTGTTCTGTCAGCTCCTCCACACGTGGTTTGAAATGTAAACCATCAGACATCCGCAAACGGACATCCTCAAGATCGATGCTGAACAAAAATGTATTTTTCGTTGGCTTCGCCATTCTAGTGTGGAGTAATTTTTGTTATTTTGCCTTAATTTAGCGACAAATTACGAAAAAACCAGCACAAAAAAACAATAAAAAATGATAATCATTACCGGAATCACAGGAGGCATAGGAAATTTTTTATTCAATAAATTTTCAGAATCCGGGGAACAAGTTATTGGCACTTATCATTTGAATAATCCCGAAGGAGATCAATATGGCAATTGCGTGCAATTGGATATTACAAATTACTCACAGGTAGAACAATTTATTTCTTCGATTCGTTCAACAGCAAAAGAAATAACACTTATCAACTGTGCAGGAGTAAGCGCAAATGCCTTTGCTCACAAATCAGATATTGACGAATGGACGAATGTGATCAATGTAAATCTAACGGGCACTTTTCATTTGATTCGAGCAATATTGCCTTTAATGCGCGGACAACAGTTTGGCCGTATCATTAATTTATCCTCCATTGTGTCACAAACCGGTGTAATGGGCACCAGTGCATATGCAGCTTCGAAAGCAGGAATTAACGGAATGATAAAAAGTATTGCCCTTGAAAATGCACAAAAGGGAATAACCATAAATAATATCAATCTAGGATATTTTAAAGTGGGGATGATCAATACTGTTCCAAAAGAAATTCAGGAAAAAATCAAATCAAAAATTGCTTCCAATGAATTCGGTGATCCCGAAAACATCCTTTCCACAATTCAATATATCCGAACTACAGCTTACCTGAACGGAGCCTGCTTAGATTTGAATGGAGGATTGGTATAGTAATTATAAAAGAAGTCGCATCATTGGAATAGAAATGTAACAAAAAAGCAGCTTTAAAGCTGCTTTCTTTATTAAATTGATTGTACCCCTATACAATCATTTTTATTGAATACCTGTAAGACTACTCCTAGAAAACAGATACTCGGGGCCAAACGTTCAGTCTCTCTCCTTACTAAACGAGTAGTGTCTCAATAAATAATTATGGGATTTATAGGATTTCGTTCGAAGTATTTTTTCATGATTCCGGCAATATTTTAAATCGATGCTTATATTCATTAACGAAGCATAAATGGGAAGTGAGATTTTTTAGATAAAAGGAGCCTTTTATACGGAGAACGACAGTATGGAAGCTATGTGTGTAAAAAGATGAGCTTTACCTCATATTTTGAATAATAAACAGATTCATATCAGCAAAACAAAATCATTTGATTATTTTAGCATACAAATAGGGACAATTATTAAATTTTAAGTCACAAAAAATGACATGTACGGCATTGTAAACAAAGCAATTCAGGTTCTCTTAACAGAAAATTACGGACTTGAATCCTGGGAAGAAATAAAGAAAAGAAGCGGTGTTTCTGTCGATGCAATTCTGAGTAACGAGCCCTATCCTGATAGGACAACATTTGACCTGGCAATTGCAACTTCAGAATATTTAAAAATTGACTTGAAGGATGTACTTATATCATTCGGGGAATATTGGGTCATAAAGACGGGGCAGGAGAGTTATAGATCCCTTATGAAAGCAGGAGGAGATAATCTGAAAGAATTCCTGATAAACCTACCTAACTTTCACAGCCGGTTGATGCTAATCTACCCGAACCTTACACCACCTGAATTTAAGATTTCTAACATTGAAAACGCTGCTCTTTATGTTCATTATTTTTCAATAAGAAATGGTCTTCATTATTTCATGTTCGGGCTACTTCAGGGCTTAGGTAAGCTTTATAAAAAACCAACAGAGATTTCTATAATTGAATCTAAATCGGATGGTGCAGACCATGATGTATTTTGTGTAAAATGGTAATTAATTGAATACAAACGATAACATATCCTTTGATCACGATAAAATAGAAATCATCTTTCCATTCTATTTTGTATTTGATAAATCATTGAAGATAATATCATCTGGAAAAAGTCTGAATAAGATTTTTCCGAATATAATAAATTCCAATTTCGAAGATTCCTTTTTTTTTAAAAGACCATTCAGTATTTCATACACTATACCTTCTATTAGTGAATACACAAATCAGATCATCATCCTAGCTTCAAAAAATAATCCTGAAATAATATTAAGAGGACAACTACTGAACTTAGAAAATGAAAAGATGATCTTTATCGGAAGTCCATGGCTTACCTCACCCGAAGACCTTTCCAAACTAAACCTCAACATTCCAGACTTTGCAATTCATGATGTAACTACCGACATGTTACAACTTGTAAAAAATAAGGAAATAATGTCCAAAGATATTCTTTCACTTGTTGAAAGTCTTAAAGAACAAAAAACTGAATTAAAAATTTCTGAAGACGAACTAAAATTCAGCAACAACAGATTTTCTGTTCTTATCCAGAACATGCAAAGTGGAATACTATTAGAGAGTGCAGAAAGAAAGGTAATTCTGACGAATAAGATCTTTTGTGAATTCTTTCTTATTCCGGCATTACCAGAACAACTAATCGGATACGATTGCATGAAGGCGGCAAGAGATTCAAAAACTTTATTTACGAACTCAGATGATTTTATAAACAGAATTGATGAAATACTGACTGAAAAAAAACTAGTGCTAAATGAAGAACTCAAAATGATGGATGGCTCCTTTCTTGAACGTGATTTTGTACCTATATTTTCCGAAAATCAGTACCATGGACACTTATGGATCTATAGAAATATAACAGATAGAAAGAAAAATGAACTTGAACTTATAAATGCTACAGAACAGGCGATTCTAGCAAAAAAAATTAAGGAAAAGTTTCTTGCGAATATGAGCCATGAATTACGCAACCCTATCAACATCATTACCGGAGTAACAGGCTTAATATTCGATACGGATCTATCAGAAAAGCAAAATGAATATTTAGGAATTATTAAAACTGCTTCCGAAAACCTATTGGCTTTGGTGAATGACATACTTGATTTTGAAAAAATTCAAGCAAAAAAAATAAAATTTCACAATGTACCGTTTGACCTTCGAAAATGTATTAACGAAGTTTATTTGTCAATGAAATTTATTGCAGCAAACAAAAACATTTCACTTACTGTTGCTATTGATGATTTTCTTCCAACCCATTATGTTTCGGGAGATTCACTTCGCCTTAAACAAATTCTATTTAACCTTATCAATAATGCCATAAAATTTACAGAAAGAGGGACAGTAAAACTCTCGGTTTCTCTTGTAGAAACGAGTGGAAAACAAAAACGAATAAAATTTGATGTTCAGGATACAGGCATTGGTATCTCAAAGGAAGATCTGAAAACAATTTTTGATCGGTATATTCAGATAATAAACCCGTTACATAATCTACCCAAAGGAAGTGGCCTAGGTCTAACTATCGTGAAAAACCTTGTTGAGCTTCAGAATGGAGCAATTGAAGTAAAAAGTATAATAAATGAAGGATCCACATTCAGTGTTACAATTCCTTATCAGATTATTGAACACTCGAATACCAAACAGACTGAAATTAAAATTGAATCATTTGACCTTTCCGGTAAAAACATTCTTATAGTTGAAGATGATAAAATCAATCAGATGATCATCACAAAAATACTTGAAAAGTATGGAGCGACTTCTGAAACAGCGGATAATGGTAAAATAGCTCTTGAGAAATTAAATTCAAAGCGGTTCCATATAATTTTATTAGACATACAGATGCCTATAATGGACGGTTATACAACAGCTGAGCAGATTAGGAAATCTAAAAAAGAAAATCATTCAACCATTCCAATAATTGCCATTACTGCTAATATATTGTCAGGAGAAAAAGAAAAATGTATGGAGGCCGGGATGAACGACTATTTGAGCAAACCATTCATAGAATTAGATTTAATCAAAAAAGTAAATGAGCTAAGCAATCGTTCCACTTATGAAGAAACGAATTTAGTTGATCTGACATATCTTAACTCCATCACTGCAGGCGATGGCAATTTTCAAAAAAAACTTATTGAAGAGTTTTTATTTCAAACACCATTGATTATCGAAGAAATTAAATATCAATTAAAAGCTGAAGACTGGAATCAGTTAGGAAAAGCTGCTCACAAATTGAAAGGAAGTATTTCGTTTATTGGAACACCCCTATTTATTAAAACAGCTTCCGAAATAGAGATATTTTGCCAAAAAAGACTAAATTTAAACTTGATACCTGATATGCTCAAAAATTTGGATATAAATTGTCAAAGAGTTTATAAAGAACTCGAGAGAGAATTAAAAAAGATTGAATTATGAAGTGTATTATAATAGATGATGATAAAATGGCGCGGGATATTTTGGAGCACTTCATTTCCAAACATCCTGAACTTGAATTGATAAATCAGTTTGAAAACCCGACTGATGCAATTGCATATATCAAGCAAAATGATGTGAAACTCATCTTTCTGGATGTCGAAATGCCAAAAATGACAGGAATTGAATTCATTGCTTACCTCAACGAAAACCTGCCTAAGGTTATTCTCACTACTTCTCATTCGGAATTTGCTATTGAAGCATTCAAATATAACGTCTCAGGCTATCTGGTGAAGCCGATAAAATTTGATTTGTTTTCTGCAGCAGTGAAAAAAGCATTGACTGAAAAAGAGAACAATACGACTGTAGAATTTAAAGACAATGTGGTATTCATAAAAGAGGGCAAAACAATTGTAAAGATAGTTAAAGCAGATATTAAACTTATTGAATGCATTGGGGATTATGTAACCTTGCATTCGAAAGAAAAGAAATACACCGTACATTCAACAATGAAAGCAATGGAAAATCGTTTTTCAAATAACGATTATCTTCGCGTACACCGCTCCTATATCATTCAGATTGATGCAATTGAGGATATTGAAGACGATTCGATTGCTATCGGACAAAAACTCATTCCTATTGGCAAGACATACAAAAGTGCCGTTTATAGACGTTTGAATATTATTTAAACGTTTCTTTTCTTCTGCTATTTACTCCCTTAAAACATAAAAATTACAACTAATTTCTGATTTATCAGATTCCATTTTAGTAGAAAAAGAAAACATAAAAGGATTAACATTTCCTATAGAAAATAGCTATACTTCAGGCCGAGAATTAAGGGAAATAAATATAAAATTAAGTATTGCAAGTATTTTAGGAAATATGGAATGCAAAATTTTCTTTGAAGACTCTAAGGTAGTGAAAGTTGTAGAAACAACAATTTGAGCTACGTGCAAAAAAACATTGTATTGAAAATCGGAATTCATATTCCGATGAGAAGAATAACAGATAGTATCATTAAATAAAAAATAAAATCCTTTTGAAAAAAATACTTTTTTTGCAAAATAGAGTACGTTTATTGTACCATTTTTTCCTTCATTAAAGCTATTTCCTGAGCCAATTGTTTGTTTTGAGATTGTAATTTAGAAACCACAACACTTAAGTGCAGCAAATAAATAAAAATCGCAAAAATTGCTGCTGTAAAAATCAAGTTTGGGGGGGAGTATACACCCAAAAGGGTTGAAACAACATCTAATCCACGTCTCCATAAAGAAAACAAAACCAAAACTATTGTACAAACAATCCATACGATAGAATATTCTTCCCTTAATTTTCCTTTTACAATTAAACGAACAATGTAAAGTAAAAATAATACACTGATCGCAATAGCTATAATTTGAATTCTTGCCATGTTGTTATTTTTTGAATTTAATTCTTATGAAAGTATAAATAATTGCTAGCGACACTTTAAACATATAATAAATAGACGAGAGCCTACCGATCGACGAAACACCTCCTTGTCGCTCTTTCATATTTACCGGAACTTCTCCAATTTTTAAATGTTTGAGAGAATACAAAATAATTGACTCCGGCTCCGGATATTCATCTGGATAATATTCACTGACAATTGCCAACGCTTTATTATTTATAAGCCGAAATCCAGAAGTGCTGTCGAAGATCTTTACACCGACCATCAAACGATTGAGCCATTTGAAATAATTAATACCTATCCGTCTAACTGCAGAAGATTGAAATCCGATCTTAGAAATAAAACGGGAACCAATCACCACATCCAAATCATGCTCTTCAGCCGCACTAATTAGTTTCGGAATCTCAGATGCTGGATGTTGACCATCCCCATCAATTTGAATGGCAAAGTCAAATCCATTTTCAAATGCGAACTTAAATCCAGTTTGAACAGCTCCTCCAATACCTAAATTAATGGGAAGATCTAAAGCAACACAATTCAGTTTCGATATTATTTCGGACGTAGCATCTTTTGAACAATCGTTAACAACAACAACGGTTACCAATAGCTTCTGGGAATGAGCTACATGAAGAATATCCTCAACAACTGCTGCAATTGACTTCTCTTCATTATACGCAGGAACAATTACAGCAATTTTCATTTTGTGACTAAATTAAAAATAAATTGCTACTCTGAAATCCTGAAGGGGAATATGTATTATCAAAATGCATTGCAACAAAAAATACGGTTTTGTTAATTGATATGAATCAGCGCTGTGAATTAAATAATA
>CAMCYR010000008.1 GCA_945885475.1 Chitinophaga pinensis
GCTGCGACTATTATTTTGTTAACAATAAAGAAAAAAAGTGACATTACTTTTTTAGGTTTAAATAAAACTAAAAGCTTCATAATGGTAATTATCCCAATATTGCTGTTTACAATTTTTGGCGCAAATAATGACCAAAATTTAAATAGACATTTCTATGGTTTTTTAGTTGGGACTTCTTTAACGTTATATGCAGTATTTGAAGAATATGGCTGGCGTGGTTTTTTACAAAATGAATTTGCGAATCTCAAACCATTTTTGAGGGCTATAATAATTAGTTCATTTTGGTATTTATGGCACTTAAGTTTTATATCAAACGACACAACAGTATTTGACGAATTAAAATTTTTCGGAATACTTGTTTTTGCTAGCTGGGGAATTGGTGCTATTGCCGAAAAAACCAAATCAGTATTTGCATGTGCTTGCTTTCATTTAATAGGTAGCATTTTGACTTTTTCTCCTTTAATATCAAACTCATTTGACAATCAAACACGTTATATAATTTTCGGAATATGTTTATTTTCTTGGATTATAATTGTTAATACTAGGGAGAAGTCAATGATAAAACGGAAATAATGCACAACTGCTAACAGCACCTACCCAAAAGTGGCGAGTTCGTCCTTCGTAAGACAGTTTATCGTATATTTGAAATGCAGTTTTCCGTTTGAAGTTCAGTGGTAAAATCGCCACCTTCGGGTAGCTGCAAACCGTTATATGCCATATTTCGACCACCACCAATCGACAGAAATCAAATAAATAGTTTCATTTTAACGAAACTTTTAGTATCTTTGACACAATGAATAATTATAATGAATGGACAAACATTTTGAAATCCTATTTTTAGACGAAGCATTTGAATTTTTGAGCAGTTTGGAACGCAAGCATTACGAAAAGATACTTTACAATATTCGTAAATCTCAGGTTGAACTTGATCCTGAACTTTTCAAAAAACTCTCGGTCGACATTTGGGAATTTAGGACATTATACCAAGGACTTCAATATCGGCTACTTGCTTTTTGGGACAAGACTTCGGCAACGGATACTTTGGTTGTTTCGACACACGGATTTATCAAAAAAAGAAGCAAAGTTCCAGACAATGAAATTCAAAAAGCAGTTAACACTAGGACAAAATATTTAGCAGACAAACAAGTAAAAAACAAGAAAAAATGAAAGCACATACTTTAGACCAAGTGCAAGACAAACTAATTGGTAAAATAGGGACACCTGAAAGAGACATATTTGAATATGAACTTCAAATGGACTTAATTGGTAAAGCCATCAAGCAAACTCGACAAGAACGACACTTGACACAAGAAGAACTAGGAAAACTAATTGGTGTTCAAAAAGCACAAATTTCACGACTAGAAAACAATGCAAGCAACGTAACAATGGACACGTTATTAAGAGTTTTTACTGCACTAAAAGCAAAAATTAAACTACAAGTAGAGCTGCCAAACTTGAACATTAGCATTGGAAAATAATACGGCATATAACAGCACCTACCCAAAAGGCAGGGTTTCATGTTCCAAAGACAGTTTTGTGGTTAATCAAACATTAGTTTTTCAAATAAAGTTTTGTGGTAAAAGTCCCGCCCTTAGGTTAGCTGCCAAACGTTATAGGTGATTTAATATGAAATGGTTTAAACAAATACTTGGAATTTTTGGGGAAGGAAATTCAGTCGTGATCGCTGAACCCTCGCAGATTTTAATCCAACAAGATTATTATTCAATCGCCTGGGGATTAAAACATAAAGGTTATTACATAAGTTCGGAAGGAATAAAGTATTCCTACGATAAACCGAAACAATGGAATTTTTATGAAAGACTAAACCATAATGGCCAAAAAGAAAGAAGTTGGGGTAATGATAAAATAAGCTTTATCGAAAGGAATAAGCTCCTTAAGAATCTAGGGGTTTGCAAAATAAGTTATACAAAATCTAAATTTGATCAAGACAAACTTTTTTATATAATTGATGAATTAACCAACTCTGAATTAATTGAAACAATGGTTGGCGGTTGTGATATGGGTTTGCACTCAACATCATTATTAATTTTCGACAATTTAAATAATACCTACAAAAGAATCTTATTAGGATGTCAAGGCGATTTTTTCCTTGAGCTTAAAACTGACAAAAAAAAGATTATTTATGATTTGATCAAATAAACCACCTATAACACAGGTCTGGCGCCATTTGGGCATCTCGCTCCGCAAGACAAATATTAATTGACTTTGAAATCAGGCTTCGCAATTAAAAATATAGTAAGAAACCCAAACGAGCGCCAGGCCTGGGAACGTTACCGGTCATGCTAGGACGACAACCGACTATTAACAATTAAGAAATTAAAATGACAAGAAGTTACTACTCAAATACAATTTCGGACTTCTTGCAAGACGATGAAACACGAATTCTTGGACAACTAAGTTTGCATCACAATCATGCACTTGAAGACTTACAAAAAAACGCTTGGGTTAAACAAATAACAATTCTAAAAGACACACTGCAAAGTATTGACAACGGACAAATATATTTTGAATTTTCAATCCCACGTATGGGCAAGCGAGTTGACAACGTTTTAATAATTAACGACCTCATTTTTGTTTTAGAATTTAAAGTTGGTGACAATCAATATCAGAAACACTCAATAGAACAAGTGGTTGACTATTGTTTGGACTTGCAAAATTTTCACGAAGGCAGCCATCATGAAAAATTAATTCCTGTATTGATTTCTACAAAAGCAGAAACGATAGAAAACGTATTTACGGTTGAAGACAATTTGTTTGAGCCTTTAAAAGCTAATCAACAGAATTTATGTGACGTAATAAACAAGACACTTTTACAAAGCAACGGAAAACAAATAAATGCTACTGACTGGGAAAATTCAATTTACAAACCCACGCCAACTATTATTGAAGCTGCACAAGCTCTCTACAAGGGGCACAATGTAAAAGAGATTTCAAGGCACGATGCAGGAGCAATCAATCTTTCAAAGACAACCGACTGCATCAATAACATAATTGAAACTGCAAAAAGAGAAAATAAAAAATCAATTTGTTTTTTGACTGGAGTTCCTGGTGCTGGGAAAACATTAGCAGGACTAAATATTGCTAACGAAAGAATGAAAGCGGATGAAGATGAACATGCAGTTTTTCTTTCTGGAAATGGGCCGTTAGTAGATGTTTTGAGAGAAGCCTTAACCAGAGATGAAGTTGCAACATCAAAAGAAAATGGTGAACCACTGACAAAAAAAGTTGCTGCAATAAAAGCTAACGCTTTTATTCAAAATATTCATCACTTTAGAGATGACAATTTAATTTCTAAAAAAGCACCAGTTGAAAAGGTTGTAGTATTTGACGAAGCACAGAGAGCTTGGGCAAAGGAACAGGTAAGCTCCTTTATGAAACGAAAAAAAGGAGTTGAAGATTTTGACATGTCAGAGCCAGAGTTCTTAATCAGTGTTATGGATAGACACGAAGACTGGTGCACAATCATTTGTTTAATCGGAGGCGGACAAGAAATAAATACTGGTGAGGCCGGAGTTTCTGAATGGCTTTCTTCTTTGAAAAACAACTACCCCCATTGGGATATTCATTACTCAAATTTGATTTCTACAGACGATAATTATTTATCAGACACTGAATTACGAAATTGGGTTCAATCTGTAGCCACTGAAAAACATGAATTGCATTTATCGGTTTCTGTAAGGTCTTTTCGTTCAGAGAAAATTTCCGAATTAATGCACGAAATTTTAGAAGCAAAACATGAAAGAGCAAATACTATTTTAGGAGAAGTCAAAAATGATTTTCCAATTTTAATTACTAGAGACTTGACAACAGCAAAAAAATGGTTAAGAACTCAAGCAAAAGGAAGTGAAAGAATTGGACTAGTTGCAAGTTCAGGCGGTAGAAGATTAAGACCTTTAGGAATTGATGTGAAGAATGAAATTTCTGCTCCTAATTGGTTCTTGAATAATTCTGATGATATTCGTTCTTCTTATTTCTTGGAAGAAATAGCAACTGAATTTGACATACAAGGATTAGAAATTGATTGGGTTTGTTTAGCCTGGGACATCAACTATTATTTTGAAAACGGAAAATGGAATTGTCAATACTTTTCAGGGACAAAGTGGCAAAATATCTACAATGAAAACGACAAAACATATTTGCAAAATGCATACAGAGTGCTTTTGACCAGAGCCAGACAAGGACTAATAATTTATATTCCAGAAGGTGACGACCTTGACCATACAAGACCAAAAGAACTGTATGACCAAACATTTAATTACTTTCAATCATGCGGAATACAGAATATATAATGACATCAGAAAAAGAAGCACGAACCGGTAACACGGGTTTGGCAAAAGTGGCGGTTCAGTGCTCCGCAGACACATTTATGGTTAATCAAAGTTTGGTTCTCCGCATCAACATTTGTGGTGAAAATCCTCAACTTCTTAAACCCGAAACCGTCAAACTGTCTAAAAACTAACAACCTTTTGTTTACTACTTTCAATAAGTAATTGCAAATAAAAAATGTAATTAAATTACATTTGTACATGCAATTTATACAAGGAAAAATCAGAACTCAAAGCATCCTTTTCCCTGAATCGTTAGATCAGATTATTGATCAAAACAACGAAGTGCGCATCATCGACCTATTTGTTGAAAGTATCAATCCCGCAGATTTCAAGTTTGTAATTAAAACTTCTATTGAAGGAAGACCTTCTTATAACCCGAAGGATTTACTAAAGCTTTTTGTGTATGGATACTTAAATCAAATACGGTCCTCACGTGCATTAGAAAAGGAATGCAAAAGAAACATTGAATTGATGTGGTTAATGAAAGAGCTTGCTCCTGACCACAATACCATTTCAAATTTCAGAAAAGAAAATGAAAAAGCAATTCGTAAGGTGTTCCGTTACACTGTTAGTATTGCCAAGCAATTTGATTTAATCGGTGGAAAATTAGTTGCTGGCGATAGCACCAAACTTCGCGCACAAAATTCTAAGAAAAATAATTTTAATGCTCGTAAGATTGAAAGACATCTTGCTTACATTGATAACAAGCTTAATGAATATAATAAAGCGATTGAGTTTGCAGATGATGAAAACAAAAAGTTAATTCAATTAGAAATTCTAAAACAAAACAGACGCAAAAGACAATATCAAAACTATACAGCTATTCTAGAGCAGACAGGAGAAGTTCAGATATCTACTTCCGATCCTGATAGCAGACAACTTATCACCCGTAACAATATAACAGAAGTAGCTTACAATATCCAAACCGTAGTAGATGCAAAACATAACTTGCCAATTGATTATAAAGTAACCAATGAAAATGATAGCAAAGCAATGGGAGCTATGCTCAGGAGAACAAAAATAATTTTAAATTCAACCGATTTTACTGCTCTTTACGATAAAGGATATCACACCGGAAGTGAAATTAAAACTGCTATTGATTTAGGAATACACATCATGGTTGCAATTCCGGAAGTGGCTTCCAATGCACCTGATACAGCTTATAATGTTGCAAATTTTAAATACGATAAAGTAAATGATACATATACTTGTGCGCAAGCACAAGTATTAACAACAAACGGAAGTTGGTATAAGAAAAACAGAGGCAAATCATTTACTCAAATGAAACACTACAAAACAAAAGCTTGTAGTACTTGTCCTGTGAAAGATTTATGCACAAAGAATAAAGATGGAAGATTAATAGAACGCAGTGAGCATGCACCTTTTATTGAACAAAATAAATTAAACATTGAAGCGAATCCAACACTTTACAAAAAGCGACAAGCAATTGTGGAACATCCTTATGGAATATTAAAAAGGCAATGGGGCTTTTATTACATCATGACAAAGAAAACAAAAAAGCATGCTAGTGCTGATGTTGGATTGATGTTTACCGCTTACAATTTGCGAAGGATAATGAACATTGTTGATAAAAATGTGTTTAAAAAGTTCCTAGAAGAGCTTGGCTTTTTATTTTTTGAAAAAATAACCTCTCCAAACAAAAATAAAATCATTAGGATGGTTCCAATTTTTGAAGAATCAAAAACAAATTACTTTTTTAGAGTCGCTTAAATCAAATGTAAATCAATCTTTTATTTACTATATTTGATTTTAATTCGCAGTTTTTAGACAAACTGCCGTTATGGGCAAGTTTAAAAAACGAAGCGGTCAGACTAGAGAACCTCCAAAGACAATCAATATCGACAGTTCATAATGAGTTTAGACATCAAATAAACGTGGAGACCAGCGACCACAAAAAACGGGGCGAAATCGAAAAGCCAAATGAGTAGAAAACAAAATTCAATTTATTATGAAATCAAAATTAGTAGCGTTTTTATTATGGTTCTTTCTGGGTTGGTTATCAATGCACAGATTTTATGTAGGTAAAATTGGTTCAGGTATCCTTTATCTTCTTACAGGACAGCTTTTAGGAATTGGTTGGATTGTTGACTTATTCTTACTTGGTGGAATGGTTGATAATTGCAACAACAAGAAGGAAATCAAAGACCTTAAAAGAGAAGTAAAAATTACACAAGCAATGCAATAATTAAAAAAACGGGTGGGCTAACGCCCACCCGTTAAATTTATCATTCTAAAAATATTCAACTATGAACATAAAGTCAGTAGCGTTAAAAAGCATATTTATTGTAATGGTGTGGAAATTCCGCTGAAAGAGACCCCACTTGACCGGTTGAAAGAGGCCCCACTTGACCGGAGCAAACTGACCCCAGAAGATCGGAGCAAACTGACCCCACCGTTTTTAGTTTAATCATACTGTTTTTCAGATTGATTTTTTTTGTTTTTGATTCGTAAATTATACGCTTCAGTAAACTTAATAAATCATGGCGAATAAAGCAATTAGTATGAGCAAAATACGACAAATCATAAAACTCTATTCCCAGCAAATGGGAAAGAGAAAAATCGGAGAACGTCTTGGTATGTCCAAGAATACAGTAAAGCTCTATATTGAGCAGTTTCACTGTAAGCTTCCCCAAAGTTCGGCCAGTTAAAAATAGAAAACAAGGAAAAGTTTTACTAATTTTAAATGGAAGAAAAAATGAAAAAGACCCAATTTACCGAGACTCAAATTGTAACCATGTTGAAGCAACATGAGCAAGGAGTAAAAGTATTTGATATTGCCAGATCAAATGGAATATTGATACTATAGCTCATCCCATATTAGCTACTGGCAATTTTTGGGTGTTAAAGCTCAAATGCTTAAATTTGCATAATAAAAAATTGGTAGTAGCTGCCAAATGTTAGCGGTCATTCATATTTTTACAACGGTATTATGGTTTAGGGGAATTTGAAGTTTATACAACTGATTGTAATTGCGGAAATAATTCAACGGTTGGAGTTGTTGATGAAGTTCATAAGGAAAACAATTTTGAACTCCATGTTTATCCAAATCCTGCAACTGAATTCATAACAATCAAAACGAACGTAACAGAAAAAACAAATCTTCAAATTTATGATTTACATGGAAAATTGTGGTTGAATAAAGTAATAACAGCATCAGCAACCACCATAAGTACAAGTCAATTGCTAGTTGGAACTTACATTGCAGAGCACAGCAAAAAACAAATGATTAAAAAGTTTGTAAAAATAAAATAGGAAACAATATTACAGAATATATGAACCACTAGCTTAATTTTCTCAAATTAAAAAAGGTACACAAGTTAATCCTGAGACTTTTTTTTTAAAAACTTTATATTTAAAACAATATTAGTATGAAAAAATTATATGTAATCTTATCGCTAATTTTATTCAGTGTTTGTTGTTTTTCTCAGAGTCGTTATATCTCAGTAAATACAAAAAAGATTGTTTATTCAAGGGACGGAGGAATATGCCAATGCTGTGGTGGTTCTCAAAGTTTAGAATATGACCATGTTATTCCATTTTCTTGCGGCGGTAGCAGTGAAGCCTCAAATATTCAATTGCTTTGTTTAAAGTGTAATCGAAGTAAATCGAATAGTTGCTTTTGCAAAGTACACAATAAAAAAGTAGGTTATAATTGTTGTGATGGTAACACAACTAGAAAGAAATCGAATGGATCTACTGCTGCGAAATCTTCAAGCGCTGCTCGACAATGCTCCGGTACAACAAAAAAAGGAATGAGATGTAAAAAAATGACAAGCAGCTCTAGTGGAAGATGTCATTTACACTAATGATTTATAAACTAAATAATAAAAAGTAATGAGCAATAATTTACTATTTGCAATCGACATACATACGGAAGAGGTCATCATTTCTGAGTCTCCCAAAGGTAGTAATAAAATAAATTTTATTGAACGTATTCATCGTCAAGACAA
Source organism: Chitinophaga pinensis (assembly GCA_945885475.1). Classification (GTDB taxonomy): domain Bacteria; phylum Bacteroidota; class Bacteroidia; order 2-12-FULL-35-15; family 2-12-FULL-35-15; genus 2-12-FULL-35-15. The sequence goes on from CAMCYR010000008.1 coordinate 8,321, forward strand.
TGATATATTGTACAATGCTGTTGTCACGCTGACAAGTATAACGAAATCGGCTAAGGTTGATACGGCAGTTTTTAAAGCAATGGATAAAGTTTGTCAACTGATTTACAACAGTATGAAAGAAAATAAATAGTAATGAACATAGCAGACAAAAAAGCAAAAGAATAGTTGAAAAAAAAAGAGGAAACGAAAAAGTTTAGTTGGGCTGCATGTGATGAATGCCAGGGACGCGGCAAAAGAAGCAAGAAGCTCCGGAAGAAAGTGCGGCTGAGCTTCAAGAGGACAATCGAACAATTTGAAAAAACGAAAAGTGAAGGGACGGCTCCAGTTCGTCCCAAAGGTCATTTATACTCTTGCTTGAATTGTGGCGGAACCGGCTTGATCCATTCTACCGGCCATCCTTTACCAGATAAAGAAAACTACCCACACGTTGCAATCATTGGTGGTGGAATAGGAGGAGTGGCGCTTGCTGTGGCTTGTTTGCACCGCGGAATTCCTTTTACTTTATATGAGCGTGATTCTAGTTTTGATGCACGGTCACAGGGCTACGGACTCACCCTGCAGCAAGCGAGTAAAGCGATTGGAGGATTGGGTATTTTGTCTTTAGAAGAAGGTGTTATTTCGACTAGACATATAGTGCATACAACAGAAGGAAATGTGATCGGTGAATGGGGGATGAGAAAGTGGTTGTCTTCAGATCCAAAAAAATCTCCCAGGCGCACCAATGTGCATATCGCACGACAGTCGCTACGTTTGGCTTTGCTTAAACAACTCGGCGGACATGATGCTGTTCAATGGGGACATCAGTTAATAGCTTATAAAGAATGTGAGACTAAAGGTATTGATTTGAGCTTTCAGGTTGATGGAGAGATAAAAAGTATAAAGGCAGATCTTGTTGTTGGAGCAGATGGTATTCGTAGTTCGTTGCGGAGCTTACTGATCGGTGATGACATAAGCCCTTTGCGTTACTTAGGCTGTATCGTGATCTTGGGAATTTGTCCTTTAGCAGCTCTCGAAGGTCTTGATAATTCTTTATTGGACTCTGCCACCGTCTTTCAAACCGCAAATGGAAATGAGCGGATCTACATCATGCCCTATTCGTCAGACACTGTTATGTGGCAACTTAGTTTTCCAATGCCTGAAAATGAAGCAAAGGCTTTAAGTGCAAAGGGTGTTCATGCACTCAAAGAAGAAGCGTGTCGCAGAGCGCAGTGGCACGATCCTATTCCTCAGATTTTAGCGGCAACCTTGGAAGCGCAAATATCCGGTTATCCAGTTTATGACCGGGAATTACTCAAACCAGAAATGCTGGAGAGAGCAGAAGCTGTAACCCTGATCGGTGATGCAGCTCATCCAATGAGTCCATTTAAAGGACAAGGGGCAAATCAGGCTTTGCTAGATGCACTTGCGCTGGCGAGGGCAATATCAAAAGGATGCAGACCATTCACTGAATGGAGAAAAGTAGGAATAAGAAAAAGTGTATTAACGGAGTTTGAATCAGAAATGTTAGAACGCAGTGCAATCAAGGTGAAAGATTCGGAAGAGGCGGCGCAGTTCCTTCATTCCGAAATTATACTCCGTGAGGGTGATGAGCCAAGAGGAAGGTGCCTGAAAAGTACCAAGAAAAATACAACAGTAAGATAGCAAACTATTAGTGGAATATATACATAAAGTCAAAACAAAAGTGGGCTTTTTCTTAAGAAAAATACCACAACACAAAATGGACTGAAGATTGATCCTAAAATATAAAAATTCTAAATTATACAAGCCTCAAAGCCTCTTGTTTGATAATTTTATTCACAGATGAATTTTTGATTTCCTTTGCTTTTTCCGAATAAATTCCCGTAATTAGAGCTAGAAATCAACTCTAAAATTAAATTACTTATTAAATGAAATTTTCAAAATTACTTTTTAGTGCCGTCTGTATTTTTGCATTCGCAACAAATTCATCCGCTCAGTTGAATGTTACTTTTCAGGCACAATTGCCTTATCCCGGAGAAACCTGTGCAAATATTTGCGGTTATGTGGATTCATTAGGTAACGAATACGCCTTGGTTGGCGCACAAATGGGAATGTCGATCGTTGACGTGACCATTCCGAACTCTCCGGTTGAAGTACTTCAAATTCCCGGTCCTGATAATTTATGGAAAGAAATAAAGGTGCGTGGGAAATATGCCTATGTTACTTCTGAAGGAGGAAACGGTTTACAGATCATAAACCTAAGGTCATTGCCGAATGTAGCGGGAGTAACATCTCGCTATTGGGCTCCAACTATTGCTGGTGCCGGAACATTAAATACGATCCATGCATTGCATATCGATAATAATTTTGTGTATTTATACGGTAGTAATTTATTCGATGGAGGTGCTTTGGTTGCCGATCTTACTGATCCATGGAATCCTGTTTATGCAGGTAATTATCAGAATAACGTGTCTCCTTATGTACACGATGGCTATGTGAGAAACGATACATTATATTCTGGACATATTTACGATGGTTTTTTCTCAGTTGTTGATTTTAGGAATAAAACAGCACCGGTTGAATTGGCGAATCAGTTTACACCCAACAACTTTACGCACAACACCTGGTTATCTCAAAATAGTAAAACCTTGTTTACGACAGATGAAAAGGACGATTCCTATTTAACAGCATACGACATATCAAATTTAGGAAGTATAAATGAATTGGATCGTATTCAATCGAATCCGGGTTCTAACTCAGTTGTACACAATACGCATATTATTAATGTTGTAGGAAATGATTATGCGGTTACCTCTTGGTACAAAGACGGATTCACTATCACCGATGTTGGTCGTCCGATCAATATGATTCAAGTTGGAAATTACGATACCTATGCAGGTTCAGGCGGTGGATTTGAAGGTGATTGGGGTGTATACCCTTATTTGCCTTCCGGAACAATTGTTGTTTCTAATATTGATGAAGGATTATTTGTATTTTCTCCAACCTATGTGCGTGCTTGTTACTTAGAAGGAATTGTTACGGATAGTATTTGTGGTGTAACATTAAATGATACTGATGTTTCTATTTCGGTTGTTGGAGTTACAGATAGTACAGATATTGTTGGACAATACAGAACAGGAACAGCAATCCCGGGAACATACAATATTACTTTTTCTCATTCAGGTTACGTTACAAAAGTATTTACTGGAGTTGTTTTGGCTCCCGGAGTGTTGACAAACCTGAACGTTCAATTGGCACCGATCAGCACAGTAAGTATTACAGGAACCGTTTCAAATGCGATATCCTCCGCACCGATCGCTGCAGCAAATGTAACCATTACAGATGCCTCCAATACCTATAATTTTACGAGCAACGTTACTGGAAATTTCTCGAGCTGTAATGTGGTGAGTGGAACAAATTACAATGTGTATGCAGGTAAGTGGGGATATGAAACCTATTGTGCTTCGGGACAAACGATCAATACAGGATCTTCGGTTTTAGCATACCCATTAACACCAGGATATTACGATGATTTTACTTTCAATTTTGGCTGGAATGTAAACTCAAGTGCTTCTATAGGAGCATGGGAGCGTGGTATTCCCTTAGGAACGTTCAATGCAGGAATTGCTGCTAATCCAGGACTGGATGTTGCGACAGACTGTTCTAATCAGGCTTATGTAACCGGAAATACAGGTGTTACAGGTTCTGATCAGGATGTGGATAATGGCGCAACAACGTTAACTTCTCCGATCTTTGATCTTACTTCTTATTCGACTCCATACCTTGATTACTCACGTTGGTTCTTCAACAGTGGCGGAATGGGTTCACCAAATGATTCATTAACTATTTATGTAAGCAACGGCTTAACGAGTGTTTTAATTGAAACCGTTTTGGCAACAAGTCCTTTAAATTCAACATGGGTTCCGAAATCATACAAAATATCGGATTATATCGCGCCTACAGCGACTATGAAAGTTATTGTTCGTACAGCGGATGCTGCACCTGGACATATCTTGGAAGCTGGTTTTGATAAGTTTATGATCGTAGAAGGTCCAGCAGGAATTAACGAAAGCAATTTAAATAATTCTGTTTCAGTTTATCCGAATCCGTTTACAGACGAGACCAGTATTTCATATGACTTAACTAATTCCTTAGCTGCAGGTGCATCTGTTTTGATCACAGATGTAACAGGTAAGCAAGTTGCGCGTTACGAACTAAAACAGCGTAAGGGAGTTGTGAATATGAGTCCTTCAATAAGCAATGGCGTTTATTTTGTAAGAATTGTGAATGGTGATGAACAAACAAAGCCAGTGAAAATTCTTAAAATGAAATAATATAGCTAATCAGTTATAAAAAATATCCTGTCAGTTTATTGGCGGGATTTTTTTTTAGAAGGAAAATCCTAAACTAAAGTCGAACATCAGATGGAGGTGATTGTTGTAAAGCAATCCGAAATCGGAAGTATCGTAAGGAGAACTTGTATAGCTGTTGTAATGATAGAAAATAGTGTTTGATTTATATCCGATACCACCGCTGACGTCCATTGTGAGTTTGCCGATCTTACCAACCTGCACACCGAAAATAACATTCGCATTAAAATGTCGAATGTCATAATACGTTTGATTGTAAAAACGGTTCAGTCCAAATGAAAGTTTTGCGTTAGTGTATGAAACATGTGGTCCGACATAAAATCCATAAGGAGAATGATGCTTACGGTTCACCAGATAAAATTTATGAGCATACTGTATGCGCCAGCCGTTTACTTTTAATACATCATTGGTAGGTACATTTGTCGCATTTTCTATTACTTTCCACAGCACATTCTTACTTAATAAACCGATACTCACCTGATCGGATTGTTTTCTGCCGGTAGTAATTTCAGCTGTCAAACGATATTCGGAGGTGAAGAGCAATAATCCACCGCCTGCTAAAATACCTGTAATGCTAGTTTTTAGAACAAGTGGTTGAATGGGGTAGGGTTTTTTCTTTTTAAAAACGGGGTTTAGTTTGATTGTGTCGGTTAGGTCAACAGCTTTTGTGCTGACACTTCCCAGTATCAATAATAAAAAAAAGAAAAAGGCGATTCTTTTATTGATCATTCCGTTTTGCTATTGAGATCGTATTTTGCAGTAGGAGTAGCCGCCTGGTTACTGAAGTCATTCTTCAGAAACTTATAATATCCTGTGATGGCTATCATTGCCGCATTGTCAGTGCAATACTCAAATCTAGGGATAAAAACGTTCCAATCCAATTCGCGTTCAAGCTTATTTAATTCGTTTCTTAGACCAGAGTTTGCAGAAACACCACCTGCAATAGCAATGTGTTTGATATTGGTTTGCAGTGCAGCTGTTTTTAGCTTGCTGAGTAAAATATCGATGATCGTAGATTGAATGGATGCGCAGATATCATTTCTATTTTCTTCTATAAAATGCTCGCTTCTGGCTGTTTCATTATTAATAAAATTCATAAATCCTGTTTTTAATCCGCTAAAGCTGAAATTAAGTTCAGGAACCTGAGGTTTAGAAAATTTGAATGCTTTTGGATTTCCTTCTTTCGCATACTTATCGATTAAAGGCCCGCCAGGATAAGGTAAGCCCATGATTTTAGCAGCTTTGTCAAATGCTTCTCCGGCAGCATCATCAATCGTTTCACCAAGGATAGTCATATTGAAAAAATCCTTCACAAGAACAATTTGTGTATGACCTCCGGATACAGTTAAGCATAAAAAAGGAAAAGGAGGTTTTGTTTTCCCTTCATCTTCTATGAAGTGAGCAAGAATATGTCCTTGCATATGATTTACCTCAATCAGCGGAATGTTCAAGCCGAGTGCGAATGCTTTTGAAAAAGAGGTGCCAACCAACAAGGAGCCCATTAATCCGGGACCGCGGGTAAAAGCAATTGCATTGATTTCGTTTTTACTGATTGCTGCTTGTTTTATGGCCTGATCAACCACTGGGATAATGTTCTGCTGATGCGCGCGGGAGGCCAATTCCGGAACTACACCGCCATAAAGTTTGTGAATGCTTTGGCTGGCAACAATATTGGCAAGTATTTTGCCATCTTTAAGAACAGCTGCAGAAGTGTCATCGCATGATGATTCAATACCCAATATAACGATTGATTTGCTCATATTTATTAACTTTGCACGACATTTTAGTCTTACATTTATAACGGTTCAAAGGTATTAAAAAACTTTCAAACATATTATTCCGCATTCTTTCACTGATAATATTTATTTTGTTAGTGCTATTTCTCCTCATACAGGTCAAGAAAGTACAAGTATACGCGGGACATAAAGCTTCTGAGTTTCTATCCTCCAAGTTAAATACGACCATACTTATCGGAAGTGTCGACATTGAATTTTTCAAAAAAATTGTTCTGGAAGATGTGTACATCGAAGATCTACATCACGATACCCTTTTTTATTCGAAGAAGATTAAAGTAGACATCGGGAAATTGGATATCAAACAGCACCAGTTGTATGTGAGTGATATCATTCTACTAAATTCAAAAGCGAAATTGATCAAATACCTCAGTGATGATGATCTGAACCTACAGTTTATACTTGATGCGTTTGATAGCGGTGATACAACAAAAACAACTTCTACCCCTTGGGATATCCGTTTCGGAGAGGTAACACTCGTGAATACTGATTTTACATATCGCAGTGAACATGATACGTTAGAAACTATAGGTATTAATTATTTCGATTTGCGGGTAAGCAAAGTAAACGGGAGAATTACAGATATTCAATTTGAGGAGGACACTATTCATGCAACCGTAGATTATTTGTCGGCGGTAGAGAAAAGCGGATTCGTCCTTCAGAACTTAAGCAGCTATGTGAATATTAGTCCGGTAGGGATGAAGTTTGATGAGCTCCATATAAAAACTCCGGAGAGTACAATTACTACCGATCTTACTTTCAAATATCCCAATTACCGGGCATTCAAAGATTTTATCAATTTGGTGAAATTTAATGCTGAGTTTGATAAAACGCAGTTGGAGCTGAGTGATATCGCCTATTTTGCACCACAACTGAAAGGTGTTTTTAGAAATGTTCAGATTTCGGGCAAGGTCAGCGGCAAGGTGAGTGATCTGAAAGGGAAGGATATGGAAATTAAACTGGCTTCCGCCACCGAATTTGTGGGTGATGTTACATTAACCGGTTTACCAAAGATTGATGAAACATTCATTTACCTGAACATTGTAAAGCTCGTTAGCAATTATTCTGATCTGAAAGAATTTCCAATTCCTCCGTTTGAAAAACATCAAACCCTGAGTTTGCCTTCCAACATTGCTACTCTTGGAAATATGAAGTTCAAGGGAACATTTACCGGCCTTTACAATGATTTTTATGCCTATGGAGATTTTACATCGGCTCTCGGAGCTTTGTCATCGGATTTGTCTGTACGCCGCGATATGCAGATGGATAAAGAGGTGTACAAGGGTAAATTAAGATCGTATAATTTTGATTTCGGACGTTTCTTTGGTGCCGGTGCTTTAGGCGAAGTGTCGATGGATGTAAATGTAGACGGCTCCGGATTAACATTGGAGAAAATCGCTGCTGAATTGAAAGGAACTGTTCACACCCTTGAATTCAATAATTATACCTATGAAAATATTGCTATTGAAGGAAATATCGCGAATCAGATTTTTAAAGGTAAATTAAATGTGAAAGATGAGAATATTGATTTTGACTTTATCGGTGATGTTGACTTTACAGGAAAATTACCGAAGCTCGATTTCATCACGACACTTAATAAGGCAAATCTGGCCGCTTTAAATTTTTTGAAAACAGAAAAGAAAACAGATCTTTCAACCCAGCTCATTATTAATGTTACCGGCAGTAATATTGATAATCTGATCGGACAGATCAATTTTGATAATACAATCTACAAAGAAAATGATGAAGTCTATAAGTTAAGTGTCTTTGATCTTTTGCTTGAAACGGAGCCGGATGGTAAGTCTATTAAGTTATCATCCGATTTTGTAGATGCTAAAATTAAAGGGCAGTTTAAAGTCCTAGAATTGCAAAGCGCTTTTGAAAAAGTACTGAGCAAATATATTCCATCTTATTTTGAACCGAAAACAAAAGATAATTCTATTCAGAATTTTGAATACTCCTTTTTATTTAAAAAGACGGATGCGGTTACTCGCTTGTTTGTGCCTTCCTTAAAAGTATCACCGAAAACAATGTTGAAAGGAAATTTTAATTCCGTGGCCAAAATTTTTACTTTATCCGGTAATTCAGAAAGGCTGAGTTTTTTCGATGTGATCTTCAAGAATTGGACGATTGATGCATCAGCTGCTGCCGATGATATGGTTTTTAGCATTGCCAGTGAACGACTATCACTTACTGATAGTTTAGGATTAACTGATTTTGCAATCAATACGCTCACCCGTTCGGATAGTGTGGCAATTGGAATAGTCTGGAATAGCCGGACCGAAAAAGAATACAAAGGAGATGTTAAGTCCGTTCTGAACTTTAAAAAAGATAAAGTGATTGAATTTAAAATACTCCCTTCCTTAGTTATTTTGTCCGATTCGATCTGGAAAGTAGATACTGATAATCTCGTAACCATTGATCCTAACTTTATCCGGATTCAAGAGTTGGCCTTTGAGCATGGAAGCCAAATGGTTGCTATTGAAGGATTGGTTTCTGAAGATAAAAAAGATCAGCTTAAGTTAAAATTGAAGAACTTTAATTTAGCGAATGTTAACATCTTCACGAGTCCTGCAGGTTTAAATTTTAAAGGTGTCATTAATGGAGAGTCTATCATTAACGATTTGTACCATGATCTCGTATTGACGAGTGATCTTGATTTTAATTCCTTTTTTATAAACAATAACGCGATTGGAAATGGAGCCGTTGCAAGTGTTTGGGATAAGGCAAAAGATGCACTATACCTGCATGGCTCGTTTGCAAAAAATGAAATTCCGAATATTTTATTTTCCGGTTACTACTATCCTAAAAAAGATGAAAACACCTTAGATCTGGAGTTTAATTTACAAGCGATGCAGCTGCACCTGTTTCAACCCTATATTAAAGAATATTGTTCCGTTTTTGATGGTTTGTTTTCGGGCAGCTTAACGGTAAAAGGTACACTTAAAAAGCCTGAACTGAATGGCTTGTTGACCGTGAATGCTCAAAAAATAAGAGTGAATTATTTAAATACGATGTATAAATTTAATCACGACATCACTATTGAAAATAATTCTTTCGGAATTGAAAATATGGTGATATATGATATTCCTAACAATAATAAAGCACTTGTTACCGGGAAAGTCTACCATGATAATTTCAAGAATTTCCAGTTGGATATTGATTTGCAAGCAAACAAATTTATGTGCCTGAATACTTCAGAAATAGATAATAGTTTATATTACGGGCAAGCATTCGTAACGGGTATTGTGAATGTTTTTGGATTTGTGAACAACGAAATATTTATTGATGCGAATGTAAAAACAGAGAAAGTTACCTCAAGTGACAAGTCAGATAAAGTAAATATTTTATCAAAAACGGAGTTTACAAAATTTTATATTCCACTTGGCGGAACATCTGAGGTGAGTCAGAGTAATTTCATTACGTTCATACAAAAGGACAGTTCGTTAAAGATCAATGAAGATTATAAAGTTTCCTTAGGCGGACTCGTATTGAATTTTGATCTGGATGTTACTCCTGACGCGGAGATCCAATTGATCTTTGATCAAAAAGTAGGAGATGTGATCAAGGCGAGAGGAAACGGTAATTTGAATTTAAAGATCGATAAAGGCGAATTTAAAATGTATGGCGACTACGTGATCGAGAATGGAGATTATTTGTTTACCCTTCAAAATATAATCAATAAGAAATTTGATATTAAAAAAGGTGGTACAATTAAATGGAGCGGAGTGCCATATAAAGCAGATCTTAATATCAGTGCGATCTATAAAGCGCGCGCTTCAATTAAAACATTTTTTCCTGAAGACTCCACCAATTCATCTTATAAGAAAAGATATCCGGTGGACGTTGGCATGAATATGACCGGAGACCTTTTGTCACCGGAAATAGATTTTGAAATTGGTTTGCCAACAGTTGATGCGCCAAACCGGCAGACGGTGATGAGCTATATTAATAATGAAGCGGAAGAAAACAGGCAGGTGTTTTCATTGTTGATCCTCAATAGTTTTGTTACACCTTATCAGTTAAGTAACACAGGTGGAGGAGGCCCTAATGTCGCAAATGCAGCTAGTTCAAATACCAGTGAAATGCTTTCGAATCAGCTGAGTAACATGTTGAGTAAGATCAGCAACGATTTTGACATTGGAGTGAATTACCGGCCTGGTGACGCGATCACAAAAGATGAATTAGAGGTGGCACTTTCAACTCAATTGTTCAATGATAAGCTTTCCATTGAGGGGAATATTGGAAATAATACCAATACACAAAATGCAAACAACATTGTTGGGGATGTGAACATTGATTATAAAATAACGGAAGATGGTAAAGTAAGAGTTAAAGCGTTCAATAAAGCGAACGATAATAACCAGACCAATATTAACGGGACATATAAGCAGGGCGTAGGGGTTTTTTACCGTGAGGAATTTAATACCTTAGGTGAATTGTACAAACAATACCTAAGTACGATAAAGGGATGGAAGGGTCGAAAGAAAAAGAAAGAAGAGGAAATGAATACTCCTTAATGCAATAAAATATAGTCTTTTGAAGTCTACTGCATTTCGTTTTCCGATAACAAGTAAAATAACAAAGAATTTTAGCATATCAATCAGCCAAAGAATTCTAAGAGAAATCAGAATTTTCCGATTGCAGGCCTTTGATCACACTTTGAAAAGTAGATTCCAGGAAAAATCAGCGCAGGTGTTAATCAATTTTTAAGGAGTGACCCATTTTATCTCTTTTAGTCTGCAGATAAAATTTATTATGTTCATTTGATTCAACTTCAATCGAAATATTTTCAACGATCTCAAGTCCATAACCAATTAGTCCGGCACGTTTCTTTGGATTGTTACTCATTAAGCGGATTTTGGAGACGCCAAGATCTCTGAGAATTTGAGCACCAACACCGTAATCACGTTCATCGGGTTTAAAACCAAGTTCTTCATTAGCTTCTACAGTATCTCTTCCTTCTTCCTGAAGTTTATAGGCTTTAAGTTTGTTCAATAGTCCGATACCACGGCCTTCCTGATTCATATATACAATTACACCTTTACCTTCTTTTTCAATCATTTCCATTGATTTGTGAAGTTGAGGACCACAGTCACATCTGCAAGAACCAAAAATATCACCCGTAAGGCAGGACGAGTGAACGCGAACTAAAACAGGTTCATTCTTTTCCCACTGTCCTTTTATCAAAGCAAGGTGTTCCTGATCATTGGTCGTCTGGCGATAGGCAACCAAATCGAAATTACCCCATCGTGTTGGCATTTTAACCTGCACATTTTTAGTGATGATTGTTTCGTGATTGATTCTGTAGGCGATCAGATCTTCAATAGAAATAATCTTCAGATTATGTTTTTTAGCAATTTCAAGAAGTTCGGGCAATCTTGCCATAGAACCATCTTCGTTCATGATCTCTACCAAAGCGCCAGCGGGTTCGAATCCGGCAAGGCGAGCAAGGTCAACAGTTGCCTCGGTATGTCCTGCTCTACGCAGAACACCGCCATTTTTAGCTTTTAAAGGAAAAATATGTCCGGGTTTACCAAATTCCTCCGGTTTTATAGTTGGATTAATTAATGCCTGAATCGTTTTTGAACGGTCAGAAGCGGAAATGCCGGTAGTACAGCCATAGCCAAGAAGGTCAACAGAAACGGTAAACGCAGTAGAATGTTCAGCAGTATTGTTAGATACCATCATTTCCAGTCCTAGGCCAATACATCGCTCTTCAGTGATAGCGGCACAGATGAGTCCGCGACCGTGTGTAGCCATGAAATTAATGACTTCCGGTGTTACATTTTGAGCGGCAGTTAAAAAGTCTCCTTCATTCTCGCGATTTTCATCGTCTACAACAATAATCACTTTACCTGCTTTTAAATCGGCAATAGCTTCTTCAATGGTATTTAATACAGAATGCATTTTTAATAGTATTGGATTGTAAAGATAACAAAAATAAATAGTTTTTGTTTATTCCTTAAAAGAGACTAAAGGTAAAAATGGCCCTGATATCAGTGCATGTTTGTTAAATAAGGACTTTGCTGTTTGTGAATTAGGAATTCTTTCGATGATAAAAAGGTAGGGATAATGGCGGCAGTGGAGAAACCATCTTTCCATGTGGTCATGTCTTCATTATCTGGTACGTTGACATCACCTTTAGTAAGTTTCTCTGCTATTTTCTTATTTGTAGTATCCGATGTTTTGATTTTGGGTAGGTGCTCAGCTCGATCATCTCGCTAGGCTGTAGTTCAATTTAAAGTAATGTTGCTGAATCTTTTTGAACACCTTTTTCATGTAAGCTTTTATTTTCGTACTTCTCGATCTTTATTTTTGTAATCTATAAAATAAAAAGCTACATTTATTTTCGATTTGGCAAGACTTAAATCCTATTTGCTCGTAGCCGCTTTACTGACAATTAAATGTTTATGGGGGAAAGGAATTATTTAGCAAAAGATAAAATTATAACAATGACAGAAATTGATCGTTTGACTTTTTTATTGGAGGAAGAGAAAAAGAAGAATGTGCTACTTTTAAAAGAATTACAGCAAAAAAAGGATGAACTTGAATCACTTTTAAATAATAGTGAATATCATACTTATCGCACTGTTATTGAATCGGCGAATGATATTATTTTTAAGACCGATCTGAAAGGGAATTTTACTTTCGTAAATCCTGCTGCTGAAAATAAAACAGGCTACTTGAATAACGAATTAATTGGCATGCATTTCATGACAGTTATCCGTGACGATCACCGAAATCGTATACAACAAACATACATCGATCAGTATCAATCGCAATTAAAAACATCATATTCCGAATTTCCATTTATTTCAAAAAGTGGAGACGAGATTTGGGTCGGACAAAATGTTCAGCCAATATTTGATGCCGAAAATAGTATTATCGGTTTTACAGCAATTTCAAGAGATATCACCGAACGGATAAAATCACAGGAGCAATTACACTTAGTTAATACTCGATTCGAATCGATTGTTAATAATCTGGATATCGGATTGGTATTGGAGAATACTAACCGCAAAACAATAATGGCTAATCAACGGTTTTGTACTCTTTTTAACTATGAAATGGATCCAAATGAGATGATCGGTTTTGATTGCTTCAAATATTTAGAAAACGCAGAAGACTTTTTTTTAAATGGAAGAAAACAGATTGAAATATTTAACAGTTTTGTTGATGAAAAAATAACGAAGCTCGCCCATCAAGTTTCCCTAAGTGATGGACGTTTTCTCGAATGCGATTATATCCCCCTTTTTGTGGATTCTATCTATTCGGGTCATTTGTGGAAATATACAGATGTGAGTGAGAGAATAAATGCTCAACGTATATTGATTCAAAACGAAGAGAAATACCGCCTGATTATTCAAAACATGAATCTAGGACTTCTTGTTGTTGATAATGACGGGATTGTGGTCGATTCAAATCCAAGTTTTTCCGATATGACAGGTTATACCAGCGAAGAGTTGATCGGAAAGTCAGCTGCTGCTATATTTATTCCCGAAAGCAAAGAAGAAACCTTGGAAAATATAATCGATCTCAGAAAAAAGGGTATTTCCAGTGCGTATGAACTGAATCTAAAAAATAAATCAGGAGAGAATATTTGGATGTTGATCAGTGGCTCGCCCATTTTTGACGCTAATAATAATATCAACGGATCTATTGGTATCCATTTGGATATTACTGAACGAAAAGAACAAATGATCGGATTGATGTTAGCAAGGAAAAAAGCGGAGGAGTTGGCTTATTCAAAAGAAATATTTCTTGCAAATATGAGCCATGAAATCAGAACTCCTATGAACGCTGTTATTGGTATGGCAAGGCTTCTAGAGGAAATGCCCATGTCTGCTAAGCAAACTGCTTATATTGAGGCAATTAAAATATCTTCAGAAAATTTGTTAGTGATCATTAATGATATTCTCGATTTTTCTAAAATTGATCTTGGAAAATTGGAATTGGAAGAAAGTAATTTCAACTTCTTTTCTTTTATCAGAAATATTATGATTCAATTTGAAGTGAAAGCACGAGAGAAAAATTTGTTATTTAAAAATCAGATCGATTCGGATATAAGTGAATTTTTTGTTTCTGATCCGGGAAGGCTTGCACAAATTATTTCTAATCTCATCAGTAACTCAATTAAATTTACCCACGAAGGTGGAGTTGAATTAAATTGTGTTTTGATCCGCGAATCTCCAGAAAGTCAAGTGCTTCGGATTTCCGTATCGGATACGGGTATTGGTATTGAACAGGAAAACAAAGAATTGATCTTTGAAAGTTTTATGCAAGAACATTCCTCGATAAATCGAAAATACGGAGGTACCGGATTAGGACTTTCTATTTCGAGACAATTACTAAAATTGTTCAAAAGTGATATGACAGTAATAACTGAAAAAGGAAAAGGAAGTGCTTTTAGTTTTGAGGTTGAATTGAAAAAAGGTTTCCTTAATTCGGCTATTGCAAGTTCCGAAAAAATAATTGATACATCTGTTTTGAAAGATAAGTCAGTACTCTTAGCCGAGGACAATAAAACAAATCAATTACTTGCAAGAGTTATATTGGAAAAATTTGGAATAATAGTCACTATTGCAAATAATGGGTATGAAGCCATTGAACTTCTTTTAGATAATGATTATGATATCATTCTAATGGATCTTCAAATGCCATTGATAGATGGTTTATCAGCTACTAAAATCATTAGAAGCAAATTGAGAAGCAATATTCCTGTAATTGCACTTACCGCTAATGCAATTTTAGGTGATAAGGAGAAATGTATCGCTGCGGGAATGGACGACTATATTTCAAAACCTTTTGATAGGAATGAACTTGCTCAGAAAATGTTGAGACTTATTATAAAAAAATCATCCAAATTAGAGCCAATGGCAATTACAAATAAGTACATTGTTCCGATTTATGATTTGAATAGACTGAGAGCACAGGCATCACATGATGAGGCTTTTGTTTTAAAGCTTCTCGAATTGTTTTGCGAATTGATCAATGAAACGATCCAGAATATCGATGAAGCAATTGCTTCAAAAAAATTGAATTTAGTGAAAGATTATGCACATAAAATTAAAGCTTCAATCGATCTGCTCGATATCACAGAGCTGAAAAGTAAAGTACGAGAAATTGAAGACCCAAAAAATGATACAGAAAAATCCTATCTTATGCAGATAGATTATTTTAAAGACAGTTTGAGGTATGTGCAGTTGCTCCTGAGAAAAAATGAACTTTCAAAATAAGTACTCTTTCCAGGTTGTTGTTATACATAAATAAGCTAAAATAAAAATTGATTCTTGCGTTTTTAAAAATTGAGATAAACCATTCTTCAGACAGGATGCTTTTTTTTGGTTGAACGCAATCTATTTTACTCGTATTACAGTTTCGTTTCTGGTTATCTATTCTTGTTTTACATTCTGGTTATCTATTCTGGGATCCAACGAATGTTAAATTTCATTTTTTTATTGCTTTTCTATATCAAAAACTGCAATAAATTATTATTCTCATTCAAATATTCAAATTGAAATCCTGATTCAAAAAGATTTTTTTTAAGGAGATCTAAATCTTTCGGATTCTTGATCTCCATCCCGACCAATGCAGGGCCGTTTTCACGGTTATTTTTTTTTATATATTCAAAATGAACAATATCATCTTGCGGACCAAGCACATTGGACACAAACTCTTTTAAAGCGCCTGCCCGCTGTGGAAAACGGATCACAAAAAAATGTTTGATTCCTTCATATAACAGAGAGCGTTCCCTGATCTCTTCCGTACGCATGATATCATTATTGCTACCACTTACAATACACACAACATTTTTACCTTTTAATTTTTCACTTAACAGATCTAGGGAGGCGATGGTGAGTGCACCTGCAGGCTCCACAACGATCGCTTGTTGGTTATACAGATTTAAGATAGTGGTGCACACTTTTCCTTCCGGTACTAGAATAATCTCTGCTAATCTATTTTTACAGATCTCAAAGTTTTTTTCACCTACTTTTTTAACTGCCGCGCCATCTACAAATTTATCGATTGTATCCAATTCGGTATTTACACCTTTTTTGATGGACAGCGACATAGAAGGTGCGCCTTGAGGTTCAACACCAATGATCTTTGTTCTGGGTGCAACCTGAGCAAAATAACTGATTATTCCGGCTGCCAGGCCGCCGCCTCCGATGGGAACAAGCACATAATCGATGCTAAAATCCGAGTCCTCTACAATCTCTTTTGCAACCGTTGCTTGTCCTTCTATCACTTTGTCATCATCAAACGGATGCACGAAGCAAGCCGATTTTTCGATGCAGAATTTTTCTGCCGCCTTGTTTGCATCATCAAATGTATCACCCGTCAGTATCACGTCTACATGCTCTTTTCCAAACAGTTTCACCTGATTAATTTTTTGCGATGGAGTAGTGGTCGGCATAAAAATTATACCTTTGATATTTAATTTTTTGCAGGAATAGGCAACACCCTGCGCATGATTGCCGGCGCTCGCGCAAACGATTCCATTTTTTTTTTCTGTTTCGGAAAGCGACACGATCTTATTATAGGCTCCTCTTAATTTATAGGAACGAACTACTTGCAGATCTTCCCTTTTGAGATAAATATTGCAACCGTATATTTCACTTAGCTGAGTATTAAATTGCAAAGGTGTTCGTGTTGCCACTCCTTTCAAATGTTCTGCAGCCGTATTTATTGCTTCTAATGGTCGTATCATGGTCTTAATTTTCTGACAGCAGCTCCCGCTTGCCACAATTCTGATTCTCGTATTTCCTTCAGTTCCTTTTCTAAATTATCTCTATACGCTGGTTTACTACCTTCCGCTATAACCCTTTCTGCTTCTTTGCCGGAAGCTACGGCTTCGTATAATTCTTTAAAGACAGGCGCGGTTGCATTTCTGAATTTTCCTTTCCAATCCAATGCACCTCTTTGTGCGGTAACAGATGTGTTTGCAAACATCCAATCCATCCCGTTTTCTGCAACCAGCGGCATCAGACTTTGTGTTAACTCTTCAACTGTTTCGTTGAATGCTTCAGAAGGCGAATGTCCATTTTCACGCAGCACATTGAACTGCGCTTCAAACAATCCTGCCAAGGCACCCATTAAAATTCCGCGCTCACCTGTAAGATCTGAGTACACTTCTTTCTTAAAATCTGTTTCAAATAAATATCCTGATCCTACAGCGATGCCCAATGCTAATACTCTGTCTTTCGCTTTTCCGCTTGCATCCTGAAAGATGGCGTAGCTCGAATTCAGTCCTTTACCTTCTAAAAATAATCTTCGCAATGAAGTCCCTGAACCTTTTGGTGCAACAAGTATCACATCCACATTTGCTGGAGGAACGATGCCTGTTTTTTCATGAAAAGTTATGCCGAATCCATGAGAAAAATACAATGCTTTTCCTGCTGTTAAATGTGGTTTTATCAAATTCCAGGAAGCAATTTGTCCGGCATCGGAAAGTAAATATTGTACAATGCTTGCACGCTTAACAGCTTCTTCGATCTCAAATAGGTTTTTGTTTTCTATCCATCCATCTGCTAGTGCTTTCTCCCAGCTCTTACCACCTTTGCGCTGACCGATGATCACGTTGATGCCGTTGTCTTTTAAATTCAACGACTGTCCCGGTCCCTGAACACCATAACCGATCACGGCCACGGTTTCTGATTTTAATACTTCACGTGCCATGTCTAAAGAGAATTCTTCACGTGTTACAACGTTTTCTAAAACGCCTCCGAAATTTATCTGTGCCATAATTTTAATTGTTATTAAAGTGTTTGATTGTTTTAGTACTGTTATTTTCTATTTCTTTTAAATAAGTGCTTAATGTTTTCATCGGCTTTGTGATCGCTACTTGACCGCTTCGTACAAATTCTAACATTCCGAACTTTTCTAGTTCATTGAACAAACGGCTGATTTCCCAGTCTTCTCCGGTTTTTTCTACCACAATAAATTCAGACGAGACACTTAAAATGTGTGCATGATGTTCGTTGATTGTGCGCGTAAAATGTTCGTTCTCTTTTAATGCATCTGATGAAACTTTATAAAGTGCAATTTCTCTACTGACAATCTCTGGTGCCAGGTGATAAAAGGCTTTTAACACTTCGATCTGTTTATCAATTTGTCCGACTAGCTTTTCAACCAGATCTTTCGTAACATTCACCACGATCGTATATCTATAGATACCTTTTACTTCGCTTACACTTGCTGTTATGCTTTCGATGTTGATATGTCTGCGTGTAAAAATGATCGTGATCCTATTCAGCAGTCCTATTCTATCTTCCGTAAAAATGGAAATGGTATATGTGTTTTTCATTTTATTTATTCTAATATTATTTCTGATACACTCGCTCCGGTGGTGACCATCGGAAAAACATTTTCTTCATTCTCGACCACTACTTCTAACAGAAACGATTCGCTGCTATCCAGCATTTCTGTCAATCCATTCATCAGGTCCTTACGTTCCGTTATTTTTTTTCCTTTGATGCCATATCCTTTTGCGATGGCTATAAAATCAGGATTTTTCATTTCGGTGAAGGAGTATCTTCTATCGAAAAATAATTGTTGCCATTGACGTACCATCCCTAAAAAGTTATTATTAACCACAAGGATCTTCACAGCGATGTTACTTTGCATGATGGTACCCAGTTCCTGTATTGTCATCTGAAATCCGCCATCACCAAGCACTGCGATTACTTGTTTGTGCGGCAAGGCAACCTTTGCTCCGATAGCAGCCGGTAGTCCGAATCCCATTGTTCCCAATCCACCCGAGGTCACAAAATGATTGGGAAGTTTTGATTTGTAATAGCGGGACGTGATCATTTGGTGCTGCCCGACATCCGTAACAACAATAGCTGAGCCTTCCGTAAGGTTGTTCAGTTGGTGGATCACTTCCGACATTAATATATTTTTTGTATCGGGCTGTGTGGCTTTTTGTATAACCTTTTCAAACTCAACATCATTACAGTCATAGAATTTATTCAGCCATGCTGTTCTATCTTTTTTATCTGTCAATGGAAGTAGGGCTTGAAGTGATTCTTTCGCATCACCCATCACCGCTATATCAGCTCGAATGATCTTGTTAACTTCTGAAGGATCGATCTCAAAATGAATAACCTTCGCTTGCTTTGCATATTTTTCCACATTGCCGGTAACACGGTCATCGAAACGCATTCCGATTGCGATTAATACATCACACGCATTGGTAAGTAAATTCGGACCATAGTTTCCGTGCATCCCTAAATATCCGGTATACAATTTATGGTCGGGAGGGAACGCCGATAATCCCAATAGGGTAGAAGCAACTGGTATTTGAGCTTTTTCAGCCAAAGCCAACAATTCTTTTTCTGCTCTGGATAACAACACACCGTGTCCGCACAATATGAATGGTCGCTCCGCAGCATTTATCATTGCAGCAGCTTTTTCTACATCATCCGCATTTACTTTTGGAGTAGGAAAATAACTCCGTATACCTTCACACTTTTCATAGTTGTACACTGTTTTTCCGAATTGAGCATCTTTGGTGATGTCAACTAAAACAGGACCCGGTCTTCCGCTTGTTGCGATGTAAAATGCTTTCGCTATTGCCGGAGCGATATCTTCAGCTTTCGTTACTTGTATATTCCATTTGGTAACAGGCATAGAAATTCCAACAACATCTGTTTCCTGAAAAGCATCTGTTCCCAATAAGTGCGAGGCTACTTGTCCTGTGATGCAAACAAGAGGTGTTGAGTCAATCTGCGCATCCGCGATACCGGTAATTAAGTTGGTAGCACCCGGACCGGATGTAGCAAATACTACTCCCGCTTTTCCTGATACACGGGAATACCCTTGTGCAGCGTGTGTTGCACCTTGTTCATGTCTTACTAAATAATGATTCAGTTGTTCCATATAATCATATAAGGCATCATAAACGGGCATGATCGCTCCTCCTGGATAACCAAAAACGATGCTTACATCTTCATCCAGCAGCGACAAGATCAAAGCTTCTGCTCCGGTTACTTCCTGATCATATTTTGTATGTTTTTTCATTTTTTAATTTAATTTATTTTAGAGATCAGTTAAACATCCAGTACTGGCAGAGCTTACCTGTTTTGCATATTTATAAAGCACTCCGTTTTTTACTTTTAGCATTGGCTGCTTCCATTCTTTTTTCCGTTCCGATAATTCCGCATCGCTGAGCAGTACATTTATTTTATTTTCTACCGCATCAATCACGATCGTATCACCGTCTTTCACTAAAGCGATCGGTCCACCTTCAAATGCTTCCGGACTGACATGTCCGACTACGAAACCATGCGTCCCGCCTGAAAATCTCCCGTCAGTTATCAGCGCAACGCTGTTTCCTAATCCTGCTCCGATCAAAGCGGAAGTTGGTTTTAACATCTCCGGCATTCCCGGTCCGCCTTTCGGTCCTTCATTACGAATCACCAAAACATTTCCTGATTTTACTTTCCCTTGGCGGATACCTGTGATGCATTCGAATTCATTTTCAAAAACAATTGCTGGACCACTGAATCTTTCACCTTCTTTGCCAGTGATCTTCGCTACGGATCCTTCCGGAGCGAGGTTTCCATACATCACTCTTAAATGTCCGCTGCTTTTTATTGGTGTCTCTATCGGTACGATCACATCTTGTCCTGCACTTAATCCAGGTACTTCCGCCAAATTTTCTGCGATAGTTTTCCCGGTCACTGTTAAGCAGTCGCCATGCAGTAATTTTTTTTCTAATAAATAATTCATCACAGCAGGTATTCCGCCAAGGGCAAATACATCTTCCATTAAATATTTTCCACTGGGCTTCAGATCAGCCAATACAGGGGTTTTTTCGTTAATACGGCTGACATCTTCCAAGGTGAATTCTATGCCCGCTGTTTTTGCCATTGCTAGTAAATGCAATACCGCATTGGTGGAACCTCCGAGCACAACAACGATGGTCAAGGCATTTTCAAACGATTTTTTACTAAGGATGTCTGAAGGCTTGAGATCTTTTTCCAAGAGTACCTTCAAAAATTCTCCTGCCTTCAGGCACTCTTCTTTTTTCTCAGCGCTCATTGCCGGATTGGATGAGCTAAAGGGCAAACTTAATCCTAGCGCTTCTATCGCAGATGACATGGTGTTGGCTGTGTACATTCCTCCGCAGGCACCTGCACCCGGACAAGCATTTTTTATGATACCTTTAAAATCTTCATCGCTTATTTTTCCTGCATACTTTTCACCCAATGCTTCAAAGGCGGAAACGATGTTTAATTTTTTATCCTTGTATTTTCCCGAAGCGATTGTTCCACCGTAAACCATTATGGATGGGCGGTTTACACGGATCATTGCCATAGTAACACCGGGCATGTTTTTATCGCAGCCAGCAATTGTGATCAGACCATCGTAATAATGTGCTGCCGTAACTGCTTCTACAGAGTCCGCAATTATTTCTCGAGAGACCAATGAATACCGCATGCCTTCTGTGCCATTGGTGATGCCGTCGCTTATTCCGATCGTATTAAATTGCAGTCCGACCAAGCCATTTTTCTGAACACCCTCTTTCACATATTTCGAAAGCACATTCAAATGCATGTTACAGGTATTTCCTTCATACCATGTTGAAGCAATGCCCACTTGTGCTTTCTTCATGTCATCATCGGTTAATCCTACACCATAAAGCATTGCTTGCGATGCGGGCTGCGACTCGTCCTGAGTAACTGTTCTGCTGAATTTATTTAAGTCCATAATTATACAAATGAAAAATTACCATATTCGTTAAATGCAACTCTGCGTGCATATTTAGCTTGCAATACCGACCCGAGTGAATCTTCCCATCTTAATTTAAAATTCACCCTGTCTAAAGATTGGATGCCAGCTACTTCAGCTGCTGTTCCTGTGAAAAAAGCACTGTCTGCTCCTTTTACTTCTTCCGGAGTAAAGTGTTTTTCTACCAATTTGAATCCCAACTCTTCACACAATTCAAACATCGTTGCGCGTGTGATACCTGGTAAAATATTTCCAAGTGGCGAGGTATATAGTACCTCATCTTTTTCAAAAAAGAAGTTTGCTCCGGGGCCTTCAGCAACAAATCCGTTTGCATCTAACAGCAATGCTTCATCAAATCCTTTTTGTTTCGCTTCCGTTGTCGCCAGGATCGAGTTCACATAATGTCCAGTTACTTTCGCCTCTACATGGCAGGATTTCGGGTTGGGACGTTGATAAGAGGATATCATGACATCTAGTAATTTGTTTCCTAAATATTTACCCCATTCCCAGGCGCAAAGCATTACATGCACTTCATCTGTTGGTGTAAGCGACATGTTTGCTCCTGCAAATATTAATGGACGGATATAGGCATTTCCCAAATTGTTCTTTTCCAATAAGTGATACGTCAGTTTTGTAAATTCTGCTGACGTGTAAGGTGCACGCAGATACATCCTTTCAGCAGAATGCAGTAAACGATCATAATGCGCTTCCGATTTGAAGATCTTTGTTCCATCGGGTGTTGCATAGGATCTGATTCCCTCAAAAACTCCGTTGCCATAATGCATGGATTGCACATACGGACTAATCATGAGGTCTTTTGCTTTGAGCCATTCTCCATTAAAAAATACCACTGTGTTGTCGTTGTAATACATATTGTTTTGTTTTAATTGTTTGTGTGAAATAAAAAACCCTTTGTCTTTTATGAGAAGGGCTTTTTTTAAAAAAAGTAATTCTCATGCCGGCAGATGAATAATAATGACTGCTGTAATAATAGATATTTTCATAATTTTTAAAATAAAAAAAGCCTTTCCGTTAAGGAAAGGCTTTCTATAAAACATAGCAAAATCCTCTCCCTTAAAGGGTTTGAATAATGATAATAATATATAAAGTTTGGTTTTTCATTTTTTTTATCGTGACAAATGTAAATCAATTAAGTATTCAAATACACGAAAAATTTTTTTTTTAGTAAGTCTGATTTAATGTTCCTTCGTTTTTTATGTATTACCTTAACGTTAATATGTATTAGCTTGTTAAATAAACTATTTAAAACTAGCTTGATTTTTAATATTGAAGGGATTCGGAGTCACAAAACGCAATACGATCTCTAATCCTCCTTTATATGAACTCGCTGTTTTTAATCCCGACATGTTTATATCGTAGCTTACCCCGAATGCATAATTTGAATATTCATAAAGGATGGAAGCGATGAGTGCATCTTTTAAACGATAATCGACACCGATCGAAACTGCTGAACTTTTTTTGATGTTTGTGTATTTCGAACCTTCCTGTAAAACATATTTAAATACACTTCCCATGATCACTTCTTGTTGTGTTCCTTGTCGGACAAATAAAAGTTCGGGAGCGATCAACAGATTTGTATTTTTGATTCCGAATTCAACTGTCCCTTGTGCTATAAATTTTGTATTTAGTTTTTCTCCTGTCTTTCCGTAAAACGAATAGTCAGGTAAGCCGAAGTGAAAAGCAGAAATTCCCAGCATAGCGTGTACACCATTGTTTGCCGAAATGTATTGCTGATCTTTTCCATAGGTCCAAGCCATTCCTGCTCCCAGATCCGGGTAAGTATAAGAGGTAACGCCTGCTGCTTCTCCCGTTGGAGCGGTTGCATCAAAAGCTGTTCCTACATACTGACTTTCCCATTGCAAGGCAGAGTAGTTTACAGTACGCTGGCCGAATCCTCCCATGATGCCCATTCCTAATTTGCTGCGGTCGCTCAACTTTACAACTCCCGACAGATTTAAAGAACCAAAATTATTTCCCATTTGAGAATCACCTGCTTTATCTGAAACCAGTTGAATGCCCAATCCGATATAATTGTCCTTGCTTTTTTTCTTAGAGGTATTCAACTCCGCCGAAAATGCAAATGTTTTATAAGGTGAAACAAAACTTCTCCATTGATCTTTGTAATTTAAAACAATACGAAGATCTTTGTTCAAAGCGGTCATACCCGGGTTAAGCGCCATGGGCGTTTCTCTGAATTGTGAAAAGTGAATATCTTGTGCTTTGTAATTTAAAACAAAGAAAAAACTTATTCCAAAGATCAGAATGATTATTTTGCTTTTTAGATTTTTCATTTTCAGTATTTTTTTATTTTAGTAAACTAACATTTCCTGACTTCTTAATCACCTCTGTGGAATTTATTAATGTGATGGAGAGGTAGTAAACAAATACAGCATTATCCAATGGTTTTCCTTGATAGCTGCCATCCCATGATACAGAAGGATCTGTTATTTCAATCATTTTTTCCCCCCATCTGTCGTAAACTACTAACAACATTTCTTTTACACACACGGGATTGATTTTTACTCTGAATACATCATTGCTTTGATCATTGTTCGGAGAAAATGCATTAGGAACAAATAGTTCACCACATTCTAAGTCAACAGAAATTCTCACACAAGCCGTATCCGCGCAGCCAGTTGTATCTGTTACAGTTACACAATAATCAGTTGTGACTGTTGGCGAAACAGAGATCGTATTTGTTGTTGCACCTGTGCTCCATAAATAAGAACCGCCACCGCTTGCCGTTAATGTTGCTGAAATACCTGCGTTAATCGTTGCATCCGCTCCTGCATTTGCAGTTGGGCCCGGATTTGAACTCACGCTTACATTTGCTGAAGCCGTACATCCGTTCGCAGGATCGGTAACGACAACCGTATATGTTCCTGCAGCAGTAACCGTAGGTGATGCTGTTGTTGCGCCTGCCGAAATTCCCACTCCAGTCCAGTTGTATAAAACACCCGCTGATGTGGATGTTGCACTGATCGTTCCGGAACTTATTCCGCAATTCAATATCAACGATTGTCCTGCGGTTACAGTAGGAGGATTTGTGTTACTTGTAACAAGCACACTTGTAGTTGAAGTGCATCCGTTTGCAGGATCAGTGACGGTAACCGTATATGTTCCTGCTGCATTTACAGATGGAGTATCTGTAAATGCACCAACAGTGATGCCTACTCCCGCCCAGCTGTAAGTTGCTCCAGTAGTTGTTGAACTGACAGAAATAATTCCGCTTGAAGGAGAACATCCCAATGCAAGCGGCGGTCCTGCTGATACTGCAGGTGGTGTTGTATTAGATGAGACATTAACGGTTTGTTGTGATGAACATCCTGTCAGTAGATCGGTAATTGTTAAAGTATAAGTTGCTGCAGCGGTAACGGTATAGTTAGCTGCAGCCGGACCTCCTGTCCATTGGTATCCGACACCCGGACTTGTCGAACTCCCGTTAAGTGTTAGTGATGGTGTTGTACAAGTAATAACCATAGGGGTGGCAATGCTGATGTTTGGTAAAGTACCGCTGGAATTTACAGTTACTGAAGCAGATGCTGTACATCCGTTCGCAGGATCAGTGGCCGTTACGGTATATGTTCCTGAACTACTCACTGTTGAAGGGTTTGTAGCATTCACTAATGAACCTCCGTTCCAAACCAATGTTGAACCTGCTGACGTTCCTGTAAGTGAAACAGAAGGAACAGAACAGGTGATAGATCCGCTGCTGACTGCTGTCACTGTCGGAGCAATAGTATCTGATAAAACAATAACTGTTGATGTTGCTGTGCATCCGTTTGCAGGATTTGTTGCCGTAACAGTATATGTTCCTGCTGCAGAAACGTTAGCCGGATTAGCAGCATTTACTAACGCACCGCCGTTCCAAACCAGTGTTGATCCTACTGACGTTCCTGTTAATGTTGCCGTTAATGCGGAGCATGAAATGGAATTACTTCCAGCTGAAGAAACAGTAGGAGCGGTTGTGCTTCCTGAAACAATAACGGTAGATGTTGCTGTGCATCCGTTTGCAGGATTTGTTGCCGTAACAGTATATGTTCCTGCTGCAGAAACGTTAGCCGGATTTGCAGCATTTACTAACGCACCGCCATTCCAAACCAGTGTTGCTCCTACGGATGTTCCTGTTAATGTTGCCGTTGCTGTTGAACATGAAATGGAATTACTACTTACTGAACTAACAGTAGGAGCAGTTGTGCTTCCTGAAACAATAACTGTTGATGTTGCTGTGCATCCGTTTGCAGGATTTGTTGCCGTAACAGTATATGTTCCTGCTGCAGAAACGTTAGCCGGATTAGCAGCATTTACTAACGCGCCGCCATTCCAGACCAGTGTTGCTCCTACGGATGTTCCTGTTAATGTTGCCGTTAATGCGGAGCATGAAATGGAATTACTTCCAGCTGAAGAAACAGTAGGAGCGGAGCCTACAGTTATTGTTACTGTTGAAGAAACCGTTCCGTTCGACCATTGAAATACGTTTGATCCTGCTGAGAGTCCTGTTACTCCTGAACTTGCGCTTGATGCATTTGAAATAGTACCTGTTCCGCTTATCAATGTCCATGTTCCGATTGTTGGACTTAATGCATTTAGCGTTGCACTGTTGCTGCAAATTGATTGATTAACTCCTGCATTCGCAGATTCCGTTGTAAAACTTCCTGCCTCTATAAATACACCACTGTCATATGCGGCATCATTCGCGTCACCTATTAATAAGCGTATATGATAGGTTACACCGGGTGTTAATCCTGTTTGTGATGCCGTTAATATACGTGTATTGCCATTGTATTGTGTTCCATTAATAAAACCCAAGAATTCAGGAGTGGGAGTTCCTACGGTCCAACCAGGGTTTTCTGCTGTACACAATCCCGCACTTGGTGCACCGCCACTAGATCCGACTATCCCGTCATTTACGGAGTTGATTCCTACTTCTGATCCGTTCGGCAGACGAGCAATATTTTTTGCATCACTGATATAACCTTGTCCGCCAGCGATTCCTGGACCGCTG
The DNA here is from genome assembly GCA_945885475.1 of Chitinophaga pinensis. Taxonomy (GTDB): domain Bacteria; phylum Bacteroidota; class Bacteroidia; order 2-12-FULL-35-15; family 2-12-FULL-35-15; genus 2-12-FULL-35-15. The sequence continues at coordinate 35,206 of CAMCYR010000008.1, forward strand.
ATCAAAAAGGCAAATTTATCGTTGTAGCTGGAACAGTTATAGTTGATTGCAAATGCACTTCCGCTTTCATCATTGTATTCTTCTGATGCAAAAATATAACGGAAAGAAACGCTTGAGGTAACAGGAATAAAATCAAATTCCAAAATAGCTGCATTATAATAATTGTATGGTGAAATCAATACCTGCGCATCCGCATCTTGTCCGGCAAGAGGATTACTAGAGCGGATCTCGCCTGCTGTTCCTGAAACATAACCGGTGCTCATCTGAGCAACGGATCCCGGATTGGTTCCTAATGTCAATGGAACCGAAGATGTATTTCCCGTACTAAGGTATACACCGCTTGTAAATCCCATACCTGTCAATGTAGGGCCTGCTGTAGAAAAATAACCGACCTGATATTTCGAACTCGCTCCATATACTCCTCTGAAGTTTACTCCCGATATAGTGGTCCCACTTCCGACCGGAACAAGAACCGTATTCACCAGCTGCGTGGTTGTATACAAGGTGTTGTTTACAGTAATTTGCGCCAAACTTGAAAACTGGCTGAATGCAGCGAACAAGATGGTGATTATTCTTGACGATAATTTTAGTTTATACATTGGATAGCGTTTTAATAGAAGCTTATAAAAAATAATGATGTTCTCTCTTTACTAATGTTGTTTTAATATAAAATTAACACATACTTTCAAATTTTTTTTGAAATAGTCGCTGTTATTAGGGTATCTGATCTGCTAAATAGTTCTTTTTTCTCTGTTTTTAAATTCCAGTATTAATCGTAGCCGGATAAGTCCTTTATCTTGTATTTCTTTTAGCTCATCCATACTTTTGTCTGAAAGTTCCTGGCGCGTATACAATTCTGTATTTCTCAGAATACGAGCGATTGTTCTTGTTTTTAATATGTTATCTGATATATTCGTTTTATTTGTCTTTCTCACTTCACTCTGGTTTTTTAATTATTTCAGCAATAAATTTTACTTTTTTTATCGTTTGGTTATTTTCTAAACTAAAAATAATCAATTGATATTTGTTTAACATAAAATTAATTCATAATTTTAGTAAGTCTGAAATTTAAAACTATGAAAAAAAATAGTAACGCTTTTGTCCTAGTAAAAAGTCTGAGTATGTCGGAAAAGAGATATTTTAAAATATTTTCTGAGCGACATATAATTGGTTCACAAAATAAATATGTTGCTTTATTTGATCAGCTAGATAAGGCAAATATTGAAGAGGATGCTTTTTTTATCCAAAATCTCAAGAAAGCGGGTATGAATGCTGATTTTATTTCTGCCGATAAAAACTATCTCTATCAACTCATCCTGAAGAGCCTGAATGATTTCCATAAGTGTAAGACCTATAATTTAGAAATTAAAGAAGCGCTCATCTCCGTTGAAATTCTTTTTCACAAAGGTTTGTACCTGGAGTGTTTAAAGCTGATTTCCAAAACAGAGATCATTGCCAATGAGTGTGAAAATTTTCAGCTTAGCATCGATCTGCTGATGTGGAAAAAAAAATGTAGTGGTTATTCACTCGGATTAAAAAAGGCCTCAGAAGTGAATAAAATGATTGATACGTATCTATTGCTGCTAAATAATCTGAAACGGATCACCGATCTGTATTACGAATCTAACCTGCTTCAATCCGAAAACGAAAACTATTCAAAGAAAGAAGTCCTCAAAAAGTATGAGCAGATCCTCAAACAGCCCGAATTAAAATCGGAAAGTAAAGCGATTTCCTTTTCCGCCAAGATCTTTTATTACCTGATCTATTCCAATTATTATTACGCCTGCGACAACAAGCCGAAAGAGTATGAATGTTTACAAAAGCTGATCGATATTCTTAACGCATCAAAGATCTATGCTTTGGAAAATTCCTTAGACTATGTTTCCATATACAACCGTTTATTGTCAATAAAAAAGCATTTTAAGTCGTCTTCCTTTTTTGATGATATCTTTAATTTAAGAGAGTTTGCGAAACAGGTTTCATTTCAGAAGGAAGTGATTCTCGAACGTGTTTTTGTGCATACCAATGCGCATGAGATCGAATATTATCTCATCAACAACGATTTTTCAGCAGCACTTCAAAAAATCAAGGAAATTGAAAAAGAGATCCAAAAGCTGAATCTAAGCATCGAACCTTACCACCTGATCAATTTCTATTATTTGTATGCGATCACACTTGTGTATTTTGGAGAGTACCACAAAGCCTTGAAATTTATAAATATCATCCTGAATGATTTTGATACAGCCGACCGACCACAGGTATTCATGAGGGTTGAGATGCTTAATATCGTTGTTCATTTCGAACTAAAGAACGGTACGCTAGTAAATTCTTTAGCGACTCAGATCCTGAAAAAGAACAAGTCGTGCAAAATTTTATTGCTGGTAGAAGAAACAATTGTAAATGCTATTTTGAAGATCACTGGGTTTAAACATTCAACTTTAAAAGATGAAACGGATGAACTGAAGATCCTTGCAGAAGCTGTCTGGCTTGCTAAAAAGTCAGTTACAGGATCCTCGGTTTCTTTAATTGAGCAGTACGACAAATGGATTACAGCAAAGATCAAACGGAAGATCGTGGCAGACTTGTATCGTTGAAAGATTTTTTCGTTTTCCGTTCGCTGTCTTTTAGATTGCTTTCTCCATCCTTATCCAACCCTTCATCGAAAAAGTAGATTTTATGAAGTGTTATTCGTAGAGTAAAAGGGTCATGCAAAGGATTTCCTTTGATTTGCTGTGCCGATACACGATGTTTTTTAACAAATCACAACAAAACAAATTATTAATTACATTTTTGCCAATAGTTTTGATTTATTCAAAATCTGCTTTAAGAAATTAGAATTAAATTGAATCGCAGCAATCGAAACAGGCTAAAATAATTTTGACGTTTATAAAAACAGAAGATAGTTCACTCTTGGCGCTGCTAGATAAATTTGATTCGGCAGGTAACATTACACATTTCATTGAATATGCGTCTACGAGATCGTAAATAAAAAGATTATTCTGGAATAAGATATTGATAATTGGATTTAGTTTAGAGAATAATTACAATTATCCGCCCCGGCTTATCCGGGGCGTTAAACATTAAAAAATCAATTAATAACTCTTGTAATGAGGGCGTTTTTAGTTTGTGTGAAGGGCTCATGCCGCATCCTGCTAACCTATCTAATTAAGTTTCACATCAAATAATTTCATCGTTCCTTTGGTTGCACCTGTTTCAGTGCATTTATAAACATACAATGAAACCAATGACACCTTTTTGCTTATAGAATAATCTAAGGTATCTAACTCAATTTTTTCGGTAAATCTAATAAATGGGATATTCCATGAAGTAATTTCACTTTTTATCGGAGCAGAAACAAACGTCCCCGGATTTTTAGGATCTTCTATATGAGCAGTAGAATCCCACTGAACAAGAATATGATCAACATCCTTCGGAGACAATTCTTCATTCGGAAAATCTCTATAGGCTTTTATTTTACCTGCTAAAACAGCTTTCGTAATAGAAGAAATTAATTTTTCTCTATCAAATTTGTTGGCAGCATTTGTAAGATCAGATTGATCCCAAATCGTATCTGTTTCAAGTGAAAGTGACGATTGAACATTCTCCGCCCAAAGTAATTTGCTGTTAGCCGTTTCTTTAAGGGAGGGATTTTTACAGGAAAATATTAATGAAATAATGTATACGGAAGTAATCGGAAGCAATATATTTGTTTTCATTTCTTTTAGATAATAATTGATTTACATTGAATTTTTTTAACGCAAATTATGCATTTATAAATAGCAAATTAGCTAATTAATATTTATAAAATTAGTACTTTTAACTGCAAATCCAAGATTTAATAGTCCTAACTAAACTTTAATGTTATCTCTATCAATTAATAGCATTGAAATTACAATGCCGATAGATTTTGTAAAATACATGTTTATGAATAAGTTATTTTTTTAAAAATTTCTTTTTTTTCACAGTATTTTAATATTATACATATATTTGTTAATTATAAAACTAAACTCCTTAAGCCTACAATTTATGGCAGAAAACTCATTTAAAGCTGAACAATCAGCAAAAACACCTATTTTAAACTTTGATGGAACCACAGGTGTTTTTGACTTGAAAGGGAAATCGATCCCCGAAAATTCAGTAGCATTTTACAAGCCATTGTTCGATTGGCTGGACAGCTACATTCAAAACCCAGCTCCGAAAACAACATTGAATATTCAATTAGATTATTTTAATACCAGTTCGTCAAAGTGTATTGTCGACCTTTTTAAAAAGATAGAACAAATAACTAAAAATGGAAAAGGAGAGGCATTAATCAACTGGTTTTATGATGATCAGGATGATGATATGTTGGAAGCGGGTGAGGATTATCAATCTATCATTAAAATGCCCTTTAATATCGTTTCATTTACAAAATAGTTTAAACCTTCTTTAATTTTTAATCTTTTATCATGAAAAAATTAGTTACTCTTTCTTTTGCTGCTTTATTAGTGTCTTGCGGTGGAAATTCATCTAAACCCGAAACAGCTGAAGTTAAAACCGACACTGTTAAAAAAGAAGTTCAGACTCAACCTACAAATGATCTGGCGGACTTCCAATTTCATGTTCTTGTAATCAATGTCCCTTCTCCATTAGAGATTATTACTTTTTTACCAAAAGCAGGACTGCCCTTCAATAAGAGCCTTGTAAACGCTACCGAAAATGAAACGAAATACACGACTACTACTAAAAAAGGTCTTAATTATGGTGCTTACATTGTAGATCTTGTCTATTTATCTACGAATGAGCAATTTTCTGAAGTAAAAACCTATTTTAAAACATCGAGAAATCTAGCACAAAGTCTTGGTTGTGCTGAAAGCTTTGATAACATTGCCGGCTCCAGGTTAGAAAGCAACATCGATAAAAAGGATACGATCAATAAAGTGATTGATCAGATTTATACAGAAATGGATGGATATCTTCGTTCAAACGACCGCTTATTAACTGCAACTCAGATTTTGGTTGGAAGCTGGATAGAAAGCCAATACATAACAGTTGGTTTGATTAAAGATCAGGCAAAAAATAAAGACAATGAAATCTTATTTCAAAAAGTTGCTCAACAAAATTTCACTTCTCAGAAATTGGTTGAACTTTTAAAAGAATACGAAAAAGAAAAAGACTTTAAAGTTATTATTGCAGGTGTTTCTGAACTGGATAAATTATATTCAAGTATTAAAAATGGCGAGGTAGATGCTGCTTTTCTTCAGAAATTACATGCAAAATTAGGCGATGTAAGATCGAATATTGTAAACTAATAGCATAGTTTTAGTTAAAATTTCTAAAAAGCTTTGGAGTGAATAGTTCTTCAAAGCTTTTTTTGTTTAAACAAAAAAAATAGAAAAAATAAATTATGAGTGAAAAAATACTGAAAGCCTTAATGCGCCTGTTTGCGATTATTGCAAAGGCTCATGAAAGTACTACAAATGCAACGGATGTTGTTGAATCATACTTGAAGCAACAACTGAATAAGGAACAGGTAAGTGAATATCTAGCCGTTTACGAGGATTTTCTAAAACAACAGAACGAAGGAGCCGATGGAGAAAAGAAAAAAAGACGATTGGCTGTTAGTTCAGTTAAAGTTATAGTTATCTGCGAACAGATAAATGAAGAGTTAACTCAGAAACAGAAATACATAGTTCTTTTGAATCTTATTGAGTTTGTGAATTTCAATAATTCGATTTCGGAACAGGAAATGGAATTTGTTGAGACAGTTTCTTCTTCCTTTAATATCCCTAATGAAGAACTGACTCAATGTATTCAATTGGCAACAAAAGCAACTATATCTGAAATTGATGATGTGCCTGAATTTTTAATTGCAGGTAAACAAAAAAATGAGTCCAAAGTAAATACCAAATTTTTCCAATCCGATTCTATTTCTGGTAATCTGGCTGTTCTGCGAGTAAATAGCATTGGGATCTACCTTGTTCGATACTTTGGTAAAACCGAATTGTTCCTGAACGGGCAGATTATCAATCAGCATGCAATTTATATATTGTCACAAGGCTCGTCCATCAGAAGCTCTAAAGTTCAACCCATTTATTATAGTGATATCGTCAGTTGTTTTTTAAAAGATGCTTCTGATGATAAATTTATTTTTGCAGTTAAAAATTTGGAGTATAAATTCAAAAGTGGCAAAGTTGGATTACGACCATTGAATTTTGCGGAGAATTCAGGTAAACTAATTGGTATCATGGGTGGAAGTGGTGCCGGTAAATCTACACTGCTGAATATTTTGAATGGGAATAATGCACCTTCCTCCGGTGAAGTTTTGGTAAATGGTCATAACCTTCACAAAGAAAAGAAAATGCTTGAAGGTGTGATTGGTTATATTCCTCAAGATGATCTTTTGATAGAAGAGCTTACCGTATATCAAAATCTTTTTTATAATTCTAAATTATGTTTTGATGGGATGGAGGAGTCTAAACTCCATCAAATGGTGTTAGACATGCTAAGTGATCTGGGATTGTTGGAAACGAAGGATTTGAGAGTAGGTAACCCCTTGGATCAGACAATTAGCGGTGGACAGCGTAAACGATTGAATATAGCACTGGAATTAATTCGTGAACCTTCTGTATTATTTGTGGATGAGCCAACATCTGGTTTGTCTTCACGTGACTCCGAAAATATCATGGATCTTTTAAAAGAACTGGCGCTAAAGGGTAAATTGGTTTTTGTTGTTATTCACCAACCTTCCTCCGACATTTTTAAAATGTTTGATAAGCTTTTATTACTCGATGTGGGTGGTTATCCTATTTATAACGGAAATCCTGTTGAATCAGTAGTGTACTTCAAAACACTAATTAATCAGGTGAATGCGAATGAAAGCGAATGTAATGCTTGTGGGAATGTGAATCCTGAACAGATCTTTAATATTATTGAATCTAAGGTATTAGATGAAAATGGCAATCAAACAAGAGACAGAAGGATTTCTTCAAAAGAATGGAATGAGTTTTACACTTCGAAATTAGCAATAGACCCAAATGCTTCCCACGCTGATGAGAAACGTCCCATTAAAAATACCTTTAGAAAACCAAATTTCTTAAAACAATTTAACGTATTCACAACGAGAGATGTATTGTCCAAATTATCGAATGCCCAATACCTCTCAATCACTTTATTTGAAGCACCTATATTAGCATTGATATTGGCTTCCCTTATCAAATATTATCATTCGGATAAAGGTTATATGTTGTCGAATAATAAAAATATGCCCGCTTATTTATTTATGTGTGTACTTGTGGCATTGTTTATTGGGTTGACAGTAAGTGCCGAAGAAATTATTCGAGATCGGAAAATATTGAAACGCGAATCTTTTTTGAATTTGAGTAAAGGGAGTTACCTTACTTCTAAAATTATGATTCAGTTTTTTATATCTGCAATACAAACGGTGATGTTTGTTCTAATCGGTAACTATATTCTAGAAATTAAAGGTATGTACTTCGATTATTGGTTGGTGTTGTTTACTACTTCCTGTTTTGCAAATATGCTGGGTCTCAATATTTCGGCCTCTTTTAATTCAGCTGTAACAATTTATGTTCTTATTCCATTTCTATTGATTCCTCAGATTCTTTTGAGTGGAGTGATCGTGAAATTTGAGGAGTTAAATCCTGAAATTTCTAGTAATTCAGTGGTACCTATATGGGGAGATATAATGACATCCAGATGGGCGTTTGAAGCCTTGGCGGTGAATCAGTTCATGGAAAATGACTACGAAAAAAATATTTATGCATTTGATAAAGCCATCAGTTATAATTCTTATAAAAAAGTCTACTGGTTTTCAAAAATGAATGAATTGATTGATGAATGTAATGAGAAATCTAAAAATGCATCTGTGAATCTTGCGATATTTAAAACGGAGATTGTAAGAGAAATGAAAACCTTTCCCGCTATTAGTTTTTCTGCTATACGTAATTTTAACTTAACAGCTTTTGATATAAATACAGCAACTGAAACCAAAGATTATTTAACAATCTTAAAAAAAATCTATGCGGAATATTATGATGCAGCAGTAAAAAGCAAAGATATGTGGATGGCAAAGTTTCAGGAAACCGAAGCAGGTAAAGTTCGTTATGAAAACCTTATGAGTGGATCACAGAATGGGAAACTTGAGGAACTTGTAAAAAATGTTGGTTCCGATCTGGATGAAGTGATTGTAGAGGATGGCAAACTGATTGCAACTGCTAATCCGATATTCAGGGATGGATCCAGCGATGAGCTGATCCGAGCGCACTTTTTTGCTCCTACCAAAAGTATTTTTGGTAAAGCTTACAGTACTTATTGGGTTAATATCCTCGTTATATGGGGAATGACAGTATTTTTATGGCTGACTTTATATTTTGACGGACTTAAGAAACTTTTGAAGTTATCCTCGAATTTGACTGAAATTTTTTTAAGGAAGAAGAAATAAATGAGGATTTGTATTATTACTGTTAGAGAACCTTATCCATTAAAAAAAGAAGGGGCTCTTTTGATTTTTATTTAAACAATATCTAAACAAAAAAACATGGGCTTAAACGAAATTAAATCATCCAAAACATTAAATGTCATCGTTTGGATTTTAATCATTCCTTTATTATTGGGAGAGTTCTTTAAAATCCAACATTGGCCTGGTGCAAACATTTTAATAACGTTTGGTGCATTTATATTTACTTTCTTTTATATGCCACTCTTTGCTATTGAAAGTTGGAAAACAAAAGAAACAAAAATATCAAAGGCCTTACTACTTCTTCAAAGCGTTATCTTGTTGCTTTTTGCAATTGGTTTTACATTTTTAATAATGCATTGGCCTGGTGCCGGAGTTTTTTATTTTATCAATAATTATATACTTCTATATATTATTGTTCCATTTGCACTCTATCATTTAGCATTATCGAGAAAGAAAAATTTATTTACTGCTCATAATATTTTGCTCATTATCTATTTTTTTGGTCATGCAATTGGTGCGCTTTTAAATTCAGGAAGCGGCAGAATCAATATAGACACTGTACTGCAACAAGGATTAAATACGGAGGAAGCACTCAGAACAGCTTCTTCAAGAAATAAACAACTGTATGGTACCTTATATAAAGTAGGAATAGATAAAAACAATGATATTTTAATCAGAGCTAATAAGTTAAAAACCGCTACCGATTCTGCAATAATTCATATTAAAGATTTAAAATCACATCTATTAGTCATCATAGATAAAATTCCAAAAACACAAGCAGACACGCTATCATCTCTATTTATAGAAAACAAAGTAAATATTGAGCTTACAACAAATATTTTAATTGGCAATGAGTATAATCCTAATAAAGACAAATACTCCGCCTCAAAATTAAAATCAGTTCTAAACAATTTCAGAGATACATTACTAAGTTTAATTCAAGAACAAAATCGCACTATTATGCAGGAGGGATTGAATTTAAGTACAGATAATTATTCGGGAGAAGAAGGTCAGCCTGTTAGTTGGGAGATAACTAATTTTAATTATATGCCTTTATTATATGTTTTTAATACGCTTACGAATATTCAATACGAAATTAAAAATGCTGAATACCAAGCATTGACTGACATCATAAATTCTGGTAATAAAGATTTAAATACAGCATTGTTTAGTCAAATATCAAATCTTAATTCAAAATATGATATGATTAAAAAGCAGGAGGAAATAGTGATGTTGAAAAGTGAAAATGAAAAAGGTATGGAACTTCTAAATGCAAAAGATTCTGAGTTAAGCGATAATAAGCAAACGATTGTTTATTTCATACTTGTTATTATGGTTTTTCTTATGTTGGTGTTTTTTGTTTTGCGAAGTAATTATCTAAGGAAACAAATAAATAATACATTGTTAAAGCAAAAAGAAATTATTGAAAGTCAAAAAACAGAAGTAGAAGATCAAAAATATTTAGTGGAAGAAAAACAAAAAGAAATATTAGATTCAATCAGTTATGCTCAACGAATTCAAAATGCTTTACTTCCTCCTCTTCAGGAGGTTTCCTCATCTCTTCCCAATTCATTTGTTTTGTTTAAGCCTAAAGATATTGTTGCAGGAGATTTTTACTGGTTCGCTGAAACTAATGATAAAAAAATAATTGCTGCTTGTGATTGCACCGGTCATGGTGTCCCGGGCGCCTTTATGAGCACCATAGGTTCTGAAAAGCTGAATGAGGCGATTAAAGATAGCTCTGATGTTTCGGTTATTTTAAATCTGGTGAATCGAGGAATGAAAAAAGTATTGCGCCAAACAGATAAAATAAATTCAACGCGTGATGGAATGGATGTCTCTCTTTGTGCTTTCAATAAAGATCTGTCTCAAGTGGAATATGCCGGTGCGAATCGCCCTCTTTGGATCATACGCAAAGATCAACTTGAAATAGAGGAGATTAAAGCCACAAAGGTTGCTATAGGTGGATTAACAGAAGATAATCAGGTATTTACGAAGCATACCATCGACCTCCAGAAAGGAGATTCTGTTTACCTTTTTTCTGACGGTTATGCCGATCAATTCAGTCCGCAGGACAAAAAATTAATGACCCGGAAATTTAAAGAGATAATTCTGTCCATTCAGAATAAAACAATGGAAGAACAAAAGGAATACTTGGGTTCTTTTATTGATGAATGGAAAGGGAATATGGAGCAGACAGATGATATATTGGTTGTAGGGGTAAGAGTCTGATTTCTCTTAAGTTTGATGGGATTATTGAAAATGAAGCGGGCGAACCAATTTCAATTTGTATTTCAGATTTTAAAGTGAATAGAATCCATGGAGTTTCTGATAAAGAAACAATGAAAGTAATATATGTTCCAATAATTGCACAACTTAAAAACCTACTAATGGAGATGGGGTATGAAGAGCATAAAGGGAAAACCCTATACATATTAGCCCCATTTGAAACAATGGAAAGACGGACAATGATGGATTTTATTAGTAAATCATTCTCCTATTATTACGAAAAACTCAAAACAGGAAGAGCTCTAACCTTTTATGATCTTCGGAAAACATACATTTCTCACCTATATGCAACGCATGGTAGCAGCGCTCGCCTAATTTCAGGGCATAGTGGCGAAGAAGTCATGAAAGTACATTACATTGATGAAAAAGTGCTATCGGAAGTAGCGAAAAACTTCACTATATTTGGGTTATAGCCAGTAAAAAAATTCTATCAAAAAAAATGACCTTTTTAAATTAAAAAAACTTTTAAATTCGTCTAAACCTGCCTCCAAACCTGCCTCAAAAACTTTAAATTGACAAATCTAAGATATCTCCAAAAAAGAAACCCTTGATTATCAAGGGTTTCTGTGTAGCGAGATCGGGAGTTGAACCCGAGACCTCAGGGTTATGAATATGGGTTATCTGTTAATAGATTCAGCAAAGGCAGCATTTCTGTGCGTTCCAATATTCAAAACTACACATTTCCTCTTGAATTATTAAATTTCCTCACCGTAATTCCTCACCATTAGAAAACAAGCTTATTTTTCCTTAAATTTGACACGTGAAAGCACTTACCCTCATTTTCAGTATTTATATTTTGACTTTATCTTGTATGCCCTGCAAAGATACATGCCAAGATGCTGGGGAATTAAAATCAACACTTTCTAATACGCATCATTCCGACAATAACGAAGAAGCTTGTTCACCTTTTTGTATTTGTGCTTGTTGCGGACAATCATATACTTCAATTTATTATACCTCAAACCTTATTTCTAATACAACTCCATCTTCTGAAAAAATTGCTGCGACAGCGCCTTCTTTTATTTCAGAAGTATATCTTTCCATTTGGCAACCGCCAAAACTTAGTTAATGATTTAAATGTGCTATTGGCACAATGAAAAACTGTTTACGGTGCAATTGCTCCGTATATTTTCTGTCATATCATTAACTGAAAAATTATGCTTAATTCTATTATTGCGTTCTCTATAAAGAACAAGCTCATCATTAGCCTTTTCATTCTTGGATTAATTGGCTATGGAAGTTATCAATTCACTCAACTACCAATTGATGCGGTTCCTGACATCACCGACAATCAAGTGCAAGTTATTACAGTAACTCCTTCATTAGGAGCACCAGATGTAGAACGGCTTATCACATTTCCAATTGAACAGGCAAACAGTAATATTCCAGGACTAAAAGAAATTCGGAGTTTTTCCAGATTTGGTTTATCACTTATAACAATTGTGTTTGATGATGATGTAGATGTTTATTGGGCAAGACAACAAGTGACTGAAAGGTTAAAGTCAGCTCAAGAACAAATCCCCAAAGGGTTGGGTTCACCCGAATTAGCGCCAGTTACAACTGGACTCGGAGAAATCTATCAATATGTTTTAAGAGCAAAACATGGTTACGAAACCGAATACGATGCAACGAAATTGAGAACAGTTCAAGATTGGATTGTTCGAAGACAATTACTCGGAGTTAAAGGTGTAGCAGATGTGAGCAGTTTTGGTGGTAAACTCAAACAATACGAAATAGCTGTTGAAGCAAACAAACTAAAGTCGTACAACATTACAATCAATGATGTTTTTACTGCATTGGAAAAGAACAATGAAAACACAGGAGGAGCATACATTGAAAAAAAATCAACTGTGCTTTATATCAGAAGTGAAGGTTTGATTGGAAGCATAGATGACATCAAAAATATAGTTGTAAAAAACACCAACAACGGAACTCCATTATTAATAAATGATGTAGCTGAAGTTAAAATTGGCAATGCTATCCGTTACGGTGCTATGACATACAATGATGAAGGTGAAGCTGCTGGAGCTGTAGTAATGATGTTAAAAGGAGGCAATAGTAGTGAAGTAATAAAAAGCGTAAAAGAACGAATTGCTATAATTCAGAAAACACTCCCTAAAGGTGTAATTATTGAACCTTTTTTAGATAGAACAAAAATGGTCAACAATGCAATCGGAACGGTATCTAAAAACTTAATGGAAGGTGCTCTTATTGTAATTTTTGTTTTGGTTTTATTTCTTGGAAATTTTAGAGCTGGTTTTTTAGTAGCATCTGTCATTCCGTTAGCAATGCTTTTTGCAATTATAATGATGAACCTATTTGGCGTGAGTGGAAATCTTATGAGCCTTGGCGCATTGGATTTCGGATTGATTGTAGATGGAGCTGTCATTATTGTAGAAGCTGTAATGCACAGCATAAGTCATAATAAGTCATTTGGGACTGGAGTTAGGATTAATCAAAATGAGATGGATATCGAAGTGAATTCATCCGCAAGCAGAATGATGAACAGTGCGGTATTCGGACAAATTATTATCCTAATTGTATATCTGCCGATTTTTACATTGCAAGGAATTGAAGGTAAAATGTTCAAACCAATGGCTCAAACAGTTGCATTCGCTTTGTTAGGAGCATTTATTTTATCTCTTACCTATATTCCTATGATGAGTGCTTTATTTCTTAGAAAAAATGCTTCAAGTAAAAAGAATATTTCTGACCGAATGATGGATTTCTTTATCCGAATACATCAAAAATACCTGTCAAAAGTATTGAACATTCCTAAAACGGTCATTGGAGTTTCTGTTGGACTTTTACTTATTTCCTTTTTTGTTTTTTCAAAAATGGGTGGAGAATTTATTCCTGCTTTAGAAGAAGGTGATTTTGCAGTTGAAACAAGGGTTTTAACTGGGAGTAATATCTCAACAACAACAGATGCATGTATGAAAGCTGCACACATATTAAAAAAGCAGTTTCCTGAAGTAGAAAAAGTAATTGGAAAAGTTGGTAGTGGCGAAATCCCTACAGACCCAATGCCAATGGAAGCTGCCGACTTGATGATTATTTTAAAAGATAAATCTAAGTGGACATCAGCAAAAACATTCAATGAGCTGTCAGAAAAAATGAGTGAAGCCTTGCAAGATGTTCCTGGAGTGACCTATGGCTTTCAATATCCAGTTCAAATGCGTTTTAATGAATTAATGACGGGCGCAAAACAAGATGTTGTTTGTAAAATTTATGGAGAAAATTTAGACACATTGGCAAAGTATTCACAAAAACTTGGAGACATTTCAAGTAAAATTGATGGTGCTAAAAATGTTTACGTTGAAGCAATAACGGGTTTGCCCCAAGTTATTATTCATTACAAACGAAACATGATTGCTCAATACGGATTGAACATTTCTGACATAAACAGAGTTGTGAATATGGCTTTTGCAGGACAAAGTAGCGGTCAAGTATTTGAAGACGAAAAGCGATTTGATATGGTTGTTCGATTAGCTGGAGACCAAAGGCAACAATTGGAAGATGTTCAAAATCTTTTAATTCCAACTGACAAAGGAACTCAAATCCCATTGAATGTTGTTGCAGATGTATCCATTCAAGAAAGTGTAAATCAAATTCAACGAGATGATGCAAAGCGCAGAATCATTGTCGGATTTAATGTTCGTGGGAGAGATGTTCAAAGCATTGTGAAAGAACTTCAGGAAAAAGTGGACAAAGAATTAAAACTTCCTTCTGGCTATTTTACATCTTATGGTGGAACATTTGAAAATTTGATTGCTGCAAAAAAACGATTATCAATTGCAGTTCCACTTTCATTGATGCTAATTTTTTTACTTCTTTATTTTGCTTTCAATTCAGTAAAACAAGGATTGCTCATTTACTCTGCAATTCCATTGTCTGCAATTGGTGGAATCTTATTCTTAGCATTGAGAGGTATGCCTTTTAGTATTAGCGCAGGAGTTGGATTTATAGCTTTGTTTGGTGTAGCTGTTTTAAATGGTATTGTTTTACTTGCTGAATTTAATCGAATTAAAAATGATGGTGAAACAGATGTAAAACAGATTGTATTGCAGGGAACAAAATTACGATTGCGACCTGTATTAATGACAGCTTTCGTTGCTTCATTGGGATTCTTGCCAATGGCTTTAAGTAATGGTTCTGGAGCAGAAGTTCAACGACCATTAGCAACCGTAGTTATTGGAGGTCTGCTGATTGCAACCTTTCTGACTCTTTTTGTCTTGCCAGTTTTGTATGTATTATTCGAAAAAGGTATTTCATTTAAGCCAGGAAAAAAGACTTCAATTACTGCTGCATCTATTGTACTTCTAATGTTTGTTTCGTTTCAAAATGCTCATGCTCAGCAAACCATTACTTTACAAGCTGCCATTGATACTGCATTGAAAAATAATTTAAATGTTAAAAATGAAAAGTTAAATGCCGAATATCAAAAGAAGTTAAAAGCAGCTGCGATTGACATTCAACAAACAAATATTACAGCTGAATATGGCCAAATAAACAGCTTTTATAAAGACACAAAATTTGGTGTTAGCCAGTCGATTTGTTTTCCTACAGTTTATGCAAAGCAAAAATCATTGCAAAACGAATATTACAAAAGCAGCGTAATAAATATTGCATTGGAGGAAGCTCAATTAAAAAGAGAAGTGAGTGAGACTTTTTATTTGTTGATTTATTTGGAACAGAAACAAAAACTTTTGAGTCAGAACGATAGCATGTTTGCTGCGTTTTTGCAAAAGGCTAACTTGCGTTTTACAAAAGGAGAAAGCAATATACTTGAGAAAACAACTGCTGAAACTCAGCAAGGACAGATTGCTATTCAATTAAAAGAAGTAAAAGAAGACGTTGAAATTTTGCTTCTGCAATTTCAACTATTACTTAATACAAAAACGCCTTTTATTCCTGTTGCGGAGAATAACAAAATGATATTTAGTGCAACACTTGACACTTCAGCTATAAGCGGTCATCCTACAATGAAGATATTGCAACTGCAAAAACAGATTTCTTTAATCAATACTAAACTGGAAAAATCGAGATTGTTGCCTGACTTAAATTTTGGTTATAGCAATGGGAGTATTCAAGGAGTTGGAGCTGATAATGTATTGTATTCGAAATCTGACAGGTTTAATTCTTTTCAGTTTGGTTTAGGAATACCGCTTTTTTTCGGTTCACAAAGGGCAAAAATAAGTTCTGCGAAAACACTTGAGATGATTAGTGAAAACAACTATCAATTGGGTTTACAAAACCTAAAAACGGAATATCAAAGCGCTTTTTTGAAATATCAAAGGCAGCTCGAAACAGTTAAGTATTTTGAGGAAACGGCAGTGCCGAACGCAAATATTATTACAAAAACTGCGAATCAACAATTTGCAAATGGGGACATAAATTACCTGGACTGGACAATGCTTATAAATAATGCTACAAGCATTCAAAGTAATTATACTAATGCACTTAACGACCTGAATCAAACTACTATTCACCTTAATTATTTAATCTCTAAATAAATCGCACAATGAAAAAATATTTAATTATTTCTTTACTGGTAGTCTTCTTTATATCATGTGGAAGCGAAGTAAATACAACTGAAACGAAAGAGGAACCTGCAAACGAAACAAAAGTTGAGCTTACTGAAGCACAATTAAAAAATTCAAACATTCAAACTGGAAAAATCGAGCAACGTACAATTTCTTCATTGCTAAAAGTAAATGGCAAAATAGAAGTTCCGCCACAAAACATGGTCTCTGTTAGTGTACCGATGGGTGGTTATTTAAAAGCAACCAAATTGCAAGCGGGGTTGCACATTAGCAAAGGAGAAATAATTGCAACTATGGAAGACCAACAATATATTCAACTTCAGCAAGATTATCTTACAGCTAAAGCTCATTTCAGTTCCACAGAAAAGGAGTTTAACCGCCAAAAGGATTTGAACCAAAGTAAAGCAAGCAGCGATAAAGTGTTTGAAGAAGCTCAATCAGAATATCTTTCTCAGAAAGTACTTATCAAATCATTGTCTGAAAAATTAAAATTGATTAGTATAAATCCAGATAACCTAAATGAAAATACAATTTCAAGAAGTATTAATATCTATTCACCAATTGACGGTTTTGTATCAGAAGTAAAAATGAATATTGGAAAGTATGCCAATCCAACTGATGTGTTATTTGAATTAGTAAATCCAGAAGATATTCACTTGCAGTTGACTATTTTTGAAAAGGATTTGTCGAAAGTTTCTATTGGTCAAAAGATATTCGCATACAACAATACAAATCCCGACAAAAAATATATTTGTGAAGTTTTATTGATTGGAAAAGATGTTTCCGCTGAAAGAACAGTTCAAGTTCAATGTCACTTTGAGCAATATGACAAATCACTTATTCCAGGAATGTATATGAATGCGGAAGTAGAAGTGTCAACGAACAATGCTTTTGTAATTCCTAATGATGGCTTGGTTAGATTTGAAGGCAAACAATATGTTTACACTCAAACATCTCCCAGAAGCTTCGAAATGCAAGAAGTAACAACACAAAACACCGAAAACGGATTTACTCAAATAATCTTTGCTGATAGTGGAGAAATGAAGGACAAAGTATTCGTTTTAAAAGGCGCTTACACTTTGCTTATGAAAATGAAGAATACGGAGGAAGAAGAGTAAATTTAGCATAACCTTTTATTTCAAAAAGTCAACACCATTCTATAAAAAGAATGGTGTTTTTGTTTTCCCAATCTTATTAACATGGTTCTTTTTCTTTCTATACTGACCTATCTTTGTGTAATTAAATTAAAATAATCAAGAAATGGAAGAGATTATTTCAAATATTAAGAAGCAGATTCTATCCGATGGTTATACTCAAGAGGAAGCCGAAACAGTAAAAGTATATCAGGTTCCTGGAGAAAATTTTATGCGTTTTTCTTTCGGTAAAAGTTCAAAAATATTTATCAGACAAGTATTGATTGTGCAATTGGAGCAGGTAGTAAAAACTTCACCCTGGCTTTCATTTGTATTAATTGGTTCAGGAATAGAATTCCTTGGCAAGTGTATTGATTCAGAATATCCAGAGAGCTGGGACGAGAGAGGAAGGTCAGGAGACAACTTCAAGGATGCAATACGGCAACTTAATGGTCTTAAAAAGTATGCTTTCTTATTAGATAGGCAACGTTTTAATTTGTATGATATGTTCAGATGTGGCTTAACCCATGGGCTGGCTCCTAAAAATGGAATTTCACTTTCCTCTGGTTTGAGTGAATCTCCAAATCTCCATGAAACAAATGGCGTAGTGAACTTACATATTAATTCCCTCTTTGAGGACTTCAAAATGGCCTGTGAGGAAGTAATAAGCCGAACCTATGCCGAACCCAATAAGATGAATGGTAACAGAATGTATATTAATGGGACATACTCTGTTCCAATAGCAACAACATTTACGAGCTCGTTTGAAGTCAAAAAATAATGTACTCAATCCCAAATTCATGATAATATTATGAGCTGGTTTTTAAATCAATTTACTTCACGGGAGTTTGCTACACTTATATGGCTGGTAGTTATTCTGTCGGTTTGCTTACTTAATAAGAAGATTCGTTCTGGAGCAATAAAGGTTATTATAGCCTTCTGTGAAATCAAGATTGTTCGCTTAATTGCGGTGATGGTGGTTTATATGCTTGGATGTTTGTTTTTGCTCCGCTCTCTTGGCTATTGGAATAAAGATTTATTGAAAGATAGCTGTTTTTGGTTTGTTGGTGTTGCAATGACACTCTTCTTTAAAGTTAGTTCTGCAAAGGACACTGTTTTCTTTAAGGAAATTGCAATCGACAGTATAAAATGGATTGTGCTGGTTGAATTCCTGGTGAATTTATACACTTTCAACTTTTGGATTGAACTATTCTTTGTTCCTTTTATGCTTATTGTGGTTTTGTTACAGATTGTTTCTGCCCACAGAAAAGAAGCGCAGATGAACAGAATATTTACCAATATCATTTCGCTTGTCGGACTTTTTCTCATCGCATTTACGCTATTCAAATCCGTTGAATATTACCAAAACACATTTAGTGTTTCTGTACTAAAGGAATTTTTATTGCCAATTATTCTGACTCTTGTTTTTATTCCATTACTGATGCTTTTTGCTGTTTACATGAACTATGAGCTACTCTTCGTTCGTTTGAAGTACTTTGTAAAGGATGAAAAGAGGTTGAGGCAATTCAAAAGGGAAATCAAAATGCAAGCGAGGTTAAATTTGCGAAAGATAAATCGTGTAGCCAAAAATTTGCCAGCACTTGGTATAAACGAAGGACAAGATGTAAGAACACTTGTAAAAAACATTGTTTACATTGGTAGCACTAAGTCAATAAAAAATACCAGCAGAATGCAGGAAACGAAAAATCAGCACTACGTTCCTCGAACTTATTTAAAACGCTTTGGTGAAAAAAGGGGAAAGCAGACCTACATCCATAAGCTTCCAAAGGATTCGCTTTCTGAGACAGACGTAGTCGAGAGTAATACAAAAAAGGTTTGTGTGGACGAACATATATATACCTTGGCAGGTAACACACCAGAAGAAAGAATGTTTATTGAATCTTTATACGGAACTGACTATGAAAATAAATACGAATCTGTTTACAATATTTTGATGGATAGAAGCAAAAGGGATGTTTCCGATGACGAGAAAAAACTTATAATATCTACTGTCGTTACAATGCTTTTCCGTACTCAGAAGATGCCAGTTCTTTACAATGAATTCATAGATAGGGTAATCGAAGATGCATTCTACTCTTGCCAAGCGGCTAATAAAGATTATTTCTTTTTCGAGAAGGAAAAAATTTCCATTGCAAATAAAACCCTTCAGCAAGTTCAGGCTGAAAATAAAAAAGAAGCTCAACCAGTAATGGCAATAATACAATTGCAAGTAGCACTGAGACTAATTGATATACGGGTGCAAAATGACGGAATGATGGTCATTAAGTTAGAGGATGAAGATTGTAATTTTATAACCAGCGATAATCCAGTTAGTCATCATTTAATTGACGGTTCCGTTATTTCCGCATTTGACTGGAATAATATACTTTTTCTGCCATTAGACAGTAAGCATCAGTTGATGCTTATACCTGGAGAGAAGACAAATTTTCTTGGTCGATTAAGTAAAAAAGGCATTTCAGCAAAGTTATGTGCTTTATCATCCAACACTGAGCAACAAAGGAACAGTCAGAATATTTTGTTAGGAAGTTCTGATGCACTTAAAACATACTTAAAGACTAAGGAAGCATCTGAAAGGCCTGTTTCGGATGAAGATGCTCCAAAAACGTATAAAGACCTTTTAAATAAATTGAAGGATGAAGGTTTGATTTAGAAACCTGGATAAAATGAGCTAAATGAAAAAGCAAGAAAGAATACTCACTCAAGATGAACTGGAGATTGTTCTCAGCCAAGCACAAGATTATGGTCGTTATCTTGAGCTGGAGAATATTTTATTTATGCACACAGATTGGAAAGATATTGTTTGGGTGACACCTATTAATAAATTAGCTTTTATATGGGGTAATGAGGATACAGGATTTCTGCATATTAACAAGCGACATTTGTTTTACCAGAATCTTAAATTTTGGAAAGAAAATGGTAAACCTGATGACCCAAGCCTTTTTAAACGCAATACGATTCCCAGGGGCGATTATATGAACATTGCTGATGATGTTTTTTCAAAGGGTGTAAAAAATAAGAAGGGCGAAAGAGAAGGATTTGACAATTACACTGGTTTATTCAAACACCGAGACGGTGATGAGCACGAGTATATTCTGGTAACATATAAAGACACCAAGATTGTTCATACACTTTATCCAACTAAAAAAATTGGCAATCAAGTGCGACCAAAGGATTTTCTTTGGCATCGAGGTGATGTTACTGGAACACTAACTTTTCCTGAAGGCGAAAGCCGATTAGAAATTGTTATCCCTTATGTTGATAGTGATAATATTAAATGCTATTCAGCCTTATTTGAATTCATAAATAATAAAGCATATTTACGACTTCAAGTTCATAATCCAAAAGAAAAGCAAACTGGAACCACTCAGCCTATACTTGAGTGGGACGTAACGGCTGATACAGGTTTTGAATCAATGGGCAGATACTTTCAGCATGCAGACCTCGAATTAGTGGAACAACACATATTAAGATTTCATCGCCAAGTTCAAAAAGAAAAAGCTTAAACATTGGCTTGATTTATTTTCTCTCGCTTCTTTTTTTTCCATTCTCCGACCTATACAATCAAATCAATTTCTTTTATTTCTATTTATCTATATGCTCCCAGACGGAATCCAGCCAATCTATGCAGTCACAAATACTCATTATTTGCTTGATAACTCAAGGCCAAAACTTATCGGCAAAACGTACCACGGTAAACGTTATTTATCCGATGGCTCCGTTTCACTGCAGGATGTAGTCGAATTTAATTTCGGTGATTTCAGAATAGCGGACCTTTTTTTCTTCGAGAATGACCAATTGATTTTCCACTCAATTTCGCTTTATACAGAAGCATTTATCACTAATTACTACAATGAGTTGCTTGAGCAAAAGAAAATATCGCCACAGTCCTTAATTTCACTTGTAACACAAAAATATACTTTGCATGAAATGGGATTTTAATTCCCTGGACTGATTCCGACTTTTTTTCGACTATTTATATTCAAACAAAAAAGATGGGATTAATAAATAACCAAGGCGATATAGTCATTCTTGATTCCGATGGAATGCAGACTTATATTGGCACATTGAAACATGGAATCAGTTATAACACAAAAGCAAAAGCCAAGAAAGTAGCTAGGGTAACTATTCAGCCGACAAACGGTTTTTTAACCGATGAATTTTTCTTTGCACCTGGCGAAAAAAACTACGAGCTGATATTTCAACACCTAATGAATCGAGATACAAATCCTGAGCTGTTAAAAACGTATCTGATGTTTTTTAATGACCAGGAAAATTACTCACCAAAGGAGTTTATTTCTTACGTGATTAAAAACTATTTTGTTAAGGAATTAGGATGTCAATTTCCAAATGAAAGAAGTGAAAGTAATTAAGCCTTTAATTCACCCGTTTTTAGGGCTCAATTTAAGTGGTTAAAACAAGCTCACTAATCTCGCACTTTAATTAAGCCGTCTAACCTAATTTAAACCCTTAGTCATGCAGTAAGGCTAACAAAATGCAGACCAATTAAATCTTGGACTATGGTCTTATCGAGTCCTGTCCTCAATGGTTCTACACGCATCTTCCCTATCGAAAAAGGGGTGAATTAATTCGAAACATCTATTAGTTTTTTGATTTGCAAGAGTTTAGGAATTAAGTAATATTTATAAATAAAGAAAACAGCATGGAGCCGAACCAATATGGACAACTTTTATTGCAATATCCACAGGTATTCTACCAAGGATATTATTACCTGGCGTATCAGGATTTTATCGAGATGAGTGGACTTCCAAAAACCACGCTCCATCGCATAATTAAAGTGATTCCAGACGTGCCAAAAATTAGCATAAAAAATAGGACGTTTTATCGAATAGATTTTTGCATTAAATATCACAGGTGGGCTAAAGGAAAAAACGGTTAATTGTTTTGTTCTTTTCTTCTGATAATTTCTGCTTTTAATTCTGTGATACATTCTTGGCCAATCCGATATTGTTTTGCAACATCAAAGATGTATTTGCTCACAATTGTTTCTAGGATGAATATGTAAATTAAAAAGTACATCACCAGCCAAACAGTTATTCCAAAGTAATACATTCCAAATGCAATTGCATTTATGCAATGCAATATCCGATGTGCTATTGGTGAGAAGCAGAAGTTCACACATCTGATAAAGACCAACAGAACAAACAAATGTAAGTTCCGATTTCTAAATTTTTTCAATCAAATTTATAGGTCACACAAACTAAAAAAAAGAAAGAACTATTTTTCTTTTTTCTTCAGACTGTGACCTATAAGAGTAAAAAAAGATGAAATCAATCACACTACTCTTCCTGGTAATTATTTCCTTTTGCGCTTGCAAAACAGAATCCGACAAGCAATCAAAACCAGTTGCTGTTGCTGAGACAAAGCAAGAGCCAAGCAAACCATATTCAAATCCTGCTTTAATATATGGCTCAAGCTTTGGACATTGCTTTCAAACGCTTTATAGGAACAACCAGTTTGAACAAATGATTTGTTTTACTTCAAATAAAACATTGAAGGAATTCGGAAAAGAGAAAGTGTTGAATTATTACATGAACAAATTCAAGCTTGATTACGAACTTGGAAAGCTGAGTAACATCACAACAAAAAACGGAATTAGTCTTCTAACATACACCAATGGAAGGATTCAAGCAACCAGGAGAAAACTGGTAATTCAATGTTCTGTGGAAAATGATTCAGTAAAAATAATTCTAGAAAGCTTGGTTGTGAGTCCGTTCGAATAAACATTCTATTTAAAAATGGCTTTGACCGATGAAAAGAGAACACAAAAAACTATTAAAGGGCATTGCACTTTTTGGTGGGTCTTATTACTTTAATGATTATATAGGTGCAGCAGATGGTCTGAATAAAATCGAAAAGCAAATTGCATTGCAATTAAACTTTTTTCCAATAAGCTTGGCAAGTATTTTTGCATCAATTGCGATTATCGTAATTGGATGTGCAATAATATACGGCTTTGTTTCAGGGCTCTATCGGATATGTACGTTTCGAATGCGCTTGGAATCTTTCGAGAAGTAGAAAACAATATTTCTTTTTTTACAAGGTTCTAACCTATATGGGCATGGGAACTAAAGAAATTTTGTCAGAAATAAAATTCAAAATCTTAGCAGATGCAATTTCAGCAGTAAGTATAATGGATGTTCTAGAGAGAAATCCTAGTGACAACAATATTCAATTGTACATAACAACAAATAATCTTGAAACAGTTAATTCTAATGTGTTAGCTGATTTATGCACAAAATATACAACACCACAAATATATGTAAGCTTTGTTGTTCCAACAAGTAAGATGATTGGAGACGAAACCATTATAAATACAGATATGGTTTGTGTCTTCATAGAAAAATGGAACTAATTATAAAGATGGAAACAAAATTCATTTTTATCAGCTTGGTCATTAGAAATGGCCATTATACTTACGGTTCTAGCAAAGTGTATGAAATTCCAAAAGAGAAAGACATGCAGGAGTTCGCATTGCAAGTTGTAAAGAATTATCACATAGGCGAACCACTTCAAAAGTTTCCTGACACAAACTGGTGGTATTTTTTTGGCGGAGAAGTTTCGGTAATGCTGGAGACAGCCGAGGAAATCAGGGAGCAGGAATATATTGTGTTAAATAAATTCCAGTACAAATAATTCTTTTTTTTAAATGCTCTGACCTATAAGAGAAAACGAAAAATGAATCCTAAATTCAAACATCTATTTTCTACTGAAATAATTAAAGCGTTTACAAAGCAAGGCTATACAGGTGATAAAGAGATGCGTGAAATAAAAATCATTTGCAAGCTTTTTAATCCCTGCGGAATAGGTTCTTGGTTCTTATATGAACATGTTGAGGAAGACATATACATGGCATTCTGTTTATTAGATGACCCAAGTTATGCCGAGATAGGAACAATATCACTCAATGAATTGGTTGCCTTGAAATTACCATTCGGCTTGGGAATAGAAAGAGACATTCATTTTCCAACAGGAGAAAAAACTCTGAAGGAAATTTATGACAAAGTAAAAGGCAGGTAAATTCTTTTTTTTATTCCCACTGACCTATAAGAAGAAAGAGTTTAAATGAAACTCAATAAAAGGTCTTTCTGCATTGGGATGGTCAGCTCTATCCTTACAAATCATTTTGAGGAACAAGTTTTTCTCAAAGCGCAAAGTCGTTGTGTTGATTTTGCTTTCCCATCAACAGCAGAAATTTTTTCTTTGTGGTCGATTGAGTTTGAGAAATACTTCACCAAAAAATTCAAACGTTGGGACTACCAATTAGAAAAGGGAATACAGCCTTTGTCTTGGCAGGTTCGTGAAATAAAAAATTTAGAAAATTTGATAATTGACTTCGGATATCACAAATTCAATCACATGTAATTTTTCTTTTTTTATAAATCAATGACCTATAATTAAAAACAGATTTTATATGAGTGCTTTCAAAATCGTAAATGAATCAATCGTGGACTATACGGATGATGACCAGCTTTATTTAATGATAATACTCTACAAGGAAAAGTATTATGTTGTTGTAGATAGCCGAACAGCTAGAATAGGCAATGTTAAAGCTCACAACAGAAAGGAAGCTGATGTAATGTTCAACGAGATAGAAGCTCGAATGAGAGCATACTCTGATTTATGGAAAATATTGGAAATGTTCAAAATTGCATTTTCCATGAAGTCGAAAAAGCAATTTATGTTTATTGTCAATATTCTTAATACTGAGCAGGAATTTAATTCTATCTGGAAATTAAAGTTCACCTATGCTTGCGTTACATCACCAATGATAACAGACCTGATATACGAGGACAAAATGTATGACCACACCATACACATCTCTTTCCCAGGGAACGAATATCCGCTTGGGTACTTCAGAGCACCAGACGCTGAATCTCGATTTACGTTCTACGTAAGCGATTTTTTTATGAATAAAATATAAATCATATTCTTTTTCTTTTTTTTAAAAGCTCTGACCTATAAGAGGTATACTATGCACAAAAGTGTCAAAAAAACCTTCCAGGTGTAAAAGGTGTCAATTAAACCCCATTTAAAAGTGATACGAAAAATTAGGCTTTTGCGTGTCAAAGTATCTTGAACAGAAAACACAAGTTTATTTTACAACCAAAACAAACTAAATATGACAACAGCCATTTACCTAAGATGCTCTACAACCAGACAAGATGTGGAAAATCAATTGAATCCGTTAAGGGATTATTGCCAAAAAGCAGGACTTGATATTTATAAAATATATTCGGATTATGAAAGTGGAGATAGTAAGAACCGAGCAGGATTTGGAGAAATGATGATGGATGCAAGCCAAAAGAAATTCGAGATGCTTGTTTTCTGGAGTCTCGACCGTCTCTCCAGAGAAGGCGTAAGACAAACCCTTCATTACTTGGAGCAGTTGGAAAATTACGGAGTAGGTTTCAAAAGTTTCACAGAACAGTACATTGATAGCACAAGCATCTTCCGTGACGTAATAATTAGTTTGCTTGCAACTTTGGCAAAGCAAGAAAAAATTCGGCTAAAAGAAAGAGTGATGGCTGGATTGAAAAAGGCAAAGCTTGAAGGTAGAATTGGTGGTCGACCAAAAGTTCATTCTGAAATCATCGAACGAATAATAGAATTAAAGAATCGAGGTTTTTCAAATAGACGAATTGGAAGAGAATTGCAAATTTCAAATACAAGCGTTGGTAATTATTTGAATTCGATTAAAAAATAGTATTAATGAGATGCAACGAAAGTGATTTTTGTTTCAGCTTAAACAAAAATATATTTGTGAAAGGAAAACAGGAATCACTTGCAATGCCTATTATTAAACCGTTTTAGCATGTTTGTTATAAATATGTTTTGTTTAAGCTCAAACAAATTTCAAATAAATTTCAATCATCTTTAATTGGTGAAAATATTTTAAAAAATATTTGTTCTTTGAAAGCATTGTTAATAAAGGATTGCATAGGTTTTGTAATTAAGTTAATTAAAATATCAAAAACTTTTTCTAAAAACTTTCGTATAAACAGTAAGAAAGAAAAGTTATCGAAGAACTTTTTAGCATAGCTAACGGATTGCAATTTTGAAAACAGAGTAAGGATTGTGCAATTCAACCACCGAACAAGCTACCGCTTAAATGCCTCCAGCAGTTATTGGAGTGCCGAATTCGAAGAGTAAAAATTATGGCAAATCAGGCGTTGTAAAAAAACGTTCTGTGAAATTGTATTGTCTTGTTTAAAAAACACAAAGACCACATGGACTAGCTGTGGCCTTTGAAAGGGTTAAACATTAAAAAATTGTAACTAATAAATCAAATATATGAAAAATGTAATTAACAAAAGTCTCGGTTTTACAAAAGTTCCGAATACATTATTATGGAACAAAAAACTTCGCCTGGAGGAGAAAGCGTTGCTGGCCATTTTAATTTCCAACGACCCATCAAAGTGGAACATTTTTGTGACGGAAATTTACTCAAGGTCAGAAAACAGTGATGGCAGCCAAAGGGCTACACTTAAATCATTAATCAAAAAGGGGTATGCAACTCAAAGCAAATTTACAGACCCAAACACGAAGCAGATTAAGTGGCAAACCAAACCATATCTAGATGGTAATGCACATGAAAACAAATATCCTTCGCTTGAATTTTCAGGTGTGGGTATTATAAAGATGGAAATTCCAAGTATGGAAGCTGAGCCTTTGGAAAGTCCATTGATGGAAAGTACTGAGATAAATAATATTAATGAAAATAATATTAAAGAAGAAAATACTAAAGAAGAAAATATTAATCCAGAAGCAAACGAAAAAAATAAAAAAGAAACTAATATTCCAGGAGAATCTCCTGGAAGTAAAGAAGGAAACCATCCTACGGATTCTGGTGATGGAAATGAACCTTATTCAGATGACGAAGAAGTACTTCCATTTTAGTTTTTTTTAAATAAAACGAGCAATAAAAACAGAAATTAACAATCAATTAAAACATGAAAACAAAAAATCTGAATAAAAGCGAACCGAAAAAAGAAATAAAAGTCGGTGATGTTGTCCAAATCGAAGAGTTGGTAATGGCTCCACATGAGCAGTTGCAAATAAACTCTTTTAAAGCCAATTTTTTAGGTAAAAGAAAAAGCAAAGTAAAGGTAATGTTCATTAGCAATAAGACTATGGCGGTTGAATATTTCTTAGACGTTATTTCGAGTACAGGAAAAGACCCTTACAAGCCTGGCAAATCAATTAAGATGTCGGGCGCTAACTTCTATTTAGCAAGAAGGTAAACACTCGTAAAAGGTATTGATGAACCTAAACAACAACATGGACTCTTCTTATTCACCTGGTCATTCTATCATGATACCTGTGAATAATGTTGCTATGATTTTAGGTGTTAATGTTTCCAGAGCATCAAAATGGCTGAAAAAAAATGGAATCCCAATTCATACATTTTTTAAAGACGGACGTGTTTTCCAAATTGAAGTGGATATTGTAATTGATACAATTCGTGCGAAAGATTTAATGAAAAAATATCCAGGCAATTGGGAAGAGAAATACCAATTGGAAGCTAGAGATAAAATTGTTTGTCAATTAGTAATTGAGGAATTGAAAGGCTCATCATGGAAATCACCTTCTACTGTTGTAAAACCAATGAATGAATCAGATAATAAAATACTTAAACGACTAAAAGCATGAAAAAACTAAGACTACCAGAGCATCCATACAAAGGATTGAAAATTTATTGTAGTGAATGTGATAAAGACAACCCAAAAGATTGTACTCATTACGAAACACAAAAATTTCGTGTTCGTGTACATGTTCCCAACACAAAAAAGGGAACTAAAATCAAAAGCTTTACTACCAGAGATTACGATGAGGCAGTGAGGCTAGCAATAGATTTTAGAAAGGAATTGATTGCAAATAATTTTGAGATACCTAAACCAACTGTTGAAGGAAATGATTTTTCTCTTGAAGGAGCTATTTTAAAGTACAATCAATATTTAGGAGGAAAGCATCCACTAGCACAAAAGAAGAAGAATGTGACAAAAGACCACCAGGACGAGTGTATTCGATTCTGCTTACTATTTGCTGATGTTGTCAAAAAAAGAGCTGATGTGAGTCGTTTAAGAGTTGTGGAAGTTAATAAATATGATGTTTCCAACTTCTACAAATGGGCTGAAGGACATTATAGTAACAGAACATTTAATAAATGTATGATGGCGCTTAAGTCCTTTTTTAATTACTTAATTGATGACGAAGATGTAATTATGAAAAACCCTTTTGGTTCTTATGTTTCAAAGGATGTTCCCACAAGTGAAAAACTTACCCTGACAAGGAATGAATTTGAAGCAATAATGGGAGCTGTTGATGCCGCTGACCCAATGAACAAATTAGGAGGAAAGGGCGAAGTGAAGAATATGTATCGTCAATATTTAAAAGATGGCTTTATGATGATGCTATTGACTGGAGGCAGACGAGAAGAAGTTATTGATATGAAGTGGAATTCCATATATGTTACAATTGAAGGAGTAAAATTTTTCCGAACAAATAACTTGAAAGTGGAAAAAGGCAAAAAAAAGGCAGGAATTTATAAGTACATTCCAATAAATGCTGACCTACAAAATTTATTGAATGACTTAGGATATGCAAAAAAAGCAAATTCAAATGATTATATTTTTCTGCCTGATAGGACTGAAAAGACAGAAACATTAATGGATAACCTTTCTAAGGGATTCACGCACTATAAAAAGGCCTGTAAAATAGAAAAGCAAGTAAGCATGAAGAATCTCAGAAAAACCTATATTTCTTGGGTAAATGCTGTTTTAGGCAAGAATACTGGCCTGGTTACTTCACATTCTGATTATCAAGTAATTAAGGATTTCTACCTAGACCCGACAATTATATCGGCAATTGAGAAAGGAGCATTAGAAATAAAGGTGTTTGGAACTTAAACCTCACTGGAAATCCTCACTCTGGAAAGCAAAAAAGCCCCCAAAACGGGGGCTTTCCTTGTAGCGAAAGGGGGAGTCGAACCCCCGACCTCAGGGTTATGAATCCTGCGCTCTAACCATCTGAGCTACCTCGCCATTATTTTTGAGGGCGCAAATATAGTGTTTATCTTTTCATATAAAAAAGCAGTTTTAATATTTTTTAACAAAACATACCTGTAGGAAGATTAGAATTTTTTTATATATTGCGTGAGATTCGTTTAACTACAATTCAAATGGCTAAGAAGAAAAATGCACCTAAAAAGGTGAATAAAAATATCAAAACGGTTAAAGCAAACGTTCCTAAAAAGACGAAAGCGAACAATAACGCTAAGTCTAGCCGTCCTGCTGCCGGTAAAAAGACTAAACCCGTTAAAACGGTGAAGAAAGTAACGAAAGTTACTAAGTTTGTGCGTCCTGCTGCTAAAAAGCAGATGAAGTCGGCTCCCCCAGTGAAAAAGAAGGTAGCAAAGCCTATTGTTAAGGCGATTGTTAAAAAAGTTGTAAAACCGCTTGCAAAGAAAATTTCTAAGCCAGTTCCTGCTAAAAAAAGCCCTAATTCCTCTAAAGTTGTAAAGAAACCAATTGCAAAAGTGGAGATTGTTAAATCGAAAGGATCTGTGAAGCCTTTGAAAGAAGAGAAAGTTGTGAAAGTGGTTGTGAAAAAGGAAGTGAAAGAGATTATCAAGCCTGCTAAAGAGAAGAAACGTGGTAAAGGTGGTAGAAAGCCTAAATCCAAGAATGGTGATGATGATGAGCCTGAAATTGTTCACGATGAACTTATCGAACAGCTAATCCAAAGTACAAAAAAGAAAAAACAAGGTACGAAAGTCCCTAAAATACTCAAGACCTTCGTTAATCCAATGACTTCTCTGACCGTTGCTCCACCGGAAAATGGTAAAAAAGGACCGGCACTTCCTAAAAAAGAACCTAAAGGAAAGTTTGAGTTGGAATACGTAATACGCACATCTGCAGGTATATTATATGAATTTATTACGTCACCAAGTGGTTTGTCGGAATGGTTTGCGGACGATGTAAACATCCGTGACGGTTTCTTTACTTTCTTTTGGGATGGTAGCGAACAAAAAGCGAAACTTCTCGGCTTTAAAGAGGATAAATTTATCCGCTTATACTGGCTGGATAAGCCCGAAGGGACCTATTTTGAGTTCCGTATCGAAAAGGATGAACTTACAGGAGATATCTCCTTGATCATAATCGATTTTGCTGATGAGGCTTCTGATATGCAGACTTCAAAGTTATTATGGGATAGTCAGGTGAATAAATTATTGGGTGTTTTAGGCTCTAACTAATCACATTTTTTACTCTCATTTTGTTGATGTGAAGGCCATTTTAAAAAATAATCTTTCATTTTTAGTACCCTATTCTGTATACCTACTTCTGGGAGCAGTTTTGATTTTTGTTAATTCAAAGGCGGAAACCCATCTTTCTTTTAATTCTTTTCACAATCCATTTCTAGATACTTTTAATACATACACCACTTATTTAGGTGACGGTGTTACTGCAACTTTATTTATAATGATGCTGCTGGCGGTGAAGTATCGTTTCTTTATTATTGCCGCAACTGCAAATATCATCTCCGCTCTGATCACCCAGTCGCTCAAGCATTTTGTCTTCGAGGATGTTGTGCGGCCGAAAAAATTTTTTGAAGGTTTGCAAGAACTCTATTTTGTTCCGGGCATCGATAACCACATGTACCACAGCTTTCCCTCCGGACATTCCACGTGCGCCTTTGCCATGTACTTTTCGTTTTGTCTGATGGCAAAAAATAGAATGTATAAACTTTTATTTTTCATCCTCGCAATCTTAACGGGCTATTCAAGAGTGTATTTGTCGCAGCACTTTTTTGAGGATGTGTATGCCGGCTCTATCATCGGTGTAAGTACCGCATTTGTTGTATTTTATTTCGTTCAGCATAAAAAACATGAATGGATGGATAGATCCATCGTTAACTTTTTTAATAAATGAACACCAGTGCTTTTAAATACAACCTAATCATTGCCATTGGCGCATTGCTGTTGTTTGTTCCTTTCCTAGGTGCTGTCCACCTCTTTGATTGGGATGAGATCAATTTTGCGGAATGTGCTCGCGAAATGCTGCTGACTCAGGAATATTTTTCCGTTAAAATAAATTATCAGCCCTTCTGGGAAAAGCCACCTATCTTCATCTGGATGCAGGCACTGTGCATGAGCGTTTTCGGAATTAATGAATTTGCTGCCCGCCTTCCTAACGCCATCTGTGGTGTAATTACCTTGCTCGTGATGTTCAATATCGGTAGGAAATTAGTGGATGAGCGTTTCGGACTCCTCTGGGTGCTGGCCTATGCAGGTTCTTTCCTTCCTCATTTTTATTTTAAATCTGGTATCATCGATCCCTGGTTTAACCTCTTTATCTTTTGCGGTATCTATTATTTTATTGTGTATACCAATGATAAAGGGCTGCGTAAACTTATCCTCTCTGCCGTATTTATCGGACTGGCGATCTTAACCAAAGGTCCCGTTGCCGGATTGGTTTTCGGATTGTGTGTCGGTTTCTTTTGGATGTTCAAACGCTTCCAGACCATCATCTCCATCAAACATATTTTTATTTATGGTATTGCTCTTACCTCTGTCGGGGGATTGTGGTTTTTAATGTTAGCACTCACCGGTCATGCCGAGATCATAAAAGAATTTTTTGTCTATCAAGTGCGCCTCTTCAATACGCAGGATGCCGGACATGGCGGTCCATTTTTCTACCATTGGATTGTTTTGTTGATCGGCTGTTTCCCTTTGTCGGTTTTTGCTTTGAGAGCGTTCAGAAAAAGTGCGTACGACACACCTTATCAAAAACATTTTAAATTGTGGATGCTGATCTTATTTTGGGTGGTCCTCATTTTATTCAGTATCGTGAAAACTAAAATTGTTCATTATTCTTCTTTGTGTTATTTCCCGCTAAGCTTTTTGGCTGCCTATGCCATGTATAAATTGGTGATGGGCGAATTAAAATGGAAAAAATATACCGGCGTTCTGCTGCTGATCATCGCCAGTTTAATTGGTATTGTTATTTCTGCCTTACCAATCGTCGATCGTTACAAGCAGCAGCTCATCGGTTCGGATCTGATCAAGGATAGGTTCGCTCTTGAAAATTTAAAGGCAGATGTCAACTGGAGCGGAGTGGAGTGGATGATCGGATTGTCACTAATCATTGGTGTGGCAGTGATGCTGCTTTTCATAAAGCAAGGGAAAATCAAAATTGGCATCATCGGAATCTGTTTGATTAGTCTGTTTGCCGTAAACATGGCTTCTGTATTGGTAGTGCCGCGTATCGAAAAATATTCGCAAGGTGCTGCCATCGAGTTTTATGAATACCTCCAAGACAAAGATTATTATGTTGAAACTATCGGTTTTAAAAGTTATGCTCACTTGTTTTATTCACACAAACAGCGACAAAGCAATCCCGACAGTTATAACAACACCTGGTTGCTAAAAGGAGATATCGATAAAACAGCTTGCTTTGCAAGTAAGATCACTTCGGTTGATGAAATAAAAAGCGACTATCCCGATTTAATTGAGCTCTACCGTAAAAATGGATTTGTATTTTGGATGAGAGATCCTAAATAACAAAACATAAAAATAAGAGTAAATTTATTTCTTCTTCTCGTAACGCTTACACTTGTTCAGTCCGAGTGTATAGAAAAAGTGTGTAAAGGAAACACGCAATACGCCCATTCCATATTTCGCACTTCTACTAAAATTGATCGATGATGCTTCAGGGAAATATTTAGTCGGACAAGTGATCTCAGCAATTTCAAAGCCGGCCATAAATATCTGGGAGATCATCTCATTATCGAAAACGAAGTCATCGTTATTCGCTTCATAGTTGACTGTTTCCAATACCTCACGTGAAAATGCACGGTAGCCGGTATGGTATTCTGATAATTTTTGATTGATCAGTATGTTCTGAGAAAGGGTGAGGCAACGGTTGAAAATATATTTATACATCGGCATGCCGCCTTTTAATGCACCTTTTCCTAAAATCCGTGATCCAAATACAACTGGATACAAATCGTTCGCGATAATATGCGCCATCGACTGAATTAAAAGCGGAGTATATTGATAATCGGGATGCAACATGATCACAATATCTCCGCCCAATTCCAATGCTTTATCGTAACACGATTTTTGATTCCCACCGTAACCTCTGTTGTTTTGATGTTTGATAACATGCTTAATACCAATACGGTTGGCAACTTCAACGGTATCATCTTTACTCACATCATCAACCAACACCACATCATCCACTATGTCAAAGGGGATTTCCTTATATGTTTTTTCGAGTGTCAGTGCCGCATTGTATGCCGGAAGAACAACGATTACTTTTTTATTATTTATCATTTTATAGGCTTCTTGAAAGCAAAAATAATAAAATTAACGAGAGCAGGACTCCCGCATCTTGGAATAAATAGCACATTCGCTCCGCTCCGCTGCTGTTGTTTCTGAAATTCTCTTCAGTACTATCAGCTCCTTCCAGAGCACCAACGAACACATATATTCTTGAACGCTTGCTCTCAAGCTTCTTTTCATTCTTTCGTACATTCAATACAAATCCATTTGCACCGCTGTTTCTTAGCACAGTTATTGTTATATTTGCTCCCAGATGAAAACCCTCTATAAATTCATATTAAAGTCTTACATCGGGCCATTTATAATGACTTTCTTCATTGCGATGTTTGTGTTTTTTATGATGTTCATCTTTAAATACATCGATGATTTTGTAGGAAAAGGGATTGATGCGGGTGTGCTGGCGGAACTGTTCTTCTACTTTTCTCTAACAACAATTCCCATGGCTTTGCCTTTAGCCATTTTACTTTCTTCATTAATGACTTTCGGTAATTTAGGTGAACATTTTGAACTTACGGCAATGAAAAGTGCCGGATTACCACTTCAGAAGGTAATGTCGCCACTCGTTGTCACCACCATTTGTTTATCTGTTGGCGCATTTTATTTTTCAAATAATATTTTACCATACACCAACCTCAAAGCGGGATCATTGCTCTACGATGTGCGTGAATCCAAACCTGCTTTATTATTTAAAGAAGGTGTTTTCAACAACAGCATTCAGGGTTTCAGCATTCGCGTTGATAAAAAAGAAAAAGATGGCCGTACATTAGGTGATATCATGATCTACGATCACCGCGATATGAAAGGGAATACAACTGTTTTATCTGCTAAGTACGGTAAAATGGAAGAAACTTCGGATAAGAAGTTTTTAGTGCTGACTTTAAAAGAGGGGGTGAGTTACAAGGAAATGAATGAGAATCCAAAAGATGCTCTCAGCCGCCCGATGATCAGAGATAAATTTGCTGAACGTGTGATCCGCTTCGACCTTTCTGAATTTAAAATGAACCGCACCAATGAAGAACTCTTTAAGAGTAACTACCAGATGATGACGATCTCGCAACTCAATATCGTTTCCGACTCGCTGAAAATTAAAAATAAAAAACGGAGAATGGATTATTCGAAACAACTGAATAACTCTTATTACAGCCGTACATCAAAATATTTATCAAAACTGGATTCCGGTAAAATTGAACTCGCTTCAGAAAATTATTTTGCAAGCCTTCCTAAATTACAAAAACTAAGTATCATCGAAGCGGCTACCAATATGGCTCGTAATGCAAAAGCTTCCGCTGAAGGTATACAGTCGGATCTTGTTGCTGAGGAATTTTCTATTTTCAGATGTAACATTGAGTGGCACCGCAAATTCACGCTTTCTATTGCTTGTCTGGTTTTGTTTTTTATTGGTGCTCCCTTAGGTGCAATTATCCGTAAAGGCGGACTCGGTATGCCGGTTGTTGTTTCGGTGATCTTCTTTATCAGCTTTCACATTCTTTCTATTACAGGAGAAAAATTAGCGAAGGAAGGGGAGATGCCGCCTTATCAGGGTATGTGGATGGCCACTCTTATTCTGCTGCCGGTTGGTATTTTTCTTACGATCAAGGCGACATCCGACAGTACCTTGTTTGACATGAATGCCTATATCGATCCTGTAAAACGCTTGTTTGCGAGAAAAAAATAAGTATTAAAAATGCTTGCCCTTCCTGAACGTCAACTTTAACAAATTAGCTTCTTCCTTTGTAATAGTCTAAAATATCTTTCAGACTGTCTTCCAAGGTATATTTGTTTTCCCAGCCGGTATCTTTCTTGATCTTTTCGTTCGAACCAATAATCACTTTGTTATCGTTCGGGCGAACCAATGTCGGATCGATCTTTTGTGTCACTTCAATATTTAATATAGCGGCCATCTTTTGGATCACCTCATTCAGTGAAGTGCCTTTGCCGTTACAAATATTATAGATCTCTCCTTTTTTACCTTTCATGAAAAGCAAATAATAGGCTTCTACAACCGCTCTCACATCCACAAAATCTCTGATAATAGTGGTGTCACCCGTTGTCAGTTCTTTCGTAACGGAGGTGTTTTCCTTCAACGCGATAAGCTGACGGGCAAACGATGGAATCACAAAAATATCTTTCTGATGTGTGCCGATGTGATTGAAAGAACGGGTCATGATAATATCCATTCCATAACTGTCGGTATACACTTTTGAAAGCATTTCCTGCGATACGCGGGCAACAGCATACGGACTGATCGGATTCAGAACATGCTCTTCCTTTAAATGAATGCTGCCATCCTGCGCATTGCCATATTCTTCGGATGAACCAATGGATAATATCCTGCAATTGATTCCCGATAAGCGTATGGTTTCAATTAAATTTAAAAAGATATTTGTATTGTTCGCAAAACTCTCCACCGGCATTCTCCAGCTCAGAGCCACACTGCTGTATGAGGCCAGATGCAATACATAGTCGGGCTTAAAATGTGTAATGAGTTTTTCTACTTCAGACTTGTTTAATAGGTTGGCTTTTTCAAAGGTGCATTTCACATACGTATAATTAGAAATACTGAAATCGATGTCATTAATATCAACGCCCAGTACTTGTGCATGGATTTTATTATGCTCCAAAAAATCTATAAAATGTTTGCTGACAAAGCCCGAAAAGCCGGTAATTAAATAGTTGCTGCTGCTCATTTCTATCATATTTGCTTCAAAAGTAAGCATTCGCCATTAAATATAAAACATCAATTTTCGGGTTGAACTATTTGTTATATTTGCAACAACGGCTAGCTCTTGAAGTCGTTTTTCAATTGATAGCGATTTAAGGTATGAAGATATTACAGGTTTGCAGTAAAATTCCTTTTCCACCCAAGGATGGGGGAAGCATTGCGATGAATATACTTACGCATGGACTCACAAACGCAGGAAATACAGTGCATGTATTGGCAGTGAATACTCCGAAGCATTTTATCAAAGACGATGACATTGATCCTGTTTACCGAAAAAAAACGTCTTACCGCTCTGTTTTTATTGATACCTCAATCAAGCCTGTCGATGCGATCTTGAATTTATTCAGTTCCGAATCATATAATATCATCCGTTTTTATTCCAAAGATTTTAAAAAGGTGCTGATAGAACGTTTACAATCGGAAGCGTATGATGTCATCCAGCTGGAAACGCTTTGGGTAACTCCCTATGTGGATGTGATCCGGAAGTATTCAAAAGCGAAAATTATTTTGCGTTCTCAAAATGTTGAATACATGATCTGGGAGCGTCTTGCAGAAGATGCAGCAAATCCTCTTAAAAAAATATACCTAAAATTACTTGCTGGTCGTTTGAAAAAATACGAGTTGAGTCTCTTAAATAAATACGATGCCATCGCGACAATTACCGAATTAGATACCGTCGTATTTAAAAAAATGGGATGTACCATTCCTGTGGTGCATGTTCCTTTTGGTATCGATCTCGAAAAATACAAGATGGATGATAGCGCATTGGAAAAACCTTCTGTGTTTCATATCGGTGCAATGGACTGGCGACCGAATGCGGATGGAATAAATTGGTTCCTGAAAAATGTGTGGGTGGATGTGGTAGCAAAAAATCCTACCGTTAAATTGTATTTAGCAGGTAGAAATATGCCCGAATGGCTCTTGAATCTCAAAATGGAAAATGTGGTGATTGAAGGTGAAGTGCCCGATTCACACGCCTTCATAAATTCAAGATCGGTCATGATCGTGCCGCTTACTTCTGGTGGTGGTATGCGTGTGAAAATTATTGAAGGAATGGCTTTTGGTAAAACAATTATTTCGACGGCAGTAGGAGCGGAGGGAATCGAATATGAAAATGGTCTAAACCTCTTGATCGCAAATACCGAACGCGAATTTGTTGATGCTATTCATACCTGTTTGAATAATACCGCATTCTCCGACTCGCTGGGTAAAAACGCCAGAACATTGGTGGAATCGAAATACGATAATCAAATCATCTGTACTAAACTATCAGCATTTTATCTTAGCTTATTAAATTAATGAAGCTGTTTATTATTTTATCGCGTGTTCCGTATCCTCTCGAAAAAGGGGATAAGCTGCGTGCCTTCAACCAAATAAAAGAACTTTCCCAAAAACACCAGATCATTTTATTTGCCTTGAATGATGAACGGTTAGATGATAAGGCGCTTGCCGAATTAAAAAAATACTGCGTAGCCATTTCCATCCTGAAGTTTTCGAAATTTACTATTTTCTTTAACCTCTTGCGAGCATTTTTTAGCGGTAAACCGCTGCAGGTCGGTTATTTTTATTTCAGCAAAGCACAGAAAAAAGTGGATGAGCTGATTGCCAAACACAAGCCCGATCATATTTATTGCCAGCTGATCCGCACCGCTGAATACATTAAAAAGTATCCTCAGATTCCCAAAACATTGGATTATATGGATGTCTTCTCTAAAGGAATTGAAAGACGACTTTCAACGGATCCGTTTTATATGAAGCCCTTTTTAGCAATGGAATACAAACGCTTGCTGAAATATGAAAATAAAGCTTTTGATTATTTTAATTCCCGGACAATTATATCGGAGCAGGATAAAAATTTGATCCCGCATCCCGACAAAAATAAAATTGTTGTTGTTCCTAATGGTGTTGATACGTCCTATTTTAAACCCATTCAGCACAAAAAAGAATATGAATTGCTGTTCAACGGAAACATGAATTACCCACCGAATATTGAGAGTGTAGAATATCTTGTTGAAAAAGTAATGCCCTATGTTTGGAATAAATTACCGCACACGCGTTTATTGATCTCCGGTGCAAGTCCGCATAAAATAGTTATGGATCTTGCTTCCGATAAAGTTATTGTCACCGGCTGGGTCGATGATATTCGAATCAATTTTGCGAAATCCAATATACTTGTTGCCCCGATGCAGATCAGTATCGGTCTGCAAAATAAATTACTAGAAGCAATGGCCATGCAACTGCCTTGCATCACATCTACGTTGGCAAATAATGCATTGGGTGCCAAACCAGATGTACAGATTCTTGTTGCCGATTCTCCTGAACAATATGCGCTTCATATAATCGACCTTCTGCAAAATGAACCGAAAGCAAAACAAATTGCTATGAATGGTTATCAGTTTGTAATCAACGCTTTCAATTGGCAGAATACGACCGCCATTTTAGAAAAACTGATTTCTGGAAAATAATTCTCCTACAAAGGACTTTTTTTCTAGCCGATACATTCAGTGGAGCAGCACAACGCAACTGATCAATATATGAATGAAATAACAGAAGTTTTTATGGGAGATGTATTGGATTTTTAGGATTTGATGGTAATTGAAAAGCTTAATTATGGTCCGCTCTTTTTTTAGCTAAAATTAAAATCTTTTTTATCAGGCTAGTTCGGAGTTGTTGAAGCTTCGGATTCGAAATTAAATGATTGAATACAAAGGCGCCAGAATTAAAGAAAACGATTGCTTTGACCACTGAAATTTTAAATTGAAATTTAGTATCTTACACATATGAAAATACTAGTATTGGATAATTACGATAGCTTTACATACAACCTGGTTCATTATCTCGAAAAAGTAAGCGATGCAGAAATTGAAGTCCAGCGCAACGATAAAATCAGTCTGCAAGAAATTGCAAAATTTGATAAGATCTTACTTTCTCCCGGTCCTGGTATTCCTTCCGAAGCTGGAATTTTATTGGACGTCATCAAAACCTATGCTGCTTCTAAAAGTATTTTTGGTATTTGTCTCGGACAGCAAGCAATTGCAGAAGTATTTGGTGCTTCCCTTGTAAATTTAAGCGCTGTGTTTCATGGTGTTTCAACTCCAGTTGAAATTATTGCTGATGATATTTTATTTAAAAATATTCCACGGAAATTGAATGTCGGCAGGTACCATTCCTGGTGTGTGAATAAAATCAACTTCCCCGAAGAACTCGATATAACAGCTATCGATGAGCAAGGAAATATTATGGCAATTAAACATAAAAAATACGAAGTGAGAGGTGTTCAGTTTCATCCTGAGAGTATTCTTACGGAACACGGATTAAAAATGATTGAAAATTGGATCAGGGGATAAAATGAAAGAACTGTTAAATAAAGTAGTTGAACTCAAAAGATGGATTTAAAATTTAAAAAAGCGAGTCAAGAGGATGCGCTATTAATTGCTCAATTAGCAGATCGTATCTGGAAAAAACATTATATCTCCATCATCAGCATGGAGCAGATCGAATTTATGCTCAGTACAATGTATTCCGAAGATAGTCTGATCGATCAGATGCAAAAGGGGCATCAGTTTGAATTGGTGTATACGAATGTAACACCCATAGGATATATCTCTATCACTAAAAAGAATGACACAGAATATTTTCTGAATAAATTTTATGTAGAAACATCGGAGCAGGGAAAAGGTGTTGGTTCGGCTTTATTGAAACACATTCTGGATCAGATTCCGAATGCCCTTAGTATCGAGTTGACTGTTAATAGACAGAACTATAAAGCCATCAATTTTTATTTCAAAAATGGTTTTGCAATTCAAAATGTAGCTGATTTCGATATCGGCAATGGTTATTTTATGAATGATTTTATAATGATCCGTAAACTAAAATAAAACTGAAAAGATAAGTATTGTTGCAAACAACTATTTTTGATCCTGCTTCAAATTTACCCTTTGTGAATTTTGCCGGTGATGCATTAATTCGCTGCCTTAGCTTCGGATACAAGCTCAATTATATTGCTCCTTTTTCTACTTAACAGCCAGCATCCATTTTTCTACTTTTTTTATAAAGTCAGCTACTTGTCTTGCAGGCCATAAGGGCAATTGTTTTCCATCACTGATGTTGCAGTACAAGGTCATTTGAAAAAGTGCACGCAATGTGCTGAAATAGGGGAGAAGCTCAATCTCTGTTCCTGTAAGTGCGCGTTGTGAAGTGTATCCATTTAAAAATGAATCAATAATTTCCTTTGGTTTATTCTTGTGGTCATACCACATAAATACTCCGATATCATAAACCAAATAACCCTTTCCAAAAAAATCAAAATCGAAAAAAGTAAATTTATCAGTACCCGTTAAATGAAAATTTTCTGCCTGCAAATCTCCATGGCAGATCCCGCTTGCTAATGCGCCTTGATCAATAGATGAAAAAACAGACATGAAATCATTTTTTAATTTTAATACATAAGCGTATTCTTCAGGATAATCTTTAAGGATAGACTTCAGTGTGCTTAATGTCTTTTCAAACTGAACTTCAATGTCGTAGTTGTGTGCCGTTTCTCCCAAATTTTTATTTTGAGTCAAGACGTGGATTTTACCTGTTTCTTTTCCTAATAACGCAGCTTGGTCGATGGATAGTTTTCTAACCTGTTGCCCCTCAGCAAATGAAAATAAAACAAGATATCTTTTTCCTTCAGGTGCATTGATGGTATGTATGAATTGCGACTGCTTATCAGAAATAGAATAGGAAACAGATATTCCATTTTCTTTTAAAAGATCCAATAACTTTATTTCCGTTTCAATACTTTCTTTGCTTCTCCAATTGTGCTTGTATACACGAAGAATATATTTTGCAGTAGAAGTTTTTATCAGATAGGTATCGTTAAATCCCCGCTTTAAAAAAGTAATTCCTGCAGCTGCTGAAATAGAGTAATTGTCTATCAGGAATTCTAATAATACTGTTGTTGATAAAGAGGAATATTCAACCGGAAATGTCATATGCAAATGTAGGGATTTTGTAATTGCCTGTGCTTTTAGAATCTTGTCTGATCGCTTTAAACATATTCGCTACAATCCAATTTTTTTAACTGTTCTTGATTAGTTCCCAATTTACTAGCACTTGACCAAGTGCAAGTTCAACTGTTTTTTCTTCTATATTTTCAGAATTAACCGTTTGTTTCCTTTGCTAATGCGAGAAAAGAATAGCAGCTGTATGAAGGACAATGAAATTTATTGTCTGGTTCTTTAAAAATTCACTGAAGTAGAGTAAATTAAATATTTAAATAAAGTAAAATTATTGTTAATGGAATTCTTTTTTGATTTTAAGGAATAAATTCTGAAGCAGAATTCGGAGCAGCTGTTTATTTTATAACATACTGAAAATAAGAACTCTATAAACTTGACTTTCATTGAAATATGTTATAAGTTTGTTTCATAGATTAACTTTGATGATGTCGAAACGATATAAATATTGTTTGTGTGGTGTATTCATCCTGCTTGTTTTTGAGGTTTATTCCCAACAAACCAACTTCAACAATGAGGCGATGGTAACTATTGTTGGAAATGCTCCTCAACCTAATTCCAACTCCGAACCACATGACTTTATTAATTCTAATCCAAATTCTGAAAATAACGAACCTCAGATGCAGCAGCAGGTATCCTCTCAGAACATTGAACCTACTTTAGAAAATGGTTTCCACATTCGTTTTGAATTGAATTCAGAACAACAGGAATCGAATAGTCAAAAGGCTAACAATCTTGTTTCTCCTTCGGGATATAACTTGGGATCATCTCCATCTTCTTCTAGTGATTTATCTGTTGGAAAAATGAAAAAACGCGGAACATCTTTAGCTGAAAGGTCTTTTAATGCGAAAAAACGTTTTAAAACCTGGTTCCCAAAACGTAAAAAACGTTACCACCCTCATCTTTGTGGGCGTTTTTAATTCCAGTATCTACTTCTCAACTTCCCCTTATTATTTTAATTCAGACAATTTTTTTAAATGCTTAGTATCTTCTGTGATTTTCTTTAATTCAAATTTTAATTTAAACCTTCTTACACCCATTTCCTGGCTCGGTTTTAGCCAATTATTTAATAATATTTTTTAGATTTGCTTACTTCTATCAAAAAGAAAAATTTAATTAATAAAGAAAGATATTCTTGAAAAAAAATCTCCTTTTACTTTCTATTCTTATACATACTTTTGCATTTTCGCAAAATCAAGGAAAAAAATATCCGGCAGGTAATGGAGGCTCGGTTTTTCTTCCTCTTGGAGATATTTCTTTTGCTGATGAAGTGGTCGATTTTAAGCGTGGTGAACCCGATGCTGTTTCTGAAGCCTGCGATTCTATTCTTTCCCTTGGGATTTCTGATTTTGCTGGTGTTGCATCCAATTTTACTTCTCTAGGCTGCGGTGGGAAACTTACACTGCGTTTTACAGACAATGCCTTGATCGATATTCCCGGTCCCGACCTTTACGTTTTTGAAGTAGGAAAATACATTGAAACAACTCAACTGTACGTTTCCAAAAATGGTAAAAAATGGATCAATGTCGGTTCAATTAGTGGTGGTATTTCTTCAGTCGATATTGGTGATTCTGTAAAAAGTGCTGACGTGTTTCATTATGTTATGCTGGAAGATCTGAAATCTGATTGCAAAGGTTCCTGGCCGGGAGCAGATATTGATGCTGTTGCTGCAATTGGGTCGGGTAGCCAGATCAACTTGAAAAGTGCCGTACTCTTTGATTTTGATACGTTCGAGCTTTTACCTGCGGCAAAAATAGAGTTAGACATGGTTGTTGAACAAATAAAAAAAGAAAGCCCTTCTAAAATAATCATTGAAGGTCATACAGATAATGCCGGTATCGAGCCGTACAATCAGACATTGTCTGAAAAAAGAGCCATATCCGTCAAAAATTACCTCTTTTCAAAATTATCTGCCTTCAAAACTAACTCAAGCGCCATCGGATATGGCAGTACCCTGCCTGTGGCTTCGAATGAAAGTAAATTGGGACAAGATAAAAACAGAAGAGTAAGTATTATTCTGATACCTAAAATAGAAAAATAGTTTCCAGAATTCAATTCATCTATTAAAAGTGATCATTCCTTGCTTTTTTTTATCTTTGCAGTGCACACTACTATAAATAAACCACTCTTCAAAAAATGAAAAAATTACCTGCTCTCGTATTTATAATATTTTCCCTATTTCTTTCTAAAGAGATGTTTGCCCAAGAAGATAAAAAAACAAATCCTTTTCTGGCTGATCAAAAATTCAATAATGGAAATTTTGAAGCGGCATTGGAGGATTATTTGTCTTTGTTAGAATATGATTCAAAAAATGATAAATACAACTATAATATTGCAATTTGTTATTTGAATACCAATATAAATAAAACAAAAGCTATTCCTTATTTA
Organism: Chitinophaga pinensis; assembly: GCA_945885475.1. GTDB lineage: Bacteria > Bacteroidota > Bacteroidia > 2-12-FULL-35-15 > 2-12-FULL-35-15 > 2-12-FULL-35-15. The sequence goes on from CAMCYR010000008.1 coordinate 79,132, forward strand.
GAGATTCTTACACGCAAACCTAAGTGTGATCCGAATGCAATGTATTTATTGGGTCGCGCCTATCAGTATGCTTGCCGTTTCGATGATGCAATAAAAACATATACGACCTTCAAACAAACTGGAAGAGGGAATACTTCAAATTTAGCAGATGTTGATCGGCAGGTCCAATATTGTATCAACGCAAAAGAGTTGATGAAGTTCCCACTGGATGTCAAATTTGAAAATTTGGGACCGAATGTCAATTCGCCGTATGCCGATTATTATCCTTTTGTTCCAAGTGATGAATCGTTTATTGTTTTTAATACCCGCAGACCCGATGACGGAGGTTCAATTACAAAGGAAGACGGAACCTATTCTGCAGCAATTTATATTTCAAAAGTAATTGAAGGTGCTTTTGTAAAGTCTAAAAATATCGGACCTCCTATTGCTAAAAGAGAAGGAGAGCAGGAAATTATCGGCTTGTCTGCAACCGGTGAAATTATGTTATTGTACTATACGAATTTAAAAGGTGTGGGTGATATTTATAGCACAGCCACCGATAAAAATAAAAGTTTTAAACCTGCAGATAAATTAGATGTGAATATCAATTCTTCGAAAGCGGAAGAGATTGCTGCTTGTATCAGTTCAGATGGTTCAATACTTTATTTTGCAAGTAACCGTGAAGGCGGAAAAGGTGGTACCGATTTATATTTAAGTCGAAAACTGCCCGATGGCAAATGGGGACCTCCACAAAATATGGGCGCGGATATAAATACTCCTTTTGATGAAGATTTCCCTAATGTTTCTGCTGATGGAAAAGTGATTTATTTCAGCTCTAACGGGCACACAAGCATGGGTGGCTATGATATTTTTAAAGCGGATTTGAATGCTGAAACTAACCAATTTTCGAATCCTAAAAATATCGGATATCCAATTAATACGCCAGAAGATAATTACAACTTCCGTATTTCAAGTAATGGTCGTTTTGGATATATTGCTGCTTTGCGTGAAGGTGGTTTTGGGGACCTGGATATTTATCGTGTTACTTTGAATGAAGTTGAACAGCAGTATTCCGTTATTAATGGTACTATTTCTTCTGCTGACTCGACACAGAAGTTGAATTTTTTAGATGTCTTTATATCTGTTATTGATACAAAAACACAAGAAGTAGTTGGTACGTATTTACCCAATCCGAATTCCGGTAGGTATGTGATGGTGCTTTCACCAGGGATTTATGATCTGAATCTTGAGGCGAATGGGTTTCAGCCGATCACAGAGAAAATAACTGTGTTGGATAAAAGCTCGTTCAAGTTCGAAATTTCAAAAAATATTCAACTGAAACCAGAATGATTTCAAAATAAATAAACAACAAAAAAGCATCGCAAATAAAAGCGATAAAACAAGTTCCTATCCTTCCTGAAGCATTCCGTTGCACAAGCATTGGACCGCCAAACTGCTCATTATGCCTATCATATAAAATAAATTACATTTCTCGCAAAGTATATTAAAAAGAATAACTGGCATTCATTATCTACTACAAAGAGTAGGTCTGCCGGTCATTCATTAGGTTATTATTTGGATAATTTAAAGTAAGACAAAGTAAATTGTTCTTGCCGAAGTCCAAGGAATTCGAGGTTTTCTATAAAGCAGTTAAATTAGCAAATGATAAGCTCTTTAATTGGGTCTGTGGATTCTTGAAAATAAGATACAAATCATTACCTTTACAACTATGATTACATACATTATACTTGCAATTACAGTTTTCATTTCTATTTCTGCTATGGATAATCATTCGTTAAAAAACAAATTAGTTTTTAATGCTTATCTTATTCATGAGCGAAAGGAGTGGTACCGTTTCTTTTCAAGTGGTTTGATACATGCCGATTGGATGCACCTTGGATTTAATATGTTGTCGCTGTATATGTTTGGTAAAGCTGTCGAGGAGGCTTACCTAAAACTGTTTGATGTTAAAGGAGTTTTGTTTTTTATTCTTTTATACGTCGGCGGCTTGGCAATGTCGTCGCTTTATTCTTATGAACGCAACAAGGGAAATATCTATTACAATGCTTTAGGTGCTTCAGGTGCAGTATCCTCTGTAATCTATGCATTTATACTTTTGGCTCCTACAGCGCGATTGGGTTTTATGTTTATTCCTGTGCCTATTCCTGCTTATCTTTTTGGTTTCATTTATCTGGGGATCGAATACTATTTGAGCAAACGTGGAAATACAGGCATTGCTCATGATGCTCATTTTTGGGGTGCAATTTATGGTGTTGTGCTCACCATAATTCTTAAACCAAGTTTAGCAAGTCGTTTTATTGATCAAATTATTGGACGATGATGAAAGCAGTTTTTTTAGACAGAGATGGTGTCATTAATGTTGAACGCGGTTATACGCATCAATTGTCGGACTTTATAATTTTGCCCGACTTAATAGAAGTGCTTCAGTTGCTTCAGAAAAAAGGATATTTACTTGTTGTTGTTTCCAATCAAAGCGGCATTGCAAAAGGACTTTATAAACAAGAAGAAGTAGAGGTTTTGCATACGTTTATGGTAGATGAGTTTGCTAAGAATGGAATTTTATTATCAGAAATATATTATTGTGTTCACCATCCCGATATTGGTAAATGTATTTGTCGTAAACCGGATTCGCTTTTTGTTGAAAAAGCACTTGCCCGTTTTGATATTGATGCAAAACAGTCTTATTTTATCGGTGACAAAGAACGAGATACTGAAGCCGCAGAAAAGGCCGGAGTGAGAGGTATTCTGATAGAAGCAAATATTTCACTGAAAACGATTTTAGATCAAATAGTGTAGCTTTATATTTTTATTATTCATTAGTCATTCTGACCTATTAGAGATGCAGATATATCTGAGCCATAACGGAAATTTTATTTTAGCAGACATGCCTGTTGTCACTGCTAATAATCGCTCTTTCAGATATGGTGATGCTTTATTCGAAACAATCCGAATCACAAATTATAACCCTCAGTTTTTAAAAGAACATTTGATGCGCTTGCATGCAGGAATGGATATTTTGAAAATGGAAATGAATCCACTCCTTAATTCAACCTATCTGGAACATGCAATCTTGGAACTGGCCCAGAAAAACAATATTACTTCAGATGGACGCGCACGTTTAACGGTTTACCGCAACGAAGGCGGTTTCTATGCTCCTAGTGATAATAAGGTATCCTTTTTAATTGAAGTAGATAGTTTGGATGAAATAGGGTATACACTTAATTCCAAAGGATACACTGTTGATTTGTTTACTGAATTCAAAAAAGCACAAAATAATTTGTCATCTATTAAGTATGCTAATAGTGTAATTTATGTGATGGCTGGAATTCATAAGGTTCAGCAACAATTAGATGAATGTTTACTGCTTAACGACAAACATCACATAATTGAAGGGATAAGTTCTAATATCTTTGCAGTGAAAAACGGAGTTTTATATACTCCTCCGGTTGCCGATGGTTGTGTTAATGGTGTAATGCGCAAAAAGATTATTGAGATTGCTCAGGCAAACAAAATTGCGGTATATGAAATTTCAGTAATGCAGAACGTTTTGCTTGGCGCTGACGAATTGTTTTTAACAAATACGATTAATGGTATACGATGGGTTGTTGCTTATAAGCAGAAGCGGTATTTTAATGATACATCAAAAAAATTAACTGAAAAGTTGAATGAACTGATTACAGGATAATTATAGTTCATGTACTCAAATAGAATTGTTGGATAGCCGGAATTTATTTAACTAATAAAAAATTATGGAAGATCTTAGATTATATATCAATACGCTACGTCACGATTTTGCAAAGCAAACTTTAAGCAAAAAAGAGGTGAACACTGATCCAATACTGCAATTTGAAAAGTGGTTCAAGGAGGCTGTTGATGCTCACGTAAACGAACCCAATGCAATGACGCTTGCTACTGCGACAGCTGATGGTAAGCCTTCTGCCCGTATCGTATTGCTTCGGAATTTTAGTTCGTCGGGATTCGTATTCTATACAAATTATACAAGTAGAAAAGGGACCGAGGTAATGGACAATCCAACATGTGCCTTGCTCTTTTTTTGGCCTGAACTGGAACGTCAAGTTCGTATTGAAGGTGTTTTGTCAAAACAAACCGCTATCGAATCGGATGTTTATTTTAAAACGCGGCCGCGTAATAGCAAATTGGGTGCATGGACTTCTCAGCAAAGTCATGTGATTGCCAATAGGAATGTTCTGGACGAAGAATATCAAAAGCTGTCTGAGAAATTTCCTGGTGAAGATATTCCTCGTCCTGAAAATTGGGGTGGCTATATTTTGAACCCTCACAGTATCGAGTTCTGGCAGGGACGACCTAGTCGTTTGCACGATAGAATTCTATACACAAAAGAAAATAATACTTGGAAAATTGACCGCTTGGCGCCATAACTAAACCAAAGCGGAAGTTGTTTTTAAAAGTACAAATAAAAAAAACCTCCTAAAATTGGAGGTTTTTTTATTTGAATAATTGTTAATTTTATTAAGCTTTTTTTGCTGCTTTTTTTGGAGCCGCTGCCTTTTTAGGTGCTGCTGCTTTTTTAGGGCTTGCTACTTTTTTAGATGGAGCTGCTTTTTTCTTTGCTGCTACCTTTTTTTTGTTTGGTCTGCTTACACCAAATGAGCCCATTGAAATTTTACCTTTTTTGCTTTTTTTATCGCCTTTTCCCATAATAGTTATTATTGTTTTATAGTGTGTGTGTTTTATTTCCGATACAAACCTACATTAAATTTAGAAAATAACAAACTCTTTTATTTTTAGACAGTTAAAACAGCTAAGTACACGAACACTTTTCTCTAAAATTTTCCCTATCTGCGACTTAAATGTTGACAATACTACGGCGTACTAACTTAAGTTTTTCTTTGCCCAATAATCTTTTTCGATCAATTCAACTTTTGGGATCGAATTTTTTAACCAGCGCAATAGTAATTCTTCTTTTTCTATCTCGTTCAATTGCCAACTGATCTCAGATTTATGCAACTTTTCTTTTAATGAATGCAGGCACAATGCTGCACTAACAGAGATATTGAAACTTTCCGTAAAACCATACATCGGAATTTTTACAAATTCATCTGCATGTTCTCGAACAGTATCGGAAATACCTGTCAGCTCAGTTCCGAAAAAAAGTGCTAAAGGTTTGTCTACCGAAAGATCCTCAAGATTGCAATCCTTTTCATGCGGAGTAGTTGCAACAATCCGGTAACCTTGTTCTTTTAGTTTTAAAATACAATCCAACGAATTGTTTTCAGCTTTTCTATACCTGTGTAAATTCAGCCATTTGGGCGCACCCAATGCAATATCCTTGTTAACAGTATATGCATTCTTATTTTCAATGATGTGTATGTCCTGTATTCCGAAAATGTCGCATGATCGCAAAACAGCACTGGCATTGTGCGGTTGATAAAGGTCCTCCAGTGCAATTGTAATGTGTTTTGTTCTGAAGTTTAAGACATGATCAAACTTTGCTCTGCGTGTATCAGATACAAATTGTGATAAATAGGTTATTAATTCGTTTGTCATCTTAATTTTTTTTCTTCAGGTCATTCTGCTTTTTACGAATCAGATCAATTATCTATAGCTAATTCGTTTATAATCTTTTAAGAACGATTCGCAATTTTTTAATCTGACCCCATTCTTTCATTTTTCTGCCCTTTAGGTCATTCAGACTTTCATCATCTCAAAAGTAAACTCAATTACCATCATAAGCATTTATATTAATTTCTCGAACATTTACGTTAATCTAATCTTGAACATTTACACTACTATCATCTCGAACGGTTACTCAAATATCATCTCGACCGAAGTGGAGAGGTCAAGCTTTTCCATTTGATTTTGCAACCATATTCGCAATCCTGTATAAAAGTCGTGCTCCTACATTTGCATCCCATTCATCACCTCCTGGGGCAACTTCATTAATATCGAATGCAATAATGCGCTTTCCTGAATCAACTATTTTTTCAATTAACATTAATATTTGTTCGAATTCAAAACCACCGGCAACAGGTGTTCCTGTACTCGGACAAAGTTTCGGATCTAAACCGTCAATGTCGAAACTTAAATAGACCTCATTTGGTAATTGTGCGATGATATCGTTGCAGATTGTTGTCCACGTTGTTCCATCTAATTGCTTGTGTTTAATATCTCTATCAAAAAAGGTTTTTATTCTTCCGTTTGAATTTTTGATGATGTCAAATTCTGCCTGACAATAATCACGGATACCTACCTGTACTAATTTTGAAACCTGAGGTATTTTTAATGCGTTGAACATGATGGAAGCATGAGAGAATTCAAATCCTTCATAAGCATCACGTAAGTCGGCATGCGCATCTATTTGTAAAATAGCAAATGAATCATTTTTCTCTGCCAAGGCTTGCATTAGTCCGAGTGGAGTAGAGTGGTCACCTCCAAGTAGTGCTACAATTTTATTTTGATCTAAAAATGAAAGTGATTTTGCTTTCACCCAGTTATTCATTTTCAGACACTCTGCATTTATCAACACACGAATATCTTCCATATCGCTGTTCGTTTCGGGTGTTTCACCTTCCTGCAATAGTTCGATATAATTTTCAGCTTTCCGTCTTAAACTTTCACTTTTACTGGAGATATCATCTGAAATGGTATCCATCGCGATACCGATTTTCCAGGCATCTTCAATTTTAGGGTCGAACAGATCCACTTGATAAGAAGCATTATAAATCACCTGAGGTCCTAATGCTGTTCCTGCGCTATATGAAACAGTAACTTCCCATGGAACCGGAAGGATTACTACTTCAGCTTCATCTGTTGTAAATGGTAAACCGTAAATATTATTGTTTGCATCACCCAAGCCGTTGGGATCGAAATTTTTTATTTTATCTTGTTTGCTCATGATTTTTTTTTGAGGCACGAAAATACATAAAATAAAAAAGTCCCGCATTTCTGCGAGACTTTTTTATTTCAAAAAGTCAACGACTACTTGTTAACTGTTTTAGCTAAATCAGCACCAGCCTTAAACTTAGCAACTTTTTTAGCAGCAATTTTAATTGCTTTTCCTGTTTGTGGGTTACGACCAACTCTTGCAGCTCTTTTAGAGATAGAGAAAGATCCAAAACCTACTAATGCAACTCTGTCACCTTTTTTAAGTGCTTTTGTTGTAGCGTTTACGAATGCATCTAATGCTCTTTGAGCATCTGCTTTTGTCAATTTCGCCTCTGTTGAGATAGCGTCAACTAATTCTGCTTTGTTCATTTGATTTAGTTTTTTAGGGTTTAACATTTAATTATGTAACAAAATTAGTATGATTCACTATCTATGCAACATTTGGAGCTAAAAAAATGTGGATTTGTTGATAAGTCGTGTTTTTGTTAATAACTCAGTCTGTAAGGGCAGCTATAGTTATCTTTCAGGATAAGTAGTTTTTGAACAGACGTTTATGACTATGGCACAGGCTTATTGACCGCTAATGATGAGCGAGAATGGTCTTTTATGTTTCTGTAAAAAATAAAATATTATAACACGATCCAATCGTTATTTAACGGAAAGCCCCGCAAAAAATCAATTACAGACATCTTCTTTTTTCCTGCAAGTTGTAGCTCCTGAATATAAATGTAACCATCCTGAACTGCGACTTTTAAAAAGCTTTTAGAATCACTTATTAGAAGTCCCGTCTGATGCGTATGAGATGCTATTTCTTTTTCAGATATGAATAATTTGACGGACTGAATTTTACCTTCTGGTGACTTAAATGTAGCGTATGCAGTTGGATAAGGACTTAGTCCGCGTATGAAATTATGGATCTCTGAAACGCTTTTTGTCCAGTCGATCTTACAATCTTCTTTAAAAATTTTTGGTGCGTGCTTCACTTGTTCTCCAATCGCTATCAATTCAGACTGATCGATCTGAGGATAATTAGTTTCTTCAATTGCTTTTACTGTTTTTAAAATTAAGCCGGCTCCGAGTATCATTAAACGATCGTGAATTTCGCCCGCAGTTTCGTTTTCTCCGATTGGGGTCTTGTCCCTGAAAATTATTTTACCGGTATCAATTTCCTGTTGAAGTAAAAAGGTGGTAATACCTGTTTCTTTTTCTCCATTCATCACGGCCCAGTTGATTGGAGCCGCACCTCTGTATTGAGGTAACAAAGATCCATGTAAATTAATTGTTCCTAATCGTGGCATGCTCCATATAATTTGAGGTAGCATTCTGAAGGCAACTACCAGTTGAAGATCTGCTTTTAACGCACGCAATTCTTCCAGAAATTTTTCATCTTTTAATTTTTCAGGTTGCAGGATGTTCAATCCTTTTTCCAATGCATATTTTTTTACTGCAGATTCTTGCAGTTGTTGCCCACGACCTGCAGGTTTGTCCATAACCGTTACGACGCCAACGATATTATAATTATTTCTTACCAATATGTCTAGCGACTCCACCGCAAATTCCGGTGTCCCCATAAATACAATTCTTAACTCACCCATTCTTTCCTAATTATATATTCAATAATAAATACAATATGCTTAAGTTTGCTTAATCGACTGCATGTAAAACTAAAAATAATTTCAGAGCAAAACAGATTTATGAAGTATTCAAAAAAAATAAAATTAGTACTTGGTCCTGCTTGTGCTGCACTTATATTTTTTGGATTCAATCTTATGCCAGGCAATCCGATGGTTACAAAAATGGCTGCAGTAACAATCTGGATGGCTTTTTGGTGGTTAACAGAAGTTGTTCCTTTAGCAGTAACTGCCTTACTACCGATGATTTTTTTCCCCATTCTTGGTATTGCCGATTCTAAAACAACCGCATTTCAATACATGGATCCTATTATTTTTCTTTTCATTGGTGGTTTTATCATCGCCTTCGCCATCGAGCGATGGAATCTGCATCAGCGGATTGCTCTTAAAATTCTCATGCTTGTCGGCACAAGTCCCTCTCGGATTTTATTTGGAGTGATGTTAACATCCTATCTCATCTCCATGTGGATTTCTAATACGGCAACTGTTATGATGCTGCTTTCGGCCGTATTAGCGGTAATTGTTCAGATAGAAAAGCATTTTAAAGAAGAGCACCATTCTCATAAAATGGCTTCGGCTTTATTAATTGGTTTAGCTTATTCTGCAACAATAGGAGGGATGGCAACATTGGTTGGTACACCCACAAATATGATTTTTTTAAGAGAGTATTCCGAAAACTTTCCGAAGAATAGTGATATGAATTTTTTTGCATGGTTTAAAATTGGTTTTCCGATTTCAATCGTTTTTCTT
>CAMCYR010000009.1 GCA_945885475.1 Chitinophaga pinensis
ATAGAAGCTTTTGTTGAGATTGCAACACATTTTTCATATTCAGGTTTCGCTTTGTATTCCATGATACCAGGAATTTCGCGGAACTGACGTCTTACTTCCTGAACCATGTCCATTGCAGCTTTTCCAACCGCCTGAATACACAATGCAGAAAATATAAAAGGAATCATACCACCAACAAATAAACCTGCTAAAACAGGAGCTTTGTAAATATCAATAGCATCGATTCCAGCTATTCCAACAAAGGCAGCAAACAAAGCCAAAGATGTTAATGCAGCAGAAGCGATTGCAAAACCTTTACCGGTAGCTGCAGTTGTATTACCAACAGCATCTAAATTATCTGTACGTTCACGAACTTCAGGAGGTAATTGACTCATTTCAGCGATACCACCTGCATTGTCAGCGATCGGACCGAAAGCATCAATTGCTAATTGCATTGCTGTTGTTGCCATCATACCTGCTGCTGCTATCGCAACACCATATAATCCTGCAAAATAAAACGAGCCCATAATACCGGCTGCCAAAGTTAAAATAGGAATAACAGTTGATTTCATACCTACAGATAATCCACCAATAATATTTGTAGCGTGTCCTGTAGATGATTGCTGAATGATTGATAAAACAGGAGCTTTACCCATTGCTGTGTAATACTCTGTAACAATACTCATGATCGCACCTACAACTGTTCCAACGACAATAGCCATAAAAACACCCATCTTCGTAAATGTAGTATTACGCAATACAATGTCACCTTCCGGCAACATCCACATAACAATAAAATAAGAAGCAATAACAGTAAGGAGCATTGACGCCCAGTTACCTAAGTTTAATGCTGTCTGAACATTTGATTTATCATCTTTAATTGTAACGAACCAAGTTCCAACGATAGAGAAAACGATCCCTAAACCACAAATAACCATTGGTAATAAGATCGGAGACATTCCTCCAAAATTATCAGTAACAATAATTTCTTGTCCCAATACCATTGTCGCTAAGATAGTTGCTACATACGAACCAAATAAATCGGCACCCATACCAGCAACATCACCAACGTTATCTCCAACGTTATCAGCGATTGTAGCCGGATTACGAACATCATCTTCAGGAATTCCTGCTTCCACTTTACCAACAAGATCCGCTCCAACGTCAGCTGCTTTAGTATAAATACCACCACCAACACGCGCAAATAAAGCGATTGATTCAGCACCTAAAGAAAATCCTGTTAGAACTTCAATCGCTGTCTTAACTGTATTTTCCCCTAAACCAGCGAAGATCGAAAGAAATGCGATGAACAAACCACCCAAACCTAAAACAGCCAATCCCGCAACACCTAAACCCATTACGGTTCCACCGGTGAACGAAACTTTCAAAGCTTGTTTTAAACTGGTACGCGCTGCTTGTGTAGTACGGACATTCGCCTTAGTTGCTACTTTCATTCCGATATATCCTGCAGTTGCAGAAAAAACAGCTCCAATTACAAAAGCAATAGAAATGATCCAGCTTGAGTGGATCTCTTTTCCGTTTACTTCATGGATCGTTCCTGAATAGGCCAATAATATTGCTGCGAACAAAACGAAGATACTTAGTACTTTCCATTCTGCTTTTAAAAATGCCATTGCTCCATCAGCAATATAACCGGCAAGTTCCTGCATCTTTTCATCACCGGCATCTTGTTTACTAACCCAAGCCGACTTAATTGCCATCACAAGCAATCCTAAAATCCCCAAAGCGGGTACTAGATAAATTACGTATTCGTTCATAGTTTTAATTTAGTTTTATTTTTTTGTTTTATACCCGCTTTTAGTGATGTGAAAAGTATGACTAATTTCCATACCTATGTACTACTGCATCCTTAAATCGGGGTGCAAATTTATGTAAAATATAGTAAATATCAAAAAACATTGATTATCAACAACTTAGCGAATTATTCAAGTGCTTTCTTGTTAAAGATGATATAACCAAAATGAAAAAGGATCGAAAAAGGGTCTTTCACCTGGTCATAATAATTTACTCCCAGACTCATTGGACCAAGAGGAGTGTGCCAGACAAGTGCAGAGGTTCCGATGTAATGTTGCAGCGCAAAAGGTATACCATATTCCGTTGACAAATCTGCTTTTTTTACCAGTACTTGGTATGGCTGATAGATATAGCCTTCGGCACGGAACTCCAGATTTTTACGAATATTTACAACAAACTTGATCCCTCCGGCAATGTACTTATGTGTACGGTAATTTTCATTGAAAATCGTCTTGCTATCCGGTGTCGGTTGAAAAGCTGGTGCAGATAAAATACTAGAAGTATAATTATTAAAAAGAGTTTGAGTGGAGTATACTCCCTCTCCAAATAAGCCAATTTTAATTGTTCCCTTACGGTTGAAATAACGTTCACCAGAAATTTTAATGACAGCCCATTCATGGTGATTCGAAAATTCTTTCACTGTATCAACGGAAGTAGAACCAGGTCTATTAATTTCCAAGCCATTCACATAGCGGGCACTGATCCTCAAGAATTCACCTTGATTGGCATATTGTTTTCTGTTGAGTGAATTTATTTCATAATACGCTTGCGCAGAAAACACATCAAAATTAGTTTCATCAGTTGTATCGAGCTGAACAAAATAGGGCGTCTGATAATACTTGTCGGTTATTCTTGCTATGCCTGTGCCACCTACTATCCTTCCCTTTTTTCCGGTAGGAAAACCAACATTTAAACTACCGTGTTCTTCATTCCTGATCAAATAAGCGGGTTTGGTATCCTGTAAAAATTCACTGCTGCTTTTATAATAATCCCATTTGTTCCAGGTAACAGAAGGCTCAATAAACAAAGGCACTTTAAACGGAAGATCAAAACGTGTTTTTAACTGCACAGAACTATATAATTTTCCGAAAAAGGCATTCGCCATAATCCCCGCAGCAAATCGTCCAAAATAATTGTATTGTAAACCAAGATAACCTTCACTTATTGGCCGGTTAGAGAAATTGCCACCAAAATCCGTTATTAAATTTTTTTCTTTTCTCACCCTGAGATACAAATCATAATATCCTGTTTGCGGATTATATTTCGCTTTTGGATAGATGGATTTGATTCTGATATCTGCCGCTAAACGAAAATACCCCTCCTTCATATCCTCTAGGCTCACAACTTTATTTTTATGACGTAGTATCCTTCTTACATATTCAGATTGATTTTTTGTTAATCCTTCAATGTAGATATTGTCAAAGATCATTTTTGGTTGCTCTGCTTTAAAATTACTTCTCCGGATGCTTAATTCCTCCGGTGTAACTTTTCTTTCAGTATATAGTTTTATGAAATCAATCTGACGCATAGCCGCAGCATAACCACTATCGATGATGGGTTGGAGATCTCTAAAATTAAACAAGCCTACATCCGTCTTTGGTTCAATAATCACTCCTCCTTCACATAAAATATCGTAATTGGACTTACTCTGCAGCATTGTTTTTATCTGCGATAATAAATTGTCTTCATCTGGAGGAGGGTTGTTTCCACTTACATTACTACCAATAATAAAGTCCGGGAAAAAATCATCGTACATGACGTTGGATGGAAAATTGTTATACAAGCCACCATCAAAAAGTAATTTTCCGTCCACTACAATAGGTTTGATATAAAAAGGATAGGACATTGAAGCTCTCACCGCCTCTGCAAGATCACCATCTTTAAATATTACGGATTCTTTTTTTTCGATATCAGAAGCAACACATCGAAAGGGAATAAATAAACTATCAAAATTATAATTAGCAGCAGCAGCAGGTCCGCCCGCAAACTCCATCATACCAAAATCCATTGCAACAGGGGAAATTAAATTTGTTGGAAGCGTTGAAGAGAATGCTGAGTCTAAAGAGAGTTTGAATGTAACCCAGGAAGAATTCTCATCTGTACGTTTAAAATAATACGCATATTTCTGATCAACACTACCTTCCGACCAGTCTTTAAAACGTTCTGTTTTCACCATTGCTTCAATTTCAGCAGGAGAATATCCCATTGCATACATGGAACCAACCAATGCGCCCATCGATGTGCCTGTGATGTAATCAATTGGAATATGATTTTCCTCCAATGCTTTCAAAACCCCAATATGGGCGATCCCACTAGCAGCACCACCACTTAATACAACTCCTACTTTTTGTGCTTCAGCAGAATTTGGAGAAAGAAATAGTATCGCAAAAAGAAAAACGAAAGAAAGTATGTACCTAAAAAAAGTCATCGTATTTAGTTGCATTACAAAGCTACTAATAATATTGTAGGAATCGGAAAATAGAAAAAATACCCCCTTTTAAAACATAGCTCAATTCAATTTAAAACGTTACCCTTTAGACGAAATTTCATCCGAAAGTTGCTTTAAATATGCTGGCGTTTTCAATAACCTAGAACCATACCAGGAAAACAATTCTCCATCTACGATTATAATGTTGGACGCTGGACAAATGGCTTTTAGTTCAAGTAAATGTTTTTCTCTGAACGGAAAAGGTTCTGAAGAAAGCAATATAACATCGGGATTAACATCTTTTATCTCCTGCTCAGAAACCTGCGGATAGCGGGAATCTTTCGCAACAAAAACATTATTTAGTCTGCTGATTTTTAGTAAGTCATTTATAAACGTATTGTTTCCAGCAACCATATATGGATCATTCCAGATAAAGTACCCTACGTTTAGCGGTGCTTTTTCCGATATTTCTAATTGAGATTGCAGCTGATGAAATTTATATTCAATCTCAAGTTTTATATTGTTAGCTTCTTGCTGTTTCCCTACTAAGGCACCTAAACCGCTTATCATATTGTAAGAATCCTTCAAGGTATATATATCGCTCATCCACACATTGTAATTCTTCATCAACTCTTCTATTTGTCCCTGCTCATTCTCTTCTTTATTTCCAATTATAAGATCGGGCTGCAATGCTTTTATTTTTTCCAAATCATACTTTTTCGTTCCTCCTACTTTCACTTTCGTGCGAAACCATTCATCGGGGTGAATACAAAATTTTGTGATCCCGACCACCTCATCGCGCAAGCCCATATCAAAAAGTAATTCCGTTTGGGAGGGAACAAGCGATATGATCCTCTTAGGTTTAGAAGAGAGTTCTATTTTACGATTCAGTTGGTCTGTGTAAATGGGCATTTGAGAATATGATAAACAAATAGAGTGATACGATGATTGAGGAAAATCCTATATCATAGTACCACTCTATCTCCAAATTACTTTATTACTTTGTGAGTGCATTCATGATATCATGACATGTGATGATATATGTTTTATCTAATTTAAAATCTTTAACCAGTACTGCTAAATTTTTATCATTAACCATTGCCGACAAAGAATCAATAGGTGTAGATATATCAACAAAGGGGAATGGAGCCGACATGATCGTTTCGACAGCCTGATTTTTAATTTCAGGATTCGCGATTATTTTCTGATACAACATACTTTCGTTCAACGAACCAACAATACGCTTGTCATGAGTCACCGGAATTTGAGAAATATCCATTTTATTCATCAATGCAACTGCATCTCCGACAGTGTGCGTACTTTCAACAGTGATCAACATTCCTTTTGAATTGCTGTTTACTAGGTCTTTGGCAATCAATCCTTTCTTATCGAAAAAACCTTTTTCCATCATCCATTCATTATTGAACATTTTCCCTAAGTAGCGGGTTCCATGGTCATGAAAAATAACAACAACCACATCGCCTTCTTTCAATTCATCTTTCAATTGCATCAACCCTGCCATTGCTGACCCAGCAGAGTTTCCGGCAAAAATCCCCTCGCGCTTGGTGATCTCACGCGTCATGATTGCTGCATCTTTATCTGTCACTTTCTCAAAGCGGTCGATCACTTTAAAATCAACATTTTCAGGTAAAAAATCTTCCCCAATCCCCTCCGTGATATACGGGTAAATTTCATTTTTATCAAAAATGCCTGTCTCTTTGTATTTTTTGAAAACGGAACCATACGTATCGATTCCCCATACTTTGATGTTCGGATTTTTTTCTTTCAGATATCTTCCTGTTCCAGTTATGGTTCCACCCGTTCCAACTCCTACAACTAAATGCGTGATCTTTCCATCTGTCTGATCCCAGATTTCAGGACCTGTTTGTTCATAGTGTGCCTGAGCGTTGCTTAAGTTATCGTATTGATTCGGTTTCCATGAATTTGGCACTTCAGCTACAAGACGAGAAGAAACAGAATAATAAGAGCGTGGATCTTCCGGCTCAACATCAGTAGGACAAACAATTACATCGGCACCGAAAGCGCGTAAAGCATCTACTTTTTCTTTTGATTGTTTATCAGTTGTTGTAAAAATACATTTATATCCTTTAATGATTGAAGCAATTGCCAAACCCATCCCCGTATTTCCACTGGTACCTTCAATGATTGTTCCGCCCGGCTTTAATCGCCCGTCTTTTTCAGCATCTTCAATCATTTTTAAAGCCATACGGTCTTTGATCGAATTACCGGGATTAAATGTTTCTACTTTAGCATATACGGTAGCTTTTAAGTCTTTTGTAAGATTATTAATACGGACCATCGGAGTGTTTCCGATTGTTCCAAGAATGTTATCGCAGGTTTTTTTCATGTTGTAGTTCTTTTCTGAATGCGAAAATACAACTTTTAAGGAGAATAGTAAATGTATTATCTGCCTTTCTGTTTATGCTTCATAGATCTACAACACAGATTGACAAAACATGTTTTTTCGATAAAAAAAATTAACTGAATCTAATAGCCTTTACAGGAGTGATTTTAGAAATGATAAAACTTGGGATGATCAACATGAGAATACAACAAACCAATGTTCCGGAATTGAGCAGTATAATATGAAGTATACTCAAGTTGATCGGGATTTGTGAAATGTAATACGCTGTTGGATCTAATTTAAATATTCCAAAATATTTTTGCATCAGGGCAATTGAAATGCCAAACACATTTCCCCATATCATTCCCTTGCCGATTAGGTAAACGGCATTGTATAAAAATATTTTCTGAATGCTTCCATTTCCAGCACCCATCGCTTTTAGGATACCGATCATATTCGTACGTTCCAAAATAAGGATCAGCAAGGCCGACATCATATTTATCCCGGCAACGACAACCATCAAGACTAAAATAATAATGGCATTCATATCCATCATATCCAACCATGAAAAAATTGCAGGATTGGTTTGCTTGATCGTTTGCGCAACAAGACCTTGCCCTATCAGGGCATCAATTTCATATCCGATATCATCAATTTTTTTATAATCATTAATTGAAATTTCAAAGCCTGCAACTTCATCTTCCGACCAGCCATTCATCTTCTGAATTCTTCGTATATCGGACAACACCAATGTTTTATCTACATCTTCCAAGCCTGTCTCATAGATTCCCGAAATATAAAAATCTTTCGCTGCCGTTTCCGTTCTTATTTTATTACCCAAACTATCAAACCGATCCACAATAAAATAGATGATCATTTTATCGTTCAATTTGAAGTTTAATTTATCACTTAAATACTTGGAGATCACAATGTTTTTTGAAACGGTATCGTTTAAAAGAAATGCTTCTCCTTCTACAAAATTAGAATTAAGGAAAGACCAATCGTAATCAGCAGAAACACCTTTTAACAAAATACCTTCGTTGTCGGTTTTCGTTTTCACGATTCCGTTTTTTGTAGCGTAGACTTCAATATGCCTGATATCCGGATCGGATTTTAGCGCCGCTAAAAAAGGTTGAATTCTGCTGATCGGCTTAGGTTCTGCACTTACGTTGTTATCGTAATTGGATAGTTGAATGTGTGAATTAAATCCGATCAGTTTCGCTTTTATCTCATTTTGAAATCCGGTAACAATAGCAACAGCCAATATCATAACAGCCAGGCCAAGAACAATCCCCCAAACGGAAATGCGCACAATTGGGCGCGAAAGTTGATTAGATGCTCCTGAACCGGAAAGTATTCGTTTAGCAATAAAGCGCTCGATATTCAAAATTTAGTAGCTTTGTTTAGATTAACCCGAATACAAAAATACTATTTTACAGATACGATGAAGATTTTAAAAATTTCAGCAGTTTTTGCAATTTTAATGCATTCCATCTCAGGTGATGCACAAGGAATCGTTCAAATCGAAAATACATACAAAACAATTAACGATTTAAAAGTTGGTGCAGATTGTACATCAGAATACCTCCCCTTATTAAAAGGCAAATCTATCGCGGTTGTTGCAAATCAATCCTCCCTAATAAAAAAAACACATCTTGTCGACAGTCTTATTTCTTTGGGTGTTACCGTAAAAAAAGTATTTTGTCCGGAGCATGGCTTCCGCGGATTGGTTGATGCAGGTGAAAAAGTAACGACAGAAAAAGATGCAAAAACAGGATTAAATATTATTTCACTTTACGGAAAAAATAAGAAACCCTCAGCCACCGACCTCGCGGATGTGGATGTGGTGATTTTTGATATTCAGGATGTGGGCGTTCGTTTTTACACCTATCTCTCGACCTTGCATTATGTGATGGAAGCCTGCGCAGAAAAAGGCAAACAAGTAATTGTTCTTGATAGGCCAAATCCAAACGGATATTATATTGACGGACCAGTTTTGGAAACTGCATACACCTCTTTTTTAGGTCTGCATCCTGTTCCTATCGTTTATGGAATGACCATTGGGGAATACGCGGAGATGATCAACGGAGAAGCGTGGCTGAAAGCGGGAGTAAAATGCAATTTAAAGGTGATTAAAATCGACGGATATAGTCACAAAGATCTTTTTGAATTGCCTGTTCGGCCCTCGCCAAATTTACCAAATATGTCGTCAGTTTACATGTATCCTAGTCTGGGCTTATTTGAAGGCACCGTTATTTCTGTCGGGCGTGGCACCGATCTTCCCTTTCAGGTGATTGGGAGTCCGGCTTTAACAAAAGCAAACTACACCTTCACTCCACAACCCAAGCCGGGTGCCTTGGAACCAAAGTATAAAGGACAAGTTTGTAAAGGACACAATTTATCTGAGTTTGGAGCAGAATACATGAAGGATACAAAAAAGATCTACTTATTTTGGCTGATAGGGACGTATGCAAACACACCAGACAAAGCAAAATTCTTTGATGAAAACTTTAATTTCCATGCAGGTAACGCTACGTTGCAACAACACGTAAAAGATGGCGTAACAGAAGGTGTCATCCGCAAAAGTTGGGAACCAGGAATTGTAAAATTCAAAGTGATAAGAAAGAAGTATTTATTATATAAAGATTTTGAGTAGGATACCCCTAAAGCGTCTCACCTCAAAACGAGAATTTGCTAGCAGATAACTGAATAAAGACCTTAACAAGTTTAAGAATCAACTGAAAAGTATAGAAAAGCAACCTAACATCAAAAAAAAAGACTCCCAAAGTCTTTGTTGACAGGCTACTCAATGTTATTAACAGTATTAACAATTGAGCAATTACCTATAAAAATTGGCTATACAAGCGTAATTAACATTCAAACGTTAATTACTTTAACAAGACAGATTAAAAGTACTTGGGTAGTGCGGTAATTTCGCTCTATGAACATCAAATTCATAACTACTATGAAAAGAGCACTTTACGCATTGACATTTTTAGTTTTTGTTTTCACCAGTCCACTCGCATTAGTTTCCGGTGACGATAAAAATGTAAAAAATGAAGGAAGCGCAAACGATATAAAATCAGAAAAGATCCTTGCAACATTTGAGATCCAGTCTTTTAATGTCAGCAAAGATGGGATGGTCAGTTGGACCTCCAAAAATGAATCAGGATCACTGCCCTATACGGTTGAGCAGTACATTTTCGATAAATGGGTGCCTGTTGGAAAAGTGAATGGAGTGGGCAGCCCTACTCCGAATTCCTATTCGGTACCAGTAATATTAAGCAGCGGGGAAAACAGATTCAGAGTAAAACAAAAAGGCTACGACAAAATGAGTAAATTCTCGGATGCAATCACCTTCTACTCAAAAAAAGAGGCGGTTAGTTACGCTGTAAAAAATAAAAATCAATTATTAGAATTTTCAAGTGACACTTATTATATCGTCTACAATCCTTATGGCGCAATTGTTAAACAGGGTTATGGAAACTCGTTAAATATTTCAGAATACGCAAAAGGATACTACTGTTTAGTATACGACAACAAGTTAGGTGGATTTGAAAAGAAAAAAGTATGGTTCAAAAATAGCTTTTGTCCTATCGTTGTTAATCCGATACACCTCCGCAAGAATAAATAAGTTACTCTTATTCACGAAAGCATAAAATAGCAAAAAAACAAATCAGGAATGTCTCTCTCCGATCTGTTGACGCCACATTGCGTAATACAAGCCCTTTTGAGAAATTAACTCTTCGTGTTTTCCCTGCTCAATAATTTTGCCCTTTTCCAAACAAAAGATTTTATCCGCATGCATGATCGTACTCAGTCGGTGAGCAATCATGATCGTTATCTGATTTTTATTTTGAGAAAGAGCCCTGACTGTCGCGCTGATTTCTTCTTCGGTGATAGAATCTAATGAAGATGTTGCTTCATCAAATACAAGCAAGGAAGGTTTTCTGAGAAGTGCACGAGCAATTGACAATCGCTGTTTTTCTCCCCCTGAAACTTTTACTCCACCTTCCCCGATCATTGAATCAATTCCGTTATCCGCTCGAGCGAGCAAATTCTGACAAGCGGCTTTATTCAATACATCCAAACATTCTTCGTCTGTTGCATTGGGAGCAACAAACAATAAATTCTCCTTGATAGTACCTGAAAAAAGTTGCGTATCCTGAGTCACAAAACCAATATGTGATCTCAGCTGATCGAGATCGATCAACTTATAATTATTACCATTGTATTCGATCTCTCCTTGCTGAGGTTGATAAAGCCCAACCAACAATTTCACCAATGTTGTTTTTCCGGAACCGGAAGGACCAACAAATGCAATTGTTTCTCCCTTGGCAGCCTGAAAAGAAATGCCATCCAATGCATTACCAGCGGCAGAATGATGTTTAAAACTTACGTTCGAGAAATTCAATTTTTCTACACTGCTGAGAGACACCGGCATCTTTGGTTTCACTTCTTTGGGTGTATTGAGTATTGCTTGAAAATTATCCAGTGAAACTTCCGCTTCACGATAGATATTGATAATATTGCCGAGTTCCTGAAGCGGACCAAAAATAAAAAATGAGTAGATCTGTAAAGAAAATAAATCACCCAGTGTCAATTGATTTCTGAAGATCAAAAAAAGTAAAAGAAACAAAATACAACTCCGTAGTAAATTCACAAACGTACCTTGAATAAAACTGATACTCCTTATATAACGCACTTTTTTAAGTTCAAGACCGAGAATTTTTACGGTGGTACTATTCAATCTGTTTATTTCTTGATCTGCCAAACCTAAACTTTTTATAAGTTCGATGTTTCTTAGCGATTCGGTTGTAGACCCAGCCAATGCTGTTGTTTCACCAACAATAATCTTCTGGATCTTCTTGATACGTTTACTTAAAATCGATGTCACAAATCCTAAAATCGGAACCGAGGCAAAATAAACTACGGCAATTAACCAATGAATTTTTATGGCATACACCATTACAAAACCCACCCCAACCAATGAAGTAAAAAGAACACTGACAAAAGCCATAATCAATTTCTCCACATCCGTTCGCACTTTTTGCAATTTGCCAAGTGTCTCACCACTTCGTTGATCTTCAAAAACCTGATAAGGTAATTCCAGTGAATGTTTTAATCCATCCGAATATATCTGAGCACCCAGCTTCTGAGTGATCACATTTACATAATAATCCTGGAAATTTTTAGCAATTCTAGAAATCATCGCAAAGCCCATCGCAAGCAAAATAAGCAGTCCGACCCCTTTCACAAAATCCGGACGAGTAGGATTTGAAGCATAATCATCCACAATGTGCTTAAATACCAATGGATCGAGTAAGGAAAATATCTGATTAACAGTTGCTAGCGCAAGTGCCAGCAGCACTAATCCTTTATAATTTTTTAAATAATTAAATAACAGTTTCATTGGATTGGTCGAAATTTCCGCAAAGGTAACTTAATTTACATGTAGGTACATATATTGTATCTGGAAAAAATTACTTTAATTTTATGAGCAGATCCATATGCAAGTGCGAAGGCTTAAATGATTCTATCGTTTACACAAAAATTAGTAGGAAATGTGCAGTTGCGTTTCAGCAAGCCTGCTCGCCCTAATCGAATATTCAATTCGGAAGAGAACGCGACCGAATGGTTAAAAACGTTTTTGTAGATCCAACAAAGCTTCATTATTAATTTCATGTTTCCCATGAAAGCGAATCAAGTCAAGCGAGATCTTATTCTTATTTAAATACGCAAATTGCTTTGCGATTGCAGCTTCATTTAAAAACTCATCCTGATCACCTATCACTGCAAATTTTTTCATTCTATCAAAAACAACATTTTCAACTGTGAGATCCAGGTCATCCGGGAAAGCACCAGCCCATAAAATAAAATTATCGACTTTTACCTTGCCCGATGCAACCCAGCGACAAACCGTTGCAGTTCCTTGCGAAAAGCCCAAAACATTTATCCTGACATTTTTATTTTTAAGTGACGAGCATACTTCCGTATAAACAGAATTTAAAAAGTTGATATAATCCTCAATATCACTCTCTCGATCCTCCCGCGTCATCCAGCTCGCAACAACTCTGTCAGAAAAGCCTTTCCAATAAAAACGACTCAAGCCTTCAGGTGCTACAATCAGGTTTTTACCGTTATCCAGCACCTCAAAATTCTTAATGAAATAATTCGCCAACTGCGCATAGCCGTGACAAACGAACCATATCTGCTCAATCTCATCGCTTGCATCCCCGAGAATAAAATAACGGGCCGTTTTAGTAATAGAAATATTTTTTTGCTGCATTGTTTTTAAAATAAAAAAAGCACCGACTTTTTACGATCAGTGCTTTTCAGTAAATCCCATTTATATTATTCAACTACAATAACTAGGTATTTGGATGCACTCCAGAAATCTTCAGCATTCGTAATTACCAACTTCTCCGCTTTCCCTTCTGCTCCCTCTATTTTATAAGAACCAGCAGGATGAGTTGTAACCAATTTCGCTTTTTTAGCACTCAAAACAATTTCTGTAAAAACCGAAGCATCTACTTTCGTAAAATATGCTTTGTTAAAATCTGATTTCATTTTTGCTGTTTTACCCATTCCGATAAAACCGCCTTCTTTCGTCAATACATTATTTTTGATCAACTCTTTTGAAGTACCGAAAGCATAATAAGCTGTATTTAATTTTTCTGTTTTAACAGCTGATTCCTGCGTTGCTTCTTCATAATTCAAGTTCAAATTGGTCAATTCAACATTCATTTTTTCTAGTTGACCTTTCAGATCATTGATCTGCGCATCTTTTTGTTCAATTTCAACAGTCAAACGGGAAATAAATTTCTCCAATTCATCATTACGTTTATTAGAATCTTTCAATTTGGATTTCATAGAAGCCAAACGCTGTTTGTTCTTATTCATGATATCATAAATCGATTGGATATCATCTACAATTTGCTGCTCCTTCGATTTTCTTGATTCTGGATCCTTACTCATTTCAGAAACGATCTTTTCTTTCTGCTTAATCTCATCCAAATTATCTTGAATTTCGTTAAATCCGCGGATAAAAGACTGAATACTAGAATCTTGCTTCTCAATGCGCACAGATTGTCCGCCTGAAACTGCAGTTAAGCTATCTTCTGCAGATAAAACGCCTTCATTATTGCCACCACCACAAGCTATTACAAATGGTAAAAAGGCGATTAAGTAAATTAATTTTTTCATACTGATTTTATATTTTTTAAAATTTTGATCAAAGATATAGCTAATTGGCTTTACAAAGAATGATTTTAATCAAATTAATACAAAAAAATCATTCAGCACCTTCGAAATCGGTCGGTGATGAATTAGTATTAAGAATAGAAAGCACGCCTTGGATCTGATACGTACTGCGGTTATACTTGTTTCCAAGCACAATAATTGTAGTCTGATCTGATGGTCTGCGGAAAAACAAAGTATTATATCCATGCCACCAGCCATTGTGATAGATTACTTTGGGTGCTTTACCGTCATCCGTAATCCTCCAGCCATAACCATAATTGCGTTTACCCTTCTGCTCATTACTATATCCCGTAAAAGCTTGCTCAATGGTTGTTTTCTTCAACAAATTTTCGGTATAGAACGATTGATCCCATTTAAGCATATCTTCGACTGTTGAGTAAATCCCTTTATCACCAACAACATCATCAGCATACGTTTCATCTTCAAATGTACCCGATGCTTTATGACCCATTGTTTTGTTTTTATGAACAGCATTACCTTTCGGATTATGCACCCACGTATCTTTCATACCCAAAGGCTTGAAAATATTTTGTTCCATGTAATCTGCAAAGCTTAAACCGGAAACTTTTTCAACAATGCAAGCAAGGATTGCATAATTTGTATTGGAATACTCAAATTTCTTATCGGGCTTAGCATGCACATCATATTTATGCGTAGTAATAATTTCCATCATGGCAGCGTTGTCGAATACTCCTTTTTTAAACTTGTTTGGTTTCTCACAATCCTGCTCACAGCAATAAATGTAATTAAACAAGCCGGAGCGGTGTGAAAGCAATAGTTTTATAGTTATTCCCTGATACGGGAATGCGGGAAAGAATTTCTGAACCTTATCCGTGAGTGCAAGTTTTCCTTGATCAGCGAGCATTAAAATTGCTGTTGCAGTAAATGTTTTTGAGGCGGAGGCTAATTGAAAAGAGGAATTAAGTGTCAATGAATCCTTCGTTTTAAAATTGGAAAGACCGAATGCTTTTTGGTAAATGATTTGTCCGCGTTGCGCCACCAATACACAGCCATTAAAACCGGCAAGCTTCACCTTGTTTTTAAAAAGAGTATCCAGACTTTTTGCTTTTTCAGAAGCATTTATCTCAACTAAAATTTTATTGATACTATCCTGACTGATGGGAACAGCTTTCTCTCTTTTGTCTTCAGAGGTTTCAGAAGCGCAACAAATAAAAAGTACAGAAAACAATAAAAAAACATACTTAAACTGGCTCATACTAAAAAATTATCTACGTCTTTCTTCCGCTTCCTGCACAATTAATTCACGACCTTTTACTTCTTTTCCATTAAGAGCCTCGATCGCTTTCTGTCCGTCTGCTTTTTTTGCCATTTCTAAAAAGGCAAACCCTTTCGACTCCCAGGTAATGGTGTCATAAACAATTTTAGTAGAAACAACTTCACCAAATTGTGCAAAAAGTCCTTCAAGTTGCATCTCATTAATATCTCTGTCGAGATTTTTTACAAATATTTTCATGGCCTATCAATTTCTGATTTTACTTATTTCGATCGTATTTATCTTTTCCAAAGTATCTTTTTCTCGGGTAAGAATCTTAAACTTTTACAAATATATTTTTAAAAACTATTTTTTATTATCTTTGAAAGACTAATAAGCTAACATGAAAAAGTTAATAACCTTCACATTGCTTCTGTTTAGTGCATCTTTTGCAGATGCTCAAAATACTTCGGACGACTATTATTCTCCGTCAAAACCAAAATTAATATCAAAGGACAGAGTCTCTGCGTCCATTTCTGCTGGAGCAGGTGTTAGCTTCTTAAATTCGACAAACAACTCTGCTTACACTACATTTGTGGCTCCTAAGATCGGCTATCAATTAAACGACAAGTTCAAATTAAACATAGGATTGATGCATTATTCAATTTCCGGAAACACATTTATGCCGGTAAATCAAAATGAAGCACTGTATAATTCAGGTAATAAAACGTTAACAGGAAACATGTTGTTTGTTGAAGGTCAATACAAATTAAATAAACGAACAACCGTTTCCGGAGCGGCAATGTACGATGCTACTAATTTCAGCAATGAAACAAGTAACTACAAAGGAATCGCATTGGGCTTAAATTACAAAGTATCAAAACACAGCACGATTGGAATTCAAGCAATCATTTCTCAAGGGCAAACACCATATGGCAATTCTCCGAATGGCATGAATAACTTTGGCAACACTCCCAGTTACTTTATGACAGGCGGTATGGGGCAGGATTTCAGCAATCGCTTAAATTCCAGCATCAGATAATAATTCATACAAAACAATCCCTTCTCACATCAGGAACGACTTCAACTTGTTTCCACCTATATCTTTTTTTGCATAACACTTCTTTCTTCTATTAGCTTTCCAGAATGCAAACATCATTGTCCACACCTCTCAATCAAAACAATGTTATGCAATGACTATAGATGGAGTGTGCAGGAAGTTGAACAACGGTATCGTACATATTGAGAATAGCAAAGTATTTGTTTACGAAGCGTTTTGGGCAGCTAAATGCAGCCTATTTCACGAACGAATACAACGAAAGATTAAAAATTACTTTCAAAAACACCTATTAACTTACTTGTTTTTCTCCTCTATCCATTTCGACATATACTTTGTGCCTGAGATCGTATGATGCATTAACATCGCGCCTATAAAGTTTTTATGCCGGTGTTCCTGTAGATTTTCCTGAACTGATAAAATATGATCAATTAATTTTTTACCGAATTTTTCTTTAGAATAAAACTGATTGATAATCGATATTCCATTTTCCTGCGACTTCTTCCAAAGGGAAGCATCTGTATATAATTTCACTGCGGCATTTGCAATTTCAAGTGAAGTATTCGCAATTATTCCATTCCATTCAAAACTACCATGCATTCCTTCTGCTCCGATATCTGTTGTTACACTTGGTGTTCCGCATTGCATTGCTTCAACCAACTTGCCTTTTATTCCTGCGCCGAACCTTAATGGGGCCAAACAAATTTTCGCAGCACTTACTACCTGCATTGCGTCAGCTGCTCTTCCTTTAATTAAAAATCCATCCTTGGGATAATTTAACTCATTCACCTTTTGTGAAGTATAGGCTCCGTAAATATGCAATTCTGCATCAGGTAATTGTTTCCGGATCAAAGGCCATATTTCTTCTTTTAAATACTGGACTGCGTTCCAATTCGGCTCATGAATAAAATTACCGATGGTGATGAAGTTGGCTCTCTCTTCATACGAAGGCCATTTAATAATCGTGCCCTCGTCAATTGGGTCAATCAAAAAAGGGATATAATGAAGTAAAGCATTGTCAATTTTAAAATGATCGTTCAACAATTTCATTTCAAAATCAGAAATGATCAGTGAACAATCGCAACGTAAAATACTGGCTATTTCCCGTTTTGCACTATCAGAAAAAAGAGCTTTTTCCGTAAACGCTCTTTTCTCTTTAAAAGCCTGCTGTCGCGCTTGACGGAGACAATGCAAATCAATCGTATCTAATATTCTTACTGCATCAGGAGCATTTTCGGCAACTCTCCAGCCAAATTGCTCTTCGATCATAAAGCGATCAAAAATTACAATTGCAGGATTAAGCGCTGCAATAAAATCATCAAAACTTTTATTGTTTAATTCGATCTTTACCTTGCTAATTCCAAGCGTTTGAAAATCATAGGCAAATTCACTGTCGCTTGCAGCAGAAGCAAAAGTGATCTTCCAATTTTGCTTCAGAAACAAATCGATCAACTGCAAAATCCGACTTCCCGCAGCAGATGACTTAGGTTCCGGCCAAACAGTACCGATAATTAAAACTTGATGAAAATTGATCACGAGGCACTAAGGGTTTCAAAGGGTAAACGAAAATCACAACCTGCTTTATATTCGCTGCAACCATAAGACGTTTTTCCTTTTATAATATTTCCTTTTTTGCACTTCGGACAAATGCTCTGCTGCGTTTCAGCAACAGCCGCCTTTTTAGTTTTGGGTGCTTTTATTTGTACTTCTTCGAATTCTACATTAAAAGAATCCGTCAATTTTAAAATACCATCTTTCTTTACACCTCCAGCTGTACAACCTTTTATCACTGCCGTCCTTTTCTTTTCTAAAAGCAATTTTATTTGTGCATCACTTAATTTTTTTCCCATCAGTTCAAAAGGGATTTTCATGTCGCAGCCATTTTTATAATTGCTGCAACCGAAAGCGGTTTTGCCTTTCAACATTGTCCCCGAATTACATTTCGGACAAACTGCTTTATCATCTTTTTCAACAACAGGTGCATGGCTAGCAATAGTGATACGCTGCGAACTTTCATTACGAACCTGTATAACCAAATCGCTTACCATCTGTTTCATTTCAGCTAAAAAAGCTTCCGCCTGATATTCTCCTTTTTCTATCTGACGTAATTTAAATTCCCAGTTACCGGTCATTTCAGCCGACTTCAACAACTCGTTATTAATCACACGGATCAATTCCATTCCTGTGATCGTAGGAACGAGATTTTTCCGCTCGCGCTTCACATAATTTCTCCGGAACAATGTTTCGATTATTGCCGCGCGCGTTGATGGCCGACCAATTCCATTGTCCTTCATCAACTCACGCACTTCTTCATCATCAATCTGCTTACCGGCCGTTTCCATTGCACGCAACAATGTTGCTTCAGTATATGCCTTGGGAGCACTTGTTTTTCCTTCTGATAAAAACGCTTCATGAGAACCCGTTTCACCCGTTTCGAAAGCAGGTAACAATTGAATTTCCTCTTTCTCATCTTCATCAATCACCTCTTTATTATAAACAATCCGCCAGCCGGGATCTAAAATCTGTTTTCCAGTTGCCTTAAATTCGATTTCTTTTACTGCGCCTAAAACAGTTGTATTTGAAACTTCACAATCCGGATAAAATACAGCCAGAAAACGTTTTGAAATTGTATCGAATACTAATGCTTCATTGCCCACTAAGCCTTGGGCTTTCATATCGGTAGGAATGATCGCGTGGTGATCTGTTACTTTTTTATCGTCAAAAACTTTCGTTGATTTCCGAATCTCACTTTCTAACAACGGTTTTACAAGTGCTTGATAATTGACCATGTTTTTTAAAACACCTGGAATCTTCGCATACATATCATTCGGTAGATACGTTGTATCTACCCGCGGATAGGTTACCAATTTTTTCTCATATAGATTTTGAATAATCTTCAATGTATCTTCAGCCGAATACCCAAAACGCTTGTTGCACTCAACCTGCAGAGACGTAAGATCAAACAAACGCGGCGATGATTCTTTTCCTTTTTTTGTTTCAACGGTTGTAATTGTGAATTGCTCTTCTTTTATAGAAGAAAGAATGTCTTCGGCTTTTTGTTTTTCGTTCCCCTGAAATCTTTCTACTTGTGCATTAAAAACAACATCACGGTATTTTGTTTTCAATTCAAAAAAAACGGCTGATTTAAATGCGTTTATTTCCAGCTGCCTGTTAACAATCATTGCAAGCGTGGGAGTTTGCACACGCCCAATGGAAAGTACTTGTTTTCCATTTCCATATTTTATTGTAAACAAACGTGTGGCG
This sequence comes from Chitinophaga pinensis, assembly GCA_945885475.1. Lineage (GTDB taxonomy): Bacteria > Bacteroidota > Bacteroidia > 2-12-FULL-35-15 > 2-12-FULL-35-15 > 2-12-FULL-35-15. The sequence goes on from CAMCYR010000009.1 coordinate 19,385, forward strand.
TTCATTCCTAAAAGCCAATCTGCCGCAGCTCGGGAATAACCTGCAAAATAAAGACTTTCGTAATCTTTACCATCTTTCAGCTTCGTAAATCCTTCACGGATAGCTTCCTCTGTCAAGGATGAAATCCACAAACGTTTTAATGGTTTTTTACAGTTTGCTTTTGAAAAGATCCAACGCTGAATCAATTCTCCTTCCTGCCCAGCATCACCACAATTTATAACTTCTGATGCGTTTTCAAAAAGGGAAGCAATCGTATTGAATTGCTTTTCGATGCCTTTATCATTTTTAACTTTTATTCCGAATTTTTGTGGAAGAATAGGCAGCATATTCAAATTCCATTGGCGATAGGCAGAATCATATTCGTGCGGTTCTTTCAATTCGCATAAATGCCCGAAACTCCATGTTACCTGATAGCCATTTCCTTCATAATAGCCATCTTTGCGCTGGTTAGCGCCCAAAATCTCAGCTATTTCTCTTGCTACACTCGGTTTCTCTGCAATACACACCTTCATGATACCTTACCGCTGCATCCAATCCTTTAAAAAAAAGTGGGAACCAGGGATTTTTTTATTTCTTCAAAAATAGCAACTGAACGAGTTTTATGCTGAAAATGATGTAACGTTTTATCAACAACTCTTTTGGTTTAAGATTTGTTATGCTATTTTTACATCTATAAACAACAACTAATTTAACACGTAAAATCATTATGAAAAAGATACTAGTAGCATTTACATTATTATTAGTGGCGACAACAGGTTTTGCCAAAAAAGATAAAAAAGCCAAATTAGAACCAGGTATGTATGCTGAAATAACTACCAACAAAGGAGTAATACTTTTGGCACTTGAATATGTGAAAACGCCACTTACTGTTGCCAATTTTGTTGGTTTAGCGGAAGGGAAAATAAAAAACAATTCAAAAAAAGCAGGCGTTCCCTATTACGACAGTTTAAAATTCCACCGTGTAATCCCGAACTTTATGATTCAAGGGGGCGACCCATTAGGAAACGGAACTGGCGGACCGGGTTACAAATTCAAAGACGAGTTCCACCCTGATCTTAAACACACAGGACCAGGTATTTTTTCAATGGCAAATGCTGGACCAGGAACAAATGGTTCTCAATTTTTTATTACACACATTGCTACACCTTGGTTAAATGAAAAACATACTGTTTTTGGTCACGTTATTAACGGCCAGGATGTTGTAAATGCGATTGTTCAAGGGGACTTGATCATTAAAGTAAAAATCATCCGAAAAGGAAAAGCAGCAAAAAAATTCAAAGCAGAAAAGGTTTTTGCAGAATTAAATAAATAGGTTAGCGTTGGGGATTTTGACTCTGCTTTCATTGGTCCTATATTCTAATGCGATGGTTGGATTATAGCAAGCTTCACCCTTTCATAAAAACATCGTAAGTAACATAAAGTTCAGTCCAGCTCATAAATATTTTTTGTAAAAAAATGATAGCAACAATTGAAATAAGTATGTATTCACTCAGCGATGGTTACGAACAAAAAGTCATCGATTTCATACTCCGAATAAAAAAAAATAAAAGTATTCGCGTTGAAGTAGGCGGCTTAAGCACCATGCTTTATGGCGAGTTTAACCTATTGATGGACACAGTTAAAAATGAGATGAAAAACGATTTCGAAAATGGTAAAGCTGTATTTCTCATGAAAATTGCAGGAACTGAATTAACAAAAGAAAAATTACCCGAATCATTAAAATCATAATGTCATGAAAAAAATAATTTTAACCATTATCGCAATTGCATGCATTACAATGGCATTCAGTCCAAAAGCTAGTGTTGTTGGGACACTTTTTCCGGGAATGGAATGTGAAGATTATAACGGGAAAGCGGTGAATCTGCCTGTCGATACAAAAGGCAAATACTCATTACTTTGTATTGCGTTCAGCACTGCTGCAGAGCCCGATCTTAAAACATGGATCAATCCTATATACAATAAATTTATCGGCAAAGTGGATGCTTCAAAAGCGGATGTTTTTGATATTCATGTAGATTATGATGTAAACTTATATTTTATTCCGATGTTCACAGGATTCAATAAACTAGCAAGTAACGCTTCAAAGGATAAAATAAAATCAAAAACGGACAAAGAACTTTATCCGTATCTGTTATTTTATGATGGGGGAAAGGCCTACAAAGAAGAGTTGGATTTCAAAAAACGTGATATTCCCTACTTTTTTGTTTTAGATAAAACTGGAAAAGTTATATATACCACTTCCGGGAAATACGATGATTCTAAGTTAGAAAAGATAGTTGATATTTTTGAGGAAAACTAAATTTAAGTACTTTCCTTTTTTACAACAGTAGTTTTTTACTAGATTTCATTATCTTTACTTAAGGATTAATAAGATTAAATACAGATGAAAAAACTACTCCTTTTTCCGACACTTATACTGTCCCATTTTATGAGTAATGCAATTGAGGTAATCGAAAATCCCTTTGCAAAATCATTCGAAAAAGCCTATTCAGTCCACCCTGAAATTTCCAGAGGAATGCTTGAAGCGGTTGCATTTTGTAATACACGATTCACGCATATCACACACCGCGCTATTGAATCAGAAAGCTGCGCAGGAATTCCAAACGCATATGGTGTAATGGGTCTAACCTTAGACGGCAAAAACTACTTCAACAATAACCTTATTACGGTTTCTGAACTTTCGTTGATCAGCACGAATGAAGTGATCAACGTTCCAGAAAAAAACATTCTTGCTTTCGCTGATGCTTATGCAAAAGTGAAAATAATGCTTAATATCAGCAGCAATAAAGCAGCGGATCAATTAACTATTTTAAACTACTTGAGCGAGTTGCCAAGAGAAACTACCGGGCAAATTTATGCACTGGCGAGTCAAGAATTCGGATATGTTCAGTTTTTAATGAACGTTGATTATCAGCATCAGTATAATTTTCCTGATCATCAATTAGATCCCGAGAAAATATTCGGAAAGGACAACTATGCTATTTTAAGCTCTTCATCAGTTATCGTTACAGATGAAAAAGTATACAATAAAAGTGGACAAACATTTCAGAGATCTGCTCTATCATCAGATTATGCTCCCGCCATTTGGAATGCAGCAGCTTCCTGTAATTTTAGTTCAAGAAGTAGTACAGCAGTTTCTGCGGTGACAATCCATACCGTTCAAGGTACGTATGCAGGATGCATTTCATGGTTTCAGAATTGCGCTGCAAGTGTTTCCGCGCATTATGTTGCACGTTCAAGTGACGGGCAGATCACGCAAATGGTTTTAGAATCCATGAAAGCATGGCATGTTGGTTCTCATAATCCATACACAATCGGAATTGAGCATGAAGGATACATTAGTTCGGCATCCTGGTATACAAATGCAATGTATAATGGATCAGCTTCTTTGGTGAGAGATATTTGCATAAGTGGATACGGGATTAATCCCTTGAGATGTTATTATGGCTCTGGCTGTTCCGGTGGAGCATCCACTTGCGGGATAGGCTCTTGTACAACGATCAAAGGCCATCAAATGTTCAGCGCACAAACACATACGGATCCTGGACCATTTTGGAATTGGGCAAAATATTATTTACTGATTAATAACAGTCCTGTAATTTCAACAATCACTACTGCAGCTGGAAACTATTATGACAGTGGCGGATCTACCGGAAACTATTCTAATGACGAGCGTTTGCTAAGACTTATCCAACCAGCGGGAGCAACATCAATCACTTTAAATTTCACAGCATTCAATACAGAATTAAACTGGGATTATTTATTTATATATGATGGCGCAACCACCGCTGCGCCACTGATCGGACAATATACGGGAACGTCATCTCCCGGCAGTGTTACTTCAAGCAGCGGCTCTTTACTTTTAGAGTTTCGTTCTGATTGTGCAACTGTTTCTTCAGGTTGGGCAGCTAACTGGACAAGCACTTCAGGTTTTGCGACAACAGCAGACAGCATTGCTCCTACTACAAGTGTGTCAACAAGCGGTGTATGGGAAACTTCAAATTTTGTGGCCAACTTTACTGATGCAGATAATGCAGGTGGAAGCGGCTTAGAAAAAAGTTACTACCAAGTAATTGATTTCAACGGAACAGAATGGAGAGCAAATAATAACAATGGTTTTTTTGCCGACAATTTTGATGATGCGATTCATCCTGATTGGACAACAGCAGTTGGAACTTTTAGCATCAATGCGGGATCACTTTATCAAAGCGATGAAGCAAATGGAAATACAAATATCTATGCTGCTTTGAATCAAAGTTTATCGGATAGGTCTTTGTTCAATTTCTACGGTAAAATAGATGGAGCAGGTATTTCCAGAAGAGCAGGTTTTCATTTCTTCTCTGATAACGGCAGTCTTACAAACAGAGGGAATTCCTATTTTGTTTGGTTCAGAGTGGATGATGGATTTCTACAGATCTATAAAGTAGCCGGTGATGTTTTTGGATCACCGGTTGTTAACGTTCCGTTTATTACAATTGCCGGACAATGGTACGACTACAAAGTAATTCATGATCATATTACTGGAAAGATCACGATATACAGAGACAATCAATTTGTAACGTCTTGGACCGACCCATCTCCGTTAGCTACAATCGGAAATTCAATTTCTTTTCGCACAGGAAATGCAAATTTCGCGATCAACGAATTAAAGATATATCGTTCTAGAAATCCTTCATCTGCAAATATAACAGCAGGTGCTGCTAGCACGAATGATATCCGTTTTCAAAATCCGAATCCGACAACGTTTTCAGCCAAAGTAAAATCAATTTGTGCAGATACTGCAGGAAATCTTTCTGCAATTTTTTATCAGAATATCAATGTCGATTGGACAGCACCAAGCGCTGTTGATACACTCAACGACGGAACAGGAGCTGACATCGCGATCACAACCTCCGCAACAGATCTTTCAGCAAACTGGAGTATTTCCGATGATCCCCATTCTGCAATCGCCCATTACTGGTATGCGGTAGGAACAAGTCCGGGTGCAACAGATGTTATGAACTGGACCGACAATTGGTATAGCGACAGTGTTACTGTTTCAGGATTAAGTTTAGTGAACTTACAAACATATTATTTCAGTGTAAAGGCGGAAGACGGAGCGGGATTAATTTCTGAGGTTGTGAGTAGTAACGGACAAATGGTTCAGCTAATAGCTACAGGAACGGAAGATCAGTCAGCAAATTCCGAAATAACGATTTCCCCGAATCCATTCTCCAATAATTCAATCATTACGTATTCTTTATCCAAGAATTCTAATGTAGAAATTATCCTGAATGATGTTTTAGGAAAAGAAATACACTTATTCAATGCAGGTCAAACTGCAGGTAAACATGAGCTCACAATCAATGCTACTGAAATGAAATTATCAAAAGGGATGTATTTTATAAAAATCAGAACAGATAATTCGCAAAAAACAATTAAGGTCATCATTAAATAAGGTGAACAGAATAATTCTATTCACATCATTTTATTCAGCATATACTTTTGGTAAGCCGGAGAAACTATAGACTTACGTTATGCTTTTATCTCAACTGGTAATCACCACTATTTAAATTTCACTTGAGGAAAAAAAGCATTCAAAAAAAATCTATTCATTAGGAAGAGGCAGAAAAATACGCGAAGTATAATTGCTCATCTAACGAACAATCTGAAAATTTACAAACTTTTGAGACCAGCATCCCAAAATCCAATCAAAAAAGAAGTGCATGAAGAGCATACAATTTAAATAAAAAAGTTTTTGGCTGGTAACATTGCTGAATTACCGTATTGGAATTAAAGTAGGATTGGACAGAAATAACGGCTAAGTGTTATTTTTTTTATAAAATATATTCATCAAACGTAAATCCCATCAGTAGCTATGTTTATAGGAGTAAAAAAAATCTTATTAATATTAAAACTTAAAGCTATTGCCTAGTATTCATTACAGATAGGCTAAAGCATTTTATGTTATAATTTCTACAAAATGATATCATTCACATAGAAATAAATTCAGGTTACCAAGCAAAAAAGATTACAAAGATTGTTATTTTGCTTAAATTTGATTTAAAATTAAAAAAATGAAGGAATCAAAATACAAGCATCTTAAAGCAACAGAAACAGATGCTTTTTTGATTGGCGCAGGGATAATGAGTAGCACGCTAGCAACACTTCTTATTGAACTCTTTCCGGAATGGAAAATTCAAATCAGTGAACGTAGAAATAGTGCCGCGGAAGAAAGCTCATCAAGTCTTAATAATGCAGGAACAGGACATTCAGGGTATTGTGAATTAAATTACACGCCCGAAGATGCACATGGCAACATTGATATATCCAAAGCAATCGCGGTTCATAAAGCGTTTTCTAAATCGATTGAGTTTTGGCAATATTTAATTGAAGCGGGAAAAATCAATAGTGATATACATACAATCACAAAACACATCAGCTTTGTAAGCGGAGAAAAAAATGTAGATTATTTGTTTAGAAGATGGGAAGCAATGACAAAATCTGATGCGTTTGAGGATTTAGAATATTTTTCTAAAAACGAAGATCTTTTAAAAATAATCCCGTTAATGATGGAAGGAAGAGATATCAATTCTCCATGTGCAATAACTGTTCACGATGGTTATGATATTGATTATGGTAAAATAACAAAGTATTTAATTCAAAATCTCCACGAACATAATGTCGATATTAACAAAAATCATGAAGTTATTGATTTATACAAAATAGGCAACAAATGGCAGGTTATCCAAAAAAACTTAGTTACTAATGAAATAAGTAAAATTGAAGCTAAATTTGTTTTTATTGGTGCAGGCGGCGCCGCTATTACGTTATTAGAGAAATCAGAAATTCCTGAAGCTAGCGGTTATGCCGGTTTTCCTGTTTCTGGTGAGTGGTTAATATGCGAAAATCAACAGGTTGTCGAAAAACATTTTTCTAAAGTTTATGGCAGGCCAAGTGTGGGATCTCCTCCTATGTCAACGCCACATTTGGACTTACGAACAATTAACGGAAAGCACTGCTTACTTTTTGGTCCGTATGCAGGTATGTCAACAAAATTTTTAAAATACGGTAATTGGACAGATTTTTTTAAGTCGATTAGAATAAATAATATTGGTGTGTTACTTGATGCAGGTGCTCGTAATTTAGGATTAACAAAATATTTAATAAAAGAACTTTTTAAAACAAAAGCAGGAAGGTTTAACGTTTTGAAAGAATATTACCCAAATGCAAATCAAAAAGATTGGAAAAGATCTGTAGCTGGTCAAAGAGTGCAAGTTATAAAAAGAGTTAATGGGAAAGGTGTGATTGAATTTGGTACTGAATTAGTTACGGCCAAAGATGGAAGTTTAGCTTGTTTGCTGGGCGCAAGTCCGGGAGCAGCTACATCAGTAAAAGTAATGCTTGATGTGATAGAAACTTGTTTTAATATGAATGATGCTACTAAAGAAAAATTATCTAAAATGATTCCAACGTATGGCAAAAAATAATTGTGACTTATTAATTGACTGTTTAGGATTCGTGCGATAAGTTAATTTTAGTTCTATTTCTTTTTGTTTGAGAAATAATTAATATCGGGCAAAGCTATTTTTATAAAAATAGGCCGCTGATGACTCAACAATTACTATTTACAGAGAAAATCATTCCTCAGCATTATAATCATTGAAATTTAGATTCTTTTAGAATTATCAAAAAAGCCTAATCTCTCTATTTAAAATAGGTCTAATTATATTTTATAGCACTATCAAATGTATCTGCGCTGCTTTGCATTAAATCAAATTCCCATCCTTGCGGATATGGCGCTTCCAATAATGAACCTTTTAATAAATAAGGATACATTTCGGCATAGGTTTGAATTTGATGTGCATTCACTCGCCTATAAATATGCGATCGGTGCAAATTATCAGGATGTTTAATGCCGGCAGCCGACATTAATTCTACAGCGGCTTTAACTGTTTCGTGTTGAAAGTTTGCCACTCTTACCTTTTTTAAATTAACATCTAATCCTTTAAATAAATTTGGATTTTGAGTTGCCACACCTGTTGGACAAGTATTTGCATTACATTCCAGTGCCTGAACACAACCCAACGACATCATCATAGATCTTGCAGCGCTGCACATATCGGCACCCAAAGAGAAATTCTTAACTAAATCAAATCCTGTATGCACTTTAGCTGAAGCAATTATTTTGATGTGTTTTTTTAAACCAAAACCATTCAGCGCATCATACACGAATGCTAAAGCTTCCCGCAATGGCATACCTACCGAATTACTAAACTCTAGTGGTGCGGCTCCAGTGCCGCCTTCTCCACCGTCAACAGTAATAAAATCAGGCATTATGTTTGTTTGTATCATGGCTTTACAAATAGCAATGAATTGACTTTTTTGCCCAATGCATAATTTAAATCCTATTGGTTTTCCACCACTTAATTCTCTTAGTCGTTTAATAAAATAAAGAAGTTCTAATGGCGTACCAAATGCTTTGTGATAAGAAGGAGAAAGAACATCTTTTCCTTTTTCTACTAAACGTATTTTGGCAATTTCCTCAGTCACTTTTGCAGCTGGTAAAATACCGCCATGGCCCGGCTTTGCGCCTTGCGATAATTTAATTTCAACCATTTTTACATTTGGCAATATAGCGCGCTCTGCAAATGCGTCTCCATTAAATGTTCCATCTTGGTTTCTGCATCCAAAATAACCTGTTCCAATTTGCCAAACAACATCGCCCTCTGGCAATAAATGGTAAGGGCTCAAGCCGCCTTCGCCTGTATTATGAAAAAAACCACCAATTTTAGCGCCACCATTTAATGCCATAATTGCATTTTTACTTAATGAACCAAAACTCATGGCCGAAATATTAAAAATACTGGCGCTATATGGATGCTTACAATCTGGGCCACCAACTGTAACCCTTGGGTTATGAACCCCATCTTCCAATGGCAATGGTGCAATCGAATGATTTAGCCATTCGTAACCTGTTTCATAAACATTTAATTGAGTGCCAAAAGCAGTAGAATCCGCTACTTTTTTTGAACGTTGATAAATAACATTTCTACTTAATCGGTTGTAGGGTGCACCATCGGTATCTGATTCAATAAAATACTGATAAATTTTGGGACGCATCCATTCTGCCCACCATCTCATACGCCCAACAACAGGAAAATTACTAATTAAGCTATGTTGAGTTTGAACCATATCTTTTATTCCGAGTAACACAAAAGGAATAATAATAACAAAAGACCATAAAAAGGCAGGATAAAAAGCACTAATAGCGCCAAAGAATAGGATTAATAATATGCATAGGTAAATAAATTTTCTTCTCATGTTCGATGTTATTTTAAAATATAAGTAAATATAAACTTATATTTTTTACTTTAAAAAAAAATCTAAATAAGAAAGGAAGGTCAACTGATTAATACTCTACCTTTTTTTAATGATAGGAATTTTATAAAGAAAAGGCAACTGAAATTATCTGATCTACGAAATGAAAAATTAGATGTCCGTTGAATGAATACTGAAATAAATAACCGGAATCTACCATAGAATTCAAGAAATAAAATTACCTCTTTTTCTTCTTAGGCTTCTCTTTTACAGCTTCTTCTTCGTATTTCAAGATACCACCCCAATAGCTCATTTGAGTTGTAATCCAAGCTCTACGTTTTTGAATGTATCCACTTGGATTTCCTGCGTTGAACCGAATTGGATTGGGCAAAACAGCAGCAATTGTAGCCGCCTCTGATTTACTTAAATAACGTGCATCCTTTTTAAAAAATGTTTTCGATGCCGCCTGCGCACCATAGATACCATCGCCCATTTCAATCACATTCAGATACACCTCCATGATTCGTTCTTTACTCCACAATGTTTCAATCAGAAATGTAAAGTATACCTCAAAACCTTTACGAACGTAGCTTCTACCCTGCCAAAGAAAAACATTTTTTGCTGTCTGCTGACTTATTGTACTTGCCCCACGTGTTTTTTTATGTGTTTCGTTATAATCCATTGCTTTTTGAATAGCCTCAAAATCGAAACCATTGTGCTTGATAAAATTCTGATCTTCAGAACAAACAACAGCTAACTGAAGACTGGAAGCAATTTCATCAAGAGGCACCCACTCTTTTTTCAGTTTCATCTCTTTGCCATCCATTTTTTGTTCTATACAACGTATGAGCATAAGAGGCGTAATAGGCACTGGAACCCAACGAAATAAAATAACGGAAAGAATAGTAATAATGAAAAACCACACTGTAGCTTTCCAAGTATAACGCCAAATTTTTTTTAGAAATTCTTTCACCTTAAAAATCAAAATCGAATTTAGGACAATCGGCTGCACCATTCGGTCTATCATACCCTTCACTGCTCATGACAGGCGACATACCCATCATAAATTCGGTAGAGTTTGCATTAGCAGAGCGGAAACGCGATATCGTATAATCATATGCAAAACCGACAAGTACATTTTTAAAAACACGAATTTGTATCATTCCGGAGATTGCATCATGCATTCGGTATGAAAGCCCAAGTCCGATTCGTTGACGAAAGTAGGTCATAAAATTAAATTGCGCAGAAGGAATACCTATAAAATTAGATTGGATATTTACACCCGGAACAAAAACATAATCATAACCTTCCGATTTAAACTTTTTAGAAGCGCTGAATACTGCAGTAGGAAGCAATCTTCCTGGTGTTCCGATTTTATTACTCGCCTGCTTTAATGAGTTTTTATAGATGTTACGTAAAGATAATCCAACAGCTATTTTTTTTGAATATAAATAAATTCCCGGAATAAAATCTGGCAACAAAACCTGCGGACTAATTTGAGACAAAGCGGGATCGGTAGCATTAAAAACAGAATTTGTCAAAGCAACACTTTTGATGCCGGCAGCAATCCCGACACTGAAATAATATTTAGCTGACAATTTTAAATGAATTGCGTAAGAACCATATGCAGCCTGGTTTGTAAAAACACCGAATTTATCCTGCTCGACATAAGCTCCTATTCCATGCCAATAATATTTGAATCCCTTTTTACCAAATGCTTTGGTCACACTTGCAAAATTAGTTTCAGGAGCAAATGCAAAACCACGCCACTGCGATCTTCTACCCACCATTACATATAATCCTTTGCCGCTTCCGGCGACAGCAGGATTTAATCCGTAATCGTTCATCATGAATTGAGTATACTGAACAGCCTGTTGAGCATATACTGAAACAGAAAACAATAAAAGTATGACGACTATTTTAATTTTTATCATTTTATAATTGATACGCATCCTTTAATAATTGTTCCTTCATCCGACTGATTATGATAAATTACATAATAGTAACTTGCGACAGGCAATGGAACACCAAATAGATCTTTTCCATCCCACAGTTCATATAGTCCTTTTTTTTCGAATACTTTTTGCCCTAGACGATTGTAAACAAGAAAGCATGCATCAGAAAAATATTCCGAGTTTTGTATTGTCCAGGAATCATTTATTAAGTCAGCGTTCGGCGTAAATACAAATTCAGGAGCCATTTCACAAACAATCAACTTTACTTCAATTACAACTGTTGTACTGTCCCCACTTCCATCCCTAATAACAACCGAATATACTCCTTCATTAATATCATGAAGGAAGGAAGTGGTGTCTGAAGTACTCCATAAAAAAGTATAAGGTGTATTCGTGGATGTAACTACCACTTCCACATCACCATATTCCTTATGATTACATTTAACATCTTTTTTAATGATATTAAATGTAATTTGTGAAAAAGAGACTCCACAAAAAAGAAGTAATAGAAAAGTTGCACTAATTTTTTTCATCAGTTGCACAATTTAGTAACAAGTTCATCTGCCATAATACTTCCCTTCTCAGCAGCCGTTTTCAAAAGTTCACAGGCAGATACTTTTTCACCATGCTGATACATTGTAGTAGCTAAACCTATGTAGGCTTCACGGTAAGAAGGATCTAACTCAATAACTTTTTTATAGTCCGCAACCGATCCCGAATAATCGCCAGCAATATCTTTCCAGAAAGCACGGCTGTAATAAGCATTTGTATACCTCTCATCAATGGAAATGGATTTATCGAGATCTTGGATTGCGGAGGAATAATCATCTAAATGCGCTTTGGCTAATGCCCTGTTAAAATAAGGTTTTGGCTTCAGTGGATTTAATTCGATGGCTTTATTAAAATCCTTGATCGCAGCAATGTAATCTTTTAATTGTGCTTTTACTATTCCCCTACCGTTGAGTGCATCCAGGTATTCAGGGTTTAATTTGATCGCTTTATCCAATAATTTGATCGCCAATTTATTTTCACCCATTTTATAATTAATAAACCCCTGCAGACAAAAAGCACTATCATAGTATGGGTTTTGGTTTATTGCGTTATCAAGGTCGTGAAGTGCGGCAGAATAATCTTTCTGCGAATCGTTGATCAATGCACTTTTATAAAACTCATAAGCCGAGTTTTGTGAAAATGAAATAACAGAATTAACCAGAAATAAAAACAGAAAAACGCTAACTGCAATAATATGTTTCATCATAACAAATTTAGAAAAATTGATAACAAGTAACCGAAAATATTTTAATAAAAAAAAATTTAAGATTAAGTAATTTGGAGCCTTTAACTATTTATTTGAAATAAAAGTACGTAGGCAAAACAAACATGATAAAATTTCAAATTTATTTAATATTCATACTACTTAAAAATAAATGCACCACACTCGTGGAACAATATCCAAAAGCCAATTTACAAAAAAGCACTTGAAAACGACCAGTCAAAAAAGAAAACCATAAAATACGGGATATTCATTTTTAGTGCGCTGAAAGGTCAACGTTGGAATAAACCTCAAACAAACTTATTGACTTAAAAATTGGTTTATTATAGCTGAAGGATCAAAGAATTACTATAGATAATTGATTTAGTAATTCTAAGTTCATCTTATACAGTTAAAAAACAGAAGTAAAAAGAAAAAAAATTATAATTTAATTAAAAGAAGAATAGTCTTCGAACTGCTTACGACTCCCAAGTAAATTCAAATTTCTGAAACTATTTTTTTTAGAAAAAACTGTTAATAAAAGCAAAGAAAATCCCAAAACGAATCCGCGATTCCCAATTCGGGAATCCGATTGTAACAAAAGCCCACAAGATACTGAATATCAATAGATTAATAGGTGGCGTTTTATTTGGATGTAGAGTCTGAAATATAGTAACAAATAAAAAGCACATTCTAAATTTGCCTACTAACCCTATACTGGTTAAAAAAACAAGTATTGGGAAATCGTACAAATTATGATAAAAATTAAAAAATATACTCTGAGTGTTTTGCTAATTATAATTTTAGCAACTAGTTACTCGCAGAGTTTCAATTTTAAAAATTACAATACAAAGTCTGGTCTGATAGGAACAAATGTAAACGGAATCTACCAAGATAGCAAAGGTTATATATGGTTCGCCGTTCAAGGAGGACTAAGCCGCTTCGATGGAAGCCAGTTTCGTAACTTCACAAAGGAAAACGGATTAATCGGAAATGATGTTACTAGCATAGTTGGTGATAAAAGAGGGAATATTTGGATTGGAACAACAGAAGGTATTTCAAAATATGATGGTGTTTCATTTAAAAATTATTCTACAAAAAATGGCTTAGTAGATAATTTCATCCGGAATGTCTTCATCGACAATAATGATCAACTGTGGGTGGCCACAGACAATGGAGGTGTTTCAAAACTAAACAAGGAAACTTTTGAAAACTTTACAATAGCTACAGGCCTTTTGACAAATACTGTTTTTGCTATAACGCAGGATAAAAAAGGTAATTATTGGTTTGCAACAAATAGTGGGATATGCAAATACAACGGAAATGAAATCATCAACTTCCTCAATCAAAAGAACATTTCAGGAAAAGAATTTTTTTCAATACTTATCGATTCAGAAGGGAGCATATTCTTTGCAGGTGAAATAGGAGATGGTTTTATAAAATATTCGAATGGGAAATTTGAAAAAAAATCATTCCCTGAATATTTACCTAAAAATAGTCGAATCTTCAGCATGATGGAAGATAAACATGGAAGTATCTGGTTTTCCTCTGATAATGATGGAATTATAAAATATGATAAAAAAGATTTTTACACTTACAACGAAAAAAACGGACTTTCTTCCAATCAAGTCTATGCGATAAAAGACGACTACGAAGGCAACATTTGGATTGGGACAACCAATGGAGGTGCAGATAAGTTAAATAACGAATCGTTTGCCGCTTTCACTGAAAAAGATGGACTATCTGCTAATAAAATAGCTAGCGTTTATAAAAACAAGGATGCTCTTTTTATTGGAACACAAGGCACAGGACTAAATATTTTTACAAAGGGCTTTTATAATTTCAAACAAGAAATAAAAGAATTAAAAAATGAAAAAATATTTTCAATTGCCGAAAATAAGAAAAACGAAATATGGATTGGTACGGAAAAATCCGGGATTTATGTATTGGAAAAGAAAGAAAATAATTATTCTATAAAAAAACATATACCAATACTTCTTAATAAATCATTAGGGCTCGTTGATAAAATAATTTTCGATAAAAATGGTAATACTTGGATTTCTACCTATGGCAATGGTGCATTTTTAATTACTATTTCAGGAGAAATTAAAAACTATTCTACAGAAACAGATTTCCCTTCTAATAATTTATTAACGATACATGAGGATAAAAAGGGAAATATTTGGTTCGGTTCAATTGATGTTGGAGCTATAAAATATGATGGAAAGAAGTTCATTATCATCAATGAGAAATTGGGCTTATCAAACAATGCTGTATGGTCAATCACCGAAGACGAAAATGACAATATATTTTTAGGAACAGGAGAGGGCGGTATTAATTGTGTAAATGGAAAAAACATTACAAAAATTGACCGATCTGATGGACTTTGCTCAAACTTTATAGCGACATTGAATTGGGATAGTTTCGAAAAGGTAATTTGGGTTGGAACGAACAATGGAATCAACAAATTAAAACTTGGTTCAAATTTAAAACCTCTTTCGATACAGTATTATTCTGAAGAAGAAGGATTTAAAGGAACGGAAGTAACATCCTGTTCCCAAGATAAAGATGGACTAGTTTGGTTTGCTACGATAAATGGAGTTTACCGCTATGATAGAAAATTTGATCTGCCAAATAAGTCAGCTCCAAAACTTGTTCTGACAGAAATATTACTAGACTATAAGAATGTTGATTGGAAGAATTACTGTGACTCTGTTGATATAAGAACTAATATTCCAAAATCGCTTGTACTTGCCTATAATAAAAAACACTTAACATTTAATTTCAGAGCCTTAACGACAGACAATGTTAAATACACATTTATTTTACTTGGGCAAGATTCAGAATGGTCACCTCTGAGTTCATTATCTGAAGCAAATTTCTCAAACATTATCCCGGGAAGATCCTACCAGTTCAAGTTGAGAGCAGTTAATTCAAATGGTATTTGGAGTGATGAAATTGTATCATTTGAATTTAAAATAAATTCACCTTGGTGGCAAACGTGGTGGTTCATTTCAATAAGCATTCTGCTTGGAATGTCAAGTATATATATTTTCGTAAAACTTCGAACAAACAAACTAGCAAAGGAAAAAAAGGTGCTAGAAAAAAATGTTGCTGAAAGAACCTTTGAATTATCGGTAGCATTAAAAGAAATCAATGATAGCATTAATTACGCTAAAATAATTCAACACTCCATACTTCCACTATCTGATGAAATCCATTTGGATTTACCTCAATCGTTTGTTTACTATGAACCTAAAAATGTAGTGAGTGGCGACTTTTACTGGTTTCATAAAAAAAATAAAAAGCTATACTTTGCAGTAGCAGATTGTACGGGACATGGTGTACCAGGAGCATTTATGAGTATGATTGGTAGTTCATTATTAAACGAAATATTTAATGAAAATAACAATCCAGATGCCGCTGAGATTCTTAATTTATTGCATTCCAGAGTAAGAAAGGTATTAAAACAAGATCGGTACGATGTAAAATCACAAGATGGGATGGATATTTCACTAGTTATTATTGATAATGAGGAAATGAAATTGAATTATGCAGGAGCCAAAAGACCTCTTTATTTATTCAGAAAAGAAGATTATGGATATCAATTTATTGAAGCTAAAGCTGATAAGCAATCGATAGGTGGACATCAAAATGAAAATGATTTCAAATTCGCGAACCATTTTTTTTCTCTCCATAAAGGAGATAGTCTATACATGTTCACAGATGGCTATGTTGATCAATTTGGGGGAGGAAATGAAAAAAAATTCTCTACTAAAAGGTTGAAAGAAACTCTAGAAAGCATGCAGCAATTGGAAATGGATAAACAATCTTCGGAATTATCATCAGTCATCAGTGATTGGAAAGGAACCAATGAACAAGTAGATGACATATTAATCATAGGAATTAAAATATAATTAAACCCATCACTTTACTAAACATTAAATAAAACTTTTTAATTATTTCATATTATGAAACTAAAATTACTTACTATTTTTTACGTCTGTTCTTTTTTAGCAGTAAACGCTAAAAATTTTGATGAGAAGGCTACTATATTAAATTTAAATACTTCTTCTAATGAGGTTATTTATGGACTGAAAATTTCTCCACTAGCCTGCACTATTACTGGTTCCATTTCATCCCAATCGAATGTAACGTGTTTTGGAGGGAATAATGGCACTGCTGAAATTAATGCATCCGGAGGAACGGGTGCACTAACCTATGACTGGACACCGGGAAACCCAATAGGAGATGGCACACCAAGTGTATCAGGATTAACAGCTGGCACATGGACTTGCACGGTTACTGATATAAACAGTTGCAGCTTTTCACAAACCGTTAATATCAACGAACCAACTCCTATAAATCTTGCTTTTTTTTCACAAACAGATGTTTCCTGTTATGGAGGAAGTAATGGTGAATTATCTATTTATGCTATTGGGGGAACTGGAACACTGTTGTATGACTGGACTCCTGGTTCCTTTCCAGGTGATGGAACACCTAATGTTACTGGTTTATATGCTGGTACATGGATTTGTAATATTACAGACGACAATAACTGTACTAAAGCAGAAGTGTTTATTATTAATGAACCTCCACCAATAGTTATTAATACAACTTTACAAACAAACGTTTCTTGTAATGCCGGAAATAATGGCGCAACTTCCGTTTCTGTAAGTGGAGGATCAACTGGAGGATATGTTTACAACTGGACGCCTGGAAATCCAAGCGGCGATGGCACAGAAAGCATTACCGATCTAACGGCTAATACATGGACATGCACAGTAACAGATGGAATCGGATGCTTGGGGTCACAAACAATTATTATCACCGAACCTTCAATACTTCTTGTTTCTGCTTCATCGCAAACAGCTGTTTCTTGCAACTCTGGAAACGATGGATCAGCTACTGTAACAAGTTCGGGAGGAACGGGATCTATTGCTTTCGATTGGAGTCCAGGAAGTCCTTTCGGTGATGGATCAGCAAATGTTAGCAACTTAAGTGCTGGCACATATACCTGCACCGTTTCTGATGCAAACGCTTGCGCTGCTTCCGAAACATTTACTATAAATGAACCATCAGCTATTAGTGCATCCCAATCTATTTCTATTTGTGCCGGACAATCGATTACAGTTGGCAGTAGCACCTATTTATCTTCAGGAATATACACGGATATATTAATGGCTTCTAATGGCTGCGATAGTTCAGTTATTACGAATTTAACTATTCTTCCAGTTGTTACGAGTGCTGGTTTTTCATCTAGTATTTCCGGAATGACTGTCGCTTTTTCTAACACTGGAATTGATGCAACCAATTACTACTGGGACTTTGGAGACGGCTCTTCATCCACAGCAGCTAATCCAACTCACACCTATAATTACGGAGGTAATTTCAATGTCTGCCTTATCGCTTCGAATGGTTGCTCTTCCGAAACCGTTTGCCAACTCATTACTATTGTCTGCATTGCTCCCCTTGCAAGCTTCAGCTCAAACATAAATGGCTTGTCATTAAATTTCATAAGCACTAGTTCAAATGCTGCAAATTTTAATTGGAATTTCGGAGATGGTAATTTTTCAACGAATGAAAATCCTAATTATGTTTATTATGCAGCAGGAACCTATACTGTTTGCCTAAACGTGAGCAATGCCTGCGGAACCTATTCTACCTGCGATACTGTTACTGTAAATTGTGTATCACCCATCGCAAACTACAGTTCATCCGTAAGCGGTTTAACAGCAACGTTTATTAACACCTCTTCCAATGCAGCAAGTGTTTCTTGGAACTTTGGAGATAGTAACATATCTAGTTTAAACAACCCTGTACATGTCTATTCAAATCCGGGAACATATACCGTTACATTAATTGTAAGTAATGGTTGCGGAACAGATTCTATTGCACAGACGGTGATTGTGAACTGCGCATTGCCGGTTGCAAATTTTATATCTTCTCAAACTGGCTTAACAGCAGAATTTGTGTCTACATCTACTAATGCTTCAACATTTCAATGGGATTTTGGTGATGGCGCAACCAGTATTTCTCCCTTTCCTCCGCCTCACCTCTACCCGTCAACAGCGGCATATACGGCCTGCTTAATTGCTAGCAATGGTTGTGGAGCAGATACGCTTTGTAATGCGCTAAATATATGTACACCGCCTGTTGCATCCTTCAACTCTAACTATACAGCACTTACGGGTATTTTTACAAATACAACGCCTTCGTCTTCTGGAAATTCATATTTATGGACATTTGGTGATGGGACTGCAACAAATTTTGTCAACCCAACACATCAATTTGGTCTATCAGGCAACAACACTATTTGTTTGACCGCAACAAACAGCTGTGGTACAAACACATTTTGTTTGACAGATACACTATTCTGTGCTCCATTTATGGATCAGGGAATATGTATGGTAACGGTAGATACCGCCAACAATCACAACATTGTATATTGGGACAAAACAGGATTGACGGGCGTTGATAGTTTCAGAATTTACAGAGAAGTGGCAACGAGTGTATGGTCGCATATTGCCTCAGTTGCTTTCGCAGATTTAAGTGAATATCACGACAACGTAGCAGATGCTGCTGTAAGTCAATGGGCATATAAAATTGCTATTTTAGATACATGTGGAAATGAATTACCACGGAGTTTATATCATTATACAATACATCTTCAAGTGTTAGGTGGTGGTAATTTACAATGGAGTCTTTATTCCATAGAGGCCACAGCAAATCCAGTTAATTTTTATCAGGTGTATCGGGACGACTTCGGTACGGGTAATTTTTTACCGATTAGTTTAACCATACCTGGTACATTTACTTCCTATACCGATATTAATTTTGCATCGTTTCCACTTGCAGATTATATGGTGCAGGTTGATTGGAATATTTCTTGTACGCCCACGCGCATAGCAATCAATACCTCACACTCCAATATTCGTCACCAATCTATCTCTGTCATAGGAATTTCTGAGAATGATCGCGCTTCAGCAGTTACTATTTTTCCTAATCCGGCTAACGACAATGTGATGATTGAAGTTGAAAACCTTATTGGTCAAGAGCTAAAAATAATGAATGCATTGGGAGAACTTATTTTTAATACGAAGATAAAAGATAAGAAAACGGCAGTTGATATTTCTTCTTTTTCTAATGGAATTTATTCAATTCAAATTGAAACAGAAAATGGAAGAATTGTAAAAAAATTGGTGAAAAACTAAAAAGCTTATAAATTAAAAACGACAACTATTTGAACAAAATGCAACTGAAACTGAAATTATTTTTTGCTTTACTTACTGTTGTGACTTTTTCTGCAACTGCACAAAATTTTGCTTGGGCAAAAGCGATGGTTGGAACTGGGACAACGGATGAAGGTTCACAATCGGTTGCCATTGACGCTGCAGGCAATGTATACACTACAGGACAATTCTTCGGAACAGTTGATTTTGATCCGGGCGCAAGTACCTTTAATTTGACTTCTACTGGTTTGGAAGATATTTTCATCTCGAAGCTGGATGCTTCCGGGAATTTTTTATGGGCTAAAAAAATTGGGGGAACTGGTACTGATGTTGGCTGGAAAATTGCTCTTGATGCAAGCTCAAATGTAGTTGTATCTGGTTATTTCAGATACACAGCTGATTTTGACCCGGGTTCGGCTGTTTATACTTTATCACAAGTTGGAACAGCTGCTTATGCTGATATTTTTGTGCTTAAACTTGATACAAATGGGAATTTTGTTTGGGTAAAACAATTTGGGGCATCATCCGTTGATGATGATGCATATGGTTTATATATCGACAATTTAAGTAATATATATATAACAGGTTACTTCTGGGGAACAATAGATTTTGACCCAGGAGCGGGAATAGCCAATTTAACACCTACTGGAAATGCTGATATCTATATTTTAAAATTGGATGCTTCGGGAAGTTTTGTGTGGGCAAAAAAAATGGGCGGAACCCTATTAGATGAAGGAAAAGGCATTTATGTGGATGGTTTAGGCAATGTATTCACCGTTGGTGTTTTTAGAGGAACAGTAGATTTTGATCCGGGTTCAGGTACTGCAAATCTAATATCGGCAGGCAGTGATGATATTTTTATTTCGAAGCTCGACGCTTCAGGAAATTTTAACTGGGCAAAATCAATCGGTTCTACCGGAATTGATTTCGCGTCTTCTATTTCTGTGGATGCTTCGGGAAATATATTTATATCCGGTTATTTTAACGGTACAGTAGATTTTGATCCCGGCTCAGGAATTTCAAATTTGACATCCGCAGGTATTGAAGATATTTTTGTTTGTAAACTTGATGCCACCGGAAATTATAGTTGGGCAAAACGAATTGGAAGTACTTCAACTGATAAAGCAGTCGCTTCAATTGTTGACGCATCCGGAAACATTCAAATAACTGGTTCTTATTCAGGAACCGTAGATTTCGATCCTGGCGCAACAACAACAAATCTCAGCTCTGCAGGTCTAACAGATATTTTCGTATGCACGCTTGATGCTTCCGGTAATTTCCTTAGAGCAAAAACAATAGGTGGTACAGGAAATGACGCTGGAAATTCAATTGCAGTGTCTAGTTCAGGAAGTAGTTATATTTCTGGAGATTACAGCGGAACAGTAGATTTTGATCCAAGTGCAAGTACCTTTAACTTAAGTTCAGGTGGTGGTAAGGATATTTTTGTAATGAAATTTTTAGCACCCTGTAACATTACAAACTCGAGTTCCCAAACGAATCTAACTTGTAATGGAATATGTACTGGATCAGCTACAATGATTCCTAGTGGCGGAACATCTCCTTACACCTACTCATGGGCACCTTCAGGAGGTTCAGCAGCAACGGCAAATTCATTATGTGCAGGAAGTTATACCTGTACCGTTACCGACAATGTCGGCTGTACGTCAACCAGAACGTATATCCTTACACAGCCGACTGCAATAAGTGTTGGTGCGTCTTTGCAATCAAACGTAATTTGTAATGGGGGAAACAATGGTGCAGCGAGTGTAAATGCAAGCGGAGGAACGGGAACATTAACTTATAATTGGACACCTGGAAATCCAACAGGCGATGGAACAGCCAGTGTTTCTGGTTTAACTGCCGGAACGTGGACGTGCACAGTAACGGATGCTAATGGCTGCAGTGGCTCTCGCACATTTACAATCACGCAACCACCAGCAATTGCTGTAAGCATTGCTTCACAAACAAATACAACATGTAATGGTGGTACGAATGGGGCTGCCAGTGTTACAGCTTCTGGGGGTGTAGGAATTTTGGCATACGACTGGATGCCAGGAAACCCAACGGGAGATGGCACCAATAGCATTTCAGGGATATTCGCCAATACGTGGACTTGCTATGTAAGCGATGAAAATGGTTGTACTGCTTCACAAGCAATCACAATTACTCAGCCACCTGCAATTAGCGTTCTTACTTCATCTATCTCTCCCCCATCTTGCAATGGTGGAAATAATGGATCCGCTTCCGTATCTGCATCTGGAGGAACAGGAAGTTTATCATACAACTGGACACCAGGAAACCCAACGGGTGATGGAACAACCATTGTTTCGGGTCTAACTGCAGGATCTTGGACCTGCACTGCAACAGACGGAAGTGGGTGTACAGGAGCAAGAACAATAAATCTAACACAACCAACTGCAATTTCAGTTGCTGCTGTTTCCCAGACAAATGTTTCTTGTAACGGAGGTAGCAATGGATCAGCAAGTGCTTCGGCTTCGGGAGGTACAGGTACTTTATCTTTCAACTGGACGCCCTATGGAGGAACAGCTTCAACGGCAACCGCATTAACTGCCGGGACCTATACGTGTACCGTTACCGATGCAAATCTGTGTTCAGCATCCAGAACATTTATAATCACGCAACCTACCGCGATCGTTGTGAATGCCGTTTCACAAACAAACGTTTCCTGCAATGCCGGAAATAATGGCGCTGCAACGATATCCGCTTCTGGAGGAACAGGTGCATATACATACAATTGGACGCCATTCGGAGGAACGGGAATAACGGCTTCAGGTTTAATTGCAGGAACATATACCTGCACCGTTACCGATGCAAATGCATGTTCGGCGAGTAGAATATTTACGATCACGCAACCAACAGCGATTGTTGTAAATGCAGTTTCTCAAACAAACGTTTCCTGCAATGCAGGAAATAATGGCGCTGCAACGATAGCTGCCTCAGGCGGAACAGGGGCATTCACCTATAATTGGACGCCAGGAAATCCTACAGGCGATGGAACTGTTGGTGTTTCTGGACTAACTGCAGGATCGTGGACCTGCACGGTTACGGATGCAAATGCATGTTCTGCTTCACGCATTATTACAATCACTCAACCTACTCCTATTTCTGTTGGAATTTCTTCCCAAACAAATGTTTCTTGTAACGGAGGAAGTAATGGCGCTGCTTCCATATTCGCTTCAGGTGGTACTGGCGCACTCACTTATAACTGGACTCCAGGAAATCCAACGGGAGATGGCACAGCAAGTGTTTCGGGATTAACTGTAGGATCGTGGACCTGCACTGTAACGGATGCAAATGGATGTAATTCCACACAAATATTCACGATTACTCAACCAACAGTAATTAATATTTCTGCAACAGCACAAAGCAATGTATCTTGTAACGGCGGAAACAATGGAACGATTACAGTAAACGCAACTGGCGGAACAGGTGCTTTCACTTATAACTGGACGCCATCCGGAGGAACGGGAATTACAGCTACTGGTTTAATTGCAGGAACATATACCTGCACCGTTACCGATGCAAATCTTTGTACAGCCTCAAGATCATTTACGATCACGCAGCCAACAGCTATTGTTGTAAATGCAGTTTCACAAACAAACGTTTCCTGCAATGCAGGGAATAATGGCGCTGCAACGATATCTGCTTCTGGCGGAACAGGTGCATTCACCTATAATTGGACGCCAGGAAATCCTTCAGGCGATGGAACAGTCAGTGTTTCGGGATTAACTGCCGGTTCATGGACCTGCACGGTTACCGATGCAAATGCATGTTCTGCTTCACGCATTATTACAATCACAGAGCCTACTGCTATTTCAGTAGTAGCTGTTTCCCAAACAAATGTTTCTTGTAACGGAGGAAGTAACGGTGCTGCAGCTGTTTCTGCTTCAGGCGGAACAGGTGCATATACTTACAATTGGACGCCAGGAAATCCTACAGGAGACGGAACAGCAAGTGTTACTGGACTAAGTGCTGGATCGTGGACCTGCACGGTTACCGATGCAAATGGTTGTGCAGCATCCAGAACATTCACAATCACGCAACCATCAGTTATTGTTGTGAATGCCGTTTCACAAACAAACGTTTCCTGTAATGCAGGAAGCAATGGCGCTGCAACGATATCTGCTTCAGGTGGAACAGGGGCATTCACATACAATTGGACGCCATTCGGAGGAACGGGAATTACGGCTTCAGGTTTAATTGCAGGAACGTATACTTGTACCGTTACCGATGCAAATGCATGTTCGGCGAGTAGAACATTTACGATCACACAACCAACTGCTATTGTTGTGAATACAGTTTCACAAACAAACGTTTCCTGCAATGCAGGAAGTAATGGCGCTGCAACGATATCTGCCTCGGGCGGAACAGGGGCATTCACCTATAATTGGACGCCAGGAAATCCTACAGGCGATGGAACTGTTAGTGTTTCGGGACTTACTGCAGGTTCATGGACTTGCACGGTGACAGATGCAAATGGATGTTCTGCTTCACGCATTATTTCAATCACAGAACCTACTCCTATTGCTGTTGTTGCTTTTTCCCAAACAAATGTTTCTTGTAATGCAGGAAATAATGGCGCTGCAACGATATCAGCTTCTGGAGGAACAGGCGCACTCACTTATAATTGGACTCCAGGAAATCCAACGGGAGATGGAACAGCAAGTGTTACTGGATTAACTGCCGGCTCATGGACCTGCACGGTTACTGATGCAAATGCATGTTCTGCTTCACGCATTATTACAATCACAGAACCTACTGCTATCTCCGTTGCTGCTGTTTCCCAAACAAATGTTTCGTGTAACGGAGGAAGCAATGGATCAGCTACTGCATCTGCTGCAGGAGGAACGGGTACTTTATCTTTCAACTGGACGCCATACGGGGGATCTGCTTCATCGGCAACCGGATTAACTGCAGGAACTTACACCTGCACCGTTACCGATGCAAATGCTTGTTTGGCAAGTAGAACATTTACGATCACAGAACCAACTGCAATTTCAGTTCTGTCTGCTTCCCAAACAAATGTTTCCTGCAATTCCGGGAACAATGCAGCGGCAACGATAGCTGCTTCAGGCGGAACAGGTGCTTACACATACAACTGGACGCCATTCGGAGGAACGGGAATTTCAGCTTCAGGTTTAATTGCAGGAACATACACCTGCACTGTTACTGATGTAAATCTTTGTTCATCATCACTTACATTTTCTATAACAGAGCCAGCAGCAATTTCGGTAACGATAGTTTCTCAAACAAACGTTTCCTGCAATGCAGGAAATAATGGCGCTGCAACGATATCTGCTGTTGGAGGAACAGGTGCATTTACTTACAATTGGACACCAGGAAATCCTACCGGAGATGGAACAGCAAGTGTTTCTGAACTAAGCGCAGGGGCTTTTACCTGCACTGTTACAGATGAAAATGGGTGTTCGGCATTCCGAATTATAACTATCACAGAACCTACTCCTATTTCTGTTGGAGTTTCTTCTCAAACAAATGTTTCTTGTAACGGAGGAAGTAATGGTTCAGCTTCGGTATTCGCTTCAGGTGGTACTGGTAGTATTTCCTTCAACTGGCTTCCCTTTGGAGGCAATTCAGCATTCACAACGGGATTATCCGCAGGAACTTATTCTTGTAATATTTCGGATGCAAATGGCTGTTCAGCAATTCAACTGTTTACTATTTTAGAACCAACAGTAATTATAGTTGCTCCCGTTTCCCAAACCAATATCTCTTGTAATGGAGGCAATAACGGAGCTGCAGCGGTTTCTGCTTCGGGAGGAACAGGTGTTTTATTATTTAATTGGGCTCCTTCTGGCGGTTCTGCCCCAGCAATAACAGGGCTTACGGCCGACACGTATACCTGTACCGTTTCTGATGAGAATGGATGCAGCGCAACACAAACTTTTATCATTACTGAACCTTCGCAAATAATAGTTTCTTCTTCTTCACAAAACAATGTATCGTGTAATGGAGGAAGCAATGGTGATGCGAGTGCAAGTGCAACAGGTGGCACAGGATTGCTCAGCTACAGCTGGACTCCCTTTGGAGGTTCAACATCATCCGCAACAGGATTAAGTGCTGGAATTTATACTGTTACAGCCACGGATGAAAATGGTTGTAGCTCTTCACTCCAATTCGACATTTCAGAACCTACCACAATTGTTGTGAACACTGTTTCGCAAACAAATAATTTGTGTAATGGTGGAAATAATGGTAATGCTGCTATTTCGGTTATTGGAGGAATTGCAGGATACACTTACGATTGGACGCCCGGAAATCCGACAGGTGATGCAAGCAATTCTATCAGTAATTTAACAGCAGGAATCTGGAATTGCTCTGTAACAGATGCGAATGGATGTGTTACCAACCATACCGTTTCAATTACAGAACCTGCAGCGATAATTATAAATCAATCTAACATTATTTGTGCGGGTGCTTCTATTACTGTAGGAGTAAATACATATTCCAGCTCAGGAGTTTACACCGATGTATTAATTGCAGCGAATGGTTGCGATAGTACTGTAATTACTAATTTAACAGTGAATCCCGCACTATCAGCATCACAAACCATTGTTCGTTGCGCAGGTGAATCAATCACAGTTGGAGTAAATACGTATTCAACGTCAGGAGTTTATACCGATGTATTAAATGCAGTGAATGGTTGCGATAGTACTGTAACAACGAATTTAACTGTGAATTCTCCTATTTCAGGATCTCAAACAATTATTCGCTGTGCAGGTGAATCCATTACGGTTGGATTAAATACCTATTCCATCTCAGGAGTTTACACCGATGTATTAACTGCAGCGAATGGGTGCGATAGTACCGTAACAACTAATTTAACGGTGAAACCTTCCATAAACATTGCTACTTCTCTTTCAGGAACAACAATCACTGCAATAGCAAATCCAGCGACTTATCAATGGATAGATTGCAATAATAGTAATGTGATAATTGCTGGTGCAACTAATCAATCTTTTGTTTCAACAATGAATGGTAGCTATGCGGTTATTGTTACACAAAATGGATGCAGTGATACGAGTGCATGCGTGAACATTACAAATACAGGAATAAATGGATCAATTCAGAACAGTGAATTATTAATTTATCCAAATCCAACGAACGAAAAAGTAATTATCGAACTTGGAAATTTGATCGGACAACATTTAAAAATAATGAATGCTATTGGTCAGATTGTTTATGCTGCTGAAATAAAAAATACAAAAATAGAAATCGATCTTTCTGATTTTGCGAACGGAATATATACAATTCAGGTGCAAACAGCAAAGGGTATCGTTCTGAAAAAATTGGTAAAGAATTAATTTATAATTATAGAAACTAATTGATTACTAATTAAAGTTGTAAAAAGAAAATAGTTAATTGATCGAAAAAAAAATGAAAAAGATAATTGTCGAAAAAAAATCAACTCTAGGAATATTCGTGTTACTCCTATTTATTTTACTAAACAATTTGGTTATAAATGCAGCAACTACGTTTCAGAAAACATTTGGCGGCACATCTGATGAATACGGCTATGCGACCGAACAATTAAGTGATGGAGGATATATCATGTGTGGAAGAACAATCAGTTTCGGAGTTGGTGGATTCGACAATTATTTAATTCGATTAAATGCCAATGGAGATACCTTATGGACAAAAACATATGGCAATACAGGTTACGATGAAGCACAATCTATCAAACAAACGAGTGACGGCGGGTTTATTATGGTTGGGCAAACGGCAACTGTAGATTATGCTGGCGATGTGTACCTCGTAAAAACGGATGCGAATGGTGTACTGGTTTGGTCGACTGCATTTGGAACGGCAACTAAATTTGATTTCGGTTATTCTGTTCGACAAACGTCTGACGGTGGATATATTATTGCTGGACTAACCAATAGCACAGGTGCTGGACTTAGGGATGTTCTACTAATAAAAACAAATTCGACAGGTGTTTTACAATGGTCAAAAACCTATGGCGGCGCGGCTGACGACGAAGCCAGGTCTGTTGAAGAAACAGCAGATGGAGGATTTATAGTATCCGGATTTACGCAAAGCTATGGTTCTGGCTACCAAATGTATCTTATCAAAACAAATTCAACTGGAAATGTTACATGGTCGAAAACCTTTGGTGGTGGCGGCTTGGAACTAGGCTATTCAGTAAAACAAACTTCTGATGGCGGGTATGTTCTATTAGGATATTCCGACTCGTATGGCTCAGGACTTTTAGATGTTCTGCTTGTAAAACTCACATCAACAGGAAGTATATCCTGGAGCAAAACCTACGGAGGCACTGCCGACGATTATGGACTGTGTATATATATTACTATCGATGGTGGATATATTATTTCTGGTAGAACATCAAGTTATGGTGCCGGTGGAGGTGATTATTATTTAATAAAAACAGATGTGAATGGCGTTCACCAATGGTCGAAAGCATATGGTGGAACAGCTGTTGATCAAGCTGGAAATGTTCGACAAACGGCGGATGGAGGCTATATACTAACAGGCTACACAATGAGTTTTGGTGCAGGGATAAGAGAGGCTTATCTTGTAAAAACAGATGCTACTGGTGCATCAGGATGTAATGAATTTACGGCTACGACTCAAACAACTTCAGCCACTGTAGCAAACAGTACAGGTGCCACAGAAGGTCTTGGTCTAAGTGCAGTAAGCCCAGTTACGGCAACAAGAAGAGTAAAGCCTGTTGTCACTACTTCATGTTCTTCAAGTGCTTGTACTTTAACAATTGCCTCCTTTGCACAAACAAATGTTACTTGCAATGGAAGTACGAATGGAACTTCTTCCATTTCAAGTACAGGTGGCGTTGGTACCTTAACTTACAACTGGACACCTGGAAATCCAATAGGAGATGGGACAGCAAGTGTTACAAATTTAAGCGCTGGAACTTATAGTTGCACAGTTACGGATGCAAATGGTTGCACGGCATTGCAAACAGTTACAATTACTCAACCGAATGTACTTGTTTCAACTATAACTTCACAAACAAACGTGAGTTGTTTTGCAGGAACAAATGGAGCTGCAAGTATTTTAGTAAGTGGTGGAACAACTGCATATAGTTACAACTGGACGCCCGGAAATCCAACTGGAGACGGAACAACAAGTGTTACAAATTTAAGCGCTGGAAGTTATAGTTGCACCATCACAGATGCAAACGGATGCGCGGCATCGCAATCAGTTACAATCACGCAAGCTGCTGCCATAAATAACGCACAAAATATTTCTATTTGTGCCGGACAAACTCTTGTTATTGGAACAAATAGCTATTCAAGTTCAGGAATTTATACGGATGTGTTAGCTGCAATAAATGGATGCGACAGCACTGTAACAACTACTCTCACTGTAAATCCTTTAATAGATTTAACAACTACTACATCTGGAAATTCAATCACTGCAAATACAAGTCCAGCGAACTATCAATGGATTGATTGTAATAATGGAAACAGTTTACTTGTTGGAGCAACATCGCAAGTATATACTTCAGCAGCGAATGGAAATTATGCTGTAATTATTAGTCAAAATGGATGCAGTGATACGAGTGCTTGTGTAACTATTACAACTACCGGTATTGTATTAAAACCAAACAATGAATACTTACAGATTTTTCCTAATCCAACAACGTCAACAATAACGTTAAAAGGACTTTCAGCTGATAGTGATATACATATCATGAATGCATTGGGACAAACACTATTTTCTAAAACGATCAATCAAAAGGATGTAGAAAAAATCATTGATCTTTCTGATTTTAAAAACGGGATGTATTATATACAAATAGAGAATAAAGAGACGACCGTATCAAGAAAAGTAATAAAGGAATAAATTTGCTTAACACTAATTCTATGATAAACATAGCTTTCAATTATAGTTGAACCTTATGTTTATCATAGATTAAAGAATTATTTTAACAATTCACCCAATGCGCTGTCGAAGATCTTTTTAGCAGCGGCAACAGTACCAAATGATTCGTCATCAACAATCATTTCGTTTCCTTTCACATCACCAAGATATTCGAATTCAGCTCGGGAAGCCATCATCAGGTCGATAAATTTATCTTCATCCGATTTTTTAACCGAAACAATAACGCGGCTCTGAGCTTCCCCAAATAAAAATGCATCTTTACGGATTTCGGAATCAAAACTAATATCGAAGCCCAAACCATTTGTCATAGCACTTTCTAGTAAGGTAATAAATAATCCACCATCGGCACAATCGTGAGCAGATTGAACAACACGTTCTTTAATGATTGTCTTTACAGCCTTTTGAACTTCGTATTCTTCATCTAAATTAAAGAACGGAGCAGGGGTATTTTTTACATTGTGAAAAGAATATAAATATTCAGAAGAATTAATACAATTTTTAGAACTACCGATTAGGTAAATAGAATCACCCTCATTTTTAAAATTCAAGGTCATACGGTTCGCCTTGTCTTTCATCACTCCCAACATTCCGATTGTAGGTGTAGGAAAAACAGGACCTTCATAAGAAGATTGATTGTAAAAACTTACATTTCCGCCGGTAACAGGGGTTTCAAACTTAATACACGCGCTTCCCATTCCTTTAATAACATTCACAAATTGCCAATATACTTCAGGATTATAAGGATTTCCAAAATTAAGACAGTTGGTAATTGCTGAAGGCTCAGCACCACTGCAAACGATATTACGTGCCGCTTCGGAAACAGCAATTGCACATCCAACTTCAGGATCGGCATTCACATAGCGTGCATTACAATCTACTTTCAGAGCAATCGCCTTTTTTGTACCTTTAATATTCACGATTGCAGCGTCAGAAGGCGCATTTGTACTCATGTTTGCCGTACCAACCATTGAATCGTATTGATTATAGACCCATTGTTTGGATGCGATATTCGGATGGGAGATCAAAAAATCTGCGACAGCTTTCAGATCTTTCGGAACCTCAACTGAATCGATATTAAACTTTTGAGCTTCTTTAAAATAAGCTGGCTCTTTGTAATCTCTGTGATATACCGGTGCACCGCCACCTAAAACAAGATCAAAAGCAGGAACATCAGCAACCAATTCATCACCAACATAAAACTTAATACGTTTTGTGTCTGTAACTTGTCCGATCAACGCACAATTTAAATCCCATTTAGCAAATACTTTTTCAACATCTTTCTCTCTTCCTTTTTTCACAACGATCAACATGCGCTCCTGAGATTCGGAAAGAAGAATTTCGAATGGTTGCATATTCGCCTGACGAGTAGGCACTCTGTCCAACCAAATATCCATTCCATGTTCGCCCTTTGCAGACATTTCAGAGGTTGAGCAAGTGATACCTGCCGCACCCATATCCTGCATACCAATAACAGCACCCGTTTTTATTACTTCTAATGTTGCTTCCAAAAGTAATTTTTCTTGAAAAGGATCCCCAACCTGAACAGCTGGCAGATCTTTTGCTGAATCTTCAGTAATATCCGCAGAGGCGAATGTTGCTCCGTGAATACCATCTTTTCCGGTTGCTGATCCAACAATAAAGACAGGATTACCAACACCGTAAGAAGTCGCAGAAACCGTTTCACCGGCTTTTACGATACCTGCACTCATCGCATTCACCAGTGGATTCACATTGTAGCAGTCATCAAAAAACACTTCACCGCCAACACAAGGAATACCAAAAGCATTACCATAATCTCCAATTCCTTTTACAACTCCCTTTACAAGCCATTTTGTTTTTTCCAATTTAATATCACCAAATCGCAGTGAATTCAGCTGTGCAATCGGGCGAGCACCCATTGTAAAAATATCACGATTGATCCCTCCTACGCCTGTTGCT
Source organism: Chitinophaga pinensis (assembly GCA_945885475.1). Classification (GTDB taxonomy): domain Bacteria; phylum Bacteroidota; class Bacteroidia; order 2-12-FULL-35-15; family 2-12-FULL-35-15; genus 2-12-FULL-35-15. The sequence continues at coordinate 50,965 of CAMCYR010000009.1, forward strand.
GCTCCTTGGTATGGTTCCAAAGCACTCGGATGATTGTGAGATTCAATTTTGAAAGCGCAACCTAAACCATCACCTATATCAACCAATCCCGCATTTTCTTCACCCGCTTCAGCAAGAATATAAGGTCCTTTTTTAGGAAGTTTTTTCAACCAAACAATTGAATTCTTATAAGAACAGTGCTCACTCCACATGACTGAAAAGATGCTTAGTTCGGTAAAATTTGGCACACGCCCAAGTATCGCTATGATCTTTTCATATTCATCTTGTAATAAGCCTAATTTCTTCGCTGTTTCAACGGTCGTTAATTGATCTTGTGCAGTTGTTGACATATATTTTATTAATTATTATTTTATATTAAGCTATTCCGTTTAAGAATCGGGCCGCAAACATCCTTTTTGAAGAGTTCAAATTTACGCAAAAACCACTCTATTGCACAGAATAATTTATTTGGAGTTTTCAACAGTTTTTGAATTACTATATTTGGACAAAATATAACTAGCAAAAGCATATTCCGTTTATTTTTCTGATTTTTACGAATTACGCGTTTTTATCAGCAAAATAGCTTTCTCAGCTCGTTCAACAGCAAAAAAAACTTGGAAATAGTACTAACGATAACATACTCAGCACTTTTCATCTTTTTAATCCATAAGATGGACTTCTTCAACGTGGATGGAATCTCTAAACGCGGACTTACAATTCTATTTATCTTGAAACTGCTTTTCGGATTTACGCTTTGGGCGATCTATACATTTTATTACACAGAAAGAGTCACAGCGGATATTTACAAATATTTTGATGACAGCAAAGTCATTTTTGACAGCTTAAAAACAAATCCGTCTGACTATTTTAAAATGTTATTCGGGATAAAAAATAACACGCTTGCCTTTGATCAATATTACTCGCAGATGAATTTTTGGGCCCAAAAATCGGGTGCTAGTATTTACAATGACAGCCATACGATTATCCGCTTCAATGCCTTTATAAGAATATTCTCTTTCGGATATTACAATGTTCATACGGTAGTTATTTGTTTTCTTTCATTGATAGGCCTGACAGCTATTTATAAAACATTTGTTACCGAATTGCAGGATAAAAAAAAGGAATTACTTTTTGCTGTATTTCTTCTACCTTCGGTGCTATTTTGGGGCTCCGGGGTATTAAAAGAAGGTTTAATCTTATTTACACTGGGATTATTCATCTACTATTCCAACAAATTGTTCAAGTTCAGAGCCCTTATTTTTTTTATGGGAGCAGCTTTATTGCTTGCAGTATCTAAGTTTTATGTATGGATTGCTGTATTACCAAGTATTGCTTTATTAATATGGTCAAATTTAAATCGCTCAAAAAAAATATTTCTAAACTATTTTTTGATTCTTTTATTTATCGGAACGATCGGGATGAACATCGATTCTTTTACAGCCATTCAAAATCCGTTAGTAACTCTTTCACAAAAACAGTTAGAGTTTATTCAATTAGCAAACGGTCAACTTAGCGACTCCAACAACAATCCGATTCCTCCGGCAAAAAGTGTGATTCTAATCAACAAACTGGATCCGACCTTTTATTCTGTAGTAAAGAACAGCCCGCAAGCGCTCATCAACGCAACGCTGCGTCCGTATTTGTGGGAAGTCAAAACACCAATGATGTTACTTGCAGCAATAGAATCTATGCTACTTCTTATTCTACTCGTAGTGATTCTCTTTTTCATTCAGCCATTAAAAAACATTAAATGGAAATATGTTTTATTTTGTCTTTCATTTGTATGCCTTCAATTTTTAATCATAGGTGAAACGACTCCGATTTTGGGAGCAATAGCACGTTACAGAATGATCGCACTGCCTTTTTTGATCATTGCATGCATTTTCATTTACGACAAAGAAAAATTATTAAAGACAATGCCTTTTTTTAAAAAAATACTGGATTAATAAATTAGTTTAAATTTGTTCAATAACATTAAAAATACAAGTATGAGTTTCAAGAGTTTATTCCGAAAAAAATCGGTACATGATATATTAAAGCAAGTTGCAAAAGATGAGGAAGAAGGCGGACACTCATTAGGCAAACACTTAGGCGTAAGGGATCTGGCAGCATTTGGTATTGCCGCAATCATTGGTGCAGGTATTTTCAGCACGATCGGAAAAGCAAGTTCAGACGGTGGTCCTGCAGTTATTTTTCTATTTTTATTTACAGCAATTGCTTGTGGATTTGCAGCGTTTGCCTATGCCGAGTTTGCATCCATGGTTCCAGTTTCGGGCAGTGCATACACGTACTCTTATGTTGCATTCGGTGAATTAATTGCATGGATTATTGGCTGGGCATTAATTATGGAATATGGGATAGGAAATATTACAGTTGCAATATCGTGGAGTGATTATTTTACAGGCTTATTAAATAGTGGTGGAATACACCTTCCTCAATGGGTTCAAATGGATTACCTGACCGCTTCAAAAGGTTACGATGACGCAATTGCACTCATGCAAAGTGGAAAAACATTTGAAAATCTGGCAAGTGCGACACAAGCTGCGCATATTGCATGGACAACAGCACCGACTATTGGACCACTTCATCTTATAGCTGATTTGCCTGCATTAATGATCATTATTTTTATTACTTGGCTAGTATATCGTGGAATGAAGGAGTCAAAAAATGCAAGTAATTTAATGGTTGTAATCAAACTTTGTATCATTTTATTAGTCATTGCTGTTGGTGTATTTTATGTTGATACAAAAAATTGGGATCCATTTGCTCCAAATGGATTAGGCGGAATACTTAAAGGTGTGTCGGCCGTATTTTTTGCATACATAGGTTTTGATGCCATCTCTACCACTGCTGAGGAATGTAAAAACCCTCAACGGGACTTACCAAGGGGTATGATGTGGGCAATAATTATTTGTACGGTTCTTTACGTTATTATTGCACTTGTGCTTACTGGTATGGTTAATTATTCCGAACTAAATGTAGGAGATCCACTTGCATTTGTTTTCGAAAAATTAAATTTAAAATGGATGTCCGGAATTATTGCGGTTAGTGCAGTAGTAGCAATGGCAAGTGTTTTATTGGTTTTCCAGATGGGGCAACCACGCATATGGATGAGCATGAGTCGTGATGGTTTGCTACCTAAAAAATTCTCGAAAATTCATCCCAAATACAAAACGCCTTCCTTTGCAACAATCGTTGTGGGCTTCGTTGTAGCTGTTCCTGCATTATTTATGAATTTGACAATGGTAACAGATTTATGTAGCATCGGAACATTGTTCGCTTTTGTTTTGGTGTGTGCAGGGGTATTGGTTTTGCAAAATAAAAAAGATATTCCGAGAGGAAAATTCAAAACACCCTATATCAATGCTAAATTTATTATGCCGGTTTTGGTTATTGTTGCGGTGGTACTTTCATTCACATATAATAAAGATGCAACTGTTGCATTTTTGACAAATGAAAAACAAATGAATGATGCAACTACTATTGTAACATCATTAAATGAAAGTCAAATAGATGATATGAAAACGTATTTAATTTCGTCTGACAGTGCAAAATTCGCAGCTAATAACAATGATATTGAAACATATATGAGCGGATTAGATGAGAATGCTTATTCGGATTTAGTTCAAAATCTTCCGATTGCTGAAGACATGAAATTTGAATCCGGATTCAGTTTATTTAAACACAAGATCCCCATGTGGATCTTTATTTTAATTTCAATAGGATTGGTTGTATGGGCATATGTTGAAAATCTTTCACTCATCCCACTGCTAGGACTAACAAGCTGTCTTTACATGATGGCAGAACTAGGATTATCCAATTGGATTGGATTCGGAATATGGCTGCTTGTCGGTCTTTTAATTTACTTTGGTTACAGTAAAAAACATAGTAAACTAAATGTACATGTATAATTAATAATGAATATCGATCAAAAAAGCAGTGGCAATTGTCACTGCTTTTTTGTTGGACAAAACATTAATGTAAATCGTATATTTGTAAGAACACAAATGAATACTGAAATCATGAATAAAATAGCATTTATTACCGGTGCAACCTCAGGAATCGGGAAAGCATCGGCTGAATTATTCGCTAAAAACGGATACAATTTAATTATTACAGGACGAAGAAAAGATCGACTTGAGGAACTTTCCAATCACCTCACTTCTACTTATAAAATTGAAGTCCTTCCATTAAACTTTGATGTCCGAATTTCAAAAGCCGTTGAGACAGCAATCAATTCCATTCCCGAAAACTGGAAAAAAATCAATGTTTTACTAAACAATGCAGGACTTGCTGCCGGCTTAGGCACTATTCAGGAAGGCAGCACGGATGACTGGGAACGAATGATCGATACAAATATTAAAGGATTATTATATATAACCAGAAACATTGCACCACTTATGATACATAATGGATATGGCCACATTGTGAACATTGGTTCCATTGCCGGAAAAGAAGTGTATGCAAACGGGAATGTATACTGCGCGACAAAACATGCCGTTGATGCTTTGAACAAAGGAATGCGAATTGATCTGCTTCCTCATAATATTAAAGTAACCGCAATAAATCCAGGAATGGTGGAAACAGAATTTTCCATCGTCCGTTTTAACGGTGATGAAGAACGAGCAAAAAATGTATACAAAGGATTAGAACCTTTGCTACCGGAAGATATTGCTGAAACTGTTTTCTGGGTGGCCTCCAGACCGGCACATGTAAATATTAATGACATCGTAATAATGCCAACCGTTCAGGCAAACGCAACAACAACAATTCGTAAATAAATGCAAGTATCACGCTACAAATATCAATTCATAAAACGTACTTCTCTTCTCGAAAAAAGTATATTTTTTATATTGATTTTTTTTATTGCATCCTGTTCCTCGAAACAATCGGTAGATCTGATCTTACATAACGGAATGATTTACACGGTCGATTCTTCTTTTTCTAATGCAGAATGTTTTGCTGTTAAAGATGGGAAATTTGTTGCCATCGGATCAAATGAAGAGATTTTTTCTAAATACAAGTCGGATAAGATCCTGGATGCAAAAGGCAAAGCCGTTTATCCCGGGTTCATCGATTCGCACTGTCACTTTTATGGCTATGGGGAAGGTTTACAAACGTTAAATCTGGTAGGAACTAAATCGTTTGACGAAGTAATTGAAAAAGTAATTGAATACGCTAAAATAAACAAATCAGAATGGATCATTGGACGTGGCTGGGATCAAAACGATTGGGATATTAAAGAATACCCAACACGCTATGAACTTGAAAAACTTTTCCCGAATACCCCCGTTTTCCTGGAACGTATTGACGGACATGCCGCAGTCGCGAATGGTGCCGCACTAAAAAAAGCAAAGATCGGACTTGATACAAAAGTTTCAGGAGGGATCATTGAAATCGATTTAATCACAAAAGATGAAGGTGAAAAATATGATTGGCTGAAATTCGAAAACGGAGGTGAAAAAAAACCCATTCATTATCCATTATCCATAACAAGCGGTATATTAGTTGACAATGCCGTTGACTTAGTAAAAAAAGAGATTCCAAAACCATCAAAAGAGTCCATTAAAAATGCCTTGCTTGCCGCTCAAAAAAATTGTTTTGCAGTAGGACTGACAACTGTTGATGATGCCGGCTTAGAGAAGAAAATAATCGACAACATTGATGAACTCCAAAAGAGTGGTGAGTTAAAAATGCGCATTTATGCAATGTTGACCGATAATAAAGAGAATGCTGATTTTTATTTAAAAACAGGCCCCTATAAAACAGATAAATTAAATGTCCGTTCATTTAAATTCTATGCCGATGGCGCCTTAGGATCGCGGGGCGCCTGCCTGCTTCACCCCTATTCTGACAAACCGGAGCAACAAGGATTTTTGTTAAGCAAAGCTGAACACTACGACAGTGCAGCGGCAATGATCTACGGCAAAGGATTTCAAATGAATACACATTGCATTGGGGATTCGGCTTCGAGATTAATATCCAAGATCTATTTGAAAAATCTTGTTTCGAAGAGTACTGTAAGTCCGGCACCAATCCTTTCCAGATGGCGGATAGAACATGCCCAAGTGATCAATAAAGATGATTTAAGTTTCTACTCAGCTATCATTCCATCTGTGCAACCAACACACGCTACCTCCGATATGTATTGGGCAAAAGACAGATTAGGAGACGATCGTGTGAAAGAGGCTTATGCTTATAATGAGTTATTAAAAGCAGCAGGAATGATTGCCCTTGGCACCGATTTCCCTGTGGAGAATATTAATCCGATGTATACTTTTTACGCAGCAGTAGCAAGAAAAGACCTTAAAGGATTTCCTCAAAATGGCTTTCAAATGGAGAACGCCCTATCGCGAGAAAATACTTTACGTGGAATGACGATCTGGGGTGCTTTTGCTAATTTTGAAGAAAAAGAAAAAGGAAGTATTGAAATTGGAAAGTTTGCAGATTTTGTAATTCTGGAAAACGATATCATGAAATGTGAAATAGATAAAACGCCTGAAACAAAAGTACTTTTCACATTTTTAAATGGGGAACAAGTTTACGAGAAAAAATAATGTGTTTGCGATTACAAAAATATAAAATGAGCGCATTGAGTCAGATAAAAATCAGTGACATGAAGAGGTCAAAATACCGTTTCAGGGAATTTCTATTACTGTTAATGCTTCTCCCGATAATTTCTTTTTCACAGGAAGTAATGCCCTATCGAAAAGGGAAAGTAAAGCATCACCTGAGTGCTGGTCTTATAAAATCATTTTATCAGAATCATCCCGAACATACGAAAGGAACGAAAGCAAAATTAGGTTTTGCAGCATCCTATCAATCAGAAATTCTTATGGGAAGAAATGCGCATCTATTGATTGGATTAGAATACCAAAGCACCGGATTCATGTTTAAGGGATATTATAAAAAAAACAACTATACTTATCTTTTCGACCAAACATACGCTTATCTTCATGAGATAAGCATTCAGGAAGTACAGCTGCCCTTATCGATTAAGATCCCATTCAATTCAGAAAAAGAACATTTTTATTCTCCTTATTTTATAGGAGGTATTGGAGCCAGATACATATTCAGCTCTTACAGCATTATTTCTAACGACTCTACAGGTATAACCGTATTTGATGCAAAAGACAATATCGATTTTGAAAATCAATTATTATTGAAAGGATTAAATTCTTATTTCCATGTAGGATTAGGCTTACAATATAATGTCAGAAATTCAGCAAGAGCAGTTTATTTTGAGATCAAATATAAATATGGAATCTCCAGATTGCATTATGACGGAAATGACAAATCAAATGATCTGAATATCAGAGATGGGCATTTGAATTTTTCACTTGGATTCAGGCTCTGACGAACTCTTATTTACTTTTTCTTCGCTGCGGGCTTATATGCCGATTCATAGGTGTTGATCCATTCTTTCACACTAACCTTAGTCATTAATTCACCAAACAATTTGAATGGAATCTGTTCCGGCTTTTTAAAACGGATACAACTTTTACCCATATCCAACTTCGCATCGGTGTGCTTTGGATATTCTGTTGTAAACCATTTCAACAATTTTGGATCAGCATAAATGCCCATGTGGTAAAATGCAATAAAATTCTTTTGATTGGCAAGACCGGCAAAAGGCAATGGTAACTTCGGATCACAATGATAGCCATCACCATAAACAGAATGAGGAACAACATAACCGATCATTCCGTAATTTATACATTCGATGAAACCTTTCGGGAGATTTTTCAGAATCTCTTTTCGTAACTTTTTCAGCGGTTCAATCCTGTCTTCAGGTAATTCAGATAGATACTCCTCTGGGCTTGTAGCTTTGGATTGCATAATTAAAATAGTTCAGGTAAAAAGAAAACAAGTACGGAAAAAATTTATTCAATTACAACAAGAAATTAAAAAATACGATATTAAAAAAAGTGCTTTTCTGACTTACCGGTTTTTAAAGAAAAAACCCATTGCATTTCTGCAATGGGAGTTTACTTAATTAGACAAATTTCTCTAAACTAAATCTAATTATTAAAAATTGCCTTGGGCAATGGCTTTTTGTAAAGGATCAGTTGTTGATTTGTCAACAGCAAGAACTCCTTCAACAAATATATTTACTTGAACTAAGTACAATACAAAAGTACACTTTTCCTGATACAAAACAAATATTTGTCGCTATATTAATATTGTTTAACGATAAATTAATAGCATACATCGACACACAAAAATATAACATGCTGATAATCAGAACACAAGAATTAAAAATCTGTTTCAAAACAAACTAAAGTAATATTAAACAAGAATGGGTTTATTTAATGGCTTCCGACAAAGTTCCAAAAGCGGCGGAGGTTTCCTTTTTCAATCTATTAATAATTTCTGAGCAAGGCAGTATATCATTTATCAACTCAACACTTTGTCCAGCACACCATAAGGTTTGATAATTCCCGGGCTTAACGGATTGCTCTAGCTTTTTCATCCCACTGAGTTGCACCCACATCTTGAAATACTTTTTTGTTGTGGAATTATTCGACAACATTCGCTCCATCCAATTTTGTTTGTATCCTATTTTCTTTGCAAACGGCGTATTAATTATTGTGCAGGGAGTCCCAGAAATCTTTTCAGTAAGAACAATGTCAGTCATATCGGAATTAACTATTGCATTTTTATATTCATTACTTACCCCGGCTTCGGTACTTGCAATAAAACGCGTTCCAATTGAAACCCCTGCAGCACCTAACGACAACATAGATAAAATACCCGCACCATCCGCAATTCCACCGGCAGCAATAACAGGTATGTTAGGAAAGGTTTGAAGCAATGCAGGAACCAAAATTTGTAATGGATTCGGTCCGGCATGACCACCAGCACCTTGACCAACAGCAATAAATCCATCACAGCCCGACTCAGCACATTTTTTTGCATGCTCCAGATTGGTCACATCACAAAAAACTTTTGCACCGTAAGCATGGGCTTGTTCAATAACTTGCTGAGGATTTCCCAAAGACGTAATATAAAAGGGTACTTTTTTGGCTACACAGATCTTTAAATGCTTGTCATACAGAGGATTTGTTTTTTGGACGATCAAATTAACACCATAGGTTCCGTTTACCGAAACCCTTGATTTTTCATTATTCAACTCATCCAATATCAACTCTAACTCATTCCCATTCCGATAATTTAAGGATGGAAAAGCTGCCGCTATTCCACTTTTCATACCTTCAACGAGCATCTCTTTATTACTCACTAAAAACATTGGTGCCATGATTAGGGGAAAATCAATCGATAAAATTTGTGTGAGTTTAGTTTTCATTTGCTTTCACTTTTATTGTTGATTATCACTAAATTATTTTATTTTTGGTAATGTAAAAGTAAGCAATTCAGAAGAAACTCATTAAACAGAAAAAAAAACATTCCATGGCTATAACTCGGGTATTCGATATTCTTCCTCAACTCCAAGAAAAATATAACAAGCCAAACGCATTAGGAGCAAAGGAAAATGGTAAATGGAGAACTTATTCTACTCAAGAGTTTATTGAGTATGTAAATAACTTAAGTTATGGTTTACATAATTTAGGATTAGAGAGAGAAGATAAAATTGCCATTATAGCAAACAATCGTCCCGAATGGAACTTTGTTGATTTTGCAACTCAACAATCTGGAGCAGTTAGTGTTCCAATTTATCCAACTGTGAGCGAACACGATTTAACTTTCATTTTAAACGATGCAAAAATTAAATATGTTTTTGTTTCTAGTTCTGAATTGTATTCAAAAGTAAAAGCTGCTTCTGCTAGCGTGCCGTCTATAAAAGGTATTTATACTTTTAATAACGTAGATGGAGCAAAAAATTGGATGGACCTAGTAAATGATGGAAAACAAAATCCGAAAGCGAAAGAAATTGAAGTAATTAAAAATAGCATTACTCCAAATGATTTGTTTTCCATTTTATATACATCAGGAACAACTGGAAATCCAAAGGGTGTTATGCTTTCTCATAATAACTTAATAAGTAACTCAATTGCGAGCCAAGTTTTAGCCCCGTTTGAATCAAACTGGATAGCACTTAGCTTCTTGCCTTTGAATCACGTTTACGAACGGATGCTTTCGACACTCTATTTTTATTTAGGTATATCAGTATATTATGCTGAAAATATGGAAACGATTGGTGATAATTTAAAAGAAATACAACCTCAGGTATTTGGGACTGTTCCGCGTTTATTAGAAAAAGTATACGATAAAATTGTAGCAAAGGGAGAAGATCTAACTGGAATTAAAAAGAAATTATTTTTCTGGGCACTTGATTTAGGATTGCGTTATGAATTAAACGCTGTAAATGGCTGGTGGTATGAATTCCAACTAAAAATAGCCAATAAAATTATTTTCAATAAATGGAGAGAAGCATTGGGAGGAAAAGTTGTTGCAGTTGCTTCAGGTGGAGCAGCATTACAACCTCGATTAGCAAGAGTTTTTTGTGCGGCACGAATAATTGTGCTGGAAGGATACGGATTAACTGAAACTTCACCAGTTGTTGCGGTAAATAATTTTCTACCAAACGGAATTAAATTTGGAACCGTTGGAACGATTCTAGATAAAGTTACTGTATCGTTTGCTCCAGATGGAGAAATTTTAGTAAAAGGTCCAAATGTTATGTTGGGTTATTATAATCGTCCTGATGCTACAGCAGAAGCGATTGATGCAGATGGTTGGTTTCATACAGGTGACATCGGAATTTTGGAAGAAGGAAGATTTTTAAAAATTACTGATCGTAAAAAAGAAATTTTTAAAACATCTGGAGGAAAATACATTGCGCCAGTAATGATTGAAAACAAATTAAAAGAATCACCATTCATTGAACAAGTAATGGTGATTGGAGAAAATCAAAAATATGCATCTGCTTTTATTGTTCCAGCTTTTGCATTTTTAAAAGAATATTGCAAACGCAAAGACATAGAATATACTACCAACGAAGAAATGATTAATAACCCCGTTATTAAAGCGCGCATTCTTCAAGAAGTTGAAAAAGCTAATAAAACCTTAGCACAATACGAAACAATAAAGCGACCTGAATTACTTTCACGCGAATGGAGCATCGAGAAAAATGAAATGACTCCTAAGCTTTCATTAAAAAGAAAAATAATAATGGAAGCAAATAAAGATTTGTTAAATAAAATATTCGGTACCGAATAATATTATGTCAACAAAAAAGAGCAACAACGCAAAGCACAAGGCCCACGAGCCGAAAATTAAACCGGAGTACAAGCCGTTCGCTTTTGACAGAAAGTTAGTTTTTACACTTTCATTTGTGATTGCACTCTTTGCATTCCTTTTATATTCAAATACACTCGAGCACCAGTTTGTTTTGGACGACTATTCCGTTATTAAAGAAAACCAACTCACAAAAGGGGGAACCTCTTCGTTGAAAGAAATATTCACATCGAGCTACAGAGAAGGTTATGGAAATAACGAAAAAAATTTATATCGTCCTTTAACAAAAGTAATGTTTGCTATTGAATGGCAATTATCACCGAATAATCCTCACTTCCATCACCTAATCAACGTATTGATGTACGCGTTTGTTTGCGTTTTGTTGTTTTTTGTGCTAATCCGTTACACAAAAATCAATATTTATCTTTTATTTATTACCGCCTTGTTATTTGCTGCTCATCCTATTCATACAGAAGTAGTCGCAAATATTAAAAGTCGTGACGAGCTTTCCAGCATGCTATTCTTATTGCTTTCGTTAGTGTGTATTTCAAAATACGTAAGCTCTAATAAAATAGGAATGCTGATCGGGACGTTACTTTGCTTCTTTTTAGCTTTACTTTCAAAAGAATCAGCAATTGTATATGTGGCAATAGCTCCTTTATTTATTTACTTTTTTACTGAAACACCACTTAAAAAAAACTTAAAAATAACAGGCTTATTAGCTGCAGCTGCCATACTGTATATGATACTTCACGTAAAGATCATTGGCAGTATCGGGATTAAAAACATTCCGGTGATCGATAATTCTTTATTATACACAAGTGATCTGATACAACAAAAAGCAACTGCAATAATGATCTTAGGGAAATATTTTTTATTGATGCTTATTCCATATCCCTTATGTTCCGACTATTCCTTCAACACAATTCCAATTGTTACGTCATTGGCTAATAGTGGGTTTTTATTCGCTTTGATTTTGCATGTCTTCCTGCTTTATTATGCAATAAAAAAAATAAAAGAAAAACATATAGTATCCTTTTGCATTCTCTTTTATCTAGCAGCAATGGCCTTGGCATCAAATATTTTTATGCTAATCGGGACACATCTGGCCGAACGTCTTCTTTTCTTCCCCTCTATCGCCTTTTGTATGGCGTCTGTCTTTTTATTGTCAAAATTATTCAAGATAAATAGTACAGAGACTGCATTAAAAACAGGATCCATCTTCAACATAAATAAATCACTATTGATTGTAACCGGACTGATCCTGATTTTATATTCTGCTAAAACCTATTCGAGAAATAAAGACTGGAAATCGGATACGACTTTATTCGGACGTGATCTAAAAACCGTTCCAAACAGCGCGCACATGCTTTTTTACTATGCCAACAACCTTGCAAATAAAGATTCGCTGAACGCAGTTAAAGATCCGAAAGAAAGAGAACTTCGACTTATCAATGCTCAAAAAAGCATCAAAAAAGCATTGGATCTGTATGAGTTATTTCCGGATGCACACAATGTTGCCGGGCGGATTTATTACGAACAAAAAAATTACGAAGCATCATTCAAAAGTTACAACAGAGCATTGGAAATGAATCCCGGAAAAGGAATGTATCACAACAATGCAGGAACTTGTTTGTTTTCTATCGGTAACTATGCTGAAGCAGCAAAAGCGTTTCAGAAGGCTATAGATATTGATAAATATGATGTAGATGCGCGCTGTAACCTCGGAAGTGCTTATGGAGCGATGGGTGAAGCTTATAAAGCTCAAAAAGATTTAGCAAATGCAAACAAAATGTTTATGCTTGCAATTGAAAGTTTTAAAAAAGTAACACAGATTGATCCGAATTATAAATCGGCATACCAGTTTATTGGCGTGACATATATGAATATGGGAGATTCTGCAAACGGACAACAATTCATAAATAAAGCGAACAGTATCAAATAATCGCCATTTTGCTACTATCAAATAAAGGCTCAATGATCAATTGAGCCTTTATTATTTACGAATCAGCTAGTATTTTTTCGATTGTGGCTGTCAGGTTAATTTGATCTACATAGCCCTTCGCGATCAGAAAAAACTCCCCATTTTTAACAAGAATTACTGCTGGAAATCCGGTGATTCCCCATTCCTGTATCATTTTAAAAAGAGTGGTCGTCTCCAACCGATAATCATCACTTGTCAATCTCTTTAAATACTCCTCCGGATCGATCGAATAAGGTCGAATTAAGTCAAGATAAACCTGTTCATCACCAAGATCTTTACCATCAATATAGTGAGCCTTTTGAACAGATGAAGCAAAAACAATTGCATCTTTTTGATTGAAAGACTTAAATACCTCAACTGCAATGCTTGGTTTGAGCGAAGACTGATATAAACTTTTGTTTCTCAATTGGGATAAGTATGGCTCTCCGAATTTGACTCCTGTCAGTTCTTCTAAACGAGGTAATGCCTTTAAGATATAATCAGCAAAATCTCCGATCAAGCCCTCCCTTTCTCCAATCACCATTCCACCACTAATAATTTCAAAATCAATTTTATCCTTGTATTCACCTTCAATCTTTCTGATAACGGGAGAAAAACCATAACACCAGCCGCACAATGGGTCGTATATGTATATTATTTTGGGAGTGGTACTCATTTTCTTTCTTTTATAAATTTAGGAATACTCAAATTTTTCTTAACTGCAACAATCCGGATCATCATTATTAGCAACGCTGAAGAAAGAAAGTTTACATTTCGCTCACAGCCCAAATAATCAAGAAACAAATATAAAATTGCACCGGCCAGACAGGCGGTCGCATAGATTTCTTTTTTAAAAATAATAGGTATTTCGTTCGTCAGCAAATCGCGGATCACTCCGCCCATTACAGCAGAAAACATACCCATAATCGCTGAAATGATGGGATTTAAGCCCAGGTTGATCGCTTTTTCTGTCCCGACAATAGTAAACAAAGCTATACCTAAAGTATCAAACAAAAAAAAGGTTCTTCTAAGTTTAATAAGTGTTTTGAAGAAAATACTTGCCAAAATAACACCAGCAATAATGGCATAAACAAAGTTGATATCGCTAACCCAAACCAATGGATGACTTCCCAAAAGAATATCCCTTAAACTACCACCACCAATGGCAGTAATAAATCCAATAAAACTAGCACCAAACCAATCAGGCTGAGCTTTATCATTGGCTGCCAAAGCTCCTGAAATGGCAAAAAAGCCTGTACCTATGATCTCAGAAATATATTGAATCTCCATCTTTATAAATAAAGTACAAATGTAGGCAAGAAAAGGACAAAGAGGAGGATCATTAAAATTATTTATATTATGCTTGCATAATATAAAACTATCAATATATTTGTAAAACAATGTCAAAAAAGCACACAGAAACCGTTGATTCGAAATTAAAAACTGCTTGGCAGATCATTAGCCGCATGTACAATGCGGAAGCGGCACAACATAGCGCAAGTATAGCAATAGGTCACTTCTTGCTAAACATTGATAGTAATGAAGGTGCTTACGCTTCCGAAATCGCACCTAGACTAGGCATGGAAAGTACATCTCTTTCAAGAATCACGAAAGCACTGGAAGATGAAAAGTTAATCATCCGAAAAGCAGACAAAGATGACAAACGAAAAGTAAAGATCCTTTTAACACAAAAAGGAAAAGAAAATAAAGAGCTTGCTAAAAAAATTGTACGTAATTTTAATACGGAGATAGAAAAAAAGATCGGCAAAAATAAAATAGATGAATTTTTCAAAACCGTAGACGATATTATTTTAATAGCAGAAGAAAAAAATAAACTTTTGAAACTTGGTTAACTCTTAATACTATGAACAGATCTATAAAAAAAGTAGCCATTCTTGGTTCGGGTGTAATGGGAAGTCGGATTGCTTGCCATTTCGCAAATATTGGTGTGGAAGTGATTCTACTGGATATTGTGCCGAAGGATGCAGCTGCCGATAAAAAATCACGGAATAAAATTGTGGATGATGCTTTAGTATTTGCTTTAAAGTCTAACCCCTCTCCTATCTATCGCAAAGCATTTGCGAAACGTATAACAACAGGTAATTTTGATGACAATATGAAAGATATTGCAACCTGCGACTGGATCATTGAGGTGGTGATCGAACGTTTAGATATCAAAAAACAAGTCTTTGAAAATGTAGAAAAATACCGTAAACCGGGAACATTGATTACATCCAATACCTCAGGTATTCCCATTAACCATATGAATGAAGGAAGAAGTGAAGATTTTCAAAAACATTTCTGCGGCTCACACTTTTTTAACCCTCCCCGATATTTGCGCTTATTAGAAATCATACCAACTCCAAAAACATCACCCGAGGTAGTTGACTTTTTAATGAACTATGGTGAATTATATTTAGGAAAAACAACTGTATTGTGTAAAGACACGCCCGCATTTATCGCTAACAGGATTGGTGTTTACGGAATCATGAGTTTATTTCACACTGTTGAAAAAATGGGATTAACTATTGACGAGGTCGATAAACTAACCGGTCCCGTATTGGGTCGGCCAAAATCAGCGACATTTAGAACTTGTGATGTTGTTGGATTAGACACATTGATGCATGTAGCAAATGGTGTTTCTGCAAGCTGTCCGGATGACGAAGCAATTGAGGCCTTCCAGATTCCCTCTTATGTTTCAAAAATGGTGGAGAATAAATGGCTTGGAAGTAAAACTGAACAAGGATTTTTCAAAAAAGTAAAAGGCGCAAATGGAAAATCAGAGATTCATTCATTAGACCTGAAAACACTCGAATATAAACTATCAGCAAAAGCGAAATTTGCGACACTGGAAGCGACAAAAAAAATAGACAACTTGCGTGATCGAATGAAAGTACTACTGGCAGGAACAGATAAAGCCGGTGAATTTTATCGCACTTCTTTTTATGGACTTTTTGCTTATGTGAGCAATCGTATACCTGAAATAACAGATGAGCTTTATAAAATTGATGCGGCAATGAATGCCGGTTTCGCATGGGAACTCGGACCGTTTGAAGCATGGGATTCACTAGGTGTTGCGGAAGCCGTAAAAGCAATGGAAACCGCAGGAAATAAACCTGCACAGTGGATATATGATATGCTTTCTTCAGGAGCATCTACTTTCTATAAAGCTGAAAATGGCAGCAAAAAATACTATGACATTCCTTCTAAATCGTATAAAGTTATTCCGGGTACAGAAGCGTTTATCATTTTAGATACTATCCGCGCAAACAAAACGGTTTGGAAAAATAAGGGTGCAACACTTACGGATATCGGCGATGGAATTGTGAATCTCGAGTGGAATACAAAAATGAATTCCATCGGAGCAGAAGTAATCGAGGGTATCAACAAATCAATTGAGATTGCTGAAAAAGATTTCCGAGGTTTGGTTATTTCTAACGAAGGTGCTAATTTTTCTGCAGGTGCAAATGTAGGAATGATCTTTATGATGGCTGTTGAACAAGAGTATGATGAATTGAATTTTGCAATTAAAACATTTCAAAACAGCATGATGCGTGTTCGCTATTCTTCCATTCCGGTTGTTGTAGCTCCACACAACATGGCTTTGGGCGGTGCTTGTGAAATGAGTATGCACTCCGACAGAGTTGTTGCTCATTCGGAAACATACATGGGACTGGTAGAATTCGGAGTAGGCTTAATTCCGGGTGGTGGCGGAACAAAAGAATTCGCAGTCCGCTTATCAGATGAATTGCAAGAAGGTGATATCGAATTAAATAATTTCCGTGATCGCTTTTTAACTATCGGACAAGCAAAAGTTGGAACATCAGCTTACGAGGCATTTGATCTAGGATATTTAAGAAAAGGAAAAGATGTAGTCGTGATTTCCCGCAACAGAGTCTTATCTGAAGCAAAATTAAATTGTATAGAAATCGCTGAAGCAGGATATACCAAACCTGCTGCTCGCAAAGATATACGTGTACTTGGAAAACAAGCATTGGGATTAGCTTATTTAGGTGCAAATTCAATGATGTCTGGACATTATATAAGCGAGCACGATGTAAAAATTTCACAGAAATTAGCTTACGTATTATGTGGTGGTGATTTATCAAGTCCAACTTTAGTAAGCGAACAATACTTATTGGATTTAGAACGTGAAGCATTTTTATCTCTTTGTGGAGAAAGAAAAACCTTAGAACGTTTACAAAGTATAATTACAGGTGGTAAAATCTTACGTAATTAGATTTGAGACTGGAGATATGAGATTTTAGATAGGTAGAACAAAATAATAAACATTAAAGTAATTATGCATAATTTAAAAGAGTTAAAAATTTGGCACATGGTGATGGACTTGTCTGTTGAAGTTTATAAAGCAACTTCTAAATTTCCCAAAGAAGAGATTTATGGTCTGACTTCACAAATAAAAAGATCTGCCATTTCAATACCATCAAATATTTCAGAAGGTGCTGGTCGAAATTCCAATAAAGAGTTCATTCATTTCCTTGGAATTGCGAATGGTTCATCTTATGAGTTGCAAACACAATTAATCATTTCAAATAAACTAAATCTAATTTCAGATGAAACACTAGCGTCTCTCTTGAAACCGATTGAGGAAATACCAAAAATGCCATATACATTTCAAAACACTTTACAAAAGCAATATTTAGAAAAGGCCTGAGAACAAATCTAATATCTCAGGTCTAACATCTCAAATCTAATAAAATATGAACGCATATATTGTAGCTGGTTTTCGAACCGCAGTTGGAAAAGCAACAAGAGGTGGATTTAGATTCACACGTCCTGATGATCTCGCAGCAGATGTAATAAAACATTTGATGGCAAGTGTTCCAAACATTGCACACGATCAGGTGGACGATTTGATTGTTGGAAACGCAATGCCTGAAGCAGAACAAGGTTTAAACATGGCAAGATTTATTTCTCTAATGGCATTCAATACAGACAAAGTTTCCGGAATGACAGTGAACCGTTATTGCGCATCCGGTTTAGAAACTATTGCTATTGCTGCGGCAAAAATAAATGCTGGTATGGCCGATTGTATCGTTGCCGGGGGAGCCGAAAGTATGAGTTTAATTCCAATGGGTGGATGGCGAATCGTGCCGCATGCAGGAGTTGCACTTGCACATCCCGATCATTATTGGGGAATGGGCTTAACTGCAGAAGCCGTTGCGAATGAATATAAAATCAGCCGTGAGGATCAAGATGCCTTTGCACTTAACTCTCACCTGAAAGCAATGAAAGCAATCAAAGAAGGGAAATTTAAAGATGAGATCGTTCCAATAAAAATTTCTGAAACCTATGTTGATGAAAATGAAAAGAAAAAAATACGCGACTTTATTGTTGATACAGATGAAGGTCCGCGTGCAGACACAACGCTTGAAGCACTCGGAAAACTAAAACCGGTGTTTGATGCAAATGGAAGTGTAACAGCTGGTAATTCTTCACAAACAAGTGATGGAGCAGCATTTGTAATGATTGTCAGCGAGAAATTTTTAAAAGAAAATAATTTAAAACCAATTGCACGCATGGTTAGTTTTGCTGCAGCCGGAGTTCCTCCTCGCATCATGGGAATAGGTCCGGTTGCCGCTATTCCAAAAGCATTGAAATTAGCTGGAATGAATTTAGGCCAAATTGATTTAATTGAATTGAATGAAGCCTTTGCTTCCCAATCATTAGCAGTTTGCAGAGAATTAAACATCAACCAGGATATTGTAAATGTAAATGGGGGAGCGATTTCACTCGGACATCCACTAGGTTGTTCCGGAGCGAAATTGTCGGTTCAATTATTCAGTGAATTAAAAAGAAGAAAACAAAAATATGGAATAGTTAGTATGTGTGTAGGAACCGGACAAGGTGCTGCAGGCATATTCGAAATGCTCTAAAAAATAAAAAACTTTATACAAAACACTATGACAACATTAAAAGGAGGAGAATTCCTAATCAAAGAAACAGAAGCAAAAGATGTTTTTATTCCTGAAGAATGGAATGAAGAACAATTAATGATTGCAGAAACCTGTCATGATTTTTTAGCTCAAAATGTTTGGGATAAATTAGATCGTATTGATGCACAAGAAGAAGGACTAATGGTTGACTTGCTAAACAAAGCAGGAGAATTAGGATTGTTGGGGATTTCTGTTCCGGAAGAATTTGGTGGATTCGGTAAAGATTTCACGACTTCTATGCTCGCAACTGAAATATTAGGTGCAGGTCATTCATTTGCCGTTGCTATCTCTGCCCATACCGGAATCGGAACATTGCCGATTTTATATTATGGAACAGCTGAACAAAAAGCAAAATATATTCCCAAATTATCAAGTGGTGAATGGAAAGCCGCTTATTGCTTAACAGAACCAAGTTCAGGTTCTGATGCAAACTCTGGCAAAACAAATGCAAAATTAACAGAAGACGGGAAACATTACATTCTGAACGGTCAAAAAATGTGGATTACCAATGGCGGATTTGCAGACGTGTATACGGTATTTGCTAAAATTGATTCTGATGAAAACCTTTCAGCATTCATCGTAGAAAAATCATTTGGTGGAATTTCTTTAAACCCTGAGGAACATAAAATGGGAATCAAGGGAAGTTCTACTCGTCAGGTATTTTTCAATGACTGTAAAGTTCCTGTAGAAAATTTATTATCAGACAGACAAAATGGATTTAAAATCGCTGTAAATATTTTAAATCTTGGTCGTATCAAATTGGCGGGAGCTGCAATTGGAGGAAGTAAAGAAACGACAACCCTCTCAATAAAATATGCGAACGATCGTCAACAGTTCGGAAGATCAATTTCAAAATACGGTGCTATCCGTTACAAACTAGCTGAGCAGGCAATCAGAATCTACGCGAGTGAATCGGCAATTTACAGAGCGAGTCAAAACGTTGAAGATGCTACCAAATCTTTAATTGCCGCTGGTATGGATGAAGCAAAAGCTAAATTAAAAGGTGTTGAACAATTTGCTGTTGAAGCTGCAATTGTAAAAGTACATGGCTCGGAAGTGTTGGATTACGTTGTTGATGAAGGTGTACAAATATACGGAGGAATGGGATACAGCGCGGAAGCGCCAATGGATAGAGCTTACCGTGATGCAAGGATCAACCGTATTTTTGAAGGAACAAATGAGATCAACCGAATGCTGACAGTTGACATGATGTTAAAACGTGCAATGAAAGGCGAATTGGATTTAATGGGTCCTGCTCAGGCAGTTGCGGCTGAACTAATGGCCATTCCAGATTTTTCAGAAACAGAAACAACAACATTTTCTAACGAAAAGAAATACGTTGCCGGATTTAAAAAATCAGTCTTAATGGTTGCCGGTGCGGCAGTTCAAAAACTGATGATGCAATTAGGAAAAGAACAAGAGATCTTAATGAACCTGGCAGACATGATCATAGAAACATATGTATCTGAATCATTGCAATTAAGAGTTGAAAAGCTTGTCGCTTTAAAAGGTGAAGCAGCGTGCAAAGAACAAATAGACATAATGCGCGTCTATATCAACGATGCTGCAGACAGAATACACAAATCAGGAAAAGAAGCGATTAATAGCTTTGCCTCAGGTGATGAACAAAGAGCAATGTTAATGGGAATGAAACGGTTTACAAAAACGGAACCATTAAATACAACAGAAGCCAGAAGAAACATTTCTGCAAAGTTGATTGCTGAAAATAAATATTGTTTTTAGCTTTACTCAAGGGAAGCATAACAAAATCAAACCTATGGGAGACCATAGGTTTTTTTATTCTTTCCTATTATCGGAAATAAAAATAAATCATAAAAAAAAGATTAATTTTGCAGATATGGAACTCCATACTGCATATTACTCTTCTCCTATCGGAATTCTTGAAATAAAAGGAAATGAAGATGGCTTAGTCAGCTTATTGTTTAAAGAGGAAATAGTTGAACCAACCGCCAAAATTCATGAATCAATCAAAGAAGTTGCTTATCAACTGGATGAGTATTTCACAGGAATCAGGAAAGAGTTTGGTATAAAAATAAATCCGGAAGGAACAGTATTTCAAAAACGCGTTTGGCAAACACTGCAAACTGTTCCATTTGGAAAATCAAACTCCTACTTAGACATTTCAAAAATGCTGGGAGACGAAAATACAACACGTGCTGTCGGTAACGCAAATGGCAACAATCCAATAGCAATCATCATCCCTTGTCATCGCATTATTGGCAGCAATGGTAACCTTACAGGATATGCAGGAGGTATGTGGAGAAAACGCTGGTTAATTAAGCATGAAAACAGTGTGAATTTCGGTAAACAAACAGAACTCTTTTAAATTTCACAATCCGATTATTTATCGCTTAATTTGTATAACTAAAAAATAGCGGGTTTGGGCAAGAAAGAATTTTTTTCTGAATTTTTAAAGCAAGGCAAGAACATTGGGGCAATTGCGCCCAGCTCTAAGTTTTTAGTAAAAAAGATGGTCGACCCCATCAACTTTGAGAATATAAAGTGTATTGTTGAATTTGGGCCCGGCACCGGAATGATCACCCATGAACTTCTAAGAAGAATGCCATCAGATTCTATACTATTGGTATTTGAGATCAACACAGAATTTTGCGAAACGCTAAATCAAATTAAAGATGCCAGAATAAAGATCATCTGCGACTCAGCCGAAAAACTGGAGTATTATTTATCACAATATAATATTACAGAGGCGGACTACATTGTTTCGTCTTTGCCTTTTGCGATGATTCCAAACCAGATTGTGGATTCTATTCTTTCAATTGCGTTAAAAGTATTGAGCAAAAAAGGTGCGTTCATTCAATATCAATATTCATTGAACGCATATAAAAGATTGAAGAGTATCTTTAAAAATGTAGATCTTAATTTCACTCCGATGAACATTCCCCCAGCTTTCATCTTCACTTGTACAAACTAAGGAGCATTTATTGTTTCTAATTGCTCAAAGGATTCAATAAGCAATTGTTTTTTCTTCTTTCCAATTGTATAATGAATAACTGCACCCTGCGAAAATTCAGCAACAGGCACTACCAAATTCATTGGTGTTCCCGGTCTGCCGCTACCTCTATTTTTCATTGAAGCAAATGTAAGCTGATAAACACCCTTCTCTTTGATAGCTGATGCCTTTACAGGTTGATAATTTGGAGAAACGAAATCCGCATTATCGACTTTCACAGTATTAAACGGAACCAACTTCTGGGTATAGACATTAATAATTGAATCAATAGACAATTTGCACTTCTTTGTTTTTTTTATCTCTACCAAATAGTTTGAAGTAGAAGTCGGAGATGCTCCTGAATTAATAGTTTGCTTGGTCGCCTTCAGCACCGTTAAATCTTGAGCGAATGAAAAAGAAGATAGCAGAAGAAATAAAATGATTAAATGTTTCATTTGCATTCGTATTAAGATGTTAAACAAAGTTCAGTTAAAGTTATTAGCACTAAATTCAAAAATCATGCCTTCATCTTATTAAACGCCTCCATGAACCAGATTAGCTTTTTCAAAAAGGCTATTTTTTAAGATTCAATATTTTTAAGAACCCGCTCAACTTCGGTAAGCATATCATCTGTAAAATCGAGGTGAGTTACAAGCCGGATAGCCTGTTTCCCAAATCCGACCGCTTTAATATTCTGATCTGCTAATTTTTGAATAAACACAGCCGGATTTATTTTAGCTATCAAATTAAAAATAATAATATTCGTTTCTACCGGCAAAATATTTTCAACATAGCCTAATGAATTCATTATCGCAGCGATCTTTGTCGCACGCTGATGATCTTCCTTCAAGCGATCAACATTATGATCAAGTGCATAAATACCTGCAGCGGCAAGATATCCAGCCTGACGCATTCCACCACCAAATACTTTCCTTATTCTTCTAGCTTTACGTATAAATTCTTTTTCTCCGACCAAAAGTGAACCAACAGGAGCGCCCAAACCTTTCGACAAACAAACTGAAATAGAATCAAAACAATTACCTACTTCAGTTGTGGTATAACCGGTTTCAACAATTGCGTTAAAAATTCTGGCTCCATCCAGATGATAGTTAAGGTTATTTTTTTTACTGACAGCAGACAACTCTTGCATTTGTTGGATCGAATAATAACTACCGCCTGCTCTATTTGCTGTATTTTCAATACAAAGTAAACTCGTTTTTGTCAGCCAATCGTAGGTCGGATTAATACTTTCCTGAACCTGATGTGCAGTAATCCTTCCGCGATCACCCTGCAGTAGTTTTGCCTGTACACCTGAATTAAAGGAAATGCCGCCGCCTTCATAATTATAAATATGGGCTGTAACATCGCATAAAACCTCATCTCCAGGCTGGGTATGCACTTTAATTGCAATCTGATTGGTCATTGTTCCTGAAGGACAAAATAGTGCCGCTTCTTTTCCAAACAATGCCGCAGTCTTTTCTTCCAATGCAATTACGGTTGGTTCTTCACCAAAAACATCATCGCCAACCTGAGCGCTGAACATGACATCCAACATTTCTTTGGATGGTTTTGTGACGGTATCACTTCTTAGATCTATTATCATGCTATTTTTTATTATCCCCATAAGCGAAGTTGAGGTGTTATTTTTTTCTCGCAATCATTAGTCCATCACGAATTGGTAGAAGCATATGCTCGACACGATAATCAGTATGGATTTTCTTATTGTATTCGTGTATTATTCGTGTATTAGCGTCCATCTTATCTTCGTCGTCCAATATTTTACCGCTCCAAAGAACATTATCTGCAATAATAAATCCCCCGCTGCGCACCTTATCAAACACTAAATCATAATATGCTGCATAATTTTTTTTATCCGCATCAATAAATACAAGATCAAATAATTCGTTGATCGTAGGAATTACCTCAATGGCATCTCCCAGATAATAATTTATCTTTTCGGTTAAACCTGCTTCAGCAATAAAAGCACGAACCATTTTTTCCAATTCAACATTAATATCAATCGTATGCAATTTTCCACCCTCCTGAAGTCCCTGCGCAAGACAGATTCCAGAATAACCAGTATAGGTTCCTATTTCTAATATTTGTTTCGGCTGGATCATTTTACTGAACATACTCAGTACATTTCCTTGCATATGTCCGGAAAGCATTCGGGGAACCAACACTTTTGAATGCGTTTCCCTATTCAATCTATGTAGCACATCCGACTCCGGTTGTGAATGCGAAAGTGCATAATTTTCAATTTTTTCGTCTATAAATTCCATTAATGTAAAATTTGCATTACGAATGTACACATTTATATTCTGCATAAACAAATTTCAAAAAAACACCCGAAACATATTAAAAATAAACTATTCAACAGCATGAAAGACAAAAAAAGATGCCTTTTTCAACCTTGCATTGTTTATAAGTTTGAATTAACGAAGGTCACAACGCCTTATATTATGGAGAAATTAGTGCTATTAATGGGGAAATTGTATCTGCTCCGTTGTATTAACAATAAATTAAAATTATGAAAAAATTAGCTCTTATTTTTTCGCTTTTTCTTGTGTGCTCATCCGCCTTTGCTCAAAAAAGTAATCATCCGGATTTAAAAAAACTAAGTAAAGACGAATTACAACTATCTGAAAATGCAGAATACTTTTACAATGAGCAAAACTATCTGAGAGCTTTACCCTTATTCATTGACCTAATGACGGCTCATCCTGAAGATTTATATTTTAAATTAAGATCAGGCCTCTGTTATCTAAAGAAAAGTGATGAAAAAAATAAATCAATTTTATTATTTAAAGAGGTTCAACAATCAGATCCACTAAACCCGGAAATAAATTTTTATTTAGGACGAGCTTACCATTTAAATTACGAATTTGAATCAGCGATCAACACACTAAATAAATATCTGGAACAAAAACCTGCACCTTCAGTTAACCAGCAATTATTAGCCAAACGCTACATAGAAAATAGTAAAAATGCGAAAGTTTTCGTGGGACTAAATGTAAGATGTGACATTACAAATATTGATGATGGAATAAATACAGAACACCAAGAATATGTACCAGTAATCTCTTCCGATGAATCTGTTTTAATTTTCACTTACATGGGTCCCCAAAGTACAGGTGGACTGATGGATGCTGAATTCAAGCCAGATCCCAATGGTAATTATTATGAGGATGTATTCATTGCACATCGAGTTGGCGAACACTGGCTTACTCCAGAGAATATCGGAGCCAATATCAACACAAAAAATCATGATGCAAGTATCGCATTATCTTCTGACGGTCAAAAGTTATTTATTTTTCATAGTACCGTAAAAGATGGCGGTGACATTTATATGAGTACATTAAAAGGGAATGTATGGGGAGTAGCGGTTGCATTAGGACCGAACATAAATACAAAATACTGGGAAGGAAGTTGTTCCATATCTGCCGATGAACAGACATTGTATTTTGCAAGTGAGCGTCCAGGTGGATCAGGCGGTAAAGATATTTACATAAGTAAAAAAATGCCTGACGGCAGCTGGGGGAAAGCAGAGAATCTTGGACCGGATATCAATACATCAGAGAATGAAGACTCCCCATTTATTCATCCTGACGGAATTACACTTTTTTTTAGTTCAGAAGGACATAATAGTATTGGCGGATATGATATCATGTATTCTACAAATAAGGATGGCAAATGGGGAACCATTACAAATATCGGACATCCTATCAACACAACTGAAGACGAACGGTTTTACGTATTAACTGCTGACGGAGAACACGGTTATTATTCATCGGACATGAAAGGCGGAAAAGGGCAACAAGATATTTACGCTGTTACTCCTGGATTTTTCGGAGAAAAACCAATTCTTGCTCTGTTAGTAGGAACCGTTTTTGCAAACGATCAAGCGGTTGACGCCACCATAAATGTAACGGATGCTGAAACGGGCAAAAAACAAGGAACATATCACTCAAACTCATCAAGTGGTAAATATTTGATTGCTCTAACCCCGGGGACCAATTACAAAGTAGCCATCGAAGTAGAAGGTTATGAGGCACAGATCCAATATATAAATGTGAAAAGTCTGGAGACATTTGTTCAGATAGAAAAAGATTTTAAATTCTTTTCCGATGATTATAAAAAAGAAAACGGGATTACAGCTGTAAAAGATTCAACTAATCTTATTCAGCTGCAAATTAATGATCAGATCGGAAAATACAATGAAGAACGCAAAGCGGAAGTTTATGAAGCGCGCGTTTACCGAGATATAATCAGAAAATACGGAGAGACGAAGAAAGAATGTGTTTCGTATCTTTTAGAATTAGGAACATATGAAAAAGCCAGCGATTTTAATCCTGAAAAAGTAATAACTTTAGGTGACATTCAGGAACGTAAAGATTCCTTAGGAACAACATTCTATTTTGCAGGATACGCTACATTATTAGATGCTGAAATTTTCAAATATAAAGTAATCGATAAAGATACATCCTTAAAAAATGTAATTGTTACCGTAAATGATTGCAATAAAAGAAAACTAGTGCAGCAATATTATGACTATGAATATACCAGAAAAGATTATACTGCACCTACTAAAACGAAAGTAATAAAAGAACAAAAAGGACTTATTGCATTAAATACAGGAAAAGTAGAAACAAACATTGTAAAAGACGAAGGCAAAACCGAAATATCGGGCCTTAGTTATAAATTAGAAGTCGGTTCTGTAGATAATCCTAATGATTTTAAATTTAAATCATTAAGTAAATACGGGAAGATCGAAAGCAAACAATACCCCGATGGAAAAACCCGCTATACAATGGGACCATTCAAAACCTTGGCTGAAGCGGAAGCCTTCAAGAAAATGATTATCGAAAAAGACCCTGCAGCTGCTGAATCGTTTGTTACGGTATTCTTTTTCGGTGTTCGTAAAACATTGGAAGAATATAACAATCCTTGCAACCCAAATGCCCCAACAGATTTTTCTGCTTTTATTGGAAAAGACCTGAACGACAAAACTATTTATAACAATTTAATTACAATGGCAGGGAATAATTGTGCGGAAGGTTTATTATTTAAAGTTCAGATCGGTGCGTATCGCAAGCCACAAAACTTTAAATACAAAAACTTAAATAAACTGGAACCACCTTCAGCATTAGTAAGTCCTTATCCGGATGGAATTACACGTTTTACAATGCGAGAATTCAATACAATTAAAGATGCCGAAGCATTCCGACAAGAGTGTATTCGTTTAGGAACAGCAGATGCCTGGATAACTGCTTTCTACAATGGAAACAGAATGTTGTTGCAAGAGTTGATCGCAAACAATTTCTTTAATAGAAAGATTAATTAAAAATCAAAAAGGCCCGAATGATTCGGACCTTTATTAGTTGATTCGATAAGATGTTCAGATCGGAATCCCAAGTATGGGTGATGTCGATACAAACACTTACCAAACCGTTAGTGGCATTCAGCACAGATGGAGTTAATCCTGAAACATTCAATAAAAAATCATTATTTAAACCATCGTCAGAGGTGGCTCCACCTGTACCTGAAAAAGTTTGAGAAAAACTATTTAAAGAAGTAAGGAAAAAACAGAGATAGTAAGGCATTATTCATTTCACAATACAGATTTCAACTAAAAAAAATCTACATTAAAACGATAACTTAACAAACCTCTAAAATATAATTAACAAATGATTTCCTGAACCCGCCCAACCTGCCTTGAATCCAGCGTTACCTTTATACCTCTGGAATGAAACGGTGCGCTGGTAAGAATCCATTGCACCTTACCACGTGTCCGTTTTCCGGTACGCTGATCTTTTTTCAAAACAATATCCACCACCTGTCCTAAGGCGATATTCGCGCGAAACATATTGGGTGTATGCGGGGTATTTAAATTCATTGACATTAGCACAAAATTAATTATATTTGGATGCACGTTGCAATTTTTATTTTATGAAAAAAATAGTTTTATTGATAATTACATTCTTTCTTTTAGCCGATGCATTCTCGCAGGGAACTATGAAGGTTCGCAAGTGGCGCAAAACGGAAAAAGATTCACTTTTGAAAGCGCAAATGCTGTTTCAGGAAGAAAACTATCTTTTGGCATTACCTATTTTCGATAAACTGACACAAAATCACCCGAAAGAATTATACTTAAAATATGTCACAGGAATATCCGGATTATACCGCAGCGATATGCACGAAAAAGCACTTGAATTTTTAATGGAAGTATATTCAAAAAATAAAAAGGCCGCTGATATTCCTTATGACCTTGCGAGAGCCTATCATTTCAATTATAAATTTGATGAAGCTTTGGTGATGCTTAGCGCGTATTTAGCAGGTAAAAAACTTACTGAAAAGCAAAGAAAAGATGCCGAACAATTGAGTGAATATTGCAACAATGCAAAAATATTAGTTGCGTCCCCTGTTGATGTAAAAATAGAAAATATTGGAGATATCATTAATACTGTTGCTTCAGAATATGTTCCAGTAATTTCTTCCGATGAAAGTGTAATGATTTTTACCTACACAGGCGATCAAAGTTTTGGTGGACTGCAAGACGGCTTCAACCAACCTGATAGTTTTGGAATTTATTATGAGGACGTTTTTATAAGTCATAAGGAAAATGGAAAATGGCTTACTCCTTCTACAATTGGGACAAATATCAATACAAATACACATGACGCGGCAATAGCCATTTCAAATAACGGACAAAAATTATTTGTATTCAAAGATGATCGTTATGATGGCGGTGACATCTACATCAGCACGCTCGATAGTTCAAATTGGTCAACAGCTGAAAGAATAAAGGGAGATGTCAATACGGCTGCATGGGAAGGAAGCGCTTCTCTTTCTGCAGATGAAAAAACACTCTATTTTTCTAGTGAGCGTCCAGGTGGCTATGGAGGACGTGATCTTTATCAGGCAAGTATGCTAGCGGACGGAACTTGGGGTTATGTTAAAAATCTTGGACTAACAGTAAACACTCCTCGTGATGACGATGCACCATTTATTCATCCAGATGGAAAAACGCTTACCTATAGTTCGCAGGCTTTAAATAGTATGGGGAGTTTCGATATATTTCTGACAACACTTAATCCTTCTGACTCATCTTGGTCTACTCCAAAAAATTTAGGGTATCCAATCAACACTCCGGATGATGACCGTTATTTTGTGCTATCAACGGATGGAAAAAGAGGATATTATGCATCCGGAAAAGCTGGTGGATTCGGTCTGTATGATATTTATATAGTAGATATGCCTGATGATTTTTTTCAACCCAATGTTATAATGGCAAAGGGAATTATTACGTTGGATGACAAACCGGTATTAGCTTCAGTGCAAGTTGACATGATAGACAATAATCAAAATTATATTACTTCCAATTCAAATCCTGTCCTTGGTAATTATTTGGTGAATTTAGGTTCAGGTCACAACTATAAGTTTACTTATAAGCTAAATGGATTCCCCGATCAAACGCGCTCATTGGAAGCAATGACATTAACAGGATATTCAGAAAAGATATTCGACATCAAGTTCAGCACTAAAGTTGATACCATAAAAACAGATAGTATTAAAACAATTAGTATTAAAACAGATAGTATTAAAACAGATACCATAAAAACAGCTAGTGTAAAAACAGATAGTATTAAAACAGATAGTATAAAAACAGAATCAATTCCAGTAGTTGCATCACGAGACACTACAAAAACAATCATCGCAACACCTACTGATATTGGGAATTTGTCAAAAGAAGGTTTAGAATTTAAAGTTCAAATTGCCGCTTACAACATGCCGAAAAATTATAAATATGAGTATTTAAAAGGACTAGGAAATGTTGAGAAATTACTTTTAGATGACGGAATCACCCGATTTACGATTGGTGGAGCATTTAAAACATTAAATGAAGCGATCAATCATAAGAACAAGGTTCAATCAGCGGGACAAAAAGACGCGTTTGTTACCGCCATCTACAAGGGGAAAAGAGTATATTTACAAGACCTTGAAAAGATCGGACTCATACCTGTTCAGACCAAATAAAAAACTGTAAATTAAAAAAGGAGAAACACACCTGTTTCTCCTTTTTTAATTTAGGCTAATCTCTACGTTCTCTTCTTTCACCACCAAACCATTTTTTTTTCGGTTTGAATGTGCCAGCTGAACTAGAATTTGCTGAACGTTCAGCAAGGTCTTTTTCTTTAGTGACGGAATCGTTTCTCTTTGGAGCATTTACTCTTGCCTTGTTTCTTGCTGGTAAACTTCCATTCGATGTATTTCGTGGAGAAGAGTTTCGGTTAGATGAACTCCTCTGCGGTTTCTGAGGCGCTTTCGTCACATTATGATTTTTTAATTCATAAGCATGATCATCAACCACCGGTATTTGTTTTCCGATCAACTTTTGAATATCTCTCAAATATTCTTTTTCTTCGGCATCGCAGAATGCAATTGCAATACCGCTTGCTCCTGCTCTACCTGTTCGACCAATTCGATGAACGTACGACTCCGGAATATTCGGCAACTCATAATTGATAACATGTGTTAGTTCATCAATATCAATTCCTCTTGCTGCGATATCAGTTGCAACCAATACGCGTGTTAATTTCGATTTGAAATTATTCAGTGCATTCTGACGGGCATTTTGTGATTTGTTACCATGTATCGCCTGTGCCTGAATACCATTTTTTATGAGGTCTTTTGCAACTTTATCGGCACCATGCTTTGTGCGGGTAAAAACTAATACGCGTTCGATCTTTTTATCTTTTAAAAGATCGGTCAATAGATTTTTTTTATTTTCCTTATCGATAAAATAAACAACCTGATTAATTGTATTTGCAGTAGAAGAAACGGGAGTTACCTCTACTTTTGCAGGATTCACCAAAATAGTATTTGCCAAGCTTACAATAGCAGGAGGCATAGTTGCTGAGAAAAATAAAGACTGTCGCTTTGCAGGCAACTTTGCAATTACTTTTTTTACATCATGCACAAATCCCATATCCAACATTCGATCAGCTTCATCCAAAACAAAAAACTGTATCGTGTTGAGGTTTACATGCTTTTGATTCATCAGATCTAGCAATCGTCCGGGAGTTGCGATTAAAACGTCTATTCCGGAACGTAATGATTCTACTTGAGAATGCTGGCTTACGCCACCAAAAATAACTTTATATTTCAGGTTCGTATTTCTGCCATAACTTGCGAAACTTTCACCAATTTGTATGGCTAATTCTCTGGTGGGCGTCAAGATCAAACTTCTGATTACACGTTTTCCCTGATTTACATTTTTATCTTCTGTAAGTAATTGAATGATTGGAATAGCAAATGCTGCTGTTTTACCTGTCCCAGTCTGTGCACAGCCTAACAAATCTTTTCTACTCAGTAATAATGGAATTGCTTGTGCTTGAATGGGTGTTGGTATTGTGTATCCTTCTGTTTTTAAAGCCTTAAGGATCGGCTCAATTAAATTTAATTTTTCAAATGACATTATAATATGTTATTAGTTTAAAGACCGGATAAATTAGAAAGATCCTAAAACACCGGTCTGATGAAAAGGTAGTCTTCTTTACTGGTTAAACTTCTAATTTTTTGGGATATTAAAATTCCGAAAGCATTGAGAGAATGAATGTATCGAGTAATTCGATAAAAAGACAATGAGTAGTTTAATACTGTAATAGACTACAAAGATAGAAATAAAAAATGGATAATAAACAATAAATACGCAGTATGAAAAATATCAACTATTTAATCTCAAACAAAACGAAGATTAGATATTCTTTCACAAATACATTATTAAAAAACTATTTAATAAGGACTGAGATTGGCTTACCGGTGCAACCATTTGGAAATTGGATATTCAGCATCATTGCCAAAGTTGCAGCAATATCAGTAATATATATTTGCTCAGTTGAACTCCCCTGCTTTATATTCCATCCATAAAACAATAAAGGCACATGCGTATCATAACTATAAGGTGAGCCATGTGTTGTTCCTGTTGGCATATAATCAACATAAGCAGGAAGGTAATTCACTAAAACATCTCCAGATCGTTTTGCATTATATCCTTTTTGCATGAGATAGCGAACACCTTCAGTAAATTGAGTATTATTCATTGTTGAAGCAGTAATTACTTCTGACACTTCCGGGAATTTAAAAAGAAAAGCAGCAACATCTTCCTGCACTTGCTGAAGAAACAATTTCTTAGAATCAATAACAGCATGGTTCAGGAAAACCTGTTGGTTCGAAAAAGAAAGTACCAAAGAATCTCCGTAAGTTTTTATCATATATTTTTTCAGAGAATCAACCATCTTTTCTTCACGCACATATCCGGCAGGAATTCTAAGATCATTCAAATAAGCGGGTACTTCAGGAGCAGCGTGATCCGCAGTCAAAAAAACGAGTGCATTTCCTTGTCCAACCTGCAGTTCAATAAACTTAATTAATTCGGCAAGTTCTTTATCTAGACGTAAATAATCATCTTCTTGTTCAATGGAATTTGGTCCGTAATAATGTCCGATATAATCAGGAGAAGAAAAAGAAATAGCGAGAAAATCTGTAGCACCTGATTTTCCCAGATTTTCAGATTTTATTGTTTCAATCGCAAAGTCTTTCGTCAGAGAATTACCGAAAGGTGTATTGCGAATCATGCCCAGTCCGCCATTTTTAGGATACAAGGAAGGAAGATCATGTGGAAACACCGGCTTCAATTCTCCTTTGCCCAAAGTCTCATATCTATTATCATCGGGTAAGCTCTCTGTATATTGTTCAATTGGTAATAGTGTATTCCATGCTTGGCTTAAATATTTTTTCGGCAGTTCTTTTTTATTGAATTCCTGCACCCACTTTGGCAATTCGGTCATGTAATACGAACTCGAAATAAAAGAACCGATACTCCCATCATACCAATACGCAGCATTAGCTGTATGTCCTGCAGGCAGGATTGCACTTCTGTCCTTAAGAGCAATACCGATAACTTTCGATTTCATATTTGATGAGATACGCAACTCATCAGTAATAGTTGATGTAAGCATATTTACGGGAGAACGTTTTCCTTCTTTTGAAGTGGTTCCTACGCCAATCACATTATAATCCTGAGCACAATAAAGGTCTTTTAATTTAGCTCTATCAAACCAATCGTTCGCGATAATCCCGTTTATTGCAGGAGTAATTCCTGTATAGATTGATGCATGGCCAGGGCCCGTGTAAGTTGGCACATAATTGAAATTGGTATTTTTGCAGAAAAACCCTTCATTCACCAATTTCTTAAAGCCCTCATTTCCGAACTTATCCCAAAATCGGTAAATGTAATCGTAACGCATTTGATCAATAACAATTCCGACAACAAGTTTTGGTTTAGTCGTTTTTTTTGTACCTGTTTTTTCTACTTGTGCTGATAAAGACAGATAACAGATTGATGCAATCAGGAGGAATATTAATTTTTTCATATATCTTTTTTTCGAAATTAAAATTCTTTTTCGCTTTCAACACCAAACAATTTACCTTGCTTCCAAAGTTTATATTCTTGTTTAAATTGTTTAGTATTCCTTTTTGTTAATGCTGCTGGATCCAAAGCACTTAAATCAGGCTTCCCGGCATTTACCCATGCAGTGAACCAAAAATCAGAACAAGCCTGAACAGAAGCGCGCATCTGTTCTTCGACCATCCCTTTGAGGGAAACATGCAATGCCGTAGCATACTCTTCAGAAAAAATTGTTTGTCCGTATTTATTTTTCGCCACCTTTCCACTTGCATCTGTTTTATACATTTTATCCTCTGCAAATTTCTTCTTCAAGTCACGATCAGTCAGCAAGAGCGTATCTTTCAATCTATGTGAATTAAGAATTATTTTCCAGATTTCTGATTGAACGTTATCAACGTATCTTGCATCTAGTGTATTGTAATTATAAGTTGTACCAAACATTTCAGGTAATCGAGATTCCCACAAAGCATGGATTCCTTTTTGATTTGTTTGCTGACCGTCATAGTTTGCTGAAGTATGCAACGGCATATGTGCATCACCAATATAATGACCGAGATCAGCTGCTAAAAACAAAATTTCTGTTTTCTTTTTTTCTTTAAATGCTTTTGTTAATTTATCCATCACATCTTGCACATACCAAAATAGAATTCCGTTCTGAGTCAAGAATTTGTCATCATATTTCTTTTTCAGTTCATCCATTGTTTTTGGGATACTATCCAAAGAACCAAAATTTTCAAGATCGATAAAATGACGTGGATTCTCTGCTT
>CAMCYR010000010.1 GCA_945885475.1 Chitinophaga pinensis
TTAATGCATGGAACGGGCGCTTTAGCTGATGAGCTATAATATTTGCCAATGTTGTTTTTCCAACTCCCGGAGGTCCCCATAAAATTATAGAGGGCAAAAGATTGGATTTAATTGCGTTTCTTAAAATAGCTCCCTCGCCAACAATGTGCTTTTGGCCAATGTAGTTATCCAGACTTGTCGGACGCATTCGTTCTGCGAGAGGAGTGGCGTTCATTATTCTTTCATACCGTTTTTGATCCAACATTCAATTTTATCGATCGATGCTTGTTCTAATTGAAGTTCATTTGCGGGCATTCTAGGAAATCCTCTTTCATGTTTAATGGTTCCTAATAATTCTCCTTTTTGAGCAGCTTTTTTTACATCAGCAAAAACCGTAAAATCAAGCCCGCCAGCTCCGCCATCACTGTGACAGTTATTGCAATGCTTTTCTAAGATAGGTTTGATAGCTGCATACGTCAGGCCCGAAACCGAACAATCAACTGTTGATTTTACAACCGGTGTTTCTGTTTTTGAAACTTCTTTTGAACTTTTACAAGCGGCACTTGTGATGGCAACCGTAGCTGCCAAAAAGAATATTTTTTTCATGTTATTGTTTTTATATTTTAAATTATTTTCCTGCGGGACGTTTATGTTTCCATCTTTTATGGCTCCATAGCCAATATTGAGGTGTAGCAATGATATCTTTTTCAAGAAAGCGGGTCACCATTTCTGTTAGTTCACCCGTTTCTGTTTCCTTCGGATGATCAACTGTTTCGAATAATTCAAAACTATAGTAACCTCTTTTTTCTTTATTGATACGGCCATATAAAACCGGCTGATCGTATTCTTTTGCAAACTTTTCTGTTCCGAATAATACTCCCGTATCCTGATTCAAGAAGGTCATCCAGTGACAATTATTTGCATTGGAAGGCGATTGGTCAATGGCGAAAATTGTTGCAGTCAGATTGTTTTTCTCCTCTTCATAAACCTGTTTAACGATTTTTGTTGAGATCATATACAATCCGAAACGGCTTCTCGTATTCCGCATTTTAGCGTCAAAATACTTGTTCGTCAAGGGTTTATAAATGCCGATCGTTTTGTGTTTGATTAATGTATCAATAGCTACAGCAAATAGTTCCCAGTTGGAAAGATGTCCACCGGCAATGATCACACTTCTTTTTTGATCAAAATATTTATTGATCAATTCGGGGTTTTTACAAACGACTCTTTTTAATACTTGCTTTTCGGAAATGGTAAAGGTTTTGATGCTTTCCAAAATCAAATCGCAAAAGTGACTATAAAATTTATCGCAGATCTCCTGATGCTCTTTCGCTGTTTTTTCAGGGAAAGAACGCTGAATATTGCCTAAAACAACCTTTTTTCTGTACCCAACTACTTTGTATAAAATTAAGTATACAAAGCTTGATAATCCATACAACAGAGGAAAAGGAAGTCTTGAAATAGGAATGATGACGCAATAATATAATAACCGACTTTGCATATTCATTAGAAAAATTTTTAAAAAACAAAGATAAAGTATAGTTTTACACCATCATATTTAATTTTTGGCAAAATAATTGTCTGACACAACGCAATTCTGAAATTTATAAAATTTAAACACAGTAATACTCTAACAATGAAAAATACTAAGATCCTTTTAACTACTTTCTTTTCTTTGATTTTTTTCCTTTTGCTTTCAACAAATACATTTGGACAGAAAAAAGCAAAACCCGGTGAGAAAAATAAATTTTTAGAAAACAAAAAATATAATGTTCAGTTTTACGAATTAAAAGCAACAGGAAGAGGGAAGGCCGTTCCAACTATGTTGCTTATCAAATCAGGAAAGGTGGAAGCTGATCTCATGTATGAAAAATTGACATTGCCTCCTATAGCTTATATTGTTAATTTGGATTCAACCTACACAGAGGATGGAGTTGAAATGCATATGGTTACTTTTGAAGCGAATTTCTCCGAAGATAAAAACGACTATAAGTGGGAAGCGACATTAATTAATTACGACATTGAAGGCACCATCGTGCAGATGAAGTCGGGAGTTGAGAAGAAAAAATACGAGTTTTCAGGTAGCGAAAAAACAAAGAAATAGGAAAGTTTTTTTAAAGCCTATATGTATCAAAAGATACTGATCGTGAAACTACTTTAAACGTCTGTTTGTTTCCCTTTCGGTATCTTTCTTTTTAATATCAGCCCGTTTATCAAACAGCTTCTTCCCTTTTGCAAGCGCGATTTCAACCTTCGCAAATCCTTTTTCATTTATAAATAAGCGCAGCGGAACAACCGTTAATCCCTGATCCTTTAGTTTTCCTTGCAATTTATTCAACTCTTGTCTATTTAACAATAGTTTACGATCTCGTTTTTCAGGGACATTATTATAGGTTCCATTGAAGTAAGGGGATACATTCATATTTCGGATAAACAATTCGTTGCGTTGAAAAACGCAAAACGCATCGCTAATATTTGCTTTTCCTTCTCTGATTGATTTGATCTCGGTTCCGGAAAGCTGTATCCCTGCAAGATATTTATCAATAAAGGCATACTCAAAGGAAGCCTGCCTGTTTTTAATATTGATATTATTTTCTGTACTCATTCGATTGCAAAGGTAATAAAAAGCACTGGCTTACTTAACAATTAAAACCGGTACTTTTACATTGTGTCTTACTTCGTCAAGAGTCGTTCCGAATAAAAAATCTTTGAATGCTCTGTGTCCATGAGCACCCATTACTAATAGATCACAATCACAGTTGTTTACAATCTCAGGAATACTTTTCTTCGGATTGCCGAAGCCGAGTTTCGTTTGAACCGAATATCCTTTTTCTGTTAAATCAGATCTGTATTTTTCTAAATTGGATTTATCAGATACCGTTTCCAGATCATCTATTTCATGTCCCATCATTCGGGCACCCGCCGTTTCAACAATATGAATTAAAATGTATTCAGCATTTTTTCCACCTTGTGAAAATGCGCTGCTAATCGCCTTGCTATCACTCATGCTGAAATCAACGGATATCGCAATGCGTTTATACTGGTTCGTATCCGTTATGTTCAGTTCTGCAGGCAAGCCATCGGGAGTGTGAGTTACTTTGTGCTTCTCCTTCTTGATGATAGGAGCAACGGTTATGTAAATTAACAATACTCCCGCGGCAATAACGATCGGAACGACTGTGAGATAATACACCAGCGGGTTTTCAGAATGACTGATCCATTCACTCATGGTTTCGATCACCAGTTTAGCATTTAAAACAACGATGATTCCTGCAATTAACCAGGCTAAAATCTTCAGCCATAATTTATTTGCAAATACACCCATTTGTTTTTTGTTGCTAGTTAAATGGATCAGTGGAATAACAGCAAATCCCAGTTGCAGACTTAGAATCACCTGACTCAGGATCAATAATTCTCCTGTAGCCCCTTCACCTAAAAAGTAGATCACCAGAAAGGCAGGAATGATCGCAATTAGGCGGGTGATTAAACGTCTCAGCCATGGCTGAATTCTTAAATTTAAATAGCCTTCCATAACAATTTGTCCGGAAAGTGTTCCTGTAAGTGTGGAACTTTGTCCGGCTGCTATTAATGCAATTGCAAACAGAGTAGGTGCGGTGCTTCCTAAAATATCGTTTAATAAATGATGGGCATCTTGTATCTCGGATACTTCATTGTGTCCTGTTGTAAAAAATGCTGCAGCCGCAAGTATTAATATCGCTGCATTTACAAATAATGCCATATTCAAGGCGATAAATGTATCAATGAAATTAAATTTTATAGCTTCTTTGATTCCTGCAAGTGAACGATTGATTTTACGGGTTTGAACGAGTGATGAGTGCAGATATAAATTATGTGGCATCACGGTAGCTCCTATTATACCAATGGCAATATATAATGCCGTATTATTGGGCATGGAAGGTATAAATCCTTTTACCAATTCAATACCATCCGGTTTTGCGAAGATCAGTTCGGCAATAAAGGCAAGTCCGATTGTTGTTACCAAGGCCAGAATGAATGCTTCCATTTTTCGTATGCCGTAACGTTGCAATACCAATAGCAAGATTGTATCGGCCACACTGATTGAAACACCGGCAAGGAGAGGTAGGTTGAAAAGCAATTGCAAACCGATGGCCATTCCAATTACTTCTGCTAAATCGCATGCGGCAATGGCTATTTCAGCTAAGATCCAATTGAAAAAATTTATGACCCTCGGATATTCCTGACGGGATGCCTGCGCCAAATCTAATCCTCTAACCAATCCTAATTTTGCACTCAGACTCTGCAAGAGCAAAGCCATCAGATTACTCATTAATAAAACCCATAGTAATTTATAACCAAACTGACTGCCACCAGCGATATCGGTCGCCCAGTTGCCAGGATCCATATAGCCAACGCTGACAAGATATGCAGGGCCAAGGAAGGCGAAAAGTTTTTTCCAAAATCCAGATTTATTGCGTGTGTCAATACTTGAATGTACTTCCGATAAAGATTTATCTGAATGCTTGTCCATCGCTATTTTGTGATTGCTAAAATATTTTTTGCGACATCATTACTGATGAAGAGTGTACTTCTTTTATTGATGACAATGTGCAATGATCTGTCAAACTCAACAACATCCTTTATTTTGATCTCATTCCCCAATGCCAATCCCGATTTATCGAGGTACTGAAGGAAGCTAGCTGAGTGATCCACAACACCTGTTATCTTCACAATATCATTTTTTTTATATTTAGATATGGCTTTTGATTTCTGCTGTTGGATTTT
The DNA here is from genome assembly GCA_945885475.1 of Chitinophaga pinensis. GTDB lineage: Bacteria > Bacteroidota > Bacteroidia > 2-12-FULL-35-15 > 2-12-FULL-35-15 > 2-12-FULL-35-15. Next base: position 4,744 of record CAMCYR010000010.1, read on the forward strand.
CCCATTCATATCCGGAATAGGGTCGCCATGTGGATCAAATTTTGGATAGTTTAAAAATTTATCGATCTGTGAAATAAGTTTTTCCGAATCAATGTGCTCGAGCTGCTCGGCAACATCGTGGACCTCATCCCATTTAAAATCAAGCTTTTCCATTAAGAACATTTCCCATAAGCGGTGCTTACGAATAACAGTTAATGCTGCTTTTTCACCTTTGGGAGTAAGTGAAACACCTTGATATTTCTGATAGTTGATGAGCTTTTTATCCGCTAACTTCTTTAACATATCTGTTACAGAAGCTGCTTTTGTAGACATTTTTTGAGCAATTGCATTTGTAGAAACAGCATCATTGCCGTGTTCAACCAGTTTGTAAATTGCTTTTAAATAATTTTCTGACGTAAATGAATTCATGTGAATGATATTTATACAAATGTAATAATTAATTTAGATTAGTCTAAAAATATTTTTATGTTTGTATAAATGAAAAATAATATATATATAATTATATTTTGTTTGTCACCTCTCTTCTGCCTTTCACAAGATGTGATGGAAACCGATCGTCCGGATCAAACAGAATGTTCTTCTGTTGTTCAGCATGGCTCCGTGCAGGTTGAAACAGGTTTTATTTATTCAGATGATCATTCCGAAACTGCAGTAGGAGCGTTGTATTTGCAATCGTTTAATTACGGAACCACGCTTATTAGGATTGGTGTTTTTAATGCAGCGGAGATACGTTTGGAAATTGGGGAATATGAGAAAACGAAGGAGCGTATTGTTAGTAATTACAGCTCCCTTGAGGGGTTCCGGCCTTTTGTTGTAGGAACTAAAATAGCCGTTTGTGAAGAAAAGGGTCTTATCCCTGAAATTGCATTTATCGGTCATCTTGAATTGCCTTTTGGAGACAAAAAATTCGTTCGTAAAAATGAAATTCTTCCTTCGTTTCGTTTTTCTTTGTCGCACACGTTGACCCCTAAATTGTCGCTTGGTTATAATTTAGGAATGGAGTGGAGTAATGGACTTTTTCCTGATTACATTTACACGCTTACTCTGGGCGCTGATGTCAGCGAGAAAATGGGTTTGTATATTGAAACATTTGGAAGTTTTTCGAAACCGGAATATCCTCAATCAAGTTTTGATTGTGGTATCACTTATGATTTATTGAATAATTTGCAATTGGATGCTTCCGGAGGATGTGCTCTAAACGAAGCGACTGCCGATCTTTATATCAGTGCGGGAGTTTCTTTCCGCTTACCCCATTAACGTTTAAAGGGCGAAAAATGTATACACACGGTTTACTGATTTTTTACTTTCTGAATCTGTAAGCTCCATCTCTATCGTATTGTCTGAGACCCTTCCTTTATATTTTTGTTCGCCTGTCATTCCTTTTACTTCAAACTTTATGTTACATTTTTTTATCTTATATGTTCCTTTCAAAACCATGTCTTTGTTTTCTTTGTGAAACCAACTGAAAACATCCATATAATCGTTTACTGAAGTAGAAGCTAATACTGTTCCATCTTTATAAAAACGAAGAACGGCGGAATGTTCTGTATCTAATTGGAATACATAAATTCCATTGTATTTAAGGGGACATGCTGTATTTTCTTTTTTTAATGAAAAAGAGAATGAAAACACGATGCAAATAAAAAGGAAAGCGTTTTTTTTCATGTTACACAGGTATTAAAACAAAATAGTCCTGCTCGATTACAGAACTCTTTTTAAATAATTTTTTCTATCGAATAATTTGTATATTCCCTTTATAAGAGAATGTTTCATTTTTGAAATTTCCTTCAATGATGAAGAAATAAACACCATCGGACATGTTTTTTCCTTTTTTATTTTTTCCGTCCCACTTAAAATGAAAGTCCTCAGAAACAAATAATAAATCGCCCCATCTTTCGTATATTTTTATCTGAAATTTATCAAAGCAATCATTAATATTATCGGCATTTAATTTAAAATAATCATTTTTATTATCATTGTTAGGTGTGAAAACATTTGGGATGATCTTATCCAATTTTCCATCAATTGGAGAAAGAACGGTTATGTTAACTACACTTGTTACCACGTTTGTTCCGTAGCAGGAGTAGTCTCTTGCGTAAAATGTAGCTGTATATGCGCCTTCCCTGATATGAGCACAATTTGACTGAAAGCATAGCGAAGACTGAACAGTAGCAATTGCGCTATCATTCGCAAAGGTGGTGAATGATTGAGTTGATGGATTAGATAATAGCTCAGAAGAAATACTTAATCCAACCCAATCTGAATTGATATCTATTACTTCAACCGGTATACAAATGGAGTCACCTGCCACAATTGTATAGGAAGTAATAGTCGGCTGAATAAATACTGGTGCCTGGTTGGTGTTGCAACTGATTACCTGATATTGTATATCGCGTCTTACTTCTCCTATTTTTATTCCGGCTCTGTATTCTTCAACAATTACAGCGAAAACAAAAGTTCCCAGGGTAGAAGGAGTGGCTGTAAGTATTCCGGTTAAAGGATTGATGGACATTGGAGGAGGTCCTCCGATCATGTCCGCTGGGCCATAAGGTGCTTGCCAAGTTATGCTAGAGTATGGTCCTGAAGTTGGAGTTGGTATTGGTGTTACTGCTGATGCATTTCCATTTAAAGGAGTCGTTAAAAAATAAGCTAAAGAGTCACCATCGCTATCAATGGCTGAAAAGTTTTGAATATTTGGCTGTCCGTTGCATAGGTATGCATTCGGGTAGGAACCAAAAACCGGACTTGAATTTACAATTAGGGGATCAGGAAACTCTACATAGAAAACCATGCCCGCATCGCCGGGAAGGACAATATTTTGAATAATATTATTTCTGCAACAACGCTGCCAACTTAGGTAATATCCGTTAGGATTGTTGCTAAGCGTTATCGTATCTCTGTATATGCCTTCTTCAACACATAAACCAACTGGTGTAAAGCATGAATCACCCAAAACTAAAATTTGTGTCGATATTAAGGGTAATGTAAATTGAAAGGATTCTACATTTGTTACTTGATCATAAACACCTAAGGTAATTGGATTATCGAATGCTGCAGTTCCAGGACTGCAATCTCTGTAAAAGCGAAGTGTTACTTCATAGTTATTGCCTCCAACCGACTTTAATGTGATATCACCTCCAACAATATGTGTTGCATGTACTTGAAAATGAGCAATAAAAAGTACTAAAAATATAATAATTTTTTTCATCGATTTTTTTTATGGACAAATATAATCAAATATGCTTTGGTGCGAATTTCGTTAAACCCTTTTAATTAATTTGATATTATCATTAAAATAACTAATTTAACCTCTTAAAATTTATTCTTTATGGTTAAAAATTACAGATTTTTTCAAAAAGCATTTTCAGTTGCTTCAGCTACTTTATTTTGTTACTCTTCTTTTGCTCAAACCGATCTTCCTGTCGGCTTTTCTCAAAATGAATTAATGCAGATGCAACGTTCGGATTGGCAAGCGCCTCTATATTCGACAAGCAAAGCGAGCATTACAACGCCACCAACACTACCCGTTAGAAATTACGCACAGTGGGAAGAAACCCAAGCCCTGACAATTACATGGAGAAGTTACGAGTCTGTTCTAAGAGAAATTGTAAGAGCTGCCCGATTAGAAACGCTTGTCATTATCAATTGTAATACTGTTTCAGGTAGCACTTCGTATAAAGATTCGACTGCTATAAAAACATATTTAACAGCAGGTGCAGTTCCTCTTACGAATATCCGTTTTAATGCAACTGCTTCAGATGCTGTATGGATCAGAGATTATGGCGCAAATCCTTGTTATTTAAATGATGTAGACTCCCTGATCTTGGTTGATTGGAAATACAACCGCCCAACACGCACGAAAGATGATACGATCCCACGTTCTATTGCCCGTATGTTAAACATTCCTTTATACGAAATGACTGTTGGTTCAAATTTATTGATCCATACCGGTGGAAATTATATGTCGGACGGTTTGGGAACTGCTTTTTCTTCTGAATTGGTTTTGGATGAAAATAGCTGGACTGAACCACAGATAAATACCATTATGCAAAACTTCATGGGGATCAATCGGTATATCAAAATGCCCACATTGCCTTTCGATGGTATTCATCACATCGATATGCATATGAAATTGCTGAATGAAGAAACCCTTCTGATCGGTGAATATCCTGCAGGAACAGCTGATGGACCGCAGATTGAAGCCAATATAGCATACATTCTTGCTAATTATAATTCAACTTTTGGTACGCCTTATAAAGTTGTCCGTATTCCTCAGCCTCCAGACCAACTTAGCGGATTTAATTATCCTGATGCGGGTGGAAATTACCTTACGTATACAAATGCAACGATTATCAATAAAACGATTATCGTTCCTCAGTTTTATACCGAATACGATACAACCGCTTTGCGTATATGGCGGGATGCTATGCCAGGTTATACTGTTGTTGGGATAAATTCTAATTCCACTATCTCGGCAAGCGGTTCCTTGCATTGCATTACGCATGCTGTTGGTGTCAGCGATCCTTTATTGATCGTGCATCAGAATTTGCCGAATACAACAAACACAACTACTCCCTATCAGGTTGATGCGCGCATTCAACATAAGTCAGGTATTCAATTTGCAACCTTGTATTACACAACTGATACAACTCTTGGTTTCTCAAATGTTTCTATGACATTGACAAATGTGCTGAACAACACTTGGACGGGTTTTATTCCTGCTTATCCTGCAGGAACTCATGTGTTCTATTATATAAAAGGACATGCAAATTCCGGGAAAGAACAAGTTCGTCCGATGCCTGCACCTCGCGGGAATTTCGAATTTGATGTCTTGGGTATTCCTTCTGGAATAAACGAATTAGCAACAACCGAATTCAAACCTGCTTACCCGAATCCTTCTCATGGCATTACCTGCATTCCTGTTTCATTCGCTAAAAAGACCATTGGAAGCATCAAGTTGCTGGACCTGTTAGGAAATGAAGTAGCAGTGATTTGCAGTGGTGAATTTCTGGCCGGTGATAAAAACTTCTTTATTAATAGTTTAACATTAAGCAAAGGAGCATACATCATCGCTCTTGAAACGACAGAAGGACGATTCACACAAAAATTAATAGTTCAATAATATTTTTTATGAAATTAAAAGCTGCCTTTATTCTTTCTTTTCTGGCCTATAGCGCTTGTACTTATTCTCAGAGCTTATCTGTTATCATCCAAAATGGTAGCGATAAATTAGCTGCAAATAATTTCACAGCCGCAGAGTCGGACTTTGCGAATGCGATCCGTTTAAATGATGCTGCTGCAAAAGCATATTTAGATAAATTGAAAAAATATGCGACTTTAAACGAGTACCAGAGGTCTGTTTCGGATATGCCCGATGGTTTTGTATACGACCATAATCTTGCTGTTCCTTATTACGGACATGGCATGAGTTTATCTGGATTGGGAAAACAGGAGGAGGCCTTCGCTGATTTTGAAAAAGCAATCGCCATCGATCCGAAATATGCGGAAGCATACTGCGAGCGAGGAATAATTCTTATTTCAAAGGGGACAAAAGACAAAGGCTGTATGGATCTCCGTAAGGCAAAAATGTTGAAGAATGAAAAAGCAAAAGGATTATATGATTCCAATGCTTGTTCTGCCATGAGCTCTGCCTTTATTACTTTGGGTGATGCAAAAATGACGTCAAAGGATTATACTGGAGCACTGGCTGATTATACTTCCGCTATTCAGCTAAATGGCGATTCTATTCAGCCATTTATTAAACGTGCTGAATGCAATGTTCTTTTGAAAAAATACGACAAGTCAATCATTGATTATAATAAAGCCTTGAAGATCAAAGCAGATACCGTTCAAATATTTTATTTGAGAGGATTGGCATACAATGCGGCTTCCAATTGGAAATTAGCCTTTGCCGATTTTTCTGCTGTGATCCGATTGAGCCCAAATTATTATGATGCTTACATGCAACGCGCGATTGCATGTGAAGGCATGGAAAATTTTAGATCTGCAACATACGATTATTCAGAAGCGATTCGTATCAACCCAAAAGACGGACAAGCATATTACAAGAGAGGATTGGCAAATCAGGATGCAAAAGACTTTAGTTACTGCAAGGATTTTAAAATAGCCGCTTCTTTAGGTGTCGATGATGCTAAATCATTGGCTGAAAACTGCGGACCGCCGCCACCAAAAAAATAACAGTTGCTTGAAAAATAACAGAGCCGGTTAAATAAATTTTAATCGGCTTTTGTTTTATTTAGCTAATTTTACATTGTAAACTATTCGTATGTATAAGTTAATAATAAAACCTCTTTTCTTTTTAGTTCAGCCCGAATGGATTCATCACTTCGTATTTAATTTGATCAAATCCCTTTGCAGCATACCGGGCTTTCCTGCTATTGTCAAAAGTATGTTTGTAGTGAATGATAAACGACTTGAACGCACATTATTCGGACTCACATTCCCAAATCCTGTTGGCTTGGCCGCTGGATTTGATAAGGATGCAAAACTATTTGATGAATTAGCGTACTTCGGATTCGGATTTATCGAGATCGGAACACTTACACCTAAAGCGCAGCCGGGTAACGAGAAGCCCCGCATGTTTCGTTTGCCTGATGATGAGGGATTGATCAACCGAATGGGTTTTAACAACGGAGGAGTTGATGAAGCGGTTGTCCGTTTAAAAAACAGAAAAACAAAGATCATTGTTGGCGGAAACATCGGTAAGAATAAAGTGACTCCCAATGAAGAGGCTGTGCATGATTATGAAAAATGTTTTGAAGCCTTATTCGATCATGTCGATTATTTTGTGGTGAACGTGAGTTCTCCGAATACTCCCGGACTAAGGGCGCTGCAAGATAAAGAGCCTTTAACAAAATTATTGTTTCGTGTAAAAGAGTTGAATGCTCAGAAGAAAAATCCCAAGGCAATCCTTTTAAAAATTGCTCCAGATCTTACAAATGAACAATTGGATGACATTGTTGAAATCGTTAAGGATACTAAAATTGATGGTGTTATTGCCACCAATACTACCATCGACAGAAGTTCTTTAAAAACGGATAGTTCGAAAGTAGAAGCAATGGGTGCGGGCGGACTGAGTGGTAAACCACTTACAAAACGATCTGTTGAAGTGGTGAAATACCTCAGCGATAAATCAAATAAATCTTTTCCTATCATTGGTGTTGGCGGAATTCATACCGGTAAAGACGCTATTGATATGTTAAAAGCAGGAGCAAGTTTGATTCAGGTGTATACCGGTTTTATTTATGAAGGGCCTGGCATTGTTAATAATATCAATAAAGAAATTTTAAAAAACGGATTATGAAAATTGTAGAATGTCCACGTGACGCCATGCAAGGTATTCACGATTTTATTTCAACCGAGAAAAAAGTCGCTTACATTAATTCTATTTTAAAATGCGGATTTGATACGGTTGATTTCGGAAGTTTTGTTTCTCCGAAAGCAATTCCTCAGATGCGTGATACAGCGCAGGTGCTAGATCAATTGGACCTGTCAGATACGAAATCAAAATTACTGGCAATTGTTGCCAATGTGCGTGGAGCGGAAGATGCTGTTGAATTTCAGGAGATCTCCTACTTAGGATTTCCATTCTCAATCTCTGAAACTTTTCAGCAACGCAATGCTAATTCATCCATCGCTGAATCCTTGATCCGGGTTGAAGAGATCAATGACCTGTGTGTGCGTAACAAAAAAGAATTGGTCGTTTATATTTCTATGGCCTTTGGTAATCCATACGGAGATGAGTGGAGCAGCGATGTCGCAATCGGCTGGACAAAGCGATTAGCACAAATGGGAATTAGGATCATCGCCTTGAGCGATACCATTGGTGTTTCCAATCCTGAAAATATTAAACTATTGTTCTCTAAATTGATCTCTGAATTCCCAGGAGTAGAGATCGGAGCGCATTTACATACGACGCCTGATACCTGGGAAGAAAAAGTGCTTGCTGCCTATTTAGCAGGATGCAAGCGATTCGATAGTGCCATTAAAGGATATGGCGGTTGTCCGATGGCTACGGATAAATTAACGGGAAATATGCCGACAGAAAATCTATTGCATTTCTTTAAGAAACACAATGTAAATACGGGAATTGACGACCGTGCTTTTAATGAAGCGATGTTGTTGTCGGGAAACACGTTTCCTTTGTAAATTTATTTTCCGACTTTGCTCGAAACAATCTTGAATTTATTAGTTCGAGTAGCGGAAAGGATTATAGCTTATCGAGAACACTTCTCGATACATTCCTCCTAGAGTCGGAATTACTCGAAGTGACAACAGTATTAATAGAAATAAAAAATGCTCCTGTATCAATATAAGCAAAAATAAAAATGCCAAATTCAAAATTTCAGAACTTAGTAAATAACTCATTTTTGTTCCGCATTTATTTGTTGAAGTCACTGCCAATGGCATTTATGGCAGGTGTTCGTGTGAAAGAATTATCGTCTGACAAAGCCATCACCACTATAAAATTCGGATGGTTAACACAAAATCCTTTTCGTTCAATGTACTTTGCCTGTCAGGCGATGGCCGCAGAAATGAGTACAGGATTGTTGGTGATGAATGCCATCTATAATTCCTCTCCGGCAGTTTCGATGTTGATCATTCAGAATAACGCACGCTTTCTAAAAAAAGCGGTAGGCAAAATTACGTTTACTTGTGCTGATGGAAATCATATAAAAGAAATAATCACTAAAGTGAAGCAGGGTGGAGAAGGAGTAACTACCGACCTGATTGCTGTTGGTAAGGATGAAAAAGGAGATATTGTCGCTGAATTCGTTTTTACCTGGTCGCTGAAAGCAAAAGCAAATAGTTTTTAACAACTTATTTTTAATTAATTAACAAAGTCTGAATTTGTTTATTGATTATCTTTGAGCAATCAATAAAAAGCAAGCATGCAAAAAGTCAGTTTTAATAATAAGAACAGTGTTTTTTTTAATGCGCTGAAAGAAAAGGTGGATAGTTATTTTAAAACAAATAACATCAAAGAAACGGGGAATTTTAAATTGTATTTAAAAACAATCATTCTTGCTGTAACAGCCATTTCTCTGTATACGATCTTAGTTTTTTTTACTCCGAATAGCTGGATCTCCCTGATCATGTGTGCATTTTTGGGACTTAACTTAGCCGCAATAGGATTTAATACCATGCACGATGGTGCTCACGGTAGTTTTTCAACAAAAACATGGGTTAATGAAATGATGGGCTATTCGTTGAATGCAATGGGAGGAAGTGTTTACTTATGGAAATATAAACACAATGTGAACCATCATTCATTTACAAACATTGAAGGAATGGACGATGATATCGACATCAAACCCTGGATCCGTGTTCACGATGATCAGGAAAAACACTGGTATCACCGTTTTCAACACGTTTATTGGGTTGTGTTATATGGTGTAACGTATTTACTTTGGATCTTTGTTCAGGATTTTAAAAAGTATTTCACCGGTAAAGTAGGTGATCTTCCTTTCCGTAAAATGGATACCAAAGAACACATTATTTTTTGGGTAAGTAAATTATTGTATGTAGCTGCATTTATAGTGCTTCCTATTTTTAAGATCGGAGTAGCAGAAACAGTGATTGGTTTTTCTGTAATTGCTTTTATTTGTGGTTTTGTTATCGCTGTTGTTTTTCAATTGGCTCATATTGTTGAAGATGCTTCTTTTGAAATGCCAACATCAGATAATCATAAAGTGGAAACAGAATGGGCGGTTCACCAGATTCAAACCACTGCAAATTTTGCAACAAAAAGTAAAATTGTTTCTTGGTTTACCGGTGGATTAAATTTTCAGGTTGAGCATCACTTGTTTCCTCGTATAAGCCATGTTCATTATCCGAAGATCAGCCAATTGGTGCGTGAAACGTGCGAACAATTTGGTATAACATACATCGAATTTCCAACCGTGTTAAGTGCTGTGCGCTCACATGTCGTGCATTTAAAGCATGTAGGCAGGAGTTAGCAACACAGTTAGCGAGAAGTCGAAGATATTTAAAAGGAACTCGGTTGAGTTCCTTTTTTTGTTTATTGACCTTCCTAAAAAAGTAACGAATGTTCTATTCGAAAATAGCAAATTCTTTTAAACCCTTCTGAAAGAAAAGCATAAAATGATATAAACAATTTGAAGCAAGAATCAATTTGTAATTAACAACGCTTCATTTTCTAGTAGGATGAAATTGTGTTTTTAAAGGGTACTACAATGTATATTTACTCTCAACCACATTCGGCTCTTTATCTGTCTTTGCATAAGTCAATCTTCCAATTAGTTGGGTTTTATGATAGCTATCAAGACCAGAACATGTAATCGTATTTGATTTTTCAAGATCAAGAAATGAATCTTCGAAAAGGCAGTCTTTCGGAAAATATATATGCTGAACTTGACCAATAATTAAAATGGTTCCGTTAATCGAAAGGTCAACGCGCTCTTTGAATTGAATCCCAAGCTGAACGGAACTTTCTTTCACATACGGTGCGACAAAATTATCTTTGTAATTTGCGGTTAAACCCACTGCATCAAATTCAGAAATCTCTTTTGGATATCTTGCTGATGTTTGATGCGCTTTTTTATAAATTGTTTCATTCACATGGTTCAGCGTGTAGAAGTCTGTTTCAAGAATATTACTTAAGGTATTTCGTTCTACAGAATCTGGTCGTATTACAAATGCAAGGAGTGGAGGAGATGCACCAATATGAATTATAGAGTTGAAGATGGCTAAGTTAGTTTGACCCACTTTATTTATTGATCCAATTAAGCAAACACTTTTAAAGCCAGCAACGGAATTTATCAGATTGCCCCTGAACCTTTTATCCATTGCCATTAAATCAGTAAATGAAAGGTGAGTCTCTATCATCTTTCTTATATTTTAATTTTACTCATCCCTCCATCAACAGATAAAACCTGACCACTTACCCAAGCAGATTCCTCTGAAAGAAGAAACGCTATCGCATTGGCAACATCAATTGGATTACCAATCTTTTGCAAGGGATTTCTTTTTTTCATTTGTTCTATTTTATCAGGAGTATTTACAAACTTATCGGCCATTGGTGTATTTACCAACGAAGGTGCAATACTGTTTACTCTTATTGATGGTGCAAATTCTGCTGCTAAGGCCTTCGTTAGTCCTTCTATTCCACCTTTAGCCATCGCTATAGAAGCATGAAAGGGCAATCCGATACTAGCTGCTACTGAACTCAAAAAAACAATTGATCCATTTTGCGATTTTTTAACATTACTTAAATAGGCTTGCGTAAAAGCAAATGCACCTAAACAATTTATGTTAAAATCATTTAAAAGTTCTGCTTTTGAAATACGTGCAAACGGTTTAAGATTTATTGTTCCAGGAAAATAAACCAAGCCATCTAAGGGTTCTGAAATTTCAGGGAATGTTTCAAAATCATATTTTTCTATTTGATGAAATTCGTTATAAGTTGAATTGTCATTTTTTGTGCTTAGACCGATTACGCGGTGACCTTTTTCTTTTAGTAGTAATGCTGTTTCTTTTGCGATGGAGCTAGAGGCACCAGCAAATAAATATATTTTGCTCATTTTCTTTTAGAAATTTTGTTGTGTGAAATGCTTCTTTGTAAATTACATTTAAATCTGTCTATGCCACTTACTCTTTTAAAACCGTGCTTTGTTTTGCAATTCTCAACTCGCTTTCGCCACAATTTATAACTGCTAAACTTTAATTCCTTTTTCATAAGCTCTTTTACAGCAGCTTCTTTTAAGCCAAATTGAAATTCAATAGCTTCAAAGGGAGTTCGGTCTTCCCAAGCCATTTCAATTATTCTATCAACTTCTATAGTCATAAATTTTTAAGAATATTAATTAGTTGCTAAGATTTACAATGCCTATAATGATTGCAGACTTACTCTTTTTTATTCCCTTTTATCTGCAACAATAGTCAAACAAAATTCCGTCATTTTTGTTTAGCGCATTATAAATTTAGAAAAATAGCTGCTCATTGAAATGCAGAGTGAAAGACAATAAAAAAAGGGAACCCGAATGGGTTCCCTTTTTAAAAGCTAATTTTTAAAACTTATTTCGTCAGTGTTAGTTTACTTACCAGTTTATTGTTTTCGTTTCTGATAGCAATAAAGTATGTCCCAGCGTTCAATTCACTCACATTCAACTGAACCGTTTGTCCTTGTATAGGATTTGCAAATGATTCTGTTTTCACCAATCTGCCTGCAACATCTGAAATTTCAATTACAGTAGCTGAATTCATATTGTAACGGAATGTAACATTTACTTCAGCGCTTGCAGGATTAGGAAAAATAACAACACCATTGTTTTCGCTTATTGCAGAAATTCCGGTTGTGCTGGTTATGTTTGCAAGAACAGGCACACGTGGGGTGCTGATACAATTGATTGCTGCACCTTCAATTTTCCAATCGTAGAAGTAATAATAATAAAGCGCTCCCTGGTTAGAACCAGTCAAGGATACTAATCCGGCCAATGTATATGGATATGTAACACCTGCTCCGCTTCTTTGCATTTTCGGATTGGTAGTACCAAAGCTAGTTGTATTAGTTGCCGCATCAGTTGTTAAGTGATAAGCTGTACCCGGTGTTAATGCAAAGTTTAAGGTGATAATAGTTGTATCAGCAGGTAAGTTGATCGTTAAACTGTTGATTGTTGTAAGTGATGCATCTTGTAAAATGATTTTACGGATTCCTGCAACATTTGTATATACTTTAACTGTTTGAAGCGTACAAGCACCCATGACATCAAAATCAACAGAACCGTTTGTGGTAGCACCTGTTGAATATAAGCTGGAACCTGTGTGAATTGGCTGACCAGTGTAACCGACTAATCCCGGGTAAACTGTTGTTTCATCAACATAATACGTTGTAGTTGTATTGATAACGGGTGTCGCAAAACTTGTTCCTGTAGCAATTGAAGCCCCACCTGTAATTGCAGTGTACCAGTTGATTGTTCCACCAGAACCTGCAGCAGATAAAGTGAGAGAGATCGGTCCTGATCCGGAAGCACCTGTTCCTGTAGGAGAAGGAGCAGCTAAAACAGTAACCATTGTTGGAGCTGCTGTCCAGTTCTGACACAATCCAGTTGTTGTTAAATTATAAGTTCCGGAAAGTGTCGGACTAATTATTTGTGTTGTAGCAGTAAATCCACTTGGACCTGTCCAGCTGTATGCAGAAGCAGGTGTACTTGAAAGCGTTAATATACCTCCACAAGAGCTTGATCCGGAAACGTTAATAGCAGGAGTTTCATCAGGATTTAAAGAAACAGGAACAGTTGCAGAAATATTTGTGCATCCGCTTGCGTTTGTAACCATTACATTAAAATTACCAGTAGTGCCTACCGAAATTGATTGTGTGGTTGCTCCATTAGACCATAAATACGAAGTGTAACCAGCAGGAGCAGTTAATGTAACTGAACCACCTGTACAAAAGGAGTGAGGGCCTGGGATAACATTATCCGCAATCACGCAGCCACCTTCAATAACTGTAACAAATTGTCCGGCCGTTAAACTTCCGAATGTATTTGTTAAACCCGAAGGCCATTCAATTAATGCAGAAGTGATCGTTACATCAGATCCTAAACCGAAATGCAACTGCAATGAATTTTCTGTTCCGTATGATTCTCCCGCTCTCACTTCACGAACCTGCGTTCCGAATGAGCCTGTGATGGTAACTTTAGCACCGATTGCGCCATCGTTACTAACTGTTCCGGTTAAATCGAATGTGATAAAGTTGTTTGAATTGGTATTGTTCATCCACAATACATCATCAGTTGCAGTCGGACTGTTGTATACATTTCCGTAAGAAGCAACTAGATCAATAAAACCATCGTGATTTAAATCACCTGTTGCAAAAGATAAAAAGGAAGCCATTGCACCCCCAAAAGCATTTGTTGATGCGGTATACGTTCCGTCATGGTTATTGTGATACATTTTCAGTCCAGGACCCGAGATCAGGATATCTAACCATCCGTCATTATCAAAATCTTCAACAAAAGACTCGATCGCATTAAAAGGAACCGTAAATCCTGAACCGGCTGTTACATCCGTGAACACGCCAGAACCGTTGTTTGAATAGATCTGACTTGCTTCTCCATGGTTTGTAAGCACAACATCCTGATCACCATCATTATCCAAATCACCAAAACTGGATGTCCATGTTTGTTTGTAGTTTCCTGGAAGTTCTAACCCTGTAGAAGCAGCATCTTCTGTGTATACTCCAAAGCCATTGTTCTTGAAAAGACGATCTCTTCTTCTTTGGTCTGTATAGCTGGTTGTACTTTGACGGCAATGAGCAATGTATAAATCCATATCACCATCGTTATCAATATCCAGCCAAACGCTTCCGTAATTTCCAGAATCGTATGGGTCGCCACCGTAGGTCAATCCTGGGTTAATTTCTGTATCGATCAAAGAAGTAGTCAGGGATAATGTTCCCGCATTGTTCTTATAGATCTTCATGTAATCATTATCGTCGCAAACTGCTAAGTCTACCCATCCATCATTATCTATATCTCCAAAAGTAAGATTTTGAACAAAGTAAGAACCACTCAAAACTGTTGTAGTTTTGGTAATTGTACTTCCTGACCAAAATAATTTCACCAATGAAGTTGAACCAGCTCCCGTAGCAATATCTTTCCAGCCATTGTGATCAACATCGGCAAGAGCCATTCCCCAAACATTTCCGGCGCCAACATCACCTAAGTTGTAATGCGTGAACGTTCCGTTTGCTGTTTGCATCTGAATAACTAAATCAGATGCCTGATCCATTTTAACAATATCATCAAGGCCATCATTGTTGATGTCTACAACCGAAATAGAATTTCCGCAATGCGTTGCAATGGGTGTTAGACTATTTTTGTTTGTAAACGAAAATTGTGCATTCGCTCCGATTGTACCGAATAAGCAAGCTGTTGCAAGCACGAATGAATTTCGGAATGTAGATTTTACCATGTTTTTTGTTTTTATTATTTATAAGAATCTGATAAAGAATGTATATTATTTATACTACTAAAAATACATAATTGTGAAGATACAATTGTTTTGTGGTTTATGCAAGTAAATAAATCAAAATCTGCAATATCTAGATCTTTATGTTGTAATTTCAATAAACAAAAAAGGAACCGGTTGCGGTTCCTTTTTTATTTGTATAGTCTATACTACGCGTTAATTATTTTTTTGTTCTGTTACAGGATTACTCAACGCCTAGTTTTGTCATTACTTCTGTGCTCACACCTGTAGAAGAGTAGCCACCATCATGAAATAAATTCTGCATGGTTACCATTCTTGTCAGATCAGAGAATAAAGTGATGCAATAATTCGCGCAATCTTCAGCGCTTGCATTTCCTAAAGGAGCTATAGAATCAGCAAAATCATAGAAATCGCCAAAACCTTTTATTCCAGTTCCTGCGGTTGTTTTTGTAGGAGATTGTGAAACGGTATTGATACGCACTTTTTTATCCAAACCATAATGATATCCAAAACTACGTGCAATTGATTCTAACATTGCTTTAATATCAGCCATGTCTGTATAGAATGGATATGTGCGTTGTGCAGCCATATATGTAAGGGCTACAACGCTTCCCCATTCATTAATCGCATCCATTTTTTTAGCTACAGCAAGCATTTTGTGAAGCGACATCGCAGAAACATCAATTCCTTTCATGAAATAATCGTAATTCGATTCGTCGTAAGGAATATTTTTACGGATGTTCACACTCATTCCGATTGAATGTAAGACGAAGTCGATTTTGCCACCAAGAACTTCTTGTGATTGCGTAAATAAGTTTGTTAATTCTTCCACGCTGGTTGCATCAGCAGGAATGATCTGAGAATTTGTTTTTTCAGCTAATTTCTTAATTTCACCCATCCGCATAGCGATTGGCGCATTTGTAAGCACAAAGGTTGCGCCTTGTTCGTGTGCTTTTTCTGCTACTTTCCAAGCGATTGAATTCTCGTCCAATGCTCCTGTGATGATTCCGCGTTTTCCTTTTAATAAGTTATATGACATATCGTGCTATTTAGTGATGAATTTTTAAATGATGAATACAAATATAATAATAAGTTTAACTTTTTAATAACTCTTTTGCGTTACTGATCGCTGCCAATGTCGGTGTTCCTGCACTTAACATTTTCGCTATTTCTCGGATACGTTCCTCGGAGGATAATTTTTTTATATTACTGTATGTTTTGTTTTCTTTATCTTCTTTGTAAACAAACAAATGTGATTTTCCTTTACTGGCAATTTGTGGCAAGTGTGTGATGGTAATCACCTGCATGTTTTCTGCCATCTGATTCATGATGCTTCCCACTTTATCTGCCACATCACCGGAAACGCCTGTGTCGATCTCATCAAAAATAATTGTTGGTAAGGCTGTCAGTTTCGCGATCATCGATTTGATGCTTAGCATTAAGCGCGACAGTTCACCGCCTGATGCAACTTTGTTCAACTCTTTAAATTCGCTGCCTTTGTTTGCAGAGAATAAAAATACAACCTTATCGAAGCCATTTACCGTTAATTGCTCGGCTTCTAATTGTTCCACTTTAATTTGTGCATTGGGCATTGATAAAGAGGAGAGGAGTGCGGCAATTTCTTTTTCTATTTTCGGAATCGCTTTTTTGCGATTGGCTGTCATCTTTTTTGCAAACAGTACTAATGAATGCTGCAAAGCATTCAATTCCAATTTCACTTTTTCGATCTCCGTTTCCAATGAACTAAAATCAAGCAGTTTATCACTTAAGTCGTTTTTGATCGCTATTAATTCGTCAATAGTTTTTACTTGATGTTTCTGTTGCAGTCTATAAATGGCATCTAATCGGTGACCGAGTTCTTCGATACGTTTCTGATCGTAAACAATATCTTGTTCAATGGACTCCAGTTCATTTGTAATGTCCTTTAATTCGATAAAAGAGCTAGAAAGTCGGGTGCTTAAGTCGCTGATCTCTCTTTTAAATTTCGCCATAGACGAAAGAATGATCTTTATTTCATTTAAAGATGTCAGTAGGTTTTGTTCACCACCAGTTAGTCCGAATGCCGCTTTAGAAAGATTTGATTTTATATCTTCAGCATTGTTCAGTGTTTCCAATTCTTGCTCTATTGCTAACTGTTGGTCTGGTTGCAAATTTGCATCTTCCAATTCATTGAACTGAAACTGGAAATAGTCAAGATCTTTTTTCGCCTGCGATTCTTTTTCGCTGAGTTCTTTTAACTGTTTTTCAAGTACTTTGTATTTTTTAAATCCAAGGGAATATTCTTCAAGAATTGCTGTGTGATTTGCGAAGGCATCCAAAACAGAAAGTTGAAATGCACTGCCGTTTAATGCAGAGGTCTGATGTTGGGAATGGATATCAATCAGATATTCCGCCAACTCTTTTAATAGGTTGAGTGTAACCGGTGTATCATTTACAAAGGCACGTGATTTTCCTTCCGGATTTATTTCTCTGCGGATGGATGTTGTTTGTTCATAATCCAATTCATTCGCAGTAAAAAAATCTTTTAAAGCATAATCCTTAATATTGAAAAGAGCCTCTACAACGCATTTTTTCGTTTTGTCTTGAAGTGCTTGTGTGTCGGAGCGGCTTCCAGCAATCAATCCCAAGGCACCTAATAAAATGGATTTTCCGGCACCGGTTTCGCCCGTAATAATTGTAAGACCATCGGTAAACGCTACTTCGAGTTTATCTATGAGGGCATAATTTTGTATGGAAATCTGTTTCAGCATCTGACGCTAAATTAAAATTTTTTCAGGCTGATTTTTTATTAAATACTAAAAGAAATGAACAAGGTAACAAACCGGCTAAATGATATTTTTTTTGTGCGGATCTTAGTTTTGTGCTATCTCAAGCGTATTTTATGAGATTTGCTATATTGTTGGATCAGGAAAGTTTCTTGCGCAATGATCTCAATCGGATCTGAAAGATCTTGTTTATTATTGACAGGTTTGGATCTTCGTATATTTATTACTATTCGTCGGATCTATCTCGTTCAGCATAGTTACAACCCTCGCTTTTTCATCCGAGAATCCTCCACAAAATACATTTACAATTTCATCAGCTTTGGCAATAAAAAATACCTGTAAACTAAAAGAAAGAGGTTTAACCTGATGTACTTTTTTTAATTCCTGCAAACTTTCTAAAATGACAGCTCTGCCACTTTCTTTATTTTCAGCCATAACATCAAGTCCTTTGCGGTGGTAATTATACATGCATTCGCGCAAACTCACAAAAGTTGCGTCCAACATATTGTTAACCAACCAATATCTATTTTTATTGCTATCAAATGCTTTCCAGCCTTGGTATCCCGAGCTTTGAGAATTGTTTACTACAGCCAGCGCCTTTTGAAGATAAGGTGTTCCGCCATTCAATGAAAACGAATCATAATCCAAACCGATCAAATAAAAGGCATAGAATCCTAATATTGAAGTAAGATTAGATGTGTATGTATTTTCAACAAATTCGAGTGGTTGACTCTCTAGATATTTAAAGGTAATATCGTTATCGTTAAAATTCAACAGTGCTGTGTTATATGATGTTTTATAAACTGGTCTCCGTGCCTGGATCTGAAGTGTCCCTCTGAATTCATCTGTCCCGATCCTCTCCGTAATATTAATCAGAATACTACAATCGATGCGTTCCTCGATTTTAAACGTTTCATTGGTCCATTTACGCGTATTCATAAATTCAAAAATAGCGGTTCGCATCGACTCAAAAACACGTTTATCGGTACCCGCAATCTGGCTGGATAATACCTGAACCTGACAATTCAGTTCTTGTGCAAAAGATGTCTTGAAAGCACTAATAATAAAAAGGAGGATAATTAGTTTACGCAACTTATTTAGATTTATAATTAAGGATCATTTTTAAAATATCTTTCGCCACATCTTCCTTGCTCTTTAACTCAAATTTAATGATTTTATTGTACTTATCGATGATGGTGATCTTGTTTGTATCGGTCTTAAATCCGGCACCTTTATCCTTGAGTGAATTAAGAACAATTAGGTCTAAGTTTTTCTTTTTTATCTTCAACTTTGCATTTTCGATTTCATTTTCCGTTTCCAATGCAAAACCAATAAGCAATTGTTTTTTTGTTTTTAGTTTTCCTAGTTCAGCAAGTGTATCTTTTGTAGGGATTAGATCGATCACTTTTGTACCATTCGACTTTTTAATTTTCTGACTAGCCGTTTTTGATGGCTTGTAATCTGCAACAGCAGCTGAGAGTATTGCGATATCCACGTTTTTGAATGCTTTGTGCGAAACATTGAAAAGTTCATCAGCAGAGGTAATATCTACGCGATTAATATTTTTATTTATTGTTTTTAAACTGTTTGGTCCGCATACCAATGTTACCTCAGCACCTTGATTTGCAAATTCTTCAGCGATGGCAAAGCCCATTTTGCCGCTTGAATGGTTCCCAATAAAACGGACAGGATCAATGGCTTCGTAAGTAGGACCTGCAGTCACCAATACATGCTTGCCGGTAAAAGGCAGTTTTTTAGAAAATTCTTTTTCAAGAAACGAAATAATCTCTTCCGGTTCAGCCATGCGACCTTCACCGAATAAACCGCTTGCCAATTCACCTATACCGGGCTGAATGATCTTATTCCCGAATGATTGTAATCGCTTTAAATTATCGACAGTGCTCTTGTGTTTATACATGTCGAGATCCATTGCCGGAGCAAAATAAACAGGACATTTTGCGGACAAATAACTTGCAAGCAACAGGTTGTCGCAGATGCCATTTGCCATTTTTGCAAGCGTATTAGCTGATGCCGGAGCAATCAGAAAAGCGTCGGCCCATAATCCGAGTTCAACATGGTTATTCCATTCACCTTGTTTATTTTTTGTAAACTCAATGAGGACAGGATTTTTTGAAAGGGTAGCGAGTGTAAGCGGAGTAATGAATTCTGTTGACGCCTCGGTCATGATAACCTTCACATTGGCACCTGATTTAACAAGCAGACGAACCAGAAATGCTGACTTATAGGCAGCAATGCTTGCGGTGACACCAATTAATATGTTTTTATTTTTTAACAAATCAGCAAAAAAAAGCAGTTCGCAATAATAAAATATTTCAGGAGAAATATGTTAAAGCGAACTGCAAATTTTATTTTATAAATTATTATTTGTTTGTATCATCCACAACAGGGTTGCGGTAATAAATTTTATCGTCAAAAAATTCCTGAATAGCGATCAATGAAGGTTTTGGCAAACGCTCATAATATTTTGAAATTTCGATCTGTTCACGATTTTCAAAAATCTCTTCAAGATTATCTGTGTTTGAAGCAAACTCAGCCAATTTGTTTGTCAACTCTTCTTTCATTTCAGCGCTAATTTGGTTTGCACGTTTAGAGATAATAGCAATACTTTCATAGATATTGCCACTTTTACCATCTAAACTTCTAAGATCGCGAGTGGTAGTTGTTAAATCTGCAGTTGTTTTTTTGTAGTCCATTTGATAATTGATTTATAATGTTGGTTTGTTATACTTTTCTAAATTTTTCAATGCGCTTGAATAAACCATTTCTGCTTGCTCAAGGTATTGACTTTTCGGGAAATTATCCAAAAATTTGATGTACCCGTCAACAGCAGACTTAAAGCGTTCTTGCTTTTTAGATTCAATGCTATTCAAGGCAAGTAAGTAATAAGAACGGATGATCAGGTAATTTAATTCTTCGACATGTTTGGAGTCAGGGAATTCTTTTAAATGAATTCCAAATGAAACAACGCAGGCCTTATAATCACTCATATTGTAATACAACATAGTGTTTTCATAAGATTTGCGTTCCAGTTTCCCTCTTAATTTATCCAAAATATCATTGCATTCCTGAATTCTTGTGCTTTCCGGGTATTGGTTAGTAAAGCGCTGAAACTCTTTTATAGCAAGCTTTGTATCTATCTGATCCAAGCTATAATCGGGCGAATTCAGATAAAAACAATAGGCATTCATGTAGGCACATTCTTCAGCGTGTTTGCTTGAAGGGAAGTTCCTTACAAAATTTCTGAACTGATAGCCCGCAACTATATAATCATCCAGATTGTAGTTGGAATAGGCATAGTAATAGTGCACTTCTTCTGCTTTTGACGTTCCACGGAACACACCCATCAATTCTTCAAAAAGAGTAAGAGCTCTGGTATATTCTTCTTTTTCAAAATACTTAATGGCTGCTGCGTATTTAGCATCCATATCGCTACTTTTCACTAACTTATTAAACTTCCCTACGGTGAAATCGACGCGCTTTTTTTTAGCATTTCCTGTCGAATCGTATACCCGTTCTTTGGTATTACAAGAGAACAAGCTGATGCCGATAAAAACTAAAAGTGTAATATAAAATTGTTTATTTCGCATATAAAGGACTGCAAATATAAGATTTTTGACTGAAACAAGCGTAATATTTCTGATTAATTAAGCAACCTTATTTTGTTAATTAAAATCCCTTTGAAAATAGGCTCCAAAAGCGTAATTTTGCTTCTCTAAAAAAATAAAAACAACATCAATAACGACAATATGAAGGATTTATTTGAAAAAATAAAAGCAAATCGCGGTCCGATAGGAATGCACGCTAAAGAATCACACGGTTATTTCACGTTTCCGAAATTAGAAGGTGATATTCAGCCGCGCATGATCTTTCGTGGAAAAGAGCGTTTGAACTGGAGTTTGAACAATTATTTAGGTTTAGCAAATCATCCTGAAGTGCGTAAAGCAGATGCAGATGCAGCTGCAGCTTATGGATTTGCAATGCCGATGGGGGCTCGTATGATGAGCGGAAACTCGGATTTGCATGAGCAATTGGAGGCAGAGCTATCCACCTTCGTCAATAAAGAATCTACGATTCTTTGTAATTTCGGATACCAAGCAACCGTTTCATCAATCGACTGTTTGGTAGATCGTCACGATGTTATTGTATATGATGCTGAATCACATGCATGTATTTTAGATGGTGTGCGTTTACACATGGGAAAACGATATGTGTTCAAACACAATGATATTGAAGATTTTGAAAAACAAATGGTTCGTGCCACCAAATTAGCGGAAGCTCAAAATGGTTCTATACTCGTTATTACAGAAGGTGTATTCGGAATGAGCGGCAGACAAGGCAAATTAAAAGAGATCATTGAGTTGAAAAAGAAATTTAAATTCCGTTTGTTTGTTGATGATGCTCACGGTTGCGGAACAATGGGTAGCACAGGCGGCGGAACAGGGCAGGAGCAAGGTTGCCAGGATGGAATTGATATCTATTTCGGAACATTCGCAAAGTCGTTTGCCTTGATTGGTGGATTTATTTCCAGTGAAGAACAAATTGTTGAATATTTAAGATACA
This sequence comes from Chitinophaga pinensis, assembly GCA_945885475.1. GTDB lineage: Bacteria > Bacteroidota > Bacteroidia > 2-12-FULL-35-15 > 2-12-FULL-35-15 > 2-12-FULL-35-15. The sequence continues at coordinate 27,063 of CAMCYR010000010.1, forward strand.
ACATGCGTTCTCAGATATTTGCAAAAGCACTTCCTTTACCTTTGGTTGCTGGTGCTTTAAAGCGTCTGGAGCTAATGAGAAATCATCCTGAATACAAAGATAAATTGTGGGAGATCACACACGCGCTTCAAAATGGATTGAGAACGGCCGGTTTTGAGATCGGTTTAACAAATTCTCCTGTAACGCCTGTATTAATGAATGGTTCCATTCCTGAAGCAACAAACCTGATCCTTGATCTTCGTGAAAATTTTAATATTTTCTGTTCAATGGTCGTGTATCCGGTTGTTCCGAAAGGTGTTATTATCCTTCGCTTGATTCCAACTGCTGTTCATTCAATGGACGATGTGAATTATACGATTGATGCTTTTTCTAAAATTGTTGGTAAATTAAAATCAGGACAATACATGTCTGATAAAATCGCAGTTCATTAACCATAAAAAAATTATCAGATGAAAAAAATCGTACTTCTAACCCTACTCGCAACAAGTAGTTTTACTGTTTTTGCTCAGGCAAAAAAGAAAAGTCCAATCGATGGCCGTATTTATGCAATTACCTTAACGGAAGAAGGAAAGAAAAAAGTTGAACCTATAAAAGACGATATGACTTTTGTAGCTGTAGGAAAGTTTAAAACCAACTATTTGGTGCAGGCTCAGTTCCCTCAATCGGAATATGAGTATGAAGTAGATTCAACTACGTCACCTGTTTCAATAAAATTTACTGTTGAAGCGAAAGATAGTGACAACGGAAGGTTTTCATGGGAAGGTGTTATTGAGGGAGATAATGTAACAGGTACAGCAATTATCCGTAAAAAAGGGAAGATTGTTCACTCGTACACATTTGCTGGAACTCAAAAAAACAAAAAGAAAGCGAAACCGGCTCCGAAAGCAGCTGCGCCGACAGTTGTTGATTCAACGAAAGTAGAAGAACCTTTAAAGACAGAGTAATTTATTTTCGTTTTAGATTGCCTCATTTCGCTCGCAACAACCTTGTTTTATTATTATTTTATAAGGTTATTGACTCCGATCGAACTGACTTAGGACAAACATTTTTCTTACTTATATTAATCTCGTTCTCGACTCCGCTAGAACTGACTTAGGACAAACATTTTTCTTACTTATATTAATCTCGTTATTTACTCCGCTCGAACTGACAATCGACTCCGATCGAACTGACTTAGGACAAACATTTTTCTTACTTAAAGGTTCTCGACTTCGAGCGGAGTCGAGAAATAAAAAAGCCTCCCGAAAATTCGGGAGGCTTTTTTATTAAAGCAAAATATATTAAGCTCTTTTTACGTTTACCGCATTAAGCCCTTTTTTGCCTTCAGCAACATCAAACGTTACTGTGTCGTTTTCCTTGATTTTGTCTTCCAAACCTGTTGCATGAACAAAAATTTCTTGACCTGATTCATCTTTAATAAAACCGAAACCTTTTGCTTCGTTAAAGAATTTTACTGTACCTGTTTTCATTGTAATGTAATTTGATTGTTTTTTTAATTAATTAGGCAAATATATATCAATATTCTTAAAAAGTCAAATTATTTTAATTTATATCGGTTTTATTTTAGAAGATATCGATAGATAAGCCTCGCTAAGCGAAACATGTTAGCTTCTTAAATTGCTTCTTTCCCCGAAAATAGAGCTTCCTACACGCACCAACGTGCTGCCGTTCTCAATTGCCAGCGGATAGTCAGAACTCATACCCATGCTCAAATTATTCAGTTCAACGTTGAATGCTGAAAAGCTTCTTGATTTATCATAAAAGCGTTTCAACGACCTGAATTCATTCGCAATTTGCTCTTTTTGGCCGGTATTGGAGGCCATTCCCATAAAACCGGTGATCTTTATACTTTTTAGGACAATGAGCTCTTCTGAATTTATCAATTCTTCCGCTTCTGAAAAACTCAAACCGAATTTAGTGTCTTCATCCGCAATATAAATCTGCAATAAACAATTGATAATCCTGTTGTTTTTTTCTGCCTGTTTATTGATTTCTTGAAGTAATTTCAAACTGTCAACAGAATGTACCAAGGATATAAATGCTGCAATGTATTTGACTTTATTCGTTTGAAGATGCCCAATCAAATGCCATTCAATGTCTTTGGGCAAGGCTTCCTGCTTTTCCACCAATTCTTGAACTTTGTTCTCTCCGAAAATCCTATGTCCTGCGTCATATACCTCCATCAGCTTATCAAGCGGCTGCGTTTTTGTTACCGCAATGAGCGTTACATGCGCTGGTAATGTTGATTTTATAGAGTGGAGATTCTCGCGTATGGACATAGTAAATAATATGAATAGTTTAATTTTTTTTGATCCCGTATTGTGATCCGAACTATTCGCTCAGACTATAGATCACCAAGCCACTTCTCATCTTCGGTTCTACCCAGGTTGTTTTCGGGGGCATAATGTTATTGGTATCTGCAATGTGTTTCAACTGTTCCATTGCAACGGGATATAATCCAAATGCTACCTTGAAATTCCATTTGTCTACCTGATTTTTCAGCTCTTTCATTCCCTTGATTCCGGAGACAAATCCAATCCGTTTGTCTGTTTTCAGATCATGAACATCTAATACAGGAGATAGAATATGTTCGGTCAATATCGATGCATCCAGACTTCCCACCGGTTCTTCATTGTGAATGATCTCTTTTTTTGCATCCAATGAATACCATTTTCCTTCCAGATACATACTGAAATTGTGCTTTTTTGAAGGCTTGTAAAGTTCTTCTTTTTCTTCGATGATAAATTTTTCGGAAAGTTTTCCCAGAAATTCTTGTTGTGTTAAATTATTCAAATCTCTTACCACGCGGTTAAAATCAAAGATTTTTAATTGTGTTTCTGGAAAGAATACTCCTAGATAATAATTGTAAGGTTCTTGTCCTGTATATTTTGGATTTTTCGCTCTTCTCGATTTACCAAGTAATCCGGAGGAAGCCGAGCGGTGGTGGCCATCAGCAATGTAAACCGCAGGTATTTTTGCAAATTGCTGACGGATGACTGAAACGGTGTTTGGATCGTTCACCATCCATAATTTATGCCTTACTCTGTCGGTTGTGGTGAAATCGTAAACGGCATCCGATTGCATCGAATTGATCGTAATTTCATCAATTGCTTCATCGTTCGGATAGCTGAATAAAACAGGTTCAGCATTAAAATCACACACCTCTAAATAATGCATTAATTTTTCCTCACGATCGGTTAATGTTTGTTCGTGAATTTTTATGACTCCGTTAAAATAATCGTCAATACTGCTACAACCAATGATACCCGTATAAATATGGCCATCTTTTAATTGCTGATAGATATAATAGGTTGGTTTTTCATCTGTCACAAAAACTTCTTCCTCAACAAATTTCAGATATTTTGTTTTCGCTTTTTGCAAACGTTCGATAGAACCCGGTTTTGATTTTTTTCCATCACTGTAATCCGGACTGATCACATGTAAGAAGGAGTAGGGGTTGCTTGCCAGCTTATCGTGTAATTCGGCAGTATTATAGCCATCTACGGAGCGGGAAGCTACGAGATGAACTTTGTCTTTTGCAGGACGAATGCCTTTGAATGGAATAATATTCGCCATATTAGTTGGTAGCTTCTAGTTGTGGGTTCGTAGACGATTTGCGATTATCGCTGGGGTTCTTTAGGCTATTCAGAAGTCCGCTGTTTAGTTTAGCGATCTCTACCAATAGTGTCCTTGATTTTTCATGCGTTTCATCATTAATATATTTTCTTCTATATGCTATTGCTGTGCATACAACACACTCACGTAATGAACGATTAGATATTCTGAGGAAATTCATAAACTCTTTTTTTGTATCGCTGCTTCCTTCTCCAATATTCAATGAAATAGATACAGCAGCTCTCCTAAATTGATCTGTTAAAGAATAAATTTCTTGTTTTGGAAAACGCTCTCTTGTATCGTAAACGAAATCAACATAAATCAATGATTTTTGATAAGTAATAAGTTTCTCAAAATTAAATTGCATAATCTTTCTAATACTTTATAACATCTGTTAGACCTCAAACATAATAGTAAACGTCACCGAACTAGCAACTAAAAACTCCTGACTAACTATTTATTTACTTGAAATTTTGTAACTCCATTCTTGAAAAAATCTACGATCTGATTTGCGGCTGCTAATCCTGCATTGATATTCGCTTCAGCCGTTTCTGCTCCTTGTTTTTTAGGAGTGCAATAATACCTATTTTCAAACTTAAGCAATTCCTCATGGTTGCCAGGCATAATATCGGAGATGTATTTAAAATCAGGACGATTTTCAAATACTTGTTTTAATTCCGCTTCGTTGATGACTTCTTTTCTTGCGGTATTAATTACGGTAGCGCCAATTGGCATTTTTGATAGCAATTCTAAATTGATTGAGTTCTTTGTTTTCTCAGTTGCCGGAATGTTCAAGGAAATATAGTGGCAAGTGCTGTAAAGTTCTTCAACAGAGTCTACACCTTTGATACCGTCCTTTTCAATAACTTCTCTCGCAACAAAAGGGTCAAATGCATACACATCCATATCAAATCCTTTTGCAATACGTGCTACATTTTTTCCAACGTTACCATATGCATGAATTCCTATTTTCTTTCCTTTTAATTCTGTTCCAGATCCACCTTTAAAATTCCCTCTTGCCATAAAAACGAGCATCCCGAATGTTAACTCGGCCACAGCGTTTGAATTTTGTCCGGGTGTATTCATTGCCACAATTCCTTTTTCAGTAGCTGCAGCTAAGTCAATATTGTCGTATCCCGCGCCAGCACGCACGATAAGTTTTAGCTTTTTACCGGCTTCAATTACTTCTTTTGTTGCTTTATCACTTCTGATGATCATTGCATCCACATCGGCAACAGCTTTAATGAGATCATCAGCATTCGTATAATTTTCTAACAGGCTGATTTCATAACCAGCTTCTGAAATTATGTTCTTTATTCCTTCAACAGCTGTTTTCGCAAAAGCCTTTTCTGTGGCAACTAATATTTTAGTCATAATTGGATGTTTAATTCAGTGTAAAAATAAGTTTTTATCGTTGTAAGTGCAAAACAATTCACATTTGCAGTATTCGATAGGATAACGTGGGTTTAACCAAATAGAGTCATAGATTTTTTTGCATATGAATAAGGCATTTCTATTAAAAGATCATTTATTTTCTTTAACATTTCTGAATCTTTTTCGGATGGCTAGATAGTACAGAGGCAAGCTTCTGTTCTAGAGATTTCTCTGTCAAAAAAGTATTTTTCTATGAATTAACACACCTAACCATTCCTTTTTTCTATGTGTCTATGTAGTTAGATTTTTTATTTACGAAGCGCAATGTGAAATTTTAAGTTGTAGCCCAAACGCAATTCTTTGTTTGTAAAATGACTTGTATCGCTTGCTATCTCGGTTGAATATAGCATTCCTGAAGGTGGCAAGGGATCCAGAAAAATGAGTGTGTCTTTTGTGATCTGTTCATTTAATTCTTTTATTGTCATGATCCGTTCATCATTTGCCCGAGCGTATGTTGATGCAATTGAATAGTGATTGATCAGATGAAAGATCAATGTGCAGAATCCTAAAACCAGACTTACATTTTTAATGATCCTTAGCTGTTTTATAGTTAACAAGCCTTTATAACCTGCATAGAAAAAAATAAGACTGCAATAAATGGAAAGTAAAAAGGAAACCAGGAACCAGATTCTTGGCGGACCGGTTTCAACCATTACATAAGCAACCAGCAAAAAAAAGATAAATAATACCGAAACGAAGGCAAAGCTCAGCTGCTTGAAAATAGATTTGAAAGAAGTATCGAATAGTTTGTTTTGCTTTTCTTTGAAGGTGTTCCCGAGCAGGAGAAAGGGAACAGTAAAAATTAGGATGTAGTGTAATTTCAAAGGCAGATAAAACACTCCGAATTTCACAAAGGATTTTGCTGTGATAAAAAAGGAATACCAAAACTGATGCTCAGGGAATAAGCCATCACGAAGATAATTACCCGGTGCAACCAAAAAGATCAGAAAGGAAATTGCAAATGGAATTAAAATTATCAAAAGGCGTTTGTGGTATGCTGCAGCAAAAAGAACAGTAAGGCTAGTTAACTTTTTGTACTGATAAAATAAATAGCTTATCATCAGTAGGCCGTAAATCACTGAATATACTTCAGACGAACCGCCAATATAGATAAAACATAAGATGGAGGCGAAGAGTGATCGCTTTGACTTTTTTGTATTCAGCAAAAATGCAATGCCCCATATAAATGCAATGATGCTCCATAAATAGGAACTCATACCACAAAACCAAAACCATGATTCACCAATATCTATACTGAGAAAAAACAGTAATGCCGAGAAGGAGGCGGCAGCGAGTACAGTTTGGTATTTCGTTAAAGCCAAATTGATAATGCTGCATGTTTTTTGAAGTAAAGTATAAAGCCCGGAAAAAAGTAAAAGTGCCGACAGAAAAGGAAAAAAAGAATAGTAGGTGTGTTCAACATCAAACCATTTATAAAAAATATCCATAAAAAAAGTAGCAGCAAATCGTCCGCACCATTCTAAGTACTGAGAAGTAACACCCTTGATGATCCCGTGATTTCTGACATCCCAAATAAAGTAATAATCATCGGTTGCCAGGCGATTGAAATAGCAAAGCATGAGGAGCAAGCAAACAAAAAGGGCAAGAATAGAGGAGAGGAGAACCGTATAGCTTTTACTCATGAAGTAAAAATAAACAAAAAAGGTCTCACATTTCTGTGAAACCTTTTTTGTCGTAGCATAAATATTTATTCTATTTTACTGATTCAACCACAGCTTTAAAAGCTTCCGGGTTGTTCATTGCTAAATCAGCAAGAACTTTTCTGTTTAAATCAATGTTTTTAGCGTGTACTTTACCCATAAAAACTGAGTAAGACATTCCGTAAGGACGAACACCAGCGTTGATACGTTGGATCCAGATTGCACGGAAATTACGTTTCTTTTGTTTTCTATCGCGGTAAGCGTAAGTTAAACCTTTTTCTAAAACGTTTTTAGCAATTGTAAGAACATTTTTTCTTGCTCCCCAATACCCTTTTGTTTGTTTTAATACTTTTTTTCTTCTGGCTCTTGAAGCCACCGAGTTAACCGATCTAGGCATGTTGTTTTGTTTTTTGGCTACAGCGTTCTTCTTAAAGAAACTTTGTGCTGATTACCTGGTTTATTACTAATTGAACTGTGTTTTAAATTCTAAACTCTTAAAGGAATCTTGTGGAAAATGATTTTATTAGTAAAAATATCAAATCTAAAGTCTAATATCTCACGTCTAAATATCTACTTACCGATCGTTAACATTGCTTTTACGCGAGGCAAATCTGTAACATCTACTATTGTTGTACCAGTTAAAGCACGTTTGGACTTAGTAGTTTTTTTTGTCAAGATGTGACTTTTAAATGCATGTTTTCTTTTCACTTTTCCTGTTCCAGTCAACGAAAATCTTTTTTTCGCTCCGGAATGCGTTTTCATTTTAGGCATCTTACTGAATTATTGATTAAAAATTAAAAATTAAAAAAATTGCAAAAATTGTTTATTTCTTTTTCGGTGCAATCACCATGATCATTTTCTTTCCTTCTAAAACCGGCATCTGTTCAGGTTTTCCGTATTCTTCTAGTTCATTCACAAAGCGCAATAATAATATTTCACCGTGCTCTTTAAATAAAATCGAACGGCCTTTGAAAAATACAAATGCTTTTACTTTAGAACCTTCTTGCAAAAACTTAATAGCATGATTTTTCTTGAAATTAAAATCGTGCTCATCTGTTTGCGGACCAAAACGAATTTCTTTAATAACCGTTTTTTGCGCTTTAGCCTTTAGTTCTTTTTGTTTCTTTTTCTGATCGTATAAAAACTTCTTATAATCAACTACTTTACAAACAGGTGGAACAGCATTTGGTGAAATCTCAACCAAATCTAAACCCGCTTCCTTAGCAATTTCCAAAGCTCTATTGATCGGATAAACCCCCGGTTCAACGCCTTCAAAAACTACACGAACTTCCTTTGCTCTGATCCGTTCATTGATCGCATGAAGTTCTTCTCTTCTTCTTTGTCCACCTCTTCCAAAACGTCTATCAACGTTTGCAGCAGGAGCTGCTCCTGTTGCTGAAGTTCCCGGCTTCACAAATTTTCCCGGTGCAGGCTTATTAAATTTATTGCCTGAATTGCTGTTAAATGGAGCTGCTATATCTTGTTCCTCCTAATTTTGTTAATACTTTATTTATTAAATCTGTTCTCAATTTCTGTGTTGATGATCTTTGCAAACGCTTCCAAAGCAAAACTACCCAAATCTCCTTCACCTTGCTTACGCACCGACACTGTATTTTCTGCTTCTTCTTTTTCGCCAACAATCAACATATACGGCACTTTTTGCAATTCCGTATCTCGTATTTTCTTCCCTATTTTTTCATTTCTGTCGTCTACGAGGCCGCGAATATCGTAATTTTTTAACAATTCTAAAACTTTTTTTGCGTAATCGTTGTATTTTTCGCTAATCGGCAATACCGCAATCTGATCCGGAGTCAGCCAAAGTGGAAATTTTCCTGCGCAATGCTCTATCAAAACAGCGATAAATCGCTCTAAAGACCCAAAAGGAGCACGGTGAATCATTACCGGTCGGTGCTTTTGGTTGTCGCTCCCTGTATACTCTAGTTCGAAGCGCTCAGGAAGGTTATAATCGACCTGAATGGTTCCTAATTGCCATTTTCTTCCAATCGCATCTTTTACCATGAAATCAAGCTTAGGGCCATAAAAAGCGGCTTCGCCTAATTCAACAACTGTTTTTAAACCTTTTTCAGCTGCCGATTCAATAATCGCACTTTCCGCCAAGGCCCAATTTTCATCGGATCCGATATATTTTGTTTTGTTTTCAGGGTCACGCAAAGATATTTGCGCTGTAAAATCCTTAAAATCCAATGCATTGAATACATAAAGTACAAGGTCAATTACTTTGCAGAACTCTTCTTTCACTTGATCAGGACGGCAAAATAAGTGGGCATCATCTTGTGTAAATCCTCGTACGCGCGTTAATCCGTGTAATTCGCCTGCTTGTTCATATCTGTATACCGTTCCGAACTCAGCAAACCGAATTGGTAAATCTTTATATGAACGTGGTGATGTTTTGTAAATCTCGCAGTGATGCGGACAGTTCATCGGTTTTAAGAAAAACTCTTCTCCTTCATGTGGAGTACGGATCGGCTGAAAAGAGTCAGCACCGTATTTTTCATAATGACCGGATGTGATGTATAGATTTTTATTTCCGATATGCGGGGTAGCAACCGGTAAATAACCATTTTTTAATTGTTGTTTCTGTAAAAACTGGATCAGGCGTTCACGCAAAGCTGCTCCTTTAGGAAGCCACAAAGGTAAACCCATTCCCACTTTTTCAGAAAAAGCGAAGAGTTCTAATTCTTTACCAAGCTTCCGGTGGTCACGCTTTTTTGCCTCCTCCAGCAATACTAAATAATCGGTAAGATCTTTTTGTTTTGTGAATGTGATCGCGTAAACGCGGGTCAGCATTTTATTTTTTTCATCACCTCTCCAATACGCTCCGGCAACGTTCATCAACTTTACCGCTTTTACAAAACCGGTATTGGGAATGTGCGGTCCGCGGCAAAGATCAGTGAAATTACCTTGCTGGTAAAAGGTGATCTGACCATCTTCTAAACCTTCTAAAAGGTCTAATTTATATTCATCATCTTTCTCTTTGAAATACGTTATTGCATCCGCCTTAGATATTTCAGTCCGCCTGTATTCATTACCCAAACGGGCCAATTCAAGCATTTTGTCTTCGATTTTTTTGAAGTCATCCTGAGAAATTGTTTTTCCACCCAGATCAATATCGTAATAAAATCCGTTATCAATCGGAGGTCCGATTCCGAATTTTGTTCCAGGATAAATCGATTCCAACGCTTCCGCCATCAAATGCGCTGACGAATGCCAGAGCGTTGATTTTCCTTCAGCATCGTTCATGGTTAGTAATACTAATTTCGCATCCATATTAATAGCGCGGGTTGCATCCCATACTTCGCCATTCACTTTTGCTGCTAATACATTTCTCGCTAAGCCTTCGGAGATTGATAGCGCTACTTGAAGCGCTGTTGTTCCTTTTGCGTATTCACGCACAGAACCATCGGGTAGAGTTATTTTAATCATTTTTTAGTGTTTGCCAAACATCCAAACAAACGGACGCAGGAATTAATAAGGACGCAAAGATAATTGATTATGTGAATGAAATATTAAAAATTTCAAATTTCAGATTTCAGATTGAGATTAGACTTGTATTTGTCAGCATTTATTTTGATACGAATCATCAATTCGAGGTAAATTTAAGCAGATGCAAACAAATTAGTCTGCCAATTCTTCTTTGCCTGCATAGCCAATCAGAAGAACAACACATCCCTTTTTCACTTTTCCATCGATACTTTTTGGTATTTCATATTCAATGAAATAATTACCGGGTTTTGTTGGCTGGAACGACCAGAAATTATTGTCGACTCCTCGATCATTGTCGTAAAGCTTGTTTCTGCCTTTTTTTACACGGTTGCTTTTATCGTAAATATTCATTTTTACCGGCTCTTCAAAGCCCGAGGAACAAAAGATCAGACGGTACTTCATGCCATTGAAAGCAGTGAACATCACTTCTTTTTTTTTCTCTTTATCGTCAAAGGTGAATTCAGTAACAACATATGCATCATACTTATATGGTTTTGGCACGTTTGGTTTGCAGCTTTTCGTTATCTGCTTTGCTTTGCATTGCCCAAAAGAATTATGGTTAGTACACAATAGTGCACTAACCATAATAAGTATAGTAAATATAAATTTACTTTTATTCATATTTTTTTATTTATACCCAACCATAAAGATCATGCAGCCGGTAAGTTTTGCGTTTGTACTGTCAGCAGGAACATCATAGTCAACAAACATTTTGCGTGCACGAGGGGCATCAAATACAAATTCTTTTTCGTCAGCTTTAGCATCTTTTGTTGAGAAAATTGCTTCTCTCTTTTTAGCTTCTTTATCTTTTGTATAGATATTGATCTTTACATTTTTAGGAAGACCGGACGTGTTAAAAACCAAACGGTATTTTTCACCAATAAAAATAGGCACTTCAACCTCTAATTGTTGCGCTTTTTTAGTGAAAATGATCTTTGTGAATTTTTGACTGTCGTATTTATACTGATCCAGTTTTTTCTTACAACTTGCTGTCATGGCTTTTTTATCACAACTATCGGTTGTTTGAATAGTGGTAAATCCAAAAAGGAATAATAAACCAACTAAACTTATAAAATATGCTTTTTTCATAATATCAAATTTAATATTTTTTTTAGTACTTTAAAGAATTAACCATTGATAAATTTAACACGCAACGCTTCAATTTTTTTAGTTAATTGACTCACTTCATCATCTGTCAGCGTCAATTCTTTTTCAAGATCGTCTGAAGCATCCGGATTGTTTTTTACGGAAGGTAATGCATCATAAATATCTTTTACAGTAACCATATCAGCGATTAAACCTGTAATCGCAGGATCTTTTTTCTCTTCCGCTTTTAAAGCATTGATAATGATTCCTAAAATGGTCATTTGTTCAGCCAATTTGTTGTTCAACGACTTGTCTTTCCCTTTTTCAAAAACCCTAGACGCGATGTACATACTTTCTATCCAAGCTCCTGAAAACACAATTGACGTCACTTGTTGTTGATCGTTCTCATCCAAATACATATCTGTTACCATCTGCAATTCAGCAATAATGTATGCTAATGAATCCTCATTGGTTAGGTTTTTCTCGAAACGTTTTGATAAGTTCCCTTCATCAAACACAGAGCCCATTCCCAGGTTATCAGCTAACTGACGGCTTAATTTCATATAAGTCATTGCTTCCTGATTTTGTTTATTCAGAACGGCATATGACAAATCAGCACTATAAACTCCAAGGTTTATCGCTTTATTAAGGTTCGTTGTGTATTTTGCAGGATCTTTCAATTCACTGGTGATTCCAGCTTTATATTTTAATCCTGATTTTTTAAAGATAGATGCAATTTGAAGCGGTGAAGGAAGTGAATACGTGATTTCTTCTGTTTCTGCCTCAGCTACAACTGAATCTTCTACCGGAGTAGTGATGCTTTCTTCTTTAGTATTATCGCTTCCGCAAGCTGCAATGATCATACTTGCTACAATAAAGAATGCGCCTTTTAGTGCGAATGATTTTTTCTTTAAAAACATTTTTTTCTTTTAATTATGGGTTAATAACGTATTCATAAAATTTTATCAATGGCTAAACTACAAAAAAATATCATGCTGCAATATCTAAGTACGATAAAATCTTAGAGACTATTTATTGAAATACGATTGTTTCTTGTTAATTATGCCGATTACTTTTCCTGTGAATGTTGTCCCGATAAAGGGCGTATTTGATGATTTTGATTGTATGTGCTTCTTCTCGAAAAGCCACTCCTTACTGGGGTTAAAGAGCGTAAGGTTTGCTATTTCACCCTCCGCAATCTTCGGTTCTTTTAGTTTTAATATTTTCCTTGGATTAGCACTTAGGGTATTGATCACCGTCTCTAATTTAATTTTTCCTTTATTTGTATTGATCAATCCAAATGCGCTTTCCAATCCGATCATTCCGTTGCCGGCAAAATCGAATTCTACATCTTTCGATTCAATATCCTGCGGACGGTGATCGCAGGTGATCACATCGATCGTTCCGTCTATAATACCTTTTTTTATTGCTTCAATATCTTCTTTCGTCCGCAAAGGTGGATTCAGTTTGTAATTGCTGTCGAAGCCTGACAATTCTTTTTCATCCAGCGCGATGCTATAAGCGTTTACAGAAGCTGTAATTTTAAGTCCTTTTGCTTTTGCCTGCCGCACTAATTCTACTGATTTATGAGTAGAAATGTTCGATATGTGCAGTGGAGCGTTAGTGTATTCTGCCAGAAAAATATTCCTATCTACCATCAATTCCTCCGCCAGTGCAGGTATTCCTTTCAATCCTAGCTTTGTGGAAACAACACCTTCGTTCATTTTTCCATCATTAGATATCGATTTATCATCACAATGAGTCATGATTAGTCCATCGAAATTTTGAGAATAGAGGAGGGCCCGCAGGAGAAGTCCTGAGTTGTTCACCGGTTTTTTGTCATCAGAAAAAGCCACTGCTCCAGCCAACTTCATGTCATACATTTCAGAAATGTCTTGTCCTTCTTGTTTGTGCGATAATGTGCCTATCGGATAAACGTCTACGATCGAATCGGCCGTTTTATTTTTTATATAAAATACTTCTGCTTTTGAATGAATTGTTGGATATGTTGAAGAAACTAAGGCAACTCCTGTAAATCCTCCACTGGCTGCTGCTTTTATTCCGCTGTCAAGATCTTCTTTGTGCTCAAAACCGGGATCACAAAAACTTACTTGCATATCCAGCCAGCCATTTGAAAGGTGGAGGTTCTCGGCCTCAATAATTTTTACATTTTTCTCAGGACTGATTCTCGTTTTAATGGATCTTATTGTTCCGTTTTCAATTAAAACATCCATCACTTTTCCGTTGTAAGCAGAGTTCGAGTCGATGATGTGAGCTTGTTTAATTAGTATATTCATCTTTTAAGATAGATTTTTTTGTACTCAATTTTTTTCGAAACTTATTTCATAAAGCGCAACAAAAGTACTTCTACCGCTAAAAATAGTAGCGCTAAAATAACACAAAGTTTCCACAATTTTTTTCCTTGATCCAACTCTGCCAGAGATATCGAAATATTTTTTAGATCCATTTCTAATAGATTGATATTATTGGCATTAAATCGGATTATTTCTTCTTTTAGTTCGCTTTCATTATAGCAAGTCAGATCCGATTCCTGTCTATTGAAATTAAATGAAACTCCCTGAATCTGTTGCGTATTCGCAGCTAAAGTATAATTATCTGCTTCTGCTATCTGGTTGTGAACATAAATAGCTGTTTTTGAATCAAGGACTTTGTGTTCCGGTATAATATCAAATTTACCCGTACTACTTCTTATATGGAATACATTTTCTCCACTGACCATAATTTTAGCTTCAATCACCTCGTCTTTGCCAATCGTATAAAAAAGCGGCTGCGACACTTTACTGTACATGGCTATCTTATAAAGTGTGGGTACAAAAATAGCATGTTTAGGGAAATTACTGAACTTGTCAGAAACGCCTACTGCTGAAATATAAAGCTTTCCCTTTTCAACATCGTACTTGCTGAGTAAAATATTGCCATTCTGAATTTTCAAGAGATATTCTTCGTTGCTCCGGATGTTTTTTGAAAGCACAAAATACTCGTTAATTTTTGGTAGATCGAGGTTGGTTACGCTGAAGGATTTCTTGTCAAATACATCTTTATAAATAGGATGCTCCAGATTGATCTTATCCGCTTTGGTGTTTGCCGTATCAAATCGTTCGTAATAATTTGCTTTTGATGATAGGAAAAAATCGTTGTAGCTTTTTAATTCTGCTTCTCGGTTCGGAAAAATAATTATACTTCCGCCATTGATCATAAAGCGCTTCAATTCCTGTCCTAATCCGGACGTGATGGATTTTAGCTCGTTTAAAATGATGAGATTGTAATTTCCCAGACTTGAATAGTCTAGTTTATTTTCTTGTGCTTTGCTATAAACAAACAATGAATCCGATGAGAACAGCTTGTTGAGATATGGACTTTCTGAATTCGGTTCTGCATTATTGATGCAAAGTACCGGAATGTTTTTAGCTACTTCAAAGCTGAAATAAAACCTATCATCGAATGTGACAGGGTAGTCATTCAGCTCAATTTTACACTGTTGAACACCAACTTCCTTTGATGAAAATGAAAGTACAATCTCCGTTTCTGAGTTTTTATCAATTGAGTAGCTTGCAGGTGTCTTTTGGCTACCGTTGATGAAAAGCTTGATAGAGTTGTTTTCTATTATCTTGTCAGATACGTTTTTTACTCTTACGTGGAGTTTTTCTATTTGATTGTATTGTCTGACTGGACTTTCAAACCAGCAGGTATCAATGTATACATTGCTCTTTTCGGATGCTTTTAGAGCTATGAACTTAAATTGGACGCTGCTGTCGTTTTTTAACTTGTCGAGGTTCAGTATGCTTTTTTGAAAATCAGATATAATGAAAGAGAGCTTGCTTTTACTCTCTGTTGCTTGTAAAACATCCAACTGACGGGATGCTATTTCCGAAAAACTTTTTGTAGCCGGACTGATTTTTACTTCATCAATCAATTCAATAAACTCTTCTTTATTGACCAATCGCTGGTGTTTTCCTTCAAAATCATTTGTTAAAAGCTGAAAACGATCGGTTGCTTTATAAGCTGATGCTATTTCAGCTGCACGTTTTTTTGCTTCATCTAGCAATGTTCCATTTTTGCTGATCGCCTCCATGCTAAAGGAGTTGTCAATAAAAACACTTATCGCTTTGTCTCCTAAAACAATGTTTTTATTATTTGAAGGAATGTATGGCTGGGAGAACGCCAAAACAAGAAAAATAATTGCTAAAATTCTTGCTGCAAGTACCAATAAATGCTTTAATTTCGACTTTGCCTGTGTTTCTTCTTTTACCTCTTTTAAAAAACGGACATTACTAAAATAAACAGTTTTGAATTTTCTGAAATTGAATAAATGGATGATGATTGGAAGTGCGATTGCTGAAAGTGCAAAAAGAAATGCAGGGTAGGTAAAGCTCATCAAAGGTCAAATTTAATAATTTTTTATTATATATCAGACCTTTTTTTTAAGTACATCTTAATATACATGAAAATTTAGCTTCAAGCGTATTATAATGGTTAAAGTATTCAGAATTTTTCGAATACACCCAATCCAAAAAGAGCAAAATCATATTTAACAGGATCTTTTGCATCGAAAGTAGAAAGTGCTGAAGTTAATTCATCCACTGCCTTCCAATCGTTTTGTGTGCGTATTAATAGGCCAAGCTTTCGAGCTACGTTTCCAGAATGAACATCTAATGGACACATCAATTGGGACGACTTTAGATTCGTTTTCCATATTCCGAAATCAACACCCCGTATATCATGCCTAACCATCCATCTTAAATACATACACAAGCGCTTGGCGGATGAATTTTCTGCCGGATTTGATACGTGTTTCAAAGTTCGATGGGGGTATTCAATTGAAAAAAAGATTCTCCTGAAATTCATTATTGCGCATAGCGTTTGACCTGTCTTTCTTTTTTTATCGGCAAGGGGAATCTGAAATACATTTTCCAAACCTCCATGGTTTAAATAAATATTTCTCAATGATTTTAAAAAAAACGCAGCATCCACGCCATTAAAAGTTCGGTGTACAAAATGATCGAATCGTTGTAAATCCTTTGCTTTGGCTGTCATTAAGAAATCATAGGGCTGATTGCCCATTAATTTCATCATCTTGTTTGCATTGTTAATTATCGTTATGCGTTGTCCCCACGATATTGTAGCGGCCAAAAAACCTGCAATCTCAATGTCTTCTTTTTGAGAGAATTGATGAGGAATAGAAATTGGATCGCTCTCAATAAAATCGATGCGGTTGTATTTATCATACTTCTCCTCTAGAAATCCTTTTAGATCGTTAATCATTTTCAATTTTATAAACTACTTAAAACCTATTTTGCGTGTGCTACAATTATGCAAGTATTGCTGTATTAAAAAAGACTCAGAATTACATTTAAAATTATTCGATCTTTTTTAAGTCCAGTTTCCTCAACTTTGGCGCAATCTTATACGTTCCGGCAACAATAAGAATGGTCATAACACCACCAAATATAACAGAGCGGACAAGCCCCAAAGCATTCGCAGCTAATCCGGATTCAAATCCTCCGATCTCGTTGGAGGAACCTATAAATATGCTGTTTACTGCGGAAACTCTTCCCCGCATTTCATCCGGTGTTGATAGTTGGAGAATCGTGTGCCGAATAACAACACTTACATTATCGAATGCTCCTGATAAAAATAAAAAGAAAAGCGATAAATAGTAATTTGTTGAAAGCGCAAACAAGATTGTGGCGAAGCCAAACAAGGCAATGTTTAAAAATAAATTTCTTCCAGCATTTTTTGTTATGGGCTTGTAAGCTAGTATTATTGCGGTAAAAATTGCTCCTACAGCCGGACTCGCTCTTAAAAAGCCGAGTTCCATCGGTCCGACAAACAGTATCTCACCTGCAAAGGCAGGAAGCATTGCAACCGCTCCACCAAACAAAACGGCAAAAAGGTCCAAGGATAAGGCTCCCAAAATAATTTGATTGCTGAAAACAAATTTAAGTCCTCCCACTAAACTTTGCTGCAGAGTTTCCTTTTTCACTTTTTGAGGAATCGGTTTTGATGCGATGAAGATAAATGAAAAGATGGCGACTACTATAAATACAATATTCACCGTGTAGGCCACTGAAAAGCTTATTGCACAGATGATACCTGCAATAGCAGGACCTACAACTGCTCCCACGTGCCACACACTGCTATTCCATGTGGCGGAATTCGCATAATGCTCGCGAGGTACGATCTGCGACATAAATGCTGGGAAGGCAGCAGAAATAAATCCTCTTACAATTCCGATAAAACAGAATACAAGGTAGATCGGAAGTGTTCCGTAGGTATCAATAACAGTAGATGTATCCAGAGAAAAATAGAGCAGGGCAGATGTGGATACAATCAGAAGAGAAACCGAAACCATAATGATCAGTTTGCGGCTAACGATATCAGCAATGTGTCCCGAAAAAAAAGAAATGATAATAAAAGGAATTGCTTCCGATAAGCCAATTAATCCAAGAGCGAGCTTATCGTGCGTGATCTCATATATTTGCCAGCTGACGATCACGCTTTGCATCTGGATAGCTAGTGTCAGAAAGAATCTTGTGTTTAAGAAAAACAAAAATTCTTTTATCCGTAAAGCTGCAAATGGGTCGTGTTTTGAAATGGCTGGCTGCATAGTTGTTTGTTTCGCAAATTTATAGTTAAATTCGCATCTATATTATTTAATCATTCAAAAATTAATTATGAAAAAATTTGTCTTCTTACTTTCTGTCATAATTGCATCAGCTTCTGCTAGTGCTCAGAAAATTACTAAGGAAAACCTTCCTCCATCTGTAGCTGCTGCGTTTAAAGCAAAGTTTTCAATTGCAGAAAAAACAACATGGGAGATGGATTACGATAAATATGAAGCGGAATTTACAGTAGGGAAGGGCGAATTTTCTGCAACATTCGATAAAGAAGGTAAATGGCTGGAGACCGAGACCTATTTAAAACCTTCTGATCTTCCGAAAGCTATTAAGGAAAAGCTAAGTAAAAAATATGGTGAGTTGAGCGGCTACAAGATTGAAGAAGCTGTAAAAGCGGAAACAGAAAAGGAAACTACATACGAGGTGGACATTAAAAGAGGTGAGATCTTCTATGAATTAACGTTTGATGAAAAAGGACAATTGTTAAGAGAAGAAAAGAAGTCGGATACTAAGAAGGATTAAGAGTTTATTTATATGTTCACAATAAAGCCCTGAGTAATTCAGGGTTTTTTTGTGAGCTCATTTTTTTGCTCCTTTTTTGGCAGCCTTCGGACTCGAGCTGTTGTATTTTTTTAAATAAAGAAATTGTTTATTGATGAATTCTCCATAATTATCCCTGTCTGTCTGATATTCTTTCAATATTTCCTTGTCATCGGCAATGTGTTTCTCGAAAGGAGCCACCGTTAAAGGATCCAGATTTTTTATAAAATAGAAATTAATTTTACCATCGTCCGCTTTGTTGAACCAATATTTTCCTTCTGCATCTATTGTGAAAGAAGCTTTCGGACTGATTAGCAGATCGATGTGGCCGGTAATTACAATTTTGGCGAAGAACCCATCCATCTGAATGTAATCGCAACTGTCGATATAGCGGAAGCCCCAATATTTTTCTTTCAGGCAATTGGTCTTGTGTTCCACATTTTTTTTGTCTAAGTAATTTATTACTCCAACATTATAGTTTTCACTTATCTGCATTTTCTCTACGATCGTGATCTTTTTTTTCAGATAATCTTCCTTTGTAAGGTAGAAACCGAACTGAGCTTTGCTGCTTGTTGAAACGATTATTAAAGAGAAGAATAGAAGCAGGGTAGATGAATACGGAATGTTTTTCATAAAGAATGAAGTATAGTTTTTTTGATGCTTTCAAAAATGAGCAAAAAAATAGACTGTTTTAGCAGAACTTTTTAAGTGGCGGAAATAATTACTTGAATGGTTTAATAAAAAAAGATCCGGTAAATTATCTACCGGATCTTTTTGTCTTTATTCTTCTTTCTTTGTCTTCTTAGTTTTACTTTCCTTTGGTTTCGTGATCTTAATTTTGATCTCTTGTTTGTCTTTGTCAAAATCAACATCAATGATATCACCTTCGCTTAAGTTCGATTTGATGATCTCTTCCGCCAAAGGATCTTCAAGATACTTTTGGATCGCTCGTTTTAAGGGACGTGCACCAAACTGAACATCGTATCCTTTATCTGAGATATAATCTTTCGCTTCTTCAGAAACCTTGATACTATATCCCAATCCGTTGATGCGGCCGTATAAACTGTTCAATTCAATATCAATAATCTTGTGAATATCATCTCTTGTAAGAGAGTTGAAAATAACCACATCATCAATACGATTTAAGAATTCAGGGGCAAATGCTTTTTTCAAAGCACCTTCAATAATACCTTTTGAATTTTCATCTTCAACTTCTTTCTTAGCGGAAGTTGTAAATCCGACACCTTGTCCGAAATCCTTCAACTGACGTGCACCGATGTTTGACGTCATGATGATGATCGTGTTTTTGAAATCGATCTTACGACCCAAACTATCCGTCATCATTCCATCATCCAAGGCTTGTAATAACAAATTGAATACATCAGGATGTGCTTTTTCGATCTCGTCTAACAATACAACAGCATACGGTCGTCTGCGAACTTTCTCTGTTAATTGTCCACCTTCTTCATAGCCAACATATCCCGGAGGAGCTCCGACTAAGCGGGATACAGCAAATTTCTCCATGTATTCACTCATGTCGATACGAATCAATGCATCGTCATTGTCAAATAAATATTTTGATAAGATCTTCGCCAATTGCGTTTTACCAACACCTGTCGGACCAAGGAAAATGAATGAGCCGATTGGTTTATTCGGGTCCTTTAATCCAGCACGGTTACGCTGAATCGCTTTTACGACTTTCTTCACCGCTTCATCTTGTCCGATAACTTTGCCTTGTAGCAGGTCGGCCATTTTGATCAGCTTTTCACCTTCATTTTGAGCAATACGCTGAACAGGAACACCAGTCATCATTGCAACCACCTCAGCAACATTGTCTTCGCTCACCATTTCACGGTGCGTTTTACTTTCCTCTTCCCAAGTTTTTTTCGCAGCATCCAATTGCTCTAAGAGGGTACGCTCCGTATCGCGCAAACGAGCCGCTTCTTCATATTTTTGTGAACGGACAACCTTGTTCTTTTCTTCTTTGATATCTTCCAGTTTTTTCTCGATCTCTACAATGTTCTTAGGAACATTGATGTTAGTAATGTGAACGCGGGAACCAGATTCATCCAGCGCATCAATCGCTTTATCGGGTAAATGACGATCGGTGATATAGCGTGCAGTTAAAGTCACACAGGCTTTGATCGCTTCATCCGTATAGGTAACGTTGTGATGATCTTCGTATTTCGATTTGATATTGTTAAGGATCTGAATCGTTTCTTCCGGGGTAGCAGGTTCAACAATCACCTTTTGGAATCGTCTTTCCAATGCACCATCTTTTTCAATGTATTGACGGTATTCATCTAAGGTGGTAGCACCAATACATTGGATTTCACCACGAGCCAAAGCTGGTTTAAACATATTGGAAGCATCCAGCGAACCCGAAGCGCCACCTGCACCGATAATCGTATGAATCTCATCAATGAAGAGAATTACATCCGGCGATTTCTCAAGTTCGTTCATCACAGCTTTCATACGCTCTTCAAATTGACCTCTGTATTTTGTTCCTGCAACCAAAGAAGCAAGGTCTAAGGTTACAACGCGTTTGCCAAACAATACACGGGAAACTTTACGTTGAACAATGCGTAAAGCCAAACCTTCAGCAATAGCAGATTTACCAACACCAGGTTCGCCGATAAGGATTGGATTATTTTTCTTTCTGCGGGATAAGATCTGAGAAACGCGTTCAATTTCTTTATCGCGCCCAACGATTGGATCTAGTTTCCCTTCTTCAGCAGCCTTTGTTAAATCGCGACCAAAATTATCCAACACTGGAGTTTTTGATTTACTGTCAATAGGCTTTTTAGCGCTGCTTGCACTAAACTGATCCTCATCCGCATCATCATCGGATGGTGTGCCCGGAAATTCTGCTTTCGGATCGGATTTAGATAATTCTAATTCACTTTTCATAATTTCATAATCAACTTTAAATTTATTTAATGATTTTGTCGCAACATTATCTTCATCCTTTAATATAGAGAGGATTAAGTGCTCTGTTCCGATAACGGCACTTTTAAAGAGTTTTGCTTCCAGATATGTTATTTTCAATGCTCTTTCAGCTTGTTTTATCAATGGAATATTTGCAAGGTTGCTTACCTTGTGATTGCCGGCTCCAATAGCTTGCTCAACTGTTTTACGCAATTCCTGCAGATCAACGTTAAGTGATTTTAATAAACGAACAGCTGTTCCTTCACCTTCACGAATAATACCTAATAATAAATGTTCTGTTCCAATATAATCGTGCCCTAAACGCAGCGCTTCCTCTCGGCTGTATGTGATCACATCCTTTACTCTTGGTGAAAATTTAGCTTCCATAATGCATTAATTTAATTGTTTACTTAAACGATACTGTTTCTCAAGAGTTACTCTTTTCCACCAAATATTATAGTTTCAAGTGTATAATCAAAAGTAATTACTCCATTTAAAGTTGACTTCACACTTACTTTAATTTTATTAACAAAAAAACTGTTAATATGTTAATAATTTAACGATCAAAATCCGTTTTATCTTCTGTATAATAAGTATTTTCGAACCTCTTAAAAACACAAGTGAAATATCAAGTATTGTGCTAAAAATAAAGCATGACAATACTTCATAAAAAACAGCAGAAATAAGTAATAAAAAAATAGAAAAACGAAATTATGGCAGACGGAGAAAAAATTATTCAGATCAACATTGAAGAAGAAATGAAATCGGCTTACATCGATTATTCGATGTCTGTTATCGTTTCACGTGCATTACCTGATGTGCGCGATGGTTTAAAACCGGTTCACAGACGTGTTCTATATGGTATGCTTGATTTGGGTGTTATGTCTAATAAGCCACATAAAAAGTCTGCCCGTATCGTTGGGGAGGTGTTGGGTAAGTATCACCCACACGGCGATACGTCCGTATATGACGCGATGGTTCGTATGGCTCAGGATTGGAGTTTGCGTTACCCTTTGGTAGACGGACAAGGTAACTATGGTTCTGTTGATGGTGATAGTCCGGCCGCAATGCGTTATACCGAAGCTCGTCTGAAAAAGATCGCTGAAGAAATGCTTGCTGACATAGAAAAAGATACTGTTGACTTTCGTCCAAATTTCGATGATTCATTGGAGGAGCCAACGGTTTTGCCAACCAAAATCCCAAATTTATTGATCAACGGGGCTTCTGGAATTGCGGTAGGTATGGCAACAAATATGCCTCCTCACAATTTAACGGAGATTATAAATGCAACTGTTGCGTATATTGATAACAGAGAAATTGATATTGCAGGAATCATGCAATATGTAAAAGCTCCCGATTTTCCTACAGGTGGAATTATCTATGGTTACGAAGGGGTAAAGGATGCTTTTGAGACCGGTAGAGGTCGCATCGTGATGCGTGCCAAAACAAATGTGGAAATTACGGATGCAGGAAGAGAGCGCATTATTGTGAATGAAATCCCATACCAGGTGAACAAAGCGGAGATGATCCGTAAAACAGCTGACCTGATCAACGATAAAAAGATAGAAGGTATCTCTGATATCCGTGATGAGTCGGATAGAGATGGAATGCGCATCGTTTATGAAATTAAGCGCGATGCGATCACCAATGTGGTTTTGAACAACCTCTTCAAATATACAGAGCTTCAAACTTCTTTTAGTGTTAACAATATCGCTTTGGTGGGTGGCCGCCCGATGATGCTGAACATCAAAGATATGATCGTTCATTTTGTAGCTCACCGTCATGAAGTGATCGTTCGCAGAACAAAATATGAGTTGATGCAAGCCGAAAAGCGTGCGCACATTCTTCAGGGATACCTGATCGCTTTAGATCATTTAGATGAAGTTATTAAATTGATCCGTGCTGCTGCAACTCCTCAGGAAGCGCAGGATGGTTTGATGAGTGGGTTTGGTTTAAGCGAAATTCAAGCTAAAGCAATACTTGAAATGCGATTACGTGTACTTACTGGTTTAGAGAGAGATAAGATAAAAGAAGAGTTCAATGCCTTGATGGAATTGATCAAGCATTTAAGAGAAGTGTTAGATGATGAAACATTAAGAATGGGCATCATCAAAGGGGAGTTGATTGAGATGAAAGACAAGTACGGTGATGAGCGCAAAACAGAGGTAGTTTATGCTTCCGGAGATTTCAGAATGGAAGATATGATTGCTGATGAAGATGTGGTGATCACGATTTCTCATATGGGATACATTAAACGTACCGCTTTAAGTGAATACCGTACGCAAGCTCGTGGCGGAAAAGGTGCGAAAGGAAGTACCACCCGCGATGAAGATTTTATTGAACATTTATTCATTGCTTCCACCCATAATTATCTTTTGCTGTTCACCGAACAAGGAAGATGTTTCTGGATGCGTGCATTTGAAGTTCCAGAAGGAACAAGAATATCCAAAGGACGTGCGATCCAAAATATGATTAATATCCCGAGTGACGATAAGGTGAAAGCATATATCAACGTGAAAGACCTTACGGATGCTGATTACATCGCGAACAACTTTATTATCATGTGTACGAAGAATGGTATCATCAAGAAAACAACTCTGGAAGCCTATTCCCGTCCACGTCAGAATGGTATCAATGCAATTACAGTAAGAGAAGGTGATACATTATTGGAAGTATTGCTTACAAATGGTACCAATGAGATCATGTTGGCTTCAAAAGCCGGGAAAGTGGTTCGATTCAACGAGGCGAATGTTCGTCCAATGGGTCGAAATGCATCCGGAGTAAGAGGTATCAATCTGGGCGATGAAAAAGGAAATGCAGTGGTTGGTATGATCGCCATGCCGGATCAGTCAAGTAATGTAATGGTGGTTTCTGAAAAAGGATACGGAAAACGTTCTGAAATTGAGGAATACCGTGTTACAAAACGTGGTGGGAAAGGTGTTAAAACCATTAATATTACTGAAAAAACAGGTAATCTGATCGCTATTAAAGATGTAACTGATAAAGATGGCTTGATGATCATCAATAAATCTGGAATCATTATCCGCCTTGCTATCTCCGAATTACGCGTTATTGGCCGTGCTACTCAGGGTGTTCGCTTGATCAACATGAAAGAAACGGACGAGATTGCCGCGGTAAGTAAAGTAGAAGTAGAGGAAGTAATTGAAACGGATGAGACCCTTTCTTCAGAAAATCCAATTGTAGAAAATGGAAATGATGCTCCTGATGCGTCTTTAGGTAATACTGAAAATGATGGCAAGGAACTTGATAGTCCTGAAACCGAATAAACCCCAGCCCTTAATCCCCTCTGCAAAGTGGAGAGGGGGCGATAGGTGAGAAGCCAATAAAAAAATAAAATATTTATGAAATGCCTGGTGTTCATGAATACATAAAAAATTAAAAAAAAGAAATTATGAGTAAAAAAACAGTCATCTTTTTTATTGCAACAGCCTTTGCTATTAATGGTTTTGCGCAAAATGTTAAAATTGTAAACGCGAAAAATTATTTGCGTGATTTTGCTGAATCAAAGGACATCGAATCTTTGAACAAAGCTAAAGAGAATATAGACTTGGCGGCAGCTCATCCCGATACAAAGGAACTGGCTAAAACGCAGACATTGAAGGCTCAGGTTTACATGACTATCTTTGAAAACAGCCTGCGTTTGGAAACTGAAAAGATAATGACCGTAATCACTGATCCGAACAAGCGTAACCTTGCAGCTTACCAAGCAGCTTCTTCTGCTCCTTTAGCTGAAGCTTATGCCGGATGCCTTGCTTCAAAAACTTTTGATGCCAAAGGGAATTATACTTCTGAAGTCAATGATTATATTGCCAAAATAGCATCTCATTATGAGAATAAAGCAATTGCGGATTACAATGCAAAAAAATACGCGGATGCGCTTCCTTCTTTTGAAAAGGCTTACGAGATCAATGGTGCGAAAGACACAACCACTCTTGGGAATTGTGCTTTAGTGGCTGACAGAGCAGCAATCTTCGATAAAGCAAAGCTGTACTACCAAAAGATGATTGACAACAAGCAAGGTCTTGGAAATACTTATTCTTCATTGGTTAACGTTTGCCTGATGATGAAAGACAGTGTTGGTGCAATGGAGATCTTGAAAAAAGGCAGAACAGCTTATCCGAGCGATATCAATCTGGTGATAACAGAAACAAACTATTTCCTGAAAACAAACAATAGTAAGGAGGCGTTAAACAATCTGAACATTGCTATTGGAGCTAAACCAACGGATGCGAATTTGTATTTGGTGAGAGGGAATATCTATGATAACCTTGCTAATCCGAAAGATGCAAGCAATAAGGATATGGACAAACCAAAGGAGTATGATAACCTAATGAAATCTGCTGAAACAGATTATAAAAAGGCAATTGAACTAAAACCTGATTATTTTGATGCTTTGTATAATCTAGGTGTATTGTATAATAATCATGGAGTTGTTTTGAATAAGATTGCTGATCAGATAACTGATAATGCAAAATATAAAACTGCAAACGATTTGGCTTTGGCTAAATTTACGAATGCTTTGCCGGTTTTAGAAAAAGCATTGGAGCTCAACCCGAAAGACAAAAATACAATGTTTGCTTTAAAGCAAATTTATGCACGTACACAACAACCCGATAAAGTGAAAGAAATAAATGAGAGATTGAAGAATAACTAAGGCTTCCACCTAGTTAGGATTCATAAAGCGGAGAGGTCGAAAGATCTTTCCGTTTTTTTTGTATTTTAAGAGAAGCTTGTAGTTTGTTTTGGAAGGTTGTTTTTATATTGTATTTTCTTGTGAAATGGAGGATAGAAAGATTGGGTTTTTAGTGCAGTCCTTTACAGATAGTTCTTTTAGCTACTTAACATAATATTAATTATAGGACAAATGGTTATCAGGGAAAATGCTACTTACTGAGAATTATATAGAAAATGTTCTTACAAAATGCTCTTGAGCAATACCATTAAAAGCGATTATTCTTCTTCGTTTGAAGGCGAAAATTTTTGATTCAGACAGAGACTTAGTTTTCTCTTGTAATCATCTTGAAGCCATTTAACATAATTGTCGGTGCTCTTGCAAATACAATAGGAAAATTTTTTTACGCGGTATTCAATGTCTTTGTCTAAAAGTATTACCAATTCTGCAGCATCAAAATAATCTACGCTGTTTTCTGCGCAAATTCTGGCATGTTGCTCGATCGATCTTTCAATTGCTACTTTTGGTCTTAAGCCTTGTTTTGCCACCAAAGCGTATTCATCCTTCATATTGAAGTCGATGTTTTCCGATTTACTAAATCTAGCCCTTAGGTCGGCAGGCATTTTATAGGTGAACTGGCGCTCAATTTCCTGGTCATTCCAAAGGCTTTCAAGATAAAAATCTGGTGAGCGGAAAATGTCGTGCCAATTGATATACGATTCCCACAAGCCAAAACGTGCTGCATTGTTTCCAAGATCTATAACGTCAAAAGTAGATTTATTAGGCAGAATTCGTGATCCACGACCGATCATCTGGTGGTATAAGGTCAAGGATTTCGTTGCTCTGTTAATGATAATGGTTTCTACTGTTGGCTCATCGAAACCGGTTGTAAGAATCCCGACAGATGTTAAGATTGCATCCGGTTTTGTTTTGAACCACAACAATATTTCCTTGCGTTCCTGCTCTGTATTGGTATTGTCTAAGTGCCGAATCTCATATCCGGCAGCGGTAAAAAGTGAATATACGTGCCGCGATGTATTGATCCCGTTATTAAAGATCAGGGTTTTTTTACCTTTTGATTGTTCTTCATAAGCACCAACCAATTTTTCCTGCATCAGGTAATTGGTATATAATCTATCCGATGAACTAACTGTGTAGTCACCGTCAATACCTACTTTTAATGAACCTAGATTAACATCGTAGCAGTGCGTTGCTGCTTTTGACAAGAATCCCTTTTCTATCAATGATGCGATGGAATGCCCGACAATTAGTTCGTTGTAGGTTTCCTTCATCGGGAGTTTTATGTTTGAACTTAAAGGCGTTGCCGTCACGCCCAAGATCACACTGCTTTCTAGAAATTTAAATAGTTTTTTGAAGGAATTGTAATGTGCCTCATCAATGATTACTAGTCCAACTTTTTCTACTTCTAGTTTTTCGTCCTGAAGCCGGTTGTTCAGCGTTTCCACCATTGCGACAAAACACTTAAAATCATCCTGATCTGGAAGTGTTTTTACTTTACTGTCGATGATCTTATTTTGGACACCAAATTCGTTGAGCATATTCGACGTTTGTGAACAAAGCTCGATCCGATGCGTCAATATCAATACTTTTTTTCCTGTTTCTTTAATATAACGTTTTGCTATTTCAGAGAAGATAACAGTTTTTCCACCGCCTGTTGGCAGCTGATAAAGGAGATTATACTTTTCGGTGTGATTGTTTATGCGCTCAAAGATCTTGTCTATAGCATCCTGCTGGTAGTCGTACAGCTCCTTACCTATTTTCTTTTCCTCTATTTCTGCAGACTCTAATGTCATAATTTTCTTCGATTTCGAAATCTTGCAAAAATAGTCAATTGTTAGGTTGAAAGGAAATTCTAGAGGAGAAAAATGTTTTTAATTTGAAGAATTTTCATTAGAGGAACTGCCACTCTTTTTTTTGTCACTTCGAGTACTCTACTTTGATGTAGACATTATCGAGAAGTTCCAGTTGGAGACCATAATCCTCCATAATGAGATCCCGTATCGTGGCACGGGATGACGATTACGAGTTAGAATGTGCTTATTAATTTACCCTCTGCGGATTTTTTGAATCTGAATTTTTAATTCATTTTCAATTGTCTTTAATCGTCCCATTTCTGAGCTGGTTACCAAACTAATTGAAAGTCCTTTTTTGCCGGCACGTCCTGTTCGCCCGCTTCGGTGTGTGTAATATTCTAATTGTTCAGGTAGTTGATAATGAATAACATATTGAAGGTTATCGACATCAATACCTCTTGCTGCCATATCGGTTGCGACAAGTATCTGAAGCTTCTCATTTTTAAAAGCGCGCATTACTTTTTCGCGATCACGCTGCTGCAGATCTCCATGAATTGCTTCCGCTGAATGGTTGCGTGCGATCAGTTGTTTTGCCAAGGATTGGGTGCCGTCTTTTGTTTTACAAAATACAATTCCTCTTCCTTTGCCTTGCGTTCTTAAAAATTCAAGTAAGGTGTTTAATTTGTCTTTTGTATCTATACATTGAACATATTGGTGTTCGATATCACGGTTGACAATATTTTTTACATCCACTTCTACTTTAAATGCATCATCATCCATATAAGAACGGATGATTTCTTTTAAGGAGTCGGGAATGGTGGCGGAAAACAACCAGGTAAACCGTTGTCCGTTTGTTTGTTCCAATATCGTATCGATGCTTGCTTTAAAACCCATACTCAGCATTTCGTCAGCTTCATCCAACACAATTGTTTTTACATCTTTTAAACTAATAGCTTTCCGCTCTAAAAGATCGATCAGTCGTCCGGGAGTTGAGACAACTATATGAGTTGGACGACTCAGATTCTTGATTTGAATTTCGATGGGTTCACCGCCATAAACAGATTCTACGAATATGCGATTTGGATTGTATCTGGCAACGCGGAACAATTGTTTCGCGATCTGTTGTCCCAATTCACGAGTCGGACATAAGACCAATGCCTGAACAGACGAACTGCTCGTATCAATTTTTTGTAATAAAGGCAAGCCGAAAGCCATTGTTTTTCCTGTACCTGTCTGCGCCTGCCCTATAAAATCAAATCCTTCTTTTAATAAAAACGGGATCGATTTTGTTTGAATTTCTGTCGGGTCAAAAATATTATTTTCAATCAGACCTTTGATTAATGCGTCTGATATGCCAAGTTCGGAGAATGTTGCCAATTTTTTTTCGTTAAATGAACTGCAAAGATACTATGAATTATTGAGAATGTATTCCCAGCAGATTGGCTGTTGCAGCTGCTGCCTGTCAGATTTTACATATATCATTGTCCTGCTACTCTTAATTTTATACGTTTACACAACCTTACATTAAAAATACTGATCGATGAAAATCAATAAATACCGCTTATCGCTTATCGTCTTGTTGATCAGCTATTCTGTAGCAGCTGCGCAGCAATTTATCCGCAAGGAAAGAGGAAAGCCAATGACCTTTGTAGAAATGCAGCAAAACCTTGGTCTGCCAGCCGGAATGTATTTTGCGAGAATTAAAAACGAGAAGATCAGCGGTGTAAAAAGTTTTGTTGTAAAGTGATTTCTTGATCCTTTTTGATAATTCCGGAACGCGGTATCTGATCAGAATAAAAATCTCCTGAATGAATGTTCAGGGGATTTTTATTTAGAGGACATTTTGAATCTCAGTAAGCTGACCATTAAAATCAAAACGATCGTTTTTTGATAAGCCTTTTAATTTCATGCCAATCGGTGAGGCAATTGAAATTGCATAAAAGAGCTGATCATCAATCTGTAATTTTCCTGCAGGAATAGCGACGAAGAAATTACCTTTATTTGTAAAAATAATGCTCCCCACCTGAATGGTAGATGATGCAAGATCTAATTTTATTTTCTTTAATGTTTCTTGAAGCTCATGCGCTTCATGCAGCTGCGCAGCACCTTTTTCTTGTTCGAGCTGTGCCATTGCTCTGCCTGTTTCGTGTTTATCACCCGCACTGCTTTTTGTATCATCGTTTGCCGATTCTTTTGCATTGTTAATGGCATACTGCGCGTTTGAGATGCGCTGCTCAATGTATTGCTGACAAAGAGTAGCTAATTGAATCTTCAGATTGTATTTCATTGAAAGGATAATGAGTGTTGACTTTTTCGGGATGCCGGAAATCGGATTTCTACTTTTTCTTGACCATGCTATAATAAAACCCGAAACCAAAGCTGATAAACTGTGTAGATACCGCATTGTTCCTGTCGAATTTGGCATATTCGTTCAAAGCGAGGTCGTAGGGATCGAAATGCGCATCAAAGATGGTATATGAAAGTGTTGCCCCAATGCCGAAATTCGATTCGATCAGAAAAAAAATATTCATCTCCGGCTCAATATAATAGGTGTTGAAGCTATTGTATTTAGGCGGATTTTTCGCATCCTTTGTTTTTATCCCCGAATATTCTGTCCAGTTATTACCAACCGATAATGCCAAAGAGTAGATCGTTTTATTTTTCTCTCCGACATAAAAATCGTTGCCGGCTTTTATTGCTACATTATTGATGCTCATGCTGGCATTATAGTCCGCGATCTTATTCTCTGTAATTTTTAACAATCCATTTTTTGCTGATGCGCCAATAAAAAAACCTTTGTATAACATCAGGTTTAAACATCCGCTGACTTCATAAATTCCTACAAAACTTTTTTTGAATGATTTGTTTCCCATTGGATGAGGAACAGTAACCGAAACTCTGGGGCTCAATAAATAGTACTGCTTTTTTGCAGGAGCTGTTTCGATTGCTGGAGGCGGCGGAGTTGGCAACGGCTCATCTTGTGAAAAAACACAAGTTGAAATACATAGTAGACTAACAAAAGCACTAAAAGGAATTATTCTCAATGGTCTATTTTTTACTAAAATTAATAAAATTTATGTCAAATCAGTAGACGTAATTTATTTTCAAGGTTGCTTATACAAACTTCATTTCTTTTGAATGATGAACAGAGAAATAGTCGTTAGTAAGCGCTAAAGCCACATGCGTTATAAAAGATACTGCTATACTACCAGACGAAATAGTTACATAACAAAGCCGCAAACCGTAAGGTATTGCACCAATAGTCTCGTTTAATCCTTTTGGAATATGCGTTGCCGAATAAAATGAAAGGTTAATCGCAACTGCAGGCCAAAAGCCAAAAGAGTAATAACACGTAGTTAATAAAATCCCCCTAAACATAAATTCATAGGCAAAAAGATAAGATATCCAAGCAAAAGAATTAATAATAACTCTGCGTTTAGTCCACACCTTTAGCCTCATCTGAGGATAAACTTTGAGATTTTCTACATTTTTTGTTGCGAAATAATTTATCAAAGCGATTAATACACACATTACTATAATGTAAACGAACGACTGCGAATAATTACCCAATTTCAATTCGTAATCAGCTAATGAAAAAGGCAAAAGGAATAAAGCTAAAGAGCCGGGTAGAATTCCTAAAAATAAAACACCCATCATTTTTTGGAACACCACATAATTGATCCAAGCCGTTTCTTCTTGAAATTTCATAAAATAGGATTCTTTAATTTTGGGGCTCAATGCAAAAAACCAATAAAGTATAAATCCTATTGTAGATAAAGATATACCTATGAAAGCGTTAAGGTATTCGGGTTTCCAATCATAAAAGTTAGCCATATTTTTTTCTTCTTCTACACCAAATGTAGTGAAAGATAAGTGGTTTCAAAAAAACATTTTAGGAATACAATTTCGGAAACTATAAAATAAAAAAACCTCGCAAATTGCGAGGTTTTTTTGTGACCGCGAAGGGATTCAAACCCCTAACCTTCTCATCCGTAGTGAGACACTCTATTCAGTTGAGCTACGCAGCCATTAGCTTTTTAAAAAAGCGATGCAAATATAAACATTTTCCTTGTATTCAAAAGGCTTTAATATATTTTTATTTAAAAAAAGGTAAATTCAGCAAAGCACTATTTTTTTTGTAATACATTTGTATCCAAACCAATTAATTTTTTTAAAAATGTCTATATTAACTATTGTTTTCGCTGTATTAATTTTTCTTTTTGTGTTTTTATCTTTTGTAACAGTTGCACAGGGAACAATTGCTGTTGTGACTGTTTTTGGTAAATACCGCAGAGTAATGGGACCGGGATTGAACATGAAGATCCCCTTTATTGAGGTTATTTTTAAACGTGTTTCCATTCAAAATCGCTCTGTTGAATTGGAATTTCAAGCCATCACGATCGACCAGGCAAATGTTTACTTTAAAGCTATGTTGCTTTATTCTGTTATCAATACAAATGAAGAGAGTATTAAAAATGTGGCCTTCAAATTTATTGACGAACGAAACTTTATGCAAGCCTTAGTAAGAACCATAGAAGGTTCGATAAGAGGATTTGTTGCTACAAAAAAGCAAGCAGAAGTACTTTCTCTTCGTAAAGAAATTGTAGAAGATGTTAAGGGACAAATTGACCAAAACCTTGAAGAATGGGGTTATCACTTAATCGATTTGCAATTAAACGATATCACTTTTGATGAGGCTATTATCAAATCAATGGCGCAAGTGGTTGCTTCTAGTAACTTGAAAGCGGCTGCTGAAAACGAAGGGCAAGCATTGTTAATTACAAAAACCAAAGCTGCGGAAGCGGATGGTAATGCAACCAAAATTGCAGCGGAAGCAGAACGTTTGGCAGCTCAATTACGCGGACAAGGTGTTGCGTTGTTCCGTGAAGAAGTGGCTAAGGGTATGAGTCAGGCGGCTAAAGAAATGGAGCAAGCTAATTTAGATACTTCAGTTATTTTATTCAGTATGTGGACGGAAGCGATCAAGAACTTTGCTGAATATGGTAAAGGAAATGTAATTTTCTTAGATGGTTCTAGTGAAGGAATGGATCGTACCATGCGTGAAATGATGGCGATGAATAAGTTGATGGAACCTAAAACACCTGGAGTTAAGAAATAGCAATACATGAATCTCATTTTAAAGAACCTTCAAGCTTATAAACTTGGAGGTTTTTTTATTTAACAGGCTTTTAATTTGTTTATCTGCTATGTTTTATTAAATTAGCTAAATAATTAGATAAAAAAAAACGCATACATACATCTCTTGCCGATTGTTTTACTCCCCTGAGGCACAGAAAATACGAACTGGATTCATTGCATCCCTTATTCTATCGTATTGTATTTTTCAAAAACAAAAAACAAGTGTTTCACTAAAAAGAAAGGAAATTCAGTTTTATAAAAACAAAAAATACAACGTCTTACTTTCTTTCGCACGAAAGCTCACTTCTAATGCAACTAAAAGCGTTATTTGGAGTACAAATTATAGTAAATTTGTTAAAGGCAAAGGTGCATCAGTCTCCATCTTAAAATATAAATGACTTACAAATTATTAAAAATCAAATCTTAATAATTGAATAAACCTTTTTACATATTATTTTTTGTTTTGATATTGAGTGTGTTTCAATACAAGTATTCTATTGCCCAAACGAATCTTGTTTACAATGGTGATTTTGAATTGTTCAGTACTTGTCCTAGTGGAACGGGAGGTTTAAGTGATTGCACAGGATGGTTAAATCCTACAACTGCTACCCCCGATTATTTTAATGCCTGTGCTGGTGCAAGTATTGTGGGGATTCCGAACAATGCAGGCGGTAGTCAAAATGCTTTTTCAGGTGACGGTTATGCCGGTTTTATTGCATTTGAATATGTTCCAGGTCCTACGAGTTGGTGGTTTGAATATATTCAGGGGGAATTTATTCAACCACTTTTAGCTGGCCATAAATACGAACTCACATTTTACGTGAGTTGTGGTGAAGGCTATGCTGACATAGCCATTTCAAAGATAGGAGCTTATTCTTCAGTATTGCCAATTTCTAGAACGGATTCCAATCCTTTTTTGCTAATACCCCAAGTTGTAAATTCAAATGGAGTCATATCAGATACGGCAGGTTGGACAAAAATATCGGGAACATTCATTG
Source organism: Chitinophaga pinensis (assembly GCA_945885475.1). GTDB lineage: Bacteria > Bacteroidota > Bacteroidia > 2-12-FULL-35-15 > 2-12-FULL-35-15 > 2-12-FULL-35-15. The sequence goes on from CAMCYR010000010.1 coordinate 61,113, forward strand.
CATCAGGTAATGAACAATTCATTACTCTCGGTTATTTTTCTGATACAATAATTACAGATTCATTAAGAATACAAACTTTTTCCTTCAATCCAACTTCTACTCCAAGAACCTATTATTACGTTGATGGAATTAATGTGATCGATGTGACACCAGAAATTAATATACCAAACATTTTTTCTCCAAACGGAGATGGAGTTAATGATTTTCTAGATATTTCGAATTTTGGTCTTTCTGAGATTTCATTTTGCATTTTTAACAGATGGGGTATTAAGGTGTTTGAAACAAATAAGGTAGGCGATAAATGGGATGGAAGAACCACTTCAGGTATTAGCTGTAATGATGGAACGTATTTCTATGTATTGAAAGCAAAAGACGACAAAACGAATTATGATTTAAAAGGATTTATTCAATTGTTAAGATAAAACTTAACAAAATGAAAAATAAATTATTGATTAATATTGCTCTATTGAGCATTGGTTTTAGCTTGCAACAAAATATTGTTGCTCAGCAAGTCCCCACGACTACAAGCCCTGCTCTTCCAGCACTTAACGGAAGAGATGCTAGAGATTTTTGGTCTAGAGCAGGCAATTCAGGAATAGGAATTAATAACCAAAATAATATTTTTGGAACTCTAGGTAGTTTTAACTCACCTATCTATACACAAACCAATGGTGTATTTCGTGAAAAGCTTAATGGAGATTTTACCGGTGGAACCCAATACCCAATCAACGGTTATACATTTGCAACGGGAGTAAATACCAGTGGCTATTTATTGCTGGGACAAAATAATCCAACACAACCCGGTGGAGCATCTCCGCTATTGTATAATGCAAAGGGTGCATTTTCACTATTGCATTTAAATGGTCCACAAAGTACAATTCCAGGTGCAGGTTTCACACAAGAATTTGGATATCGCCCTTGGATGAAAACTGGAATTACATTTACAGGAAACAATGACTTGATGTACTTTGGAGTGAGAGCTTTACCTTCTGCACCTCAAGACCAAACCGAAATGGTTGTTTCATGGAGTGATAACTCAGGAGCAGGTGCTGGACCAGATGATTTCGCTTTTAGATTTATCGGGTTAGGCGCTGGCACAACAATAAGTACAACTTTAAGTGATGAAAATGATTTAGACGGAAGACACATTGCCCGCTTTGCACCAACCGGTGAAATGGGTTTAGGAAATACTTTTGGATCGCCAGTAGGTATTTATGTTCGTCCTCAAAATTTACTTCACATGAGTTTGGATTTGCAAAAACAAGTTTTTATGCAAATTACAAATCAAAATGGAACGGGACAAAATGCTGGTGATGGACTTCTAGTTGGTTATGCTCCAACAAGTGCAATTAACCTAGAAGCTAGAATAAACCAACAAGAGAACGACCGTTTAAGTTTGTATGCAAATAACGGAGAGCGTATACGAATTATGCAAATTGGCGCGTTGAATAATGGTAATGCTTTTAATCCAGGTTCTTTAGCGACAAACTTAACACGTATTGGAGTTAGTCATGACCCCGCACAACCAGTTACACGTCCTTTAAGTTTGATGCATTTAGGTTATAATACTGGTGCGACAAATGATGGTTGGAGAAATTGGATGGACGTAGGAACATTTACAGCCAATGGAACAGATAATATGTATGTTGGATTAAAAAGAGAACCAACAGCTTTTCCAATTGATAGATTTGATGCTGTAATTAATTGGGGAGATAACAGTGGGCCAGTTGGGCCTTTTGCTATTGGTCCAGATAATCTTAGATTTATTTTTACATCTGCAACTGTTGGAACACCTGGTTTACCACCTTCAAATGGTGTAAACGGAGTTGAAGGAATGAGAATGACGCCTTCAACTAACGTAGCAGTTACAAATGCTCATGTGTGGACTGGAATTGGCGGTGATCCGACTGTTAATCAATATGGTCCAGGCGGAACAAGTATTAATCCAACACAAACATTAGAAGTGAATTCTTCTGAAGCTACTACAGTAGTTGGTGGAAGTAGTGGGTTGCGTTTTACGAATTTAAATACAACTTCTCCTATAACTGCTACAAATCCTGGGTTAGGAGTTTTAGCTGTAGATGCAGATGGTGATGTTATTTATGTGCCAAGTGGTGGAAATGCTTTTGGAAATATCTGTGGTGCAGCACCCGTTCCTCTAACCAATAACTGGGAAATTCCTCAAGGAATAAATACATATAATTTTAGTGGAGTTGGCGCAGTAAATATTACTCGTCTAACAACTTGTGCACCTATCGCTAAATTTCTAGTTGATGATAATTTCTACGCTCGTACTTCCATTGTTAGAAACACTACCAATATAGCAACAAATATTGCTGGTGTTTTTATTGGTTCTGATGTTGCTAAAGTACATGCAATCGTTGTACCTAATGGAGGAGGCAATGTTGGATTCGGGGTTGGCAGTCCAAATACTACTTATAGATTACATGTGAATGGAGGGTTTCTTTTAAACGGAAATTTTGATGGAGCTGGAACCCAAACATACGTTTCTGACCAGCAATTTAAAACGAATATTGATTCTATTCCAAGTGCCTTAAATATTATTAATCAACTAGATCCAAAGTCATTCTATTTTGATACAACAAATGTTTATGGCATGAATTTTAGCGATAAAAAACAGTATGGTTTAATTGCTCAAGATGTTGAACTTGTTTTGCCTGAATTGGTAAGCAATCTGAATAAGATAGAAGAGAGAGATAGTTTAGGTAATATTATTACTGCGTCTGTTTCTTATAAAGCATTAAACTATAACGCTTTTATTACAATTTTAATAAAAGGAATGCAAGAGCAACAATCAAAAATTGATAGTTTAAATGATGAAAATGATGAGCATGATTCTATCAATGCTTCTTTACAAAACCAAATCAATTTATTAGCTGACATGATCAACTCTTGTTGCAGCAGTCATTCGATGCAAACAAACAACAACTCAAACACTTCTGTTACATCTCAGAATTTAGATTTGAAAGATGATCAGTCAATTGTTTTGGAACAAAACGTTCCTAACCCTTTTGCTGAACAAACAACTATCAATTATTTTTTACCAGACAATGTTGTAAAAGCACAAATGCTTTTTTACAATGCACAAGGTAAATTAATTCAATCTGTAGATTTGAATGAAAGAGGAAAAGGTAACTTAAATGTTTTTGCTAGTGATTTAAGCAATGGTATTTATACTTATACTTTAGTAGCTGATGGAAAAGTTGTTGAGACTAAAAAAATGGTTAAACAACAATAGATGGTATCAGGTATTTAGTATCAGGTATCAAATTAAAAAGTCCCGAGCTTAACACTCGGGACTTTTTAGTTTATAACTTATCAGATTAAAATTGTTTTCTAGGACGTCTTTCTCTTGAGAAATTACTTTTTCTATCTCCTCCTCCACTCGATTCGTTTTTAGAATAGCTTTTTTCTGCAGATGAATTTTCATTCCCTTTAGATGAACTTCTTTCACGGTCGCTATAGGATTTGCGCTCCGTTGAAGGTCCTCTGTCTGAACGATCACCATAAGACTTGCGTTCCCCGGAAGAACTTCCGCTAGAGCGATCACTATAAGATCTACGTTCACCAGAACCTGAACTTCTGCGTTCACCAGATCCGCTGTTACCTCTATAACCTCCTCTGTCGCTACCTCTATCACGGTTTCCACCGCCATATCCGCCTTTGCGTTCTGCACCACCAAATGATCTTCTGTTTCCACCTCCTTCATATCCACCACTTGATCTTCTTTCTCCACTGCTATCGCCACGAGATTCAATACGCACATTACGGTTGTTGTAACGTGCATTTTTGAATGTTCCCTGGATGATCTCAGCCGATTCAGTTTTCACTTCAACAAAAGAGAAACTACTTTTAACTTCAATGCTAACGATCGTTGCAATATCAACACCGGAAACTTCAGCAATGTACTGCTTCATTGCTGTGCTATCTAAACTATCTAATTCACCTAAGTTTATGAATAATTTAGTAATACCCGGCGTGGATGAAGAACGCTCTCTGTCTCTTGAAGCACCAGCATTTAGATCAGGAGCATTTTTGTAATAATCTAAAAAGCGGTTAAACTCAGTAGATACAAATCGCTTGATGATATCTTCTCTTGTCAGTTCTTTTAATTCATCGTAAATGTTTGGCAAGTAAGCTTCAATCGCTTCTTCATTTACTTCAACATTGTGAATTTTTTTCACCAAGCTGAACAATTGTTTTTCACACGCTTCGAATCCGGTTGGGATCGTACCTTGAATAAACTTCTTTTTGATGATACGTTCGATGATACGAATCTTTCCTACTTCTTTCATGTTGATGATACAGATTGAAGTACCGGTTTTACCAGCACGAGCTGTTCTACCAGAGCGGTGCGTATAGTTTTCAATTTCGTCAGGCAAGTTATAATTGATAACGTGCGTAACATCATTCACATCAATACCACGCGCTGCAACATCAGTAGCTACAAGCATTTGCAAAGAACGAGAACGGTAACGTTTCATAACGTGATCGCGTTGTTGTTGAGATAAGTCACCGTGCAATGAATCCGCTCCGTAACCATCTTTAATTAATGCATCTGCAATTTCCTGTGTTTCGATACGTGTACGACAAAATACAATCGCAAAAATATCTGGATTTGAATCCGCGATACGTTTTAATGCTGCATATTTATCACGCGCTTGAACAACATAATAAATGTGTTCGATATTATCGTTACCTGAATTTTTTGTTCCTGCAGTAATTTCTACTGGTTTTTCCATGTAGTTTTTAGAGATACGCAAAACTTCATCTGGCATTGTTGCAGAAAACAACCAGGTGTTTTTTTCTTCTGGAGTTTGAGACAAAATGGTATCCAAATCTTCTTTGAATCCCATGTTCAACATCTCATCAGCCTCATCTAATACAGCGAAACGTACGTTACTAAAGTTTACACGTCTGCGGTCAATCATATCACATAAACGACCAGGAGTTGCAACAACAATTTGTGCACCTTTCTTAATGTCGCGTGATTGATTATCGATACTTGCTCCACCATATACAGCAACGATGTTTGCACCGTCAATGTATTTAGTATAACTCTGCAAATCGCGTGTAATTTGCATACACAGTTCTCGTGTAGGACAAATAATTACAGCTTGTGTATCACGTGAAGTGAAATCTACAAGGTGTGTTAAAGGCAAGCCAAAGGCAGCCGTTTTTCCCGTTCCCGTTTGTGCCAAAGCAACTAAATCGGTGTTACCGGTTAATAATACAGGAATTACTTTTTCCTGGATAGGAGTTGGACTTTCAAAACCCAACTCTGTTACAGCTTTAACAATAGCATTGTTAAAGCCTAACGCTTCAAATTTGTTCATTAAATATTTATTAAGTTAATATTACAGTCGTCACTTACAAGGAAGTACATGTGAGTTGAATCCGACAACTGTGTTATAAGGAGCCCACCATCATTGGTCTTGGGGCTTTTTCGGCAATGTTCTACAGTCGTAAATTCGTCTCAGCAAAAATCCTATTTTGACTAAAACCGATGCAAAGATAGTATAATTAACTGAATAGATGCTATTTATGAAAAATAAAATGAAATCGTGTCTTCAATCTCTCTTCTATTTTTTTCTATTTTTTTTCTTGTTCAGCTTGAACGTATCTATTTTTAGGGTGTTTTGAGGTGTTTGTATAAAATTGTTTCTGCAAGAATCGTTACAGTATATCCCGCCTCCTATTTATTTACTATAAAAAGAAAATAATTTTCCATTCAGAATAGAAACGATCTTATTGTAAGAACGTGTAGTGACAAGCATTTCGTTCTGTTTAATCAAAAAGGGAAAGGGACGACTGAGTTGAACATAATTTTTATCTTTAATAAAAAACGCATCGAGTTGTGTAGTTTCACTTTCATCAAACTCTCCAATCAAATAGTTGTTGCTATTAAAGGATGTATCGATCTGCATGTCCGTATTCATTAAACAGCCTTTGTAATTTCCTTCTTTTACTTTAGTCGAATAATTAGAGTAGAAAAAATAAACCGGACAGAAATTGAAATTGGCTTTAAAAGCAGCGATGATCGATCTGTTGTTGTTCTCCTGTTCTTTTCTGATTTCCTCTGCTTCTTTTTCTTTCCCCCTTTTTTTTAATCCGCTTATTTGCAATTCAGATGTTTTTAAGCGAACGAATAAAGCTCCGTTTTTTAACATAACAATGTTTGTTCGGGCATTATCTTTTGGTTTTACTTTTTTTTGAGCAAAGCAAACAGAAGAGATTAAAAGAAGAAAAATAGAAAGGTTGCGATTAAGTTTTTTCATTTCTAATGATGAGATCCCGTGTCGTGGCACGGGATGACTGTTAATTAATTATACTTGTCACACAAAGCGTAATTAGTAGAAAAAAAAGCAGGCCTGTAAGCCGGGTTCTGTGGAGTTCTATCATTTATCTAGATCTGATTAAGTTTTTTCATTTCTAATGATGAGATCCCGTGTCGTGGCACGGGATGACTGTTAATTAATTATAATTGTCACCCAAAGTGTAATTAGTAGAAAAAAAAGCAGGCCTGTAAGCCGGGTTCTGTCGAGTTCTATCATTTATCTGGATCTGATTAAGTTTTTTCATTTCTAATGATGAGATCCCATGTCGTGGCACGGGATGACTGTTAATTAATTATAATTGTCACACAAAGCGTAATTAGTAGAAAAAAAAGCAGGCCTGTAAGCCGGGTTCTGTCGAGTTCTATCATTTATCTAGATCTTGCATCACTACAAGACTCAAGCAACCTACCCTCCGAAATCGAGCGAGCAGCTCTAATGCTTCGGTTTATTTGGTCTTTCAACTCCCAAGGTTTACCCGAAATAATTGTCGCCAACTATTTCCGTGAGCTCTTACCTCACATTTTCACCATCACCAAGTATTGCTACAAGGCTGTATTTTTCTGTGGCACTTGCTGTCTTCGTATTGCTACGAATCCTTCCTGTTAGGAAGTGGGATGCTCTGTGTTGCCCGGACTTTCCTCTCCGTATTGCTACGCAGCGATAGAACGGCCTGCTCCGTAAAGGTAGTCAATTAGTTGATTGCGGGAAGGTTTAATGCCGAATTTAGAATACTCAACATTCTTTGCCTTTGTCCGGATTTCAAAATATATTTAATTAATGATTATTTCTGTTGCACCGAAACCGTATTTAGAATACGAACCGTCGTGCATTTTTAGGTTATTGTAAGAAGCGATGATTGCCCTGACCTCTTGTTTTAAGCGCCCATTCCCTACTCCATGGATCACTACTAAACTTCTGTATCGGTCGTTGATCGCTTTATCCAGTACATTTTGGAAGTGCTTCAACTGGATCTGAATGATTTCGGCATTACTCATTCCCGAATAGTTTTCCATCAACTCTTCGATGTGAAGATCAATTTCCATTTCGTAAGCTGGATTATTGCTCACATGCGGTTTTGATTTTTTTGATGTCTCCATCTTCGTTTGTTTCTGAAAGAGGATCTTCGACAGGTCCATATCCGGGGGATACAGTTCTTCTGATTTGATTCCATTTATTTCCGAGACATTTATGATGAGCGATTTTTCTGAGATAAAACGGTTCTCAGAAAAAGCATTCTCTTTGTATAATTTTATAGGCTTTAACTTTATCACTTCGCTGATCGGTAACTGATGCGTATGTTCTTTTTCATCAAAAAAAAGTGCGTCAATTTTAAAGGTGGAACTTTCACTTAACAATTTCCGGTCAATGGTCTCGATCAATTCATGTTCAAATGCATCGATATTTCCCGTTTCAAGTGTTTTAAATCCGTCATTACTGAAGATCGAATAGGTGAATAATACTTGATATGATGTGTTGTTGATCATCCAGACGTTAAAGTCGGAATGCGCAATATCGTTTTCTTTTTCAGGAGAAAATGCCAGATAAACACCTTCCGGCTCCACTATTTTTGAAGGTTTCAGGTTTTTCTTTTCAAGTAGAGGAACCGATTGTTCTTCCACATATTTAACGGAGGATTGAATTCTTGATTCGTCATAGATCAGCAGTAATTGTGAAATAGCAAAGGGTAATTCAAAACCGTCTTCAATGGTGATTCCCAGGGTGGTCTTGTTAATTATCTTACTAACAATTCCTTCTCCTTTTTCATTCAGAAACCTGACCTTATCACCAATTTTAAAATTCATCCTACAAAAATAAAACTTTAAAATCATTTTTGTACATTTGAAAAGATGAAACTTCGTATTTTCTTTTATACTTCTATCACTTCTGTCGTATTGCTTTTTTTAAGTTGCAGCAAAGATGTTCCGGTTACAAGCTACAAAACCCAAAATGTAATTGTGGTGGTGGTGGATGGTGCACGCTTCTCTGAAACGTGGGGTGAACCTACTCATCAGTATATTCCACATCGCTCCGCAATGCTTGCGCAAGGCGTTTTTTGTAGCAATTTTTATAATAACTGTGTGACTTCAACAACTCCCGGCCATACGTCCATTTGTACAGGCGTTTGTCAGAATATTAATAATGCTGGCGCTGAATATCCTGCTCATCCCTCTATCTTTCAATACTGGTTAAAAGCATATAAGCGCCCCAATGACGAAGCGTGGATCATTACAACGAAAGATAAATTAGAAGTACTTTCGGATTGCACAGACAGCAAATGGAAAGGTCGCTGCCGACCGATGACTGACTGTGGCGTGAATGGTTTGGGAACAGGATACCGCGAAGACAGTACGACCTTTAAAAGTGTGTATTCAAAACTTAGTTTGAAACACCTTCGTTTAACACTTGTGAATTTTAAACAACCCGATGCTGCTGGTCATGCAAACAATTGGGGAGCCTATTTGCAAGGAATCGTTGATACGGATGAGTATATTTATAAATTATGGCAGAAAATCCAAGAAAACGAATTTTATAAAGACCGCACCACCATGATTGTTACAAACGATCATGGAAGACATACATCCGGACATTTAGATGGCTTTGTTTCGCATGGTGATGCTTGCGAAGGTTGCAGACACATTGAGTTTTTTGCAATCGGTCCGGATTTTAAACAGAATTTTATTTGTGATATGCCCTACGATCAGGTAGACATAAATAATACTATCGCTGAATTGATGGGCTTCTCCGCTCCTACTTCCACCGGAAAAGTAATGCGCGCTATTTTTAAAAATTAATTAAAGGATCAATTCCAGCGCGCCTTCATCCTTCACCGCATAATATTCCTGATCTAAAGCTGTGCATTCTTCTTTCCATTTCCCGATCTTGCTGTCGGAATTGGATGAATCAAAAATGAGCATTTTTGCATGAAAGATTTGTTTTATTTCCTGCACAGTCATCTTCACATTTCCACTCACAATTAGGTAATCTAGACTTAATGGTTCGCTGTCCGGGGATTTGAATTCAATCGGATATTGCAAGATCATGATGCGTTTATCTAGGAATTGAATAAAACCGGATGTTAACTGAAAGGTTTCTGTTTTAAAATCAGCTGAAATTACCCGCGAATCAGTAACTCCCAAGTCCCACCAATTGTGCACGATGTGAAACGATAATCTACTTTTGTTTTTTGCAAAAACGGAATCTGTCAGCAACACTGTATTTTTTCCGTTAATAAAATCGATTGCAGACGTTTTAGGAATGTTATAAACCATAATTTTCTTTTGCTTGTATTCCGTATACTGCTCAAGGGTTTGGCTGACAAGAATGATAATACCGAACGACAACGACAACATCAGGTATTTGTATTGCCTTGTGCTTGTATAAACAAACAATAAAATAGTCAAACCATAAAGCAACCAGGTTTCAAAAACTGAAATGGATATTCCTTGTAGCACTGAAAATGGTAGCGATTCAATCCATTTAACGGAAAAATTTAAGAACCAGATAAGCCATGTAAAGGCTATTGCTAAATAGTTAACGACAAAGGGAATAGGAGAAAAAGTGAATACAGCAATACCGATATAAAGGATAAGTGTAGATATCGGTATAACAATCAGATTTGATAGTAGAAAGTAATTCGGAAATTGGTGAAAGTACTGTAATCCCAAAGGAAATGTTGCGATCTGAGCAGCAATTGACACAGATGTTATCTTCCAGATCTGATCGAGCAACCAATTGTCGATTTCGAACCATGCATGGATTTTTGGCTGGATGTATACAATACCTACAACGGCTAGGTATGAAAGTTGAAACCCTACTTCCATTATCAGATAAGGATTGAACAGCAATAATAAAATAGCTGAAGCGGCAAGTGTATTATAAATATTAGTATGCCTGCTAAATGTTTTTGCAACAATAATAAAACTAAACATTGTTGCCGCTCTTAAAACGGAAGGAGACAAACCTGTGAGTGCTGCATAAAACCAAAGAAACAAAATTAGAAGAATCGCTTTAATGATTCTACCTCTTTTATGTTTATCTAAAAAAAACAACATCCAGCTGAAAACCATATAAACAATGGCTACATGCAATCCAGAAACGGACAATACATGAAGTGCTCCTGTATTGGAATATGCCGAAATGATATCCGCATCTAACTTATCGGTGTAGCCCAACAGCAATGCTGCTCCAACAGATAATTCATCGCCTGTCAATTGATTCTCCTGAAACACGTCTAATAAATTTTTTCTCAATTGGATGCAACGGCTCATTATGAAATCGCCTGAATTGCATCCAGCATTCATCCAGCCTTTATCGGATACGTATGCCTGTTGCCAGATATTATGGAAAGAAAGAAAACGTTTGTAATTGAACTCACCGGGATTTTGAGGAGCGGGTACTTCTTTAAATTGAGTTTGGATTATCAGCTCGTCACCGTATTTTAAATTAAGCGCAGCATCGTTCTTTTTGAAATGCAGCATTGCTTTTCCTTTGCTTCTCCTCCATTCATTGCCATCTCTTACTGCAAGAACTTCTACCACCACTTTCAACGATTTTTCTTTTTCAATATATGAATCAGCCAGCCTGGCATACACAATATTGTTTTCGGAACAGTACTTGGAAAAATGATTTGGAGAATATTTCTGTGTATGAAAAAGAGTTAGCTGATAAGCAAAAATAATAAGCGAGGTGTTTAATAGAAGACCAAACCAAAAAGACCTGCGGTAGACAGTATTGAATTTGGGGATTAAAACGATTGCCGCTATTACCACAAAAAGGCAGGAAGCGAATACGAGGATTGTATGCAGCTGAACAGAGAAATAAACAGCAAGTACGATACCTACTAAAAAAGGAAGCAGCAAACGAACTAAAGGAGCCTGATTCCAGACTTTCATAATATACTGATGGATGAAACGCGAATGTAGGAAACTATGCTTTACTTCATTAAAATAAATTCATATTTATTTTAATGAAGTAAATTTTTTTCTGTTTCACTTAACACATCCTGTTTTCAGATCAAAACTATGTGACTATCTTTTTTTCTTGATAAGTTTAGAAACCTTCGCACTTCTTTTCCACGTCTGCTAATGTAAACTTCCCCAAAGATCAGCGGGATAACCAATCGTTGATTTTCGAATGAATTTTAGCATTCAGCGTATTTTCCATTGTTTATTTTTTTTGATTGTTTGAACACTGCAAACGTAGGAATGTTTATCTGTATTCTATATGAGCGTTGTCATTTCGGCTATTTCCAGCGGTACTTAAAACTTTCGTATTTCCCTTTTATTGCCATTACCAATTCGAACTGACTGGCATTTTGGATGAATTCATCACTTAAATTGAGGTATTTTACAAATGCTTCAAACTCATCATCCTTCAGATCAATTACTTCGTATTTCACATATAAGTGAAATAGATCCTTCAAGATATCACGTTTAAGATCTTCATTTTCCCATTCAGCAACTTTCTGTTTTGATTTTGAAAACTTGCTGAAGCGCTCATACAATGCCGTGATTGGACTTTCAATTGCATTTATACCTTGAGTAGAATAGCTTTTTCGGAGCCCCAATTTATCAATATCGTTTTGAATCTCATTCAAACTCCGATTCGCGAAAACACTTACTTCTTTTAATTCAAATTGAAGCTTATGTAAAGCAATCTCGAAATACGAATTTCCATTTGCAAGTGAGTCCTTAAAACAAATAGATCTCACTCTAAATCCGATAGCAGAAAACAGGATGGTATCGGCTGGTTGGATCAGTAGTGCGAATTTCCCTTCAGCATCCGCAAATGTTCCATTATTTGTTCGTTTGTTAATAATCATTGTCCGGGTAAGTGGCAGCGACTTATTGTCTTTATCGAAAACTTTCCCCGATATTTTTATTGTTACTTGTGCATCAGCGGAATGTTGAGCCAGCGAAAATGTTATAATTGTAAAGAATTGGAATAAAAAATAAAGTCTTTTTTTCATTGAGCTAGAAACGCAGTTTATCCGTATTTATTATGACTTTGTTTCTACTTCGAACACTTCAACCACATCGTCTTCCTTTTTCTTTTTCTTTTTCCTGATGAGTTTCGCTTTTGATTCTTCTTTACGGAGTAAGCGTTCAATGTTTTTCTGATGTGTTATCAATACCATTATGGCAATCAAGATAGAAAAGATGATCAGTGATGGTACTTTCGTTTGAAACACATAAATAATGATAACCGGAAAACAGATTGCAGAAATCATAGAACTCAAAGAAACATAACTCGAAATAAGTAAAATAATAATAAAAATACCTATACTGATCAATGCCCCATAAGGATGAACTCCCAAAACAATACCCAATAATGTAGCAATTCCTTTTCCACCTCTGAATGACGCAAATACCGGAAAAATATGGCCGACCAAAGAAGCAATACCCAAAACTAATTCCAAATTAATGAACTGATTGGAATTGGGCAGGTACGGACTAAAATCCGCAAGACTAACAGCCGCGAGTCCTTTCAAAATATCAATTAACAACACAGGGATACCTGCTCTTTTCCCAAGTACTCTGAACGTGTTGGTAGCACCGGCATTTCCGCTGCCGTACTCACGCACATCAATCTTGTAGAAAAACTTCCCGATCCATACCGCAGTTGGTATGGAGCCCAGTAAGTATCCTCCTAAAAGCAATAATATATTAGAAATGTTTATCACTATTCTTCTGCGCTTTGAGTTTTACGTAAGAATTGAATTTTCTTTGCTGCTGTTGTGATATTGAAATTATAATTCGGCTCTTTCTTTTCTTTATCACCATCTTTTTGACGTTTTTCAGGCTTCAATTCCTTGATCGCCGTATTGAATGCTTCATTAGATGAAATGGCCAACATGGTTCCTCTTGTATAGTTAAAAAAGTACCAGTTGTTTGCATCCAATTCTAAATAAATATTAAGGATGTCGCCACCGCGTTTCTTGATGATCTCTACTCTGCCGTCCACATATTTATTGATCTGTGTTTTATTGATATTCCCGATTCCCAATTTACCGGAGGATGTATACGAACGTGTTTCCTTGTTCCATTTCATTTTTACGTCGGTCAGAAATAACGTTTTCTTTAATTCATCAGGGAATTTTTTAAATGAACCGTATAAGTTCAATTGCGAAATAAGTTTATCAGCCTGCTCCTTACCCATCATTTCACGCATTCCTCTCTCAAACACAGGACGAGAGAAGTCTGTTGGTTTTAGATCAACATTCGCTAAGATTGCATCTGACATTTTATCAATTGCCCCATCATCAAAAAAGAAATCAAATGACATTAACATGTCAAACATTGTGGAGTCTGGAATTAATAAATGAACGGCACTACCGAAAGATTCAATTTTCAATTGTCCAAATTCACCACCTAAGTTCACTTTACCTTCACCATACACTTTACATTGAGCTGTATTCAAACTCAAATAATTTCCAGGTAAGGAACGCTCAATAAGCTTTTCTTTGTTGGAAATCCTATATTCGCGGGATCCTTTATCGAAGAATAAAAATCCGTCAGCAGCCAAAACATAATGATCGTTGTTTGACTCTTTCGGAGACAAGAATGCAGAATAAAAATGTGTAGAATCCGTTGTTACCATTAACGATGCAGCAATTGGTTTACCAGCAGCATCTAAAGGATCTTTCGCAATTGGAATGTAAATACTGTTCGGGTTGATCTCTGATTCAAATTTAAACCATGTTTTAGGAATTGCTGCACAGTCGTGTGATATACGCGCTGCACCATCGAAAACCAAATAGTTGGCGGTTGCTTTCAACTTCACTTTTCCTTTATATTCGAAATTCGGACTCAACCTAAATTTTGAGGAGTCGGGGATATTTGTCTCGGCAAAGGTTTGGAATGTTGTATCAACACTCACGTTACTGAAATAAAATGTTTGCTTGGTTTTAATTTCATCCACATAATCGTAGAAGCCCGAACCTTTATAATTTTTTCTAGCAAATAAATTTACCGTACAATTATATAAATTGTGGTATTTTGTAATGGAGTTAGCAACAATTTTTGCGTTGGTAAATGTGCGCATCACTGCATCTTTATCAATGATCACATCTCCTTTTTCGGGATATATCCTGGCATCGGCCACATTGATGTATTTCACATCTTTAGCGGTGATTACATATTTTTTCAAATCGTATTTCGCCGATGGCGATTGAAAACGAAGTGAATCCTGTGACGGGTGAACGGAGATAAACTCGGGACCTTCCAGATCCAGATCTTCTTTTGCAGATGAAGCAACTTTTTTGCTTGATCCCAATTCGATCTGACTGTCGTCCATGAACCATTTAAAGTTATCCATAAAACAGATATACTGATTCACAGGAAACTTAACAATTGAACCCTTACCGTTTGATTTGAATTCGCCCAAACGTTTATCAAAATCGATGCGAGCATTTACATTGTCGGTTGCAAAGGCTAATGAGGCAAGGTCCAATGCTTTTAAACTAAAGTTGGCTGTATCCGAGTCGAATGAATTGGATTTAAATTTCACAAGCTTTGCATCTAATTTTGCATTGGAAAAATCGGCAGTGCCGCTTCCTAAAAGTTGCTTCGGAGTCATAGATAAACGACCGTTAAATTGTGCCTGCCCATTGTAATCCAAAAACTTCTTCTCTTTATTGTTCCATACATTCATTACATCTTTTGCTGGTATCCAATGAATTCTGGCATCCTCTCCGTGCAATTGAGGAAACTCCGGTTTTATTTTTTGTTCGCTGACATCATAAGTCTGCGCGATACAACGTGTAGAATCAGGAAAAAATAAAAAGTCGTTTGACTTGGTTATGGAGGTCACATATTTAATTGTTCCATCGCCATGCAATCCTTGATTACTTAATTTTACTGCAGCATTATAGGTTCCCTTGCCGCCATACATTGGATAGCCGACAGCAGGAGATTGGGTGATAAATCCCAAAGAGTAATCCTGCTGGAGTGTCAGCGATTCATTAAAGGTCGGAAAGATTCCCGCTGTTTCCATCTTTCCTTTGAAGGTCAATCCCTCATTCGAAAAGTTGTCCAAACTATCAATCGTAAACGGATCGAGTTGAAAATAAAAATTCTTACGCTGGTACTTTCCGTTTTGAATTGATTTTTTATCGTAATAAGCGTGTGATTCTTTAAAACTATTGAAGATCGGATAGACAGGGAACGGTTTCCTCCCCGACTTGTTGGCGGGATTATCAATCTCGAGATCACCATTAATCTCCTCAATTACTGTTCTTACTTTTACAAGCGGATATTCTCCGTATGCATCCGGCTCACGTGATTTTACCATGATCCGCAATGAATCCACATTTTTAAGATCCACTTTAAATTTTGTATAGTCAAACGAAAATTCTTTTCCGAAGAAATCGAATCGACCTGCATGAACAATTCCCGCAAATGTAAAATCACGGTTTTTCTTTAAAAGGATTTTTTGTTCCGCAGGGTAGATGACCACATTTTGTGAATCACTCATATATATCTGACGCACACCCATGATGCTCATGTCATAATTTAATAAGTTGACAGATGCATTGCTTGTTCCCCGAATAGCAGATGGAAACTGGATCACATCATAATCTATTTTTGCTGCTCTTGCCGCGATGTAGGTGAACAATTTTTCATTTACATGTACTTCATCATCTTCCGAATCATAAGCGATAAATCCCATTGTTGATAAACGGATCAGATTCGGGCGCACATCATTTGGAGAAAATTTTAAATATTTAGCATATTGATCTCCTTGAAAATCAAGGACATCAGCGATCTTTTTAACATAGTCGCGCAGCTGGATCAGTGGATTAACCAAGTCTAAACCCTGGATACGGTCGTAACGATCGGTACGGAAGTAATTCGAAGATTCGAACATCGCGTCTTCCTGTGAATTACCGACCAGCATACCCAGATCTATTTTAGGGTCTTCCATTTTCCACGTTAATTCTTCAAAGTACATATCCACCTTGTGGAACGTATTTAAGAAGGGAGATTTAGAAACACCATTACTTGTTCTTACCAAAGAGAGTTTTCGGTCTGCAACAACAAATTTCATATTCACACTCGGGTGTGTGATCGAATCTTTATTGAAGTAAAATTTTATATTCGATGACTCAGCCGTTAACTTGTCTTTCGTGATCGCGATATATTTTGCACCTACAATCAGGAATACTTTTCCTTCACGGATAAAGATTAATTTTGCATCTTCCTCTTTACTCCCTGAACCAAGAACTTTCGGTCCACGCTGACTAAATCCACCGTCATAATTAACATCCTTTGCAATGTTGAGTATCTCCATCCGCTTATTATAAGAATCAAAACGCGGGTAGGTAATATTTCCTTCTTTTTCAGAAACAACCTTCTCGGTTAGAACTCCGATCAAAGGCTTTTGGAAGTAGTTTTTATTGTAAAAAATGACAGAGTCGGCTATGAATCCGCTCGTTTTAAGGGTAATCTGGTATTTTTTTAATTCAGCCCATACCACATTATCTTCGATTCCTGCACGTTTCCAGTCCACCTTTCCTCCTTCTCCGACAAAAACCCCTCTGTAAGGATAATAAACACCTTTTGTATTGTAGATAATTCCTGTATCGTTCTGGTTGTTAGCGATACGCAAATTTAGATTCGGGAAAATCACTTTCGGAACACTATCGTATTCAAATATATAGTTGTTGCTGTTTGAACTGTAGCGAATCACCGAAGAATTATAGAATGAGTTTGTCGCGAATAAATTATCGCTCATTTCCAGATAATCAGAAAAATTCTTCAGGATCTTTCCACTTAAGATCTTATTGATGCAGTCTTGCCAGGTTAGAAAATTTTGTTCACTTTGTGTCGAATTAATGAAATTCATAACGGAAGAAAAATAGCTTTTGTATTCTGGAAGTATCCGTAATTTCTTTTTGATCATAAGATTACAGGAATTGACAATTGATTTTTTCAGATTGTCGTTGCATTTCGGATTGTTCCAGGCTAGAAGAAATACTTCCATAAATTCCTTGATCTCCTTTTTGTCCATGTTGGTTGATTCAAACATGACTTTTACTTCTTCAGGGAATTTCAAAGGATCTTCAGAAAATTGTTTGATAGGATTCAGCTGTGCGAAAGAATCCGCAGCGTAACCCGTCAGAAGAATAAATAATAATATACAATTTAATTTTTTCATTTCTTTTCGCTAATTAGTAAAATGCAGTGCAGCCCATTGATTGCTTGCATATCTACCTTCATATTTTAAGCCAAGATTTTCGGCTTTTGCCTTTATCTCTTCAATATCTATTTCAAAAAAGCCGCTTAAGACCAAATCTCCACTTTTTTCAAGAGCATTTTTGTACACTGATAAATCGGCCAACAATACATTCTTATTGATATTTGCTAATATAGTATGAAATATTTTTTTCTCCAAAAGTTGAGCATCCCCTTTATTAACAAGGACATTGTTGATATTATTTTTCGCTAAATTTTCAACAGTGTTTTCATAACTCCAATCGTCAATATCAATTGCTGTTATAGGGCCAGCACCGAGCATAGAAGCGGCAATGGCTAACACCCCAGTTCCGCAACCCATGTCCAGCAGAGATTTGTTTTTAACATTTAATAACATTAAGATCCGTATCATCAGTTGTGTGGTATCATGGTGCCCCGTCCCAAAAGACATCTTCGGTTCGATGATCACATCTAAAAGAAAACCCTCTTTCTTTTCGTGAAAAGGAGCTCTTATATAACATTTACCCTCCACTTCAATGGGTTGAAAATTACTTTCCCACTCTTTATTCCAGTTTTGCTTTGGAATACTGTTCGCTGTAAATTCAATCGTGAACGTATGTTCAAAATCACCAAATGTAAATTCGAGCTCTTCTACACTGTACTCCTCTTCCTGAATGTAGGCAAGAAAGCCATTCTCTGTTTCTACAAAGCTTTCGAATCCGAGTTCAGAAAGTTGGGCAATCAAAATATCAGAACCCGGTTCTTTCGGTTCTACACTGACAGCAATTTCTATATAATTCATCGGGTATAGTTGTTAAATAAATAGTGCGTTTTAAAATCAAAAGATTCTAAAACGAGTTGATAATTGCCAGGAAATCCGGCGACTTAAGAGATGCACCACCAATTAATCCACCATCAATATCGATGCATGAAAATAATTCCTGAGCATTTTGAGCGTTACAGCTGCCACCGTAAAGTATAGAACAGTTTTCCGAAATTTCTTTTCCGTATTTTTTGTTAATTTCGGTGCGGATGAAATTTTGAACACCTTGTGCCTGATGACTTGTAGCCGTAAGTCCAGTTCCAATAGCCCAAACGGGCTCATAAGCAATGATTACTCTACTGAAGTCAGCAGCTGATAAATGAAACAATCCTTCTTTTATTTGTTTACGGACAGCTTCTAAATGGATATTCGCATTTCGTTCTTCACTATTTTCACCGATACAAAAAATGGGAGATAAATTATTCACCAATGCGATATTTACTTTCTGAGCAAGGAGTTCATTACTTTCTACTGCATTTAAACGTCTTTCGGAATGTCCGATGATCACAAATTCCGCTCCTGTTGAAGCGATCATTTCAGCGGAAACCTCGCCCGTGTATGCACCTGCATTTATGTGGTGACAATCCTGCGCAGCAACAGCAAAATCGGTTCTTAATCTTACCATATCTGCTATTGCGGCCAAATGAATGAATGGGGGCGCAATTATTTTTAAAACATCAGAAGATGCATCCGTAGAAGAAAGAATTTCTTCTACTAACTGTTTTCCTTTAGACAAGGTTTTATTCATTTTCCAATTACCGGCAACGATCTTTCTTCTCATAGTTTCTTTTTTTCAAAAAAATTGAATTAATGTTTAGGATTTTCTGTTTCTACCAGTGGCCGAATTTTGTAATCATTTTTATCAAATGTGCTTTTATCCTTATCAATATTTTCGTAATAGTTTGAAGAAGGTTGAGCGAAGGAGAATTGTCCGAAATAAATAAGCATATTAATTATAAAACAGATTCTTTTCATTGCGAAAAATGGCCAAAGGAATTATAATTACTGAACTCTTACACGAGGATCTAAAATCCCGTAAACAATGTCAACACCAATATTGATGATTACAAATATTAGTGCAAAAACCAAGGTGGCACCCATAACGACAGGCAGATCGTTTTTGTTCAGTGCGTCAACTACTTCGTATCCGATACCTTTCCAATTAAATATAATTTCAACAAATACAGCTCCGGCCATTAGTCCTGCAAACCACCCTGAAATTGCTGTTATAACAGGATTCAATGCGTTTTTCAATGCGTGTTTAAAAACAACAGTATAATATCCCAATCCTTTTGCTGTAGCAGTTCTTATGTAATCCTGTGAAAGAACATCTAATAATGAACTTCTTGTCAGCTGGATAATAATCGCCAGCGGGCGCAATCCCAGAGTGATTGTAGGAAGGATAAGATTTTTAAGAGCGAGGTGTTCATCACCGAAGTCATCTATAGAATAAAGAGAACCAACATTATTGAGTCCGGTATAATCTCTCAGCACAAATCCAAAGAACCAAGCAATGAGTAATCCCATAAAAAAAGAAGGAAGCGCCATTCCGAAAATGGCAAAGATTAACGAGCCCTTGTCAAACCAAGAGTTCTTTTTAATAGCGGAGAAAATTCCCACCAGAATTCCAAAAACAGCACCAAATGTAATAGAGGCAAAAGCAAGTAGCGCGGTTTCAGGCAGTGTTTCAATAACGATGTCTGATACTTTCCGTTTTGTGATATATGACCTCCGTAAGTATGGAAATTTAAGAACAAGTATTTTCGATACTGAAACGGGGAACAGTTTTATATATGACGAATATTTTTCAGCACTTAAATATAAATAGTGTTCCGAATTTGAAGGATCGTGGATGGAGACAGGAGAAAGATCGTTCAGATATATTAAAAACTGAGTAGTCATCGGTTTGTCGCGGCCTAAATCGCGGTTGATCGCATCAATTGAAGCCTGGTCGGCACGCTGTCCTAACATCATTCGTGCAGGATCACCCGGCAATACATTGAATAACAAAAATACGACAGAGATCACTCCAAGCAATACAAGGAAACCATAAAACAGGCGTTTTAAAATAAATTTTATCACCAGCTATTTCGTTAAATATTGTTCCTTAATATCATTATACGATGGGAGCGAATGGTAATGCCACATATCAACTACTGTTCCACCTTTTAGCATGATTAATCCTGGGTTTGAGCGGATCATTGTTTTTAAAACCGTTCCATCCGTATTGTAGAACGTCACATTTGTTTTAGCTTCAGACTTAAACTTCTCGATCATCTCTTTTGTTGAGGATGTAAGTGCAATAAATGTTAAACTGTCTTGTTTGCAAAGAGCTTCAAAATCATTGATCTTCCCGAATGCGTCAGCATCTGTTTTATCCAGATCGTAACAAATCAACAAGAAATTGTACTCCGGATTTTCTATAATATCTTGTGTATAATCTGTTCCATCCAGATTTGAAATACTAAAATCTTTTATCTTAGGTTCTACACCCTTTTTCGTAACTTCAGTGCGGCTGTCTACATAATCATATGTTGTGTCCCAACCATCCGGCCATTTATCAAACTCCTTTTCTTCTCCGGTTTTTTTATCTTTTAATTTGTAAAAATATTTCAACTCATCCGGAATCCCTTTTGTTTGTTCAGGAATATTTTTTCCGATCGCATATGGGCGAAAATCAATAATAGGAAGGTAGTTGTACGTGTATATAGGGAAAGTAGTTGAAGCAATTAGAACAATAACAAGCAAAGCATTTTCGAAACGGGGTCCAACAAGAGGAATGATATGCTTCTTACCAATAAAAAGCAAAAGTATCAGGATAAGAAGAATTAAATCTTTGTAAAACGATTGCCATGGCGTAAGAGGAATGGCATCACCAAAACAACCGCAGCTTAATACTTTCTGATAATAGGCGGAATAAAACGTAAGGAATGTGAAAAATACAATCATCAGAAGTGATAACCACAGTGTAAGTTTTAGCCTTGCCCCCATTAAAAGTGTGAAACCAAGAATAATTTCAAAGATACAGATGAAAATTGCCAGCGGCAGAGCAATTGGGACCATAAAATGTGTTTCAAATACTTCGAAGTACTCTACAAGTTTATAGGCAAAGCCAACAGCATCGTTCGCCTTAATAAAACCGGAAAAAATAAATAACAGGCCGACAAAAATGCGCGCGATGTTTGTTATTGTTTTCATAGTGCTTCCTTATTAATTGAAATTAGTTTTAAATCGAATTCCCTATTACTCTTCACTTAGCTTTATTAAAGCAAAAATAGCATAATTAATCATATCATGAAAGTTGGCGTCAACCCCTTCAGAGATGAGTGTTTCTCCTTTATTATCTTCAATTTGTTTGATACGTAATAGCTTCATCAAAATCAGATCGGTAAGAGAACTGACGCGCATATCTCGCCAGGCCTCACCATAATCATGATTTTTGTTTTCCATTAAGCTTCGTGCCTCGTTGCAGTGAAGATCGTATAACTTGCTCACCTCATCAGCAGGCAACTCCATACGCGTATCATTTTTTAATTCAAGTTGAATAAGACCGATGATCGAATAGTTGATAATTCCGATGTATTCCGATCGCACATCTTCATTGATTTTTTGAGTACCTTTATCCTCGATATTACGGATGCGTTGTGCTTTAATAAAAATCTGATCGGTAATGGAACTTGTTCGTAAAATACGCCAGGCGGTACCATAGTCTTTCATCTTTTTAATGAAAATATCTTTGCAAGTAGCACTTGCGGTATTGTATTGAGAAAATGTTTTAGTCATAAAATAGTTCAGTTCGTCTGAAGTAACACCCTAGCAAATAATGGCACAAGATACAGTTTTTTATCAAAAAATAGAACGGATTTTTGACCAAAAGTCTGGCGCTTTGGTAATGGGTATTTTAAATGTTACACCCGACTCTTTTTTTGACGGAGGAAAATATACCGAAGAAAAGGAGTGGCTAGGCCAAGTAAGCCTTATGGTAACTGCTGGTGCGGACATGATCGACATTGGCGCTTACTCTACCCGACCTGGAGCAGAGGACGTTTCAGTAGAAGTTGAATCGGAGCGATTAATTAAGGTAATCCGATCTGTTAGAAATGCTTATCCGGACTTGCTTATTTCAGCTGATACGTTCAGATCCAAAGTTGCTAAAGATGCTGTTGCTGCCGGAGCGAATATTATTAATGATATTTCGGGCGGAACACTTGATAGTGAGATGTTTACTGTGATTGCAGACTTAAATGTTCCTTATATTCTGATGCATATCCAAGGAAGTCCGCAAAACATGCAGGATAATCCTAAATACACCAATGTGGTAGAGGAAGTTTATGCTTATTTTGAAAAAAAACTGAAACAGTTGAACGCATTAGGAATTAAACAGGTGATTATTGATCCTGGATTTGGTTTTGGGAAAACCCTAGAAAATAATTTTGACTTGCTTAAAAATATGGATCGTTTCGGCACATTCGGGCTGCCGATTCTTGCTGGCGTTTCAAGAAAATCTATGATAAATAAGTTACTGAATATCAGTTCAAAAGATTCGCTTAACGGAACAAGTATTTTAAATACGATTGCGCTTCAAAAAGGTGCTACTATACTTCGGGTACACGATGTCAAAGAAGCGAAAGAAGCTGTAGCGATAGTTGAGTTTATGAAATAAATAGTTCAGTTTTTGCCGAAATAATGGTCCAGCAAAAATTAGGTTTGATGAATTTAAAGATCAGTTTATTAGCTAAATTTTTACAAAAAAAACACCCTCGAAAAGGCCGAGGGTGTTTTTTTTATTTTAGTTTGTTTTTATTTCATTACTGCAACCTTTTGCACATGATCTTTTTTACCAGTTTTAATATTCAGCATATACATCC
>CAMCYR010000011.1 GCA_945885475.1 Chitinophaga pinensis
AGAAGAGATTTTAATAGCGCAGCAATAATTAATCCCAATAATTCTTTGGGGATTGGTATTTACGGTGGTTCATTCCGCAAAGATTCCAATTTACCATACCGCGAACCGATTCGTTTAAACACAGCAGCAACAAGCATTAGTGGGTACCAACAGATTATGAATCAATACACCTGCGCACTGATGCCGATATACGATTCTGTAAGTCAAAAAATGTACACCACATTTTTTGGTGGTATTAGTTTGTTTAATTTCAATGATACGACTAGCTTATTAAGTCGTGATAGTGATGTCCCCTTTGTTGACGACATCAGCACCTTGTCGTGCAATGCGCTTGGAACCTATGAAGAATGTCTTATGACGACCAAACTTCCCTCTTTGCTAGGTTCAAATGCAAAATTTGTTCCCACGAAGCATGTTTCTAGTTATGCCAATGACGTGATACGCCTCAGGGATTTACCAAACACTAAAAAACTGGCAGGATATATATTTGGAGGCATACGTGCACAGCAAGGAAATTTCGGAAGTAGCAGCGCGAACGATACCGTATATAGAGTTTATATCACTCCGAATAATGTAAACATAACAGGAATAGAAGAAGCAATAAATAATATTCAAAATACGCAATTGTATCCCAACCCATCCAACCAAACTTCAACACTTTTATTTACGTTGAAAGAAAACTCGCAGATTGTGATTTCATTATCGGATATCACTGGAAAAAAAGTAGTGGATATTACCAATGAAGAAATGCAAAAAGGAAATCAAAAAATAAACATCAACACCTCTATTTTAAGTGCAGGAATTTACATTTGTAAAATCAATAGCAACTCTAGTGAACGAATAGTGAAGTTGGTTGTGGGGAGGTAAAAAAGGACAACTCGGCCGATGCTTTATATTCGAGTGCCCGTTCCAGTTTTAAAATTTTCAGTATTACCTTTAAAAAGAAAAGCTCCCAAAATATCGGGAGCTTTTCTTTTTATAAAAAACATATTCGCTGTTGCTTATTTCACGATCAGCATTCTTTTTGTTTCAGAATAAACGATTTTGTTAGACTGCGTTACAACCATTTTATAAAAATAGCTCCCATTCGAAAAACGATTCATTCCATTTACTTCAACAGTATGCTTACCAGCTTGAACATCTGCGTTTAATACTGTTTTAATTTTTCTTCCGGTAACATCAAACAATTCAATAGAAACAGAGGAAGCATCGGAAACGGAATAATCAATCTGAGCATCACCTGTAGTTGGGTTCGGGTAATTTTGTCCGATTGAATTATTTATTATTTCAGATGAAGTAACACCTAAACCTGTAGGACAAATTCGCATAATATAACCAGCAG
Organism: Chitinophaga pinensis; assembly: GCA_945885475.1. Taxonomy (GTDB): domain Bacteria; phylum Bacteroidota; class Bacteroidia; order 2-12-FULL-35-15; family 2-12-FULL-35-15; genus 2-12-FULL-35-15. The sequence continues at coordinate 1,343 of CAMCYR010000011.1, forward strand.
TCGTGTATCCTCCTCTTAAAATATAAATACAACCATCGGCACCTTGCTTCATTGCTAACAAACCTCCACCTGCGCCAGTTGGAGCATTATCAAACCAAGTAGTTCTGCTTGTAATAATATCGTATGCAGGAGGATTCCCTAAAACACAATCATACACTCGCCCATAATCATTATCGGAAATCAGCATGTGATTATTAAATTCAGGCATTACAGTTCCAGAATAATATAAGCAGCCCGTAACTGCAGGCAAAGGGGTTCCCCATGTTTCCATTGGAAGAATATCCCCAACCAAATTACAAGCTACTGTAGTAGATCCATTTAAAAAATCGCCTTCACAAGTTGCCCAACCATAATTTCCACCTTTGTGCACAATATTAAATTCGTCCCAAGCATTTAAACCATTTTCAGCTGAATACATTGAATCAGTTACAGGACTGAAACACATTCCAAACATGTTTCTGTTTCCATAAGTCCAAATACGGTCATCATTTCCGGTTGCAGGATTACCATCATCATAAAATGGATTATCAGTTGGAATTGTTCCATCTGTATTTATTCTTAAAATTTTACCGTACGGATTTGTTAATTTATTAGCATAGTTCAACGTTGGATTAGATTGTTGATATGCCAAGTCTCCTGTTTGAATATAAAGTTTATCAGGTTCAGATGGGCGGAAACGAATAATTCCACCAAAGTGATTTCCTCCGAAAGTAGAAGCTGAAGTTGCGTATTGAATTTTCATTATAATTGTAGGTGCAGTTCCAACATTACCAACAGTTGTAAAACGCACAACTCGCATTTGCAATTTCGTTTGTGCAGGATTACGATAATTGTAATACACATAAATATATCCGTTAACAGCAAAATTAGGATCGACAGCAATCCCCAATAAGCCGCGCTCAAAATCAGAATCAACAGAATCGGTCAAATCATAGTATGTTCCCAATGCAACACCGGAAGCACTATAAATTTTAATAAACGCGTTGGCCGCAGGAAACGAATTATCTCCTTTTTGGGTTGCGATGTAACGCCCATCAGGCAGCCAATCAAAATCAGAAGCATAACGAATCCCAGTAACAACGTTGGTTGAAGTATAGGTAGCAGGTAAGGTTTGTGCCTTTAACGCAAACAAGGCAACAATAAAAAAGGAAAGAGTTAGGAGTATTTTTTTTGTCATCGTTTAATTTTTTAAAGAATTTAATATTTAATTTTTTTATACTAAAGGATATTCATATCAAACAAAGGTAACAAAATTAATTGCCAAAAAATAGTGTATAAAAATATTATTTGCACAAGCCCTACAAGACATCACTTAGTTTTTTATATATTTGACAACGATGAATACCTGTTATCTTTTACTGGGCGGAAACATAGGCGATAGCGCACTAAAATTAAAGCAAGCAATTGCTTTGATTGAACAAAAGATTGGAGCAACGCTTAAAAAGTCAAGCGTTTTTAAAACTGCTGCCTGGGGCAATAAAGACCAAGCCGATTTTTACAACCAAGCGATTATTTTGGAAACATTAAACGCTCCGACTGAACTTCTCGCAAACATATTAAAAATTGAAGAGTTACTAGGAAGAACTCGAACAAACGACAGATGGCAAGAACGCACAATTGATATCGACATCCTGTTTTATAACAAGGAGATCATTGATCTTCCTGATTTAAAAATCCCACATCCCTATATACAAGAAAGAAAATTTGTTCTTGTTCCAATGAATGAGATTGCTGGTAATTTTGTTCATCCTATATTAAAAAAAACAATTGAAGAATTATTAAATGAATGTGTTGACTCATGCGAAGTGCAGATCGAAAAGTAAAAAGAAACCTTATTTTTTCACCAAAACAGAATCATAATAGTAGTTTATCAAAGCGAAATAAGAAGCCGTTTAACACAAATTAAATCAACAAATCCTTGAATAACGAATCACCATATAATTTCATTGTTATTGAAGGCAATATCGGAGCCGGAAAAACGACACTCGCTACTAAATTGGCAGAGGATCAAAATGCACGATTGATATTGGAACAATTTGCAGACAATCCTTTCCTTCCAAAATTTTATGAAGATCCTGAAAAGCATGCGTTTCCATTAGAATTATCATTTCTGGCAGAACGATATCATCAATTAAAAAATGAACTTTCCACTCAGGATATATTTAAACCAACGATCATAGCAGATTACTATTTTGTAAAATCACTCATCTTTGCAAAATCCAATTTAAAAGAAGACGAGTTTGGCTTATATACGAAGTTGTTTCATATTATCAATGATTCGCTGCCCAAACCAGATTTGTTTGTGTACCTGTACCATGACATTGAACGCTTGCAGCAAAACATCCGTAAAAGAGGCAGGGAATACGAACAAAAAATAGCAGATAGCTACTTAATTAAGATCCAGGCAGCTTATTTCGATTTTTTAAAACAACTACCCGAGCTCAGAATCGTTGTAATAGACGTAAATGAGGTAGATTATGTAACGAATACCGACGATTATGAACTAATGAAAAACCTCATCAAAAAGCCCTACAATCAGGGCATAACATACATAAAGGCGATAAAAGGCGGATATAAATAAGAGAAATACATTATATAATTGCTTAAATCCTTTCATTAATTAAAAATTTAATTATTTTTGCACTATAATAGTACAAGTTAAGAAACCCTATCATATATTTATAAAAACAGAACTAAAAAAAATAATAATGAAAAATCAATCTTTACAAACTTTAGGTTTAGCTGTTATCACAGCAGTTGCGTTGACCTCTTGTAGCGGATTAGGTAAATTGGTTAAAAATGCCGATAAAATTACCTACAAAGTGACTCCTGATCCTATGGAAATGCATGGCGACAGTATGACAGTTACTATCACTGGTACTTACCCGGCGAAACTATTCCCTAAAAAGGCTACCGTTACTACTATCCCTGTTATTAAATACAATGGTGGTGAAAAAGCGCTTAACCCGGTTGTTTTGATTGGTGAAAGTGTTGAAGGAGCTGGAAAGAAAATAGCAAACAAAACAGGTGGAAGTTTCACATATACATCTGATAAGATTGCTTACATGCCGGAAATGAAAGTTGCTACATTAGAACTTAGAGCATCTGGTCAGGTAAAGAAAAAGATAAAAGAACTTCCTGCAAAAAAAGTTGCTGACGGAACTGTTATCACTCCATTATTAGTGAAAACTGATGATAAAGCAATCATTGGAAAAGATAATTTTCAAAAAGTAATTCCTCATTCAGAAACAACAAATATTTTCTTCGCGATCAATCAAGCTCAAGTTCGTGGTTCAGAAATGACAAGTACTGAAATGAAATCATTCAAAGAATATGCAACTGCATCCTCTAAGAATCCTAACATTGCTTTCAAAAATATGAATGTTTCTGCATATGCATCTCCTGATGGTGAATTATCACGTAACAGCGAATTAGCTGAAGACCGTGCTAAAGAAGCTACAAAGTCGATGATGAATATGTTTAAGGACAAAAAATCAAAAGTTGATACTGCTTCAAAAGAAGTATTCTATACAAAAGTAACAACAGCTGAAGATTGGGATGGTTTCAAAAAAGCAATGGAAGCATCTTCTATAGCTGATAAGGAACTTATTTTACGTGTTTTAGCAATGTATCCTGACTCAGATACACGTGAAAAAGAAATTAAAAATTTATCTAAAACGTATACTGAAGTTGCTGATAAAATTTTACCAAAATTACGTAGAGCAGTTCTTACATTAAATGTAGATGTAAATAGCCGTACAGATGAGCAGATCTCTAAATTAGCTGCTTCTGCTCCTGATAGTTTATCAGTAGAAGAAATTCTTTATGCTGCTACATTAACAACAGACATTAACACAAAATTAGATATTTACAAAAAAGCTGAAGCAAAATATGCATCTGATTGGAGAACATCTAATAACGTAGGAATGATCTACTTGATGCAGAACAAATTGAATGATGCAGAAGCTGAATTCAAAAAAGCAGATGGTTTATCAGCAAACAATCCAATTGTTCAGAATAACTTAGGAATTGTTGCTCGTTGGAAAGGTGATCGTAAGGCAGCAATGGAGCTTTACAAAAAAGCTGGAGCTGCTGGTCCTGAAGTGGCTTACAACATGGGAATCGTTGAGATTCAAAATGGTAACTATGCAGCGGCAGTTAGCAATTTTGGTTCTGAAAATTCATTTAACGTGGCTTTAGCAAAATTGTTAAATGGAAACACCGATGGTGCAATGTCAACAATTGACAATTCAAAATCAGACAAAGATGCTGCATTATCATTCTACTTAAAAGCAATTGCTGGAGCACGTCAAAACAAAGCAGATGTTTTAGCTAACAACTTAAAGGTAGCAATTGAAAAAGATGCTTCTTTCAAACAAATGGCAAAAGATGATGCTGAATTTATTAAATTCCGCGAAAATGCAGAATTTAAAGCTATGGTTAATTAATCTTTAAATTTAGACTATAAAAAACGCTCCACGTCTTTGTGGAGCGTTTTTTGTATACAAAGTATTTTTTATAATGAAGTGCGCTCAGTAATGAAGATAATTTAAAGAATAAACTTTAAAAATGAAAACAATGCGTTACAAAAAACCAATTGTGCAAGTAGCTCTTTTTATTTTAGGAGGACTATTTTTTATCGGTTTCCAAGCGGACAATTCTCATCCATCTATTAAATATTTCGGTGTGAATGATTCAACTCAGCAATATTTATTATTAAAGGGGCATGTCCGTAAATCGCCAAAAACAACAACCCCCGATGCTAAGGAAGAGAACGTTTGGCTGGATAGTGCACTGATAAAAATCTATCTCAACAATATATTGTATTCAGAATTTTGGACCACAAAAAAAGGGAAAAGTTCATTTAAATTAGCTCTCAATAAAATCTACCTAATAGAATTATCAAAGAAAGGATTTGTCTCTAAATCATTTGAAGTAAATACGAAAGTGCCGAATGGTCAAAATAAAGCATATTCCTTCGATTTCGATATAGATATTTTTGAAGAGGTAATCGGATTGGATGCGTCTGTGCTGGAAAAACCAATTGCTAAAGTAGCATACAGTATTATTGATGAACGTTTCGCTTATGATATTTCTTTTACGAATAAGATAAACTCAGAATTAAAAAAAATGTATCGTAATTATTACCTGCTGCAAAAAGAACAGCTAGACTCCATCGCAAAAACAAAAACTACCATAAAAGGAAAATCAAACTAGGATCAGCGGCCTAACTTCAAGAAAAGATCCCACAACACTACCCCAACGCTTACTGAAATATTTAAGGAATGCTTTGTTCCAAGCTGAGGGATTTCAATTACATCGGTACTTGCATCAATAACTTCCTGATCAACTCCTTTTACCTCGTTTCCAAAAATAATCGCAATTTTTTGACTTTTGCTTGGCATAAAATTATCCAGCATGATTGCCGATTCGGCTTGCTCTATTGCGTATACAACATATTTATTTTCATTCAATTCCTGTACAGCCTCCTGTGTTGTCGAAAAATATTTCCAGGCTACACTCTCTGTTGCACCCAGGGCCGTTTTTTGAATTTCCTTGTTAGGAGGCGTTCCTGTTATTCCACACAAATAGACCGCTTCCACCAAAAATGCATCTGCCGTTCTGAATACAGAACCAACATTATTTAAACTGCGTACATTATCAAGAACAATAATAATAGGAGTTTTTGAAGACATTTTAAATTCTTCAACCGACTTACGACCTAATTCTTCGTTCGCTAATTTTCTCATATTTTTCTAATTCTTTAGTGAATATACCACAAAATCTTCATTTTCAAATACAGAAATAAAATTCAGTTTTAGTGCTGTAAGAGGTAATTCCAACTTATGTTTATCGAGAAACAAATACTTACAGCCGGCATCTTTTATTCCAGATAAATAAGGAACGTCCAAAAGTTGCTGCATGGAAACACTCCAACCTTTGCGGTGAATAAAATACATGAGTTGTGGATTTTTATCCCCATTGATAGCAATCAGATCATTTTTTGAAGAAACGCGATCAGCAATCGCCTCCAGTGTTAATTTATATTTCTCCGAATCTTTTATTCTGAAATCATGCTGTTGATTTAAAATTCCTTCAATTATAATCAATGTCACAACACATACTTTCCACTTCTGGCTTTTAATTTCAAGGATTGCAAAACCAGCGACAAAAGCCATCACAGGAACATAAGGAATCACGTAGTAATTATGTACAGAAAAAACAAAACCGGTTTTGATGATGAATAAAATAAAAAAAAGTGTCGAAATAATGTAAATGAATAATGCGGTTCGCTCCTTTCTTTTAACGATAAGAATCAAGCCTGCAACAAATGCAATAAATGCAATAAAGCTTTGCAAAGCGCTAAAATAGAACTTCTCAAGTGTATGGGGAGCATAAGCAATTAATTCAAGGATGCCTTCTATAAACTGCTTTGGGAAATAGAGCTGAAAGCCATACGTAGCAAGTAAGTAGGGAACCCAATAAAAATACCAGGCATAGGTTACAAATAGTAGTGCTATCCCGGTCAAAACAATATTTCGTTTCAGAGAAAAAGCGATCTGCTTATCGAACAGAGGAATAGCGAGCACACTCAAGAGATAAAGGGCAGGGATTTTACATAATACCGCCAAAACAGAAAACAAAAAGAATGCAAAAAGATGAGACAATCGTTTTTCATAAACATACTGAAAGCCATAATAAACACCAATGATCACAATCGACATGCAAAACGTGTACGGCATTGATTTCCGGGAGAAAGCAAACCAGATCGAAGACAAGAGGATCAATGAAGCATAAAATGCAAGTTCAGCGGTAAAGAAACGTTTTAATAATTTGAAAAAATAAAAAACACCGATAGAAGAAACACTCAGATTTATCAAACGGCCATACCAATGTGCATAACCAAAAAGTTCGGAAACTAAATAAATGAGATAATTAAAAAAGGGAAATTCAGAAGCGATGATACCCGTTTTATTTCCGTCCATATCAATGCGGGGATACAGAATAGTATTATTCACTTCCAGAAAATTACGAGCAATCATATTCGTAAGCGACTGACGCCAGCTGTGACCAATTTCCAATGGCGCATTTGTGATCCCGTAAAGGCGGAAAACAAAAAACAACAGAATCCAAAAACGTATATCCGGAACAAATTTTTCCTTGAAAATTATATATATACTTCTTGCGCTCATTCTATTTCGCAAATCTATAAATAATTGATCGAAAAGTGTTAAAAACTTTGTATTTACGGTATGTATAGGTTTTGTATTTTTACAAATAATGGCAAAAAAAACAACAAGTGTAAAAGATGGAAAAGCGGAATCGGAAACTCCGTTGATGAAACAATATAATACCATTAAGACGAAATACCCAGATGCATTGCTGTTGTTCAGGGTAGGCGATTTTTACGAAACCTTTGGGAGTGATGCCGTAAAAGCATCGAATATATTAGGCATTGTGCTTACAAAAAGAGCGAATGGCTGCGCCTCTTTCATTGAATTAGCCGGATTCCCTCATCATTCTTTGGATACCTATCTTCCTAAACTGGTTCGTGCCGGACAACGGGTTGCTATTTGTGATCAACTAGAAGACCCAAAGCTGACAAAAAATATTGTGAAAAGAGGTGTCACAGAATTAGTAACACCAGGTGTTTCTTATAATGATAAAGTATTAGATCACAAGAATAACAATTTTTTAGCCAGTGTTTACCTTAACCCTTCTCCATCGGCCAAGAACAAGGAGAATGACGCGGGAATTTCATTCCTAGATGTATCAACGGGTGAATTTTTAGTGGCAGAAGGGAATTTGGAATACATTGATAAACTGTTGCAAAGTTTCAGGCCGACAGAAGTAGTATTTCAAAAAAACAGAAAAAAATTATTCATCGAGACGTTCGGAGATAAATTTTATAATTATGGATTGGATGATTGGGCGTTTGGTTCGGAGTTCGGGACAGAATTGTTACTGAAACACTTCGGCACAAAATCATTAAAAGGATTCGGAATTGAGGGCTTGCATCAAGGAATTATCGCTGCAGGAGCCGCATTGCATTATTTGGCAGATACAGCGCATGATAAAGTAAAACACATCAGTACCATTTCACGTATCGAAGAAGAAAAATACGTTTGGCTCGATCGTTTTACGATCCGTAATCTAGAATTATTTGGTTCTCATAACGAGAATGCAAAAACCCTGATTGATGTTATTGACCATACAATTTCTCCTATGGGTTCGCGCATGCTTAAACGCTGGCTTGCGCTTCCTCTGAAGGACAAAGCACCTATTGAAGAACGACTGGATGTGGTTGATTATTTTTTATCGAAACACGAGGTAAGCGCCCATATTATTGAAAACATAGAATTGATAGGTGATCTGGAACGAATTATTTCAAAGGTTGCAACAGCGCGCATTTCACCAAAAGAGGTTGTTCAATTAAAGCGCGCGCTGCTTGCGATTGAGCCGATAAAAATTGCCTGCGGAAATTCAAAAAATAAATCATTATCGAAAATCGCGGAACAGCTAAACCCTTGCAAGAGCGTGATCGAGCGAATAGAAAAAGAAATCACGCCAGACCCACCCTATTTAATTGCAAAGGGAAATGTAATTGCAGAAGGCGTAAATCCGGAATTGGACGACTTGCGAAACATCTCCTTTTCGGGAAAAGATTTTTTATTGCAGATACAGCAACGTGAAAGTGAAAATACAGGAATCACTTCTTTAAAAGTTGGATTTAACAATGTATATGGCTATTATCTGGAAGTAACGAACACCCATAAAGACAAGGTTCCAGGAGATTGGATGCGGAAGCAAACACTTACAGGCGCTGAACGATATATAACTCCTGAATTAAAGATATACGAAGAAAAAATATTGGGAGCCGAAGAAAAAATTCAGGCACTGGAAGTGAAATTATTTAATGAACTCGTACTTGAACTCATGGAATTTATTTCCACGATTCAATTGAATGCATCGCTGATCGGTCGTATTGATTGTCTTTTATCATTCGCAACTATCGCTCTAAAAAATAATTATGTCCGTCCACACATTTTCGAAAACGATATTATCGATATCAAAGATGGGAGACATCCGGTAATTGAAAAGCAATTACCTGTTGGCGAAGATTACATCGCAAATGATGTCTATCTGGACAATAACACGCAGCAGATCATCATGATCACAGGTCCGAATATGAGTGGTAAATCCGCATTACTGCGACAAACAGCATTGATAGTTCTATTGGCACAAATGGGTAGTTTTGTACCAGCGAAACATGCGAACTTAGGATTAGTAGATAAAATTTTCACACGCGTTGGTGCATCCGATAACATCTCTTCGGGTGAATCTACCTTTATGGTGGAGATGAATGAAACTGCGAGTATTCTGAATAATCTTTCAGATAAAAGTCTGATACTACTTGATGAAATTGGACGGGGAACATCAACCTATGATGGCATATCCATTGCATGGGCTATTGCCGAATACATTCACGAAAACCCATCAGCAAAAGCGAAAACCTTGTTTGCAACGCACTATCACGAGTTAAATGAGATGACAAACACCTTAGCGCGAATAAAAAATTACAACGTGTCGGTAAAAGAGGTCGGGAATAAAATTCTATTCATGCGGAAATTAGTAGCAGGAGGCAGCGAGCATAGTTTCGGAATCCATGTTGCAAAGATGGCGGGGATGCCCAAAAAAGTGCTCGACAGAGCAAATGAAGTATTGTTGCAATTAGAAAGCGAGAGAGATACAGGAAACAAGTCCACTAAAAACGAAAAAAGAGAAATAAAAAACAAAAGTCGAGCGGCATTTCAGCCGGCAACATCCAACAGCGAAAAAAGTGTTCAAAATGAAGAAGGAATGCAGTTAAGTTTCTTCCAACTAAACGACCCAGTTTTAGAGAACATCAAAGATGAGCTTCAAAAAACGGATATCAATATGCTCACACCGGTAGAGGCTTTAATGAAATTAAATGAGATCAAAAAGATGATTGGCGGATAATCTATTTAAAGTAATTGATCACAAAGAAGGAGTTTGATTATATTTTCAGGTATGACTTGTGATTTTTACTCCCCTTCAAATTCAGATTCCCAGGCAAAAAACAATTCCTTCAGATATTTATTTTCTTCAGGAGTGATTTTCTTATCTGCTTTTACCATTTTTGCTGCAAAATTGAGGAAATTGGTCCGTTCCTGGCGGATAGAATCTTCATAAAAATCATTCATCGCATTATTAAAATGCGTGAAGTAATCTTCTTGCGCCAGCGAACTTAAAATAGCCATTTCATTGTCCAAATCAACACGAAAAGGGAAGGTATCCTTCAGATACTTCACAACGATTTTACCTTCCGAGGCATCGAAATCTCCATCCACCTGCGACAGGATCATTAACATATGATAACCTGCCATTACTTTATTCATTTTTGCCATAATTCAAATTTTACAGTATAAATATACGTTTTATGCAAAAAGGCCTGTATATTAATGGAAAATAAAAATAGATTGATTTTAGCTTAAAAATTTTGCAGAATTAAAAAAATACTTACTTTTGCAATCCCAATAAAGAAACAGGGATTTTGCCATTCAGTATAATTTCCGGCAATTTTATTGAAATTACATGCGAAAGTAGCTCAGTTGGTAGAGCGCGACCTTGCCAAGGTCGAGGTCGCGGGTTCGAACCCCGTCTTTCGCTCCAAAGAATGCCCTTTCCTTATACAGAGAGGGTATTTTTTTTGAATACTTCCGGTGCTACTTCCCAGGTCGGAAAAGAAAAATACGAACTAATATCGGATTAACTTAAACAGACAAATTTTGCAAAAACAAAATTTTGATTTAAGTACATCCCACGACGATTTCCTAAAAAGTAGTGACAAATAAGGTAAGCCCTACCTCAAAAAAAACAGTACATACGTTAGTAGAACTTAAAATGGAGAATTCTTTAAATGGTGACCAATGTTTTTTCTATAGCTTCTTTCAATTTCCTATCAACCTTTACTTTATTTGCATACTCTTTCCAGTTACCAACTACATCTCCAATTTGTTTAATAATACTTGGAGCTTTTTTTACATTCATTCTCTTTGCCACTTCCAGCAAATCAGTTTTCAAAATATTTTTTCTTTTACCGTTAATACTTAAAGCATGTTGGTTTACCCATTCGCTTCCTGGCCTGTAAGCATGGCAAACATCATAAGCGGGAGATAAACTCCAATTGCCTTTCTTATCCATTATAAAAGCAAAGTTTTTGGTGTGGTCATCACAATTACGAGCCATCACGTTAAACACCATTCTGCGGTAAAGCTGTTCAGCTTGCGGGTAGGGCAAACCAAGCATTCTCATGGTTTCAAAAAGTTGTTCGTAGCTGTATTGATTCACCTCATTAAAATCGTAGTGCTGCATAGCGCAAAAACTTTGTACATGCAGTTTATCTTTTCCATTTTTTCTATCAAACCTACGCGTCATAAAATGTGCTCTACCATTTTCTTCGAATAATTTACATTCGGTCATTTCAATTCCCGCATCTTTAGCCATTAGATGGTAAGCCATTTCAACACGTCCATATCCGCTAGAAGACCCAAACTGCTTGTCAGTAACTCCATCAAATTTAATTAACCAATGTGTAAATCCTTTTGGGGCATACGCTTGGCCACTTCTTACTTCCTTAGTTTTAGAATTATAAGCAATTATTGCTTTGGCTCTGGCTCCACCAGCTGAAGAACCAATTTTTAAAATATCGAGCAAAGCTTTTTCTTCATTCGGTTTAAGTTTTGAACTAAAATCTTTTCTTCCTGAAAGTATTCCTTCTGCTATTTCAATCAAATTACTTATTTCAATTTTGGAAGCCGTATTATTTGATTTTAGTATTGTAGGTTCAAATTCCAAAGCTCCCATACCTCTTTGACCAATAAAGCAGAGTATTTCTACAGGATTTAAACTATCGGATGCTCTTCCTTGACGTGTAAGCCAAGTATTGATCAAAGCGTTACCATATTTGTCGGGTAATACATCCGCTAACAATCCAGGCAAACCTTTAAATGTTTTTACATCTCTTAATTCGGAGAAAGTAAAAACTCTTCTTGCTGCACCTTCTATTGGCATTTTAATTGGCGCAAGGTTTAAGTTGTTTTTTAAAAAAGTCGTATCATATTCAAATGAACCTAAACCCGTATCAGAGTTCCACGCAATGGCTCCTATACGCTGATGCCAAATATTTATAAAAGCTGTTGTAATCATTACCAGTTTGATTTAGTTTTTTTGCTTGTTTTTTTAGTTCTTGTTGCCCTCTTACGCTTTGCTTGTTCCATCTCAGCTAATTGTATAGGACTTAATTGTGGATTAATTTTAAATTGCTCCAGCATGTGCAACAAGTTTAATGCACGCAGCAACTGAATAAAAGTAATGATGCTTATACGTTTACCTTTTTCGAACTCAATCAGCGTTAGCCTATTAATACCCGCTTGCTCGGCCACTTGGCTCTGAGTTTTATTTTGCTCTAAACGATGATGCTTAATGAATTCACCCAGATTAGCCACTATAGCATCATCACTCATTGCATTTATGTTAGTTTTTACTATCATTATAGCTTTACAATTGACTTAATGTCAGTTATTACTAACAAATATACAATATTTAATTGAATTTGTAACATTTTATAAGTTGAAGGCTGCTATTTCTTTTCTGACGATACGTTTCAAATTCAAACCCGTTATATTTTTTGACTTTTCAATTAAAATACCCGAAAAAGTAGTGTCACCTACCTTGATAATCTTCCCTTGAACACCTTACGTGTCAATAAAAATCGAATTTTTTAGACAAAATTCCACAAACCAATTGCATTAAACTTATTTTTTATTACATTTGTAACGTTATAATTCTTTATTCGACTGTTTAATACATAAATAAAGCCTTTTAGGGGCTTTTGTTATTTTTAAGAAGGTCACTAAAAAGATGAAAACATTGAGTTTTGCTACCATAAAACTCATTTTAATGCCCAGGTGGTGGAATTGGTAGACACGCAGGACTTAAAATCCTGTATTCATTGCGAATGTATCGGTTCAAGTCCGATCCCGGGTACAAAAAGCCTCTCAGAAATGAGAGGCTTTTTTTATTGTTTTTTAATCTATGTCCATACTTAATTTAAGTATGAAATTATATCGGATTTAGTAATTTCCACCAACCTTTCTTATCTCTAAACCTTTCATGTTAACTATCGGAAGACTTTTAGGAACAGAAGGATTATAATTTTTATCTGTCAAACATAACAGAAATTTTTTCAAGCAATCAATTTCTACTAAACTTAGTTGTAGGGAATCAAAGGGCAATGTTTGATTTCGAACGTCTAGTCCCAATCCAGCACCACCACCTTTTACATAAAAATCTATTACCTCATCAACAGTAGTATATGCTCCATTGTGCATGTAGGGAGCCGTTTGCTCAATATGCCTTAATCCCGATGTTTTAAATGAAGCAAGATGGATACTGTTCTTTGTAACATTGTATCTTCCACTATCTGCATCCAGTTCTTTATTTAGTTTATTTTGGGCAACACCAATTACTTCAAACTCATTATCGCTATAAAATGGTGGAACTAAGCCATTAAAGAGAGGAAAAAAATGACAACTTCCACACAATGCTTTCCCTGAAAAAATATTATACCCATCAATTTCGTCTTTCGATAATTGTTTTTCATCCCCTCTAACATATTTATCAAAAGGTGAATTTAAGGATATCAAGGTTCGTTCGTATTCACTGATTGATTTTAGAACCCCATAATATGTAATGGCCGTATCTTCTGTGTTTTCAAATGCCGTCTCAAAAAGTTTTTTGTATTCTGGACTTTGTTTTAACTTATATACAAGATTATCGGCAGTAGAAAACATTTCTTTGTGATTGGTTAAAACATCGCTGACCTGATCTTCGAGCTGTAAGCTCCTGCCATCGTAAAAAAAACTTTTTTGGAATAGCGAGTTTAATAATGAAGGGGTATTTCGTTTTAGTTTTTCATCTCCCTCAAACAATAAATTAAAATCAACATCTCCACCAAATGCATTTGCTGGATTATGACAAGATGCGCAAGCTCTTTTATTGTTACCAGAGAGAATTGGATCGAAAAACAATAATCGACCCAATTCAGCCTGCTTGGTTGCTCTGGCAGAATCTTTTAGAACGACAGAAAAAAACTTTTTATTAAACCAATTTTCTCCATAAAAAAAATTTTGACGAATATTTACAGCATAATTGGTATTTTCTGATTTTGCACCTTTATCATAAAAGTTGTATAACTCTTCATATAAAGGTCTTAAGTAGCTAATTATAAATTGCAATCGATTGAACGAATCGTAATCAGAATTTTTTGAAAGATATCGTTTTGCAGATTCGATAATTCGATAACAATCCTTTTTTTTCGATTCATTTTTAGGAAGTAGATTAATCGTTTTTGAAAAACCATTTAAAATACTTTTTGTTTCTTCTAAACCTTGTTTGTTTATTGTGCAGTCGTAGCCGTTAAGGTATAAGGACATAATTCTAATAATTTCAAATCGAAGCATATCAATACTGGTTGATAATTGGAAAACCTTTTTTTTGCTTTTGTCTCTAACATATTCAATACTCTGTTTTAATAAAGCAAGTTCATGTTTGCAGTTTACTGCTAAATCAACATCATCACTATAGATAATCTGCTCTAAAGCCTGAAATCCATGAGGCTGAAATGTTTTATAGTTATACTCTAATTCAGCTTTATTAACAAGCGGACCATTGATGTAATACTTAGAGTGGAAGGGGAAATTATATTCAAGGTAGAATTCGATTTCTTTAAAATGTTTTCTTGCAGTCTCATAATGCATGCGACATTTTTTTTTGTCAACACTATTCGAATTAAAAACAATAGAGAGGCTATCCAACTGCTTTACTATTTCAGTGGTCGATTGATTAATGTGTTCATTTAACTTTCCAGAAATCAAATCTTCTTCTTTATTAATAAAAGAAGAAGAGATGGGAATAAGAGCAATTAAAAAAAAGACAATTAAAATAAGAAAGCGCAACTTAATTTTTAATAAACTTAATTGTTTGTGAATGACCTGCAGCATTGATGTTTAGAATATATATACCGGACGCAATTCCATGAGTATTTATAACATGTTTTGCAACACCACTCAGCGAAGATTTAATTAGTTCGAGGGAGATTAACTTTCCAGTGAGATCATAGATTTCAAATTTCAAATCACCTTCTAAAGGTTGATGAAGTTGAATGGTAATAAAATCATTCGCTGGGTTTGGATATGCAGAAAGAATAACAGGTTTTAAACTCAAAACATTATCGTAAATTCCGGTTGTAGATAAAATCCGTGGACATAAAGGAGCTTTTATATAAAACACGGAACTACGAGGAACAGCAGCAGCAGATCCAGTGTTTAAGTGGCGTTGCAAATCATTTACATAAAAAGATGCAGCATAACTAAAAGCAGATGTTGGAGAATCGATTGTTGAAACATAATACCAATCTGCTTGTGTTCTATTTTTATTAATATCCATAATTATATAACCATGACTACTTAAATCGCAATATTTAATATGACTATTTGCTGCTTGAATTGCACTAGCACCAAATGGAATTGATATTCCAGGAGATGTGACGCTTGGGGCTACAAATTCTACTCCTGCAGATCCAGCTCCGGTTGCACCATTATAAGTTGAAGTTGGTAAGTCGTTTGCCCATGATGAATGTATATCCCCAGTAATAACAACCATGTTTGAAATACTATTGCTCAAAACGTGATTGTAAACTCTGTCACGTTCTGCCGGATACCCATCCCACTGATCACCATTAAAGGCGATGCCAAATACTTTCAAAGGAGCCATCATTACTTGTTGTCCCAACACCTTCCACTTTGCTGTAGAAGCATCAAGTTTATTTGTTAACCAATTGTATTGTGTAGTTCCCAAAAGATTTCGCGAAGTAGAAGTAATGGTTGCACCAGTGGTGCCAGCTTGTAAATCTCTGCCTTCAACACGTGTATCAAGCATTATTAATTCTAGCAAGTCGCCATATTTAATTGTTCTGTAAATTTGGTAGGGGTTTGTAGTACTTGTTTGTCTGATTGGTAACCATTCGAAAAAAGCCTTTTGTGCCATTGCTTTTCTTGAGCTCCACAATCCTTCTGTTACTTGATGATTTTGTGCGCCATTCATCCATGCGTCATTTGCGAATTCGTGATCGTCATAAACAATAATAAATGGAAATTGCTGATGCAATCTTTGTAAGTCATCATCGAGTTTATAAGATGAATAACGCATACGATAATCAGCAATGGAGACAATTTCGTTGGCTGGAGACCAATCTCTACCTACCAATGGATTGGGCGAATATCCGCCAGTATTGTATTCGTATATATAATCCCCTAATGAAATTACTGCATCAAAGTCTTCTCTCTGAAGTAAGCTGCTGTATACATTAAAATATCCGGCTTCAAAATTTGCGCAGGATACAATTGCAAAACGCAAACTATCTACTGAAGAACCAACAGGCGTTGTTCTAGTTCTTCCAACTGGCGACAAATCGCCTCCAGCCTCAAACTCATAAAAATAAAAAGTATTCGGGCTTAAGCCAGAAACGTCCACCTTTACTGTAAAATCAACAGTAGAATCGGTTAATAATGCTCCGCTTTGTACAATGTTTGTCATTCCAGTATCTGTTGCCATTTTCCAACTCACGACCAAGGACGAACCAATTTGTGTTGAGTCGGGTGTTACACGTGTCCAAATAATGACATTGTTTGCTAAAGGATCGCCTGATGCTACTCCATGGTAAAAAGGTTTAAGACAAGCCTGAAGTCGAATTGGATGTTCTTGAGAAAAAGAAAAATAGGAGAACAACGAAAGGAGTATGAACAGAATTATTTTTTTCATTATTAGTGGTTTTATTGCTTGATAATTTTTTCAATAACAGTAATTTCATTAGATATTAGTTTCAAAAAGTAAACTCCCGCTTGTATTGATCTAATGTCAATCAATTGCTCTTCCCGATAATTTAAATCGCATTTTTCAACTTTTACCAATCGTGAATTGATATCATAGATTCGCAATTCAGCTTTATCATCAGAAAGGAATTGCGGGTATTTAAATTGGATGTGAATAATATCCGTGCTTGGATTTGGGAATATTGATAATTTGTGATAAGCAGTATTTTCTTCAACAGATGTAGTACTGCAGATTAATGCGTATGAGCCAGCACCACCTGTTGCAAAGCCTATTCCACCAACAACAGAAGTAGTTGGACTAATAACATTTGTTACACAGGAGCTTGTGAAAATTTTTATTCTTCCTCCTCCTGCGCCACCACCCTGATTTCCATCGTTACCATCGCCGCTTGTTAATGATTGTGTCCCACAAAAAAAATCACTGTAATTGCAACTTACTCCTAAGCCTCTTGTACCACCAGCGCCACCATTCCCACCTTTTGCATTTATTATTCCGGTAATGTTCATATAGTTAGGGCAATCTAGATAAATTCCTCCTCCGGAACCACCACCAGCACCACTGCCACCACCAGCACCACACGATAAATTTGCTTCACCACAATCATCGCAACCATCACTACAACATTTTGCTGTAACTCCTCCCCCTCCGCCAATTCCACCATTCAGTCCATTTGAACCATTTGAATAAATCGAACCAGTTATTATTAAGGAGTCGGTAACAACTATTTTTACTAAACCTCCACCGTTTCCACCTTTTCCACCATTTGCACCAGCAATGTACGAGCGAGCGCCACCGCCACCGCCACCGCCACCTGAACCTAATTCAATATCTGTTGACGTTGGAGTTCCATAAACAGTTCCCGCTATACCGCCTGTTCCGCCCGGTCCTGCAACAATCGAAAATCCGGTAGAAACATTTACCCCGGAAGCAATGTATGCGTTTGTGCCACTACCTCCATTACCAGCATTGGCTCCTGCTCCCGCATAACTTCCGCCTGCACCGCCTCCAGCACCACCACCCGAACCAATCATTCCTGCTTCATCATTTGTTGTTAAACATTGCTGTTTCGGCCCTGAACCATTTTGTCCATTCGCTCCAGCAAAACCTGCACCAGGTCCATTTCCGTTACTTCCAAGTTTCCCCCCTTCGATTGTTACTTGACCTGTATTATCTTTGTTGCTACAACCTGTTAATGAAATAACGTCACCAGTAAGACTAGTCACATTAGCTCCAGCAAGTCCGCCCGTTCCTCCTACATATCCTCCATCATCCGCATTTATAGTTCCTTGAATAATTGCACTGGCAGCATTAATTTCTAGTATGCCACAGCTACTGCTGGAATATTTGTTTACAAAAACAGTTACACCAGCGGGAACAATAAATTTTCCTGTTATGTTATACGTGCCCGACAAAATAATACTGGATGATACCAGATAATCACCTGTAATATTTGTAGTACCACATTGTGCATTTATAAAGGTTGAACTTAAAAACGAAAAAATGAAAACTGTAATTTTATATTTCATACTAGATTTTTTAATTGGTGATAATGATTTTTTTGAAGACTTTTCTATCGTCATTTAATTTGATTTCAACTAAATAAACACCACTGCTTAAATTGTTTGCAGAAAATCTGGTAATAAAATCAGAATTGTTTTCGATCCCGTTTATACGGTATTGTCTTCCATGAACATCATATAAAAATATTTTATCAATCACCAATCCTGGAAAACATTTAATATTGACATTGATATCCGAAGAACTTAAAACAGTCGGGTAAACAACGAATTGATTGTTTAAATCGTTCTCTGTTGTGCTTGTAGTAATACATCCGGAAGGAGGTAACATATTTACAATAAATGTATCTTGGATGCAACTTAATGCATCGTATGAATAATAAACGGTAGATACAAAAGGGTTTACTACTATTGAATCGGCTGTGATTGCAAGTGGGAACCATTCAACGTTTGCTGGCCAAGATGGTTTCAAGGTAATATTGTCTCCCGGACAACTATTAATGGTTGTTGTTGTTCCTGCGTTTTTCACTATTGTAAATGCATCAAAAACACTTCCAGTTATATCAATAAACTTTGCATCCAATCTGTTATCATTTACCTCTAACAACATGCTTCCAAGTGTTGTATTTGAGTATTTATACATAACAGGATGAGGCCAACCGCTAGAGGTAGAACCTAGTTTACCAGAACACCCGCAAACAGTGTATACCGTTCCTTTGTGTGATTTTGTAATACTTGTTTCTTTTTGATAAGGACAATCGGTTGGATAATTTCCGCTTCCATTGTCCAAAACCATGCTTGGAGCAAGTGAACTGGAATATCCATAGTGACCATCCAATAGCATAGAGCGTTCGTAAGCGTGACTATGGCCATTCAAAACCAAATCAACACCTCCGTTTTCAATAATTGGAAGAATGTTCTCTCGCATGTCTACTATTTCCCAATCAATAAAAGTAGGATTGTCAGAATTGTGACTTCCTTTGGTATAAGGGGGATGATGCCAATATGCAATTGTCCAAGGCTGTGTATTTGCCGCTAAATCATTTATTAACCAGAGAGCCATTGGATCTGTTGCATCACGCCCTTCATCAAAAGATTCTAAAACTATAAAATGTACATTCCCATAATTATAGGAATAATATTTTTCAGTACCAGACGCCACACCTCCTGCTTGAGCGGCGGTTGGCAGAGTAAAAATATCGAAGTATGCAGGTGATGGAGAAAAAGGAATATGGTTATTATAATCATGATTTCCTGCAGCAGGCCACACAACGATACGTTTTAACTCATTCTCATAAGTATTATTTGAAAAGACATTGCTTTGATATTGGTTATCGTAACCATTCTCATAAGAATTATCCCCAAGCCAAATCCAGCCATCAATATGGTCGGTAGAAACATAATTCAAAAAACCATTGCGAGCACCTCTTTGATTATCATTGCCCGTTCCTGCATCACCTATTGCCCAAAATCTATAAGTTCCTTTGTCGCCAACGTTAGGACTTGTTTTAAAATAAGATGTTGGTGAAGGAGTTGTTAGCGTTTCACCCGAACGCCCTACGGTATAATAATATACCGTTGATGGATTCAAGCCAGTAATCGAAACTTCGTGATTATTGGTAAATGCAGGATTGATAGCTACTTGAGTTAGTGCGCTTAAACTTGTCCCATAAAAAACTTTCGAATCGGTGGCTGAAGTAGTGCGCCACTTTACTACCATACTGCTGGGTGTACCAAGATTTAAATAAGGACCTCTGTCAATCGCAGTTATTATGGGAGCTGTACTTCCATTTAACCTCAAATTAAAACTTATGTCGGAACTATTTACAGCATCTTGATGAATTTCGACAGCAATTACATTTGATCCTGCAACCAAATACAAAGCACTTATAGTTGTTATATTCCAAGAACTTTCTGCTCCGAAAGCAATTGTTCCGCTAGAAAGAGTATTGTAAGAAATTGCTCCACCAGGCATATTGTTTCTCCAAACTTCGTTACCATTGATATAAACTACAATTCCATCATCACGAACTGCTTGTAATTCCAACGAAGAAAAAATAGTTGGATCAACAACATTAAATGTTTTTCTAAAGTAAGTTGTGATGTACTTGTTGGATGCACTTGGACCATAGCTAACAAGGGTCGCTTCATCACTATCGCCGTAGCCAAGTTCAGAATTACCAGCAACCCATGAAGCATCTACAAAAAAAGTTGATTGCCATGCTGTACCTTGATCAGAACCATTATCTAAAAATTTCCAATTGCTCCCTGCTGAAATCAAAGGAGTTATTTGAGCAGAACAAAAATTGAAAGTAAAAAAAATTAGTTGTAAAAGTAGCTTTAGTCTCATTCTACAAATATGTAGAAGCAAATCAATTGTAGCTTTAAAATAGCGTTATTCTTTATTTAAAATATTCTATATTAAATGTAAAAATAACTGCATTGATTAAAATAAGTTGATGAGGAATTAACAAAAATTTTACTCATAAAGTTTCAGTAACTCAAAAAAATCAAGAAGGTTTGATTTATTAAATTGCTTATGAAAGTTCTTGAACTTTGCTTTTTACATCGCTAATTTCTAAGCGCAGTTGATGGAACATCTCCTTAACATTCATCACACCTAAATCGTCCGGCTGAAATTCTTTAGTGCAAAAACTACAAACATGTTCCCAAATTTCAAGCATTTCGTATGCTTTCAATTCAAAAGGTTTATAAACCGAATTATCTGAATGTAGAAGGAACGTATTTTCTTTCTTATTTTTTTTATATACTCTTTTGTAAACGATACCATCATTTCTACTAAGAATGATGTAGGTCTTTCCCTCTTTTATTTCAGAAGGATTTTCAATGAAGCGCCCAACGATGAATGAGCCTTCTTTGTGAGGAGGCATTGAATCTCCTTCAATTGGAAACGCACGATGTTTACCCTGTGTAATAAAAGGCAACTGCATCTGTTGAAGCTTCTCGATAAATTCCGGATCACTATATCCGCTTAAATATCCTGCCTTTGCTTTATGCGGTAATATTTCAATGTAATCTCTGCCATTTTTATCGATGATAATTGGCAATAAGATTCTATTGTCTTCCATCGTTAGCAGACTTTCTTTGGGAATTTTTTTTAAGTTGACCGAAATCAAAATATCAATACTAACATGGAAATAGTGAGATATTCTTTTCAAAATATCGAATGGAGGCTCACTAATTCCTTCTTCATATTTGGCAAGTCTCACCCTTGTGATGATTAAATCTTCAGCGAGTTTCTTTTGAGAAATCCCTTTTTGGGCTCTCAAATGCCTTATGTTATCTGAGAAAATAGACATTGATACAATTTGTATCAGCAAATATACATCTTTTTGATACGAAATAAACTATTTTTGTTTCCGTTAATTACTACTCAACCCTTAACCTTCTTAATAGCAATGAGCAGATCTATTGTACATATGGATTTGGATACCTTTTTTGTCTCTTGTGAGCGATTAAGCAACCCAAAATTGAATGGACTACCACTTATTATAGGTGGGACTTCTGACCGTGGTGTAGTCGCATCCTGTTCTTATGAAGCAAGAAAATTTGGTGTTCGATCAGCAATGCCCATGAAATTTGCACTTCGACTCTGTCCGCAAGCAAAAGTAATTAAAGGAGATATGGAATTGTATTCAAATAAATCGCATGAAGTAACTGCCATCATTGAAGATCAAGCACCTGTAGTAGAGAAAGCAAGTATTGATGAGTTCTATTTAGATATCTCTGGAATGGATAAGTTTTTTGGTTGTTATAAATGGACGAGCGAGCTTACTTCACGAATAATGAAGGAATCCGGCTTACCAATAAGTTTTGCTTTATCAGTAAATAAAACAGTTTCAAAAATAGGAACGGGAGAAGCAAAGCCTGTTGGCAAATTAGAAATTGTCGAAAATATGGTACGCCCGTTTTTGAATCCTTTACCTATACAAAAAATACCAGGGCTTGGTGATGTCACATCGCAGTTACTTTCACGCATCGGCATTAGAACAATTCAAACTTTATCTGAAATGCCAGCAGATGTTTTGCAACAAATGATTGGAAAAAATGGTATTGAACTTTGGAAAAAAGCAAATGGCAT
The DNA here is from genome assembly GCA_945885475.1 of Chitinophaga pinensis. GTDB lineage: Bacteria > Bacteroidota > Bacteroidia > 2-12-FULL-35-15 > 2-12-FULL-35-15 > 2-12-FULL-35-15. Next base: position 23,939 of record CAMCYR010000011.1, read on the forward strand.
TGACAACAATCCAGTTGAACCATATTCTGAAAGAAAATCAATATCAACAGAGCATACTTTTGAAAAAGACACAATCGATATTCCTAAATTAAAAGCGTTGATTGTTGGAATGGTTGAAAAATTAGCGTTTCAATTGCGTTCTGAAAAGTGGCTCACTTCAACAGTTGTAATAAAAATTCGCTATAATAATTTTGATACGGAAATAAAACAATGTAAGGTGGCTTATACTTCTTGCGACCATCTTTTAATTAATAAAGTGACCGATTTATTTGACAAAGTATACGAACGTAGAATGAGATTGCGTCTCATCGGAGTGCGCTTTACTGGTTTAGTGCATGGTACTTATCAAATAGATATGTTCGATGATACCTCAGAAATGATTTCTCTATATCAAGCAATTGATAAAATGAAAAATCGCTTCGGTTTTGATGCGATTACTCGCTGTGCAGGAACAACTATGAAAGATAAAAAAAAATAAAATGTATCTCAATTGTCACTCATATCATAGTCTTCGTTACGGCACAATTCCATTAAATGAATTGGTGCAGCAAGCAAAGGAGTGCAATGTAAAAGCGATGGCACTTACAGACATTAATACTGTTACTGGCATTTATGATTTTATAAAGGAATGTAAGGCTGTAGATATTAAACCGCTTGTAGGTATAGAATTCCGTCAAGATAATAGACTACTTTTTATCGGACTTGCAAAAAACAAAGATGGTATAGGAGAAATGTGTCGCTTACTAACCAAACACAATTTCGATAAAACGCCTTTACCAATTTATGCGCCTAATTTCAATAATGTATTTGTTATTTATCCCATAGAAAACATACCCGTAATTTTAAAAGAAAATGAATTTATAGGCATGCGTCATGAGCAACTTTTAAAATTATTTAAATCAGAATGGAAAACGAAAATACAAAAGATAGTCATTTTCCATCCAGTTACCTTTAGAACCAAAAAAGAATTTAACCTTCATAAAATATTAAGAGCAATTGATACAAATATCATTTTATCAAAACTTACCACAAACGATTACTGTAAAACAACAGAAGTGATGCTTCCATTGGAAGATATACTTGTAAAGTATAAAGATTACCCAGAGATAATTAAAAATACGGAGCGCCTAATTGAAAATTGCAATTTTGAATTCAGTTTTAAAACTCCACGAAACAAAATGTTCTACACCAAAAGTAAATATGGAGATAAACTCCTACTTGAAAATTTGGCGCAGGAAGGTCTTATTCGCAGGTATGGCAAGAACAATAAAGAAGCTCATGCAAGAGTATTAAAAGAACTTAAAGTTATTGATGACTTAAATTTTAGTGGCTACTTTTTAATTACATGGGATATTATTCGCTATAGTAACAGCCGAGGATTTATGCATGTGGGAAGAGGAAGTGGAGCGAATAGTATTGTTAGCTATTGTTTGGGTATTACGGATATCTGCCCTATAGAATTGGATTTATACTTTGAACGATTCTTAAATTCAAGTAGAAAAAGTCCTCCCGATTTTGATATTGATTGGTCATGGCAGGAACGCGATTATATTCTAGATTATATTTTTAAACGGTTTGACCCCAATCATGTAGCGTTCTGCGGTACCATTGCAGAATTTAAATATCGATCTATTTTCCGGGAGGTTGGTAAGGTGTTCGGTTTACCAAAAGAAGAATTGGATGTATTGGCTAAATCTCCCATGTCCAGCCATGATAGCAATTCAGTTGTGAAATTGGTTGAAGAATATGGGATGATGCTGGAGAAGTATCCGAACCAAAGAAGTATGCACTCCTGTGGTATTATCATCTCTGAAGAACCCATTACCAATTTTACTGCATTAGAAATGCCGCCAAAAGGCTTTCCAATAGTTCAGTTTGACATGCACATTGCTGAGGATATTGGCTTTGAAAAATTCGATATCTTAAGTCAACGTGGTTTAGGAACTATTGACGATACAGTTAAATTAGTAGAAAAGAATAGAGGGATCAAAGTAGACATTAAAGATGTTTCCATTTATAAAAACGAAGCTAAGTGTAATGAATTTTTAAGCAAAGGAAAAACTCTTGGCTGCTTCTACATTGAAAGCCCAGCTATGCGTGGACTTTTGAGGCGTTTAAAATGCGATAACTACAAAGTATTAGTAGCTGCATCAAGTATTATCCGTCCTGGTGTTGCTCAAAGTGGAATGATGAAAGAATATATTTTCCGTCACAATAATCCTGATAAGTTTGAATATTTCCATGAAGTATTTAAAGAACAACTTGGTGAAACCTACGGTGTGATGGTTTATCAGGAGGATGTAATTAAAATTGCTCTGCACTATGCAGGACTTGAACCTGCATATGGAGATATTTTACGCAGAGCAATCAGCGGGAAAAGTAGATCACTCAAAGAACTTAATACAGTGAAGGAGCAATTTTTTATTTCGTGTGAAAAGAAAGGACATCCATTAAAGCTTAGTGAAGAAGTATATCGACAAATTGAATCCTTTGCAGGATACTCTTTTTGTAAAGCGCACTCCGCTTCATACGCTGTAGAAAGTTATCAAAGTCTTTATTTAAAAGTTTATTATGGAATAGAGTTTATGGTTTCAGCAATAAATAATGGTGGTGGTTTTTATCGAGCGGAGATTTATGTTCATGAAGCAAAGATGTCGGGCGCAGCCATTCATAATCCATGCGTTAACAAAAGCTTTTATCACACTACAGTTTATGGAATAGATGTCTATTTAGGCTTTATGCATTTAAAAAGTTTAAATTCTACTCTAGCGAATTCAATCGTAGAAGAAAGGGAACAAAATGGTGATTACAAATCACTTGAAGATTTCATAAATCGAATTCAAATAGGCATTGAAGGAATGCAGACTTTAATATTTATTGGAGCTTTTCGTTTTACAGGCAAAACAAAAAATGAATTAGTGCTTGCAGCAAGATTGCTACTAGTAAACTTTAAACCTGAGAATAGAAATTTAATGCTGCTACAAGAGCCGATAAAAGAATATAAATTGCCAGTCTTAGAGCGTTGTGATTTTGAAGATGCATTTGATGAAATTGAAATTTTAAGTTTTCCGGTTTCTTGTTCACCCTTTGATCTACTAAAAACTAAATACAGAGGAGATATTATGGCAAAAGACCTTTTAATCCATCACAAAAAGCAAGTTAAAATGCTTGCTTACTTAGTTTCAACAAAGCAAGTGCCCACAAAGTTGGGAACAATGTACTTTGGAACTTGGATTGACGCTGAGGGTGACTATTTTGATACTGCACATTTTGCAAATAGCTTAGTAAATTATCCGTTTAAAGGAGGAGGATGTTATTTGTTACTAGGAATAGTAGAAGTTGATTTTCATTTTCCAACCATAACAATTAGTAAGATGGAAAAAATGCCATTTATTCCTGATCCACGATATTCGCATGCAAGCGGAAGGCAATTCAAAGTACATCAACAAATCAAAGAAGATGTTAGCTCAACTCACCGTGCGCCTTATCCGAGCGAAAGTGGTTTGCCGAGACACAAAATGAAATAATTTGCACCTTTAATATAAAGTAGATAGCCATGTATTACGAAACCTCCGCTCCTTAAAGAATTTCCTCAGGTCGCTTTAGTCGACTATTTACATCAACAGCATTAAAGTTAAAAAAAAATTGTGCTATTTTCTCTAGCATAAATTTTCAATGAGGTTTGCCTTCTTCTTGGTTCTCTTCATTTACATGTCACCATTAAACTATCCTATATTTATAATTTGTTTATTGAAGAAAGCTAGAACCATCTGATTTAAATTCAAACAGGAGAATCATAAAAATTAAACAATCACACGCTAATTTATATCAAACCTTGTTCATCAATTAAAATATGCTTATAATTATAACGTTAAATATACGCTTGCCAATAGCCTGATAAAAAATATCAAAAATGGAAAACAAAAAAAGAAGAGATTTTATAAAATCAATGGGATTATTGGGACTTGCATCTGCAATTACGTCTCCGATCAGAACAATAGCAGGAATTACAGAACAAGATCCATCGCCGAAAAACGATTTAATAGGAAGAAAATCCACAACAATAAGTATACTTCAAACTACCGATGTACATTGCCAAATTCATGCACATGATGAATTATTCTGGGAAAACAACAAAGCCGTATTCAGGAAGACCGGTGGCTATGCAAATCTGGCTGCGATGTTAAACAACCTGAAATCGAAAAATCCGAATACATTTACAATCGACACGGGTGATATGTTTCAGGGCAGCGAACTTAGTGTAAAAACAACAGGAAAAGCATTTGTGCCGATTTTAAACGCCTTGAATTACGACCTATATCTGCCTGGTAATTGGGAAGTGATCTATGGCAAAAGAAATATGCAAACATTAATGGGTGCATTAAATGCACCAAAGATTTCTGCAAATATGTATCATGATTTAGGTGAAGGAAAAAAAGGCGAACTTATTTTCCAACCCTATCATATCTGGAATATTGCTGGTGCTAAAATTGGATTTATAGGGTATACAGACCCATTGGTACCTCTTCGCCAAAGTCCTAATTACAGTAAAGGAATTATCTACACAAAACCGGAAGAAAATTTAGCGCATTATGTTGATGTTTTAAAGAATCAAGAACAATGCAGTTACGTGATTATTCTTGCACACTTAGGATTGTCGCAACAGATCTCTTTAGCAAACATGCCTGAGTGCGAAGGTGTAAATTATATTTTAGGTGGCGATACACATGAAAGGGTTCGCAAACCAATCGTATGTACCTATTCAAAAGTTGTCGAACCAGGCGCATTTGGTTCCTTTATTGGGAAATTAGACTTGACAATAGAAAACGGGAAAGTAATAAAGGATACATACGAGCTATTGGAAGTAACAGCAGCTAAATTAATACCGGACAAAAACATCCAAACTATTTTGGATGAGAATGAAGCTACATTCAAAGAGCACATCAATCAAATTGTAGGGTATAGCACGATTCCCTTGTATCGGTATTTTGTTGTAGAAAACCCAATTGATACAATGATCTTAAATGCACTAAATTGGAAATTTCCTGAAATAGACATTGTTCTTTCAAATGGCTTTCGTTTTTGCCCTCCTCTGACAACACCGGATATAACAGGAAATATTCCAATTACAAATGGCTTTATTTTCGACATGCTACCGGTAGACAGTACAGTGAGGACAGCAAAAGCAAGCGGTAAACAATTGAGAGAATGGCTGGAGAAGGAACTTAACAATGTATTTTCAAAAGATGCATCCAAACGTTTTGGTGGTTGGGTGATAAAATTCAAGGGGATGGAAGTACGTTTTAATGCGTTTGCAGAAATGGGCAAAAGAGTTCAAAGTGCTACGATTAAAGGAAAAGAATTAGAATCCGAAAAGTTTTATAGTATTCTTGCATGTGAACGCGATGGTGACCCAGTTGATATGCTTTGCCGAATGAAGGGCGTTGTAGATCCTAAAAATACAACATCTACTTTACATTCCTTAATGCTTGACTATTTAAAAGTAAATTCACCAGTAACTCCCACTCCTGCAAAAAATGCAATAATATTAGATGCACCTGATACATTACTTTCTCAGGTTACAGGGGTAGATTATGAATTCAGATAACAGAAAAATGAATTAGTTTTGAATTAACAAAAACACTCCTTAGTGAAAAGTTCAAATTACTTTGACGACATACAAAAAATTTGATCTTCATATCCGTTTATTTCATTTTTAGTTTTATGTCTACTTCATTTACACGCTAAAGTTCAACGTTGCTTGCTATTTTTACGGTACAGGAGTAAAATACTTCCTGATCCTATTCTAGTATACTTTCAAAGGCGATTGTATGCATCTCCTTAATTCCGCTAAGAGTTTAATGCATTACTTTTTTTGCCCTTGCTGTTAGTTCTATGAAACGCTCTCTTTGGTCATTAGGATTGACTGAACGTTATAAGCGTATAGAAATGTCGGTCCACACCCGTGTGTTCAGACTTTTTACTCAATGCCCCAAAATAACTTTTACTAATTACTACCATAAATTTCTATAAAGGCATGCCTTGATTAATTTTTTTGTTTTCTTCTGACAACATGGAAGAAAGGTAGTTGGAACTATTAATAGTTGACAATGTTAACTATTAACAAGTACAAAAGAGAGATCAATGTTCAGGAAAACAATTTATTTAATAGCTATTTCGTCAATAAAAATAAAGGCATCACCTCCTGCACCTTGATGCCACGGGGGCAAAACACCAAAATTGTAAGCTTTTATTTTTACATACCGCGTTTTTATCTCATCTGTCTTTGCCGTAAGATTCTGTATTCGGATATCAAAGTCATTTGCATTAATCGTATTCTCAACAGTACCAGCTAATTTAAAATTGATATTATCAGACGATGTATAATAGTCTACTTTAGTCGGCATCAAAATCCATGCGCGTGTATCCTGTAAAAAGCTTGTACTAAAAGTAGTAATGGCTTGTTCTTTTTTCAGATCTATGATGCATTCAAAATCTTGGGACTGATATCCTTGCCACTCACCCTTACGCCAATTTACTTCACCTTTTACGCCATCTATAATTCCTTTGTCACCGCCTGCAGTGTATTGAGGATTGTATTTAGAAACTATATTTATGTCCCAGTTGTTGGGTCGTTTATAATAATGTGACACAACAGCATTACTGAGCATCTTCCTGGATGGAGAAATTTCTTTTACAGCATACGCGGCTAAGGTGTCGGTTTTGACGATATAAAATGGTTTCAGATATTCTTTCGTTGTACTGTATTGATTATTATACAGATTCTCAGAACTCATCAGCCCATTTGATTCTAACGTATAATAAATTTTGGTATTCTTCTCATTCGTAATTAATTCTATTTTCAAACTATCTTCAAACACTTTTGAATCTGATTTAACAATAGGAACAATAGTTATCTCTTTATCAGAAACACCATTATTATAATTATGGAAATAAAGGGGATCAGCAATAAATAAATTCGAATCAGGCACTGTGTTAGGATTTGAAGACATTTCAAAAACGAGCATACTATTACTTTTATTATTTTCAGGATAATAGATATCAGCATAGCTAAACTTATTTTCTTTAACCGGTACTTTATTCATCTTTGCAGATTTAATATATCGATTTTGATCTGACAGATTGTTTGATTTTATTTCAAATACTTTCCCATTTTCTAAATTAATTTTAACATTACTAAATAATGGAGTTCCAATTTGAAATTGAGCATCACCAGGACAAACTTGATAAAAACCCATCGAGCTCAAAACATACCAAGCACTCATTTGTCCGCAATCTTCATTTCCAATTAATCCATCGGGAGTATTTTTGTAAAAATCATTCAATAATTGATAAATATGTTCTTGCGTTTTCCAAGGTTTTCCAATGTAGTTGTATAAATAAGCGATGTGATGACTCGGTTCATTACCATGGGCGTACTGTCCAACTAATCCTGTTATATCAACTTGTTCGCGACCAGTAGTTTGAGAAGAAGTACTGAACAACTCATCTAATTTAGCATCAAATTTATGAGCCCCACCCATTTGCTCTACTAAGCCATAAACATCATGGGGAACGAAAAACGTGTATTGCCATGCGTTTGCCTCTGTAAAATTATTATTTACTTCGCGAGGTTCAAAGGGAGATAGCCAACCGCTATTTTTCTTTGGTCGCATAAAACCTGTTCTTGGATCAAAAACATTTTTCCATGATTGAGAGCGCCTCATAAAATTTGCATAATCTCCATAATTTGATGTATGCTCAGCAATTTGAGCGATGCACCAATCATCATAAGCATACTCCAATGTTTTCGAGACGCTTTCGTGTTCATCATCCATACTTATAAATCCATTCTGCTTATAAGCCTTTAGTCCTAAATGATCAAGTGTTGCACTATGTCTCATGGCTTCAAATGCCAAATTCATGCTGTATTTAAGTTTGGGGTCATAATTCAATATGCCTTTGGCTGCAGCATCAGCAATAACACTAACAGAATGATAACCGATCATACAATCGGTTTCATTGCTTGCTAACTCCCACACAGGTAATCTTCCACCTTGTTTGTACTGCTCTAAAAAAGTATATACAAAATCTTGGGTTCGTTTACGGTCAATGATAGTATAAAGTGGATGAGCAGCACGAAACGTATCCCATAAAGAAAAAACAGAATAATACGTAAAGCCTTCAGCTTTATGAATCTTATTATCACGTCCGCGGTAGATGCCATCAACATCCATAGCAATATTCGGTTGAATCATAGTATGATACAATGCGGTATAGAAAATGCTTTTCCTTTCCTTATCGCTAGACGTCACTTCAATTTTACTTAGCTCTTTATTCCAAAGAGCTACCGCTTCTTTTTTTACTTTATTAAAATTCCAATGCGACAATTCAGTCTTTAAATTTTTGCGCGCACCATCAATATTGACATTAGATATACTTACCTTAATATATACAACTTCTCCCTTTTTAACATCAGCTGAAACACTGACCTTAAGATTATTTCCTTTGAAAATAGGATCCGTTGCATTTTTTTGACCAAAAGGAACGTTATCATATTCGGCTTTTGAAAGGTTGACTTTAAATCCTTTACTAAATACAATCTTTGCATATATATACTGATCCTTTGCCCACGCTTCACTTCTTCTGTATATTTCCAACGTTGAGTCGTTAATAATTTCTACTTCCCCATCGATCAATTTATCACGATGGTTTAAATCGATAATGAAGTTTGCTTTCCCTGCTTTATTGAAAGTATATTTATGAAAACCGACTCTCGTTGTAGAAGTCAACTCAACATCGATATCATCATCCTCTAATTTCACAAAATAATAACCGGCAGCAGCTCGTTCATTTTTATGAGAGAATTTTGATGCATATTTTTTAGCATCGAAACTTGGTGCTCCCATCATGGGCATTAAAGCGATATCTCCATAATCACTGCATCCTGTACCGCTTAAATGTGTATGCGAAAATCCATATATTAAAGAATCACTGTAATGGTAACCGCTACAACCATCCCAACTACCATCTATACGTGTGTCCGGAGAGAGTTGCACCATCCCAAAAGGAACGGTTGCTCCTGGAAATGTATGACCATGCCCACCGGTTCCTATCATTGGATTAACGAATTCTGAATAATTTTGCTGAGCAAATGAGAGCGTTAAAGAATAAAATATTGCCGAAACCGACAGAAGTAAAAAACGTGAATATTTTTTCATTTTAATACGTATCAACTAATGATTTGATTTTTATTTTTTTTTTGAGATCCTTAATTTTTGTATTTGCTCGAAAGTAGATGATCTTCGTTTCATTTGGCAGCAAATCAAAATAATTATCACTCAAATTTATATATTCTCCGTCAATTGAAATGCAAACATCTTTCGCGAGCACATCTGCACGTAACACAAATGAATTATCTGTCAAATTAGATATTTTTATAGAAGGGTTCAACAGTTTAAAATTCTTTGGTTTATCGAAATAATGCAGAGTGATTACATCCGAAACATGGCCTTCTGCTTGCCCAATAGAACACTTTAAAACCACATTTTTAAAATTATACTTTTTCAAAATCGACTTATCAAAAGAAAAATAAACTTTCGAAGAATTTGCTGCAATAGAAACCAATTGAGTATTTGACCACAATAACTTTCCAGAAAAGTCGAATAACTCAGCAATTAAATGATCATATTCCGCTTGATGCTTTAAGTCTGAGATCACAAATACTTTGCAGGAATCACTTTGCTCTTCTATAGAAATAATAACATTTTCATACGATCGCTTTACCTGATATTGTGAAGCTTTCCAGTTATTGTAATAATCTACAGTACTCCATGAAGTAACCGGCCAACAATCATTCAATTGCCAATACAAAGTTCCCATACAATATGGTTTTGCTCTCCGGTGTGCTTCAATCGCTATTTTCATTCCTTTCGCCTGTAATAACTGTGAAACGTACACATAGTCGTTTATTTTATTCGGAACAATATAATCGCGTTCCATGTAGGTTGTAATTGTTTTATATCCTGTCGGATGTTTTTGGTGCGCATTTAAATTAACAGAGTCAATATCATGTCGGCGGTTCAATATATATTCATCATCATAATCAATAGTACGCTTCGTCCCAACTTGTTCAATTTTAGAATCAAACGCACCAAATCTGCTTAGTGTATTTAATGCCGGCATGCCCTGAAACCCATATTCACTCATAAAACGACCTAGCTTTTTTTCATACATCTCAAATGTTTCCATCCCCCACCAAACACCCCAATAGTGTGAATCACCCTCTTGTAAACTTTCTTTATGCCCCCAACCAATGCTAGGAGAAGAAGGCCAATAAGCTCTGCTCCCGTCGTGTATCCTAACTAAATCATTAATAAGGTTATCAAATAAAGCGGAATTATTTTGTACTATTTCAGTTGAATCTATTTCTGAATAGTTAAATTGTTTTTGCCAGCCCCAATTTTTCCATCCTTCATCTACTTCATTGTTTCCACACCACAATGCAATACTGGGATGAGTGCGTAAACGCTCCACCTGACCAATCACTTCCTCCGCTACATTCTCAATAAAATGATCGTCACCGGGATACATGGCACAAGCAAACATAAAATCCTGCCAAACTAAAATTCCATTTTTATCACACGCTGTATAAAAAGCATCATCTGCATAAACGCCTCCGCCCCATACACGCAGCATATTCATATTTGCATCAACCGCATTTTTAATAGTTATAGTATAATCCTCTTCTTGCAATCGCGGTAAAAAATTATCTTGTGGAATATAATTGGCGCCCTTCATAAAAACAGGAATGCCATTTAACTTAAAATAAAAACTTTTCCCTATACTATCTTTATCTTGAATCAATTCGATGGTACGCAAGCCAATATCAATTCGTTTCCTATCAAGAAAACGAGAGTCATAAGAAAGACTTACTTCAAAATTGTATAATGTGGGAAAACCCAAACCATTGCTCCACCATCTCTGAGGATTTTTCACATTATAAAAAACAGAATATGTATGAATTCCTTTTTTAAGCTTTAGTTTAGAAATGATCTGACCACTATAATCGATTTTATTTCCCTTCATTATTTCGAGATAGGCATTTGCATCTACATCACTTTGTATCTCACAAACAAACTCCAATTCGGCAAGAGTATCTGATAAGGACTGTTGGATATACTTTACATTTAGAATCCTCGCGTCGCTCCAACTGAGCATTGTCACATTTTTCCATATTCCACAGGTCACAAAACGAGGACCCCAATCCCAACCATATTGATACTGCGCTTTTCTCGTAAATACTTTTTCATCGCCAGGTAAAGTGTAAGCAAGTTTTTTTGCTTCTACTTTCCCTCTCTTTACAGCCGATTCAAACACAACTTGTAATTTATTTTTTCCTTTGTGCACATATTTTTTAACATCGGACTTCCAGCTCCGGAACATGTTATCAGCAGTAAGAATAAGTGAATCGTTTACGAAGACCTTAGCATAGGTGTCCAAGCCATCAAATTTCAATTCAATATGAGATTGTAACAATTCTGATCTCGAAACTAAAAAGGTAGTTTGATATTCCCAATCTTCATTTTCGATCCACTGCAACTCTTTTTCATTATCAGCATAAAATGGATCAGGTATACGTTTATTATAGAATAGGTCGGTGTGAACTGTTCCGGGAACACGGGCTTTCAACCATTTTTTATCACTCGCCCTTTTGAATTCCCATTTATTTTTTATGAATTTTTTTTCAAGCATCTGCGCAGGTAGCACAAAAGGGAACATGATTACAAATAAATATTTTAACAAACGACTCTTCACGATAATTTCTCTTTAAGCAATTTCACTTCTTCCAAATCAGCTCTATCATTTTTCACAATTGCAGAAGAATGATAATAAGGGGTTTCGACTTTCGACTTGAGCAATTCAAGATTTGATGAACGAACTCCCCCTCCGGGCATAATGACAATTCTGCCATTTGACAACTTTACTAACTCAGTCAATTGCTCAACTCCTTCTATAGCCGATTTTCTTTGTCCTGAAGTAAGAATAGTTTTAAATCCACAAGCAATTAAATCTTCCAAATTTTTAGTAAAATCTCCAGAAACATCAAAAGCCCTATGGAAGGTGCAAGGCATTGGTTTAGACAATTCTACCAGTTCTTTGTTTTGATTTACATTTACACTTCCATCTTCATTCAATATTCCGAATACAAATCCATCCGCCTTCATTTTTTTAAAATGCAGGATGTCTTTTTTCATTTGTCCGAACTCCGTTTCAGAATAAACAAAATTTCCAGCCCGAGGCCGAATCATGACAAACAGATCCAGATCAATTAATTTTCTGGCTGTTTCAACTGTTCCATGATTCGGAGTAATTCCTCCTGAAGAGAAGTCGTCACACAACTCTATTCTGTCGGCGCCACCTTGCTGAGCAATGAGTGCTGATTCCAGATTAAAACAAGCTATTTCAAGTTTTGCGTTCATTTTTTATTCTTCCTTGGAGAAAGGTTTAGGGGGATTGATTTCGTTTCTTCTTTTGAGGCTATTATTGGTAAAGTAAATCTTGCTCTTCCCCCTTGGAGAAGGGGGCTAAAGGGATTGAGTTCGTTTCTTCTTTTGTGGCTATTATTGACAATGTAACTTCTTGCTCTTCCACCTTGGTGAAGGGGGTTAGGAGGATTGATTTCGTTTCTTCTTTTGAGGCTATGATTGGTAATGTAACTTCTTGCTCTTCCCCCTTGGAGAAGGAGGCTAAAGTGATTGATTTCGTTTCTTCTTTTGTGGCTATTATTGATAATGTAATTTCTTGCTCTCCCCCCTTGGTGAAGGGGGCTAGGGGGATTGAGTTCGTTTCTTCTTTTGAGGCTATTATTGGTAATGTAACTTCTTGCTCTTCCCCCTTGGAGAAGGGGGTTAGGAGGATTGACTTCGTTTCTTCTTTTGAGGCTATGATTGGTAATGTAACTTCTTGCTCTTCCCCCTTGAAGAAGGGGGTTAGGGGGATTGACTTCGTTTCTTCTTTTGTGGCTATTATTGATAATGTAACTTCTTGCTCTTCCCCCTTGAAGAAGGGGGTTAGGGGGATTGACTCATTTTCAATGAATTCCTCAATATAAATATTCATTGCTCTTCTAACATTTTCAAAATCGTATTTTACATCATGCTCGGTAAACCTAATTACTTTATATCCTAGTTCATTTAATCTTTTATCTCTCTTAATATCGGTATCATATTTAAACTGATGAGAATATCCATCTACTTCAATAACAAGTTTTAAACTTCGTGAAATAAAATCTACAATAAAGTTTTCAATTGAATATTGACGATTGAATTGATAACCTGTCTGTTTCCTGCTTAACAAATTTTTCCATAATAATATCTCACCGAAAGTAGAATTTTTTCTATTTTCTCGAGCGAATGGTTTTAGTTCCTTATTATAAGTCATATTTCTTTACAATTGTGATACCCAACATCAATCCCCCTAGCCCCCTTCTCCAAGGGGGAAGTGTCCTTATTGAAATTTTACTGTACTATTAAAATTTAAATCGCCAACATCAATCCCAATAGCTCCCTTCTCCAAGGGGGAAGTGTCCTTATTGAAATTTTACTTTACTATTAAAATCAAAAGCGCCAACATCAAACCACTATACCTTTCTCAAAGGGGGAAGTGGCTATTCTTTCATTCAACACTAACCTACTAAATCTACTTTAGATAATAATCTGCATCAATCAAGTTATTTCCATTCGCATCATATACCGCATAATTAAAACCACTTTGTACGCAATACGAACCATATTCCCCTTTTTTATTCAAGGCTATAAAACCGACCTGAATATCTTTTAAATTCTTTTTTCTCTTAGCTGTTAGGTTCACTACTCTACCCACCGCTTCTTTACAAGCGTCTTCAGGACTTTTACCTTGCCGCATTAACTCAACAACTAAATGACAGCCAGCAATACGAATCACTTCTTCACCATGCCCGGTTGCTGTTGCCGCTCCAATTTCATTATCGACATATAATCCAGCTCCGATAATAGGAGAATCGCCAACTCTGCCATGCATTTTATAAGCCATTCCACTGGTCGTGCAAGCTCCGGATAAATCACCATTGGCATCCAATGCAATCATTCCAATCGTATCGTGATTTTCAATATTAACAATCGGTTTATAATTACTACTCTTCAACCAATCCTGCCATTCTTTTTCAGATGCCTCCACTAATAAATTTTCTTTCTTGAAACCTTGCGACAATGCAAACTGAAATGCTCCATCGCCAACCAACATCACATGGGGTGTTTTTTCCATAACGGCTCTCGCCACAGAAATAGGATGTTTTATAAATTCTAAACATGCCACAGATCCAATATTTGCATTTTCATCCATAATACATGCATCGAGTGTTACGCGTCCATCTCTATCAGGTCTTCCGCCATATCCTACACTCCTTTCAGTTGGATCGCCTTCCGGGATCTTCACTCCTGCTTCAACAGCATCTAAGGCTTTACCATTTTTAATGAGAATTTCCCAAGCGGCTTCATTAGCCTTTAAACCGAAATTCCAGGTAGACAAAACGATTGGTTTTGATGGAGTAAAGCTGTTTTGATGCAGCTTTAATTCTGCTGCATCCGATTTATTTACTAATAAAGCGGCCGATGCAAAAGCACTTGTTTTAATAAAATTGCGTCTGGTAGTCATATATTTAAAGGGTTTTAGCACCTTCGATTTCAAATAGGAAATAAAAAAAGGTCTATTAGAAACCGAAGAGTATTATACATTTACAAAGTAGTTTTTCTTACGTACTAATTTAGATATTTATCCCGAATCCCCGCAGGTATAATAGTCCTATCGGGAGTTATTTATTTTAATAAATGTTGTTCCCACTTTGAACAGGTAATTATAAAAATTACTTCATCGTCTTAAAATGCTTTGCATAATTCACACCCAACTTATCTAGGGTTGGTGCATGCAATTTTAATCTTACAATAAAATCTTTGTAATTTTTCTTTTCTGTAGGTGTCCATAATGCTTCCGACAATGCTGCCATACGCGGCATCGACATATATTCAACTTGCGAAAAAGAAGTAATATACTCGGTCCAAACGTTTGCTTGAGCACCCATGATAAACGCTGATTCTTCTCCTGTTAAGCCTTTAGGTGTTGGATTATAAGCATATACCGAATCCAACGGATTGAAACCACCAATTGCCAATGGCTCTTTCGTTTTATCCTTCGACTGGTAATGATCGAAATAACATGGTTTACCCGGACTCATCACGACATTGTGTTTTTGCTTAGCTGCTTCAATACCCCCCTTTACTCCTCTCCAACTCATTAAAGCAGCATTTGGAGCTAATCCTCCTTCTAAAATTTCGTCCCAGCCAATTATTTGCTTTCCTTTTGAGTTCACAAACTTTTCTATTCGAGTAATGAAATAACTTTGAAGATCTTCTTCTGTTTTTAATTTTTCATCTGCTATTCTTTTTTGACATTTCGGACATACTTTCCAACGATCTTTCAAACATTCGTCTCCGCCAATGTGAATGTATTTTCCTGGAAACAAATCCATCACTTCAGATAATATATCTTCTAAAAAAGAAAACGTTTCATCTTTTCCAGCACAGTATACATCATCTGAAACACCCCAACGTGTGAATGTTTCAAACGGACCACCGGTGCAAGAAAACTGCGGGTAGGCAGCAAGTGCAGCCAAAGAATGTCCAGGCATTTCAATCTCCGGCAATACGGTTATATATTTACTCTGTGCATAGGCAACAATTTCTTTGATATCTTCTTGCGTATAAAAACCACCATAAGAAATTCCATCGTATTTATTCTCTTTTGAAGGTGTCCAATCTTTATTATATACCGCTTTTCCGATGATTGTTTCCTTGCGTGTTCCACCAATAGAAGTTAATAAAGGATATTTTTTTATTTCAATTCTCCATCCTTGATCATCCACCAAATGCCAATGAAACACATTGAATTTATACATTGCTAAATAATCAATGTATTTTTTCACTTCGTTCTTTGTAAAAAAATGACGGCTACAATCTAAATGCATCCCACGCCAATTATAACGAGGAGCATCTTTTATCTGAATACAAGGAATTTTTATTTCAGCGGACTTTTCCAATGGAAGTATCTGTATAAGAGTTTGCATCGCATAGAACAAACCGGCATTTCCTTCGGCTAAACAAAAGATCTGATTCTGATTTATTGTCAAATCATAATTTTCGGTCCAGCCGGCTTCGAAATCAGGACGGGTAATAATAATGTAATTCCCATCCGTTGGCAGAACAGTTACAACAGCTAAATCAAATCCATAATTTGTTTTAAAATAATTATTTAAATAATCAACCTCCGGTTTAAAACTATCGGACATTAAAACAATTTTTGTTTGGGAACTAAGTACAAAGTGATCGTTACTTAACTTCAGCTCTTTGGGTAAAGGAATTATTGGCAACGATTTTAATTGAGCGGGCTGCTGTGCAGCACCTATCAATGAAAAGAAAAAGCAGGTGGCTATTAATATTATTTTTTTCATAATTAAGATTAAATAATTTATATTAATTAAAACGTTTAATGAGGTAATTTGTTTTTTAAGATTCCATATACCCATGTTCCTATAACAGCACTTAATAGTGCAACCAACACTATCAACAAGCCACTTCCAACCAAGGCGTATAATGGACCCGGACAAGCACCTGTCATTGCCCAACCTAAACCAAATATCAGTCCACCTATAACATTTCCTTTATTGAATTCCTTTGATGCGATCTTTATTTCTTCTCCGGCTATTGTTTTAACTTTATACTTTTTGATCAGCCAGATAGAAATCATCCCAATCACAACCGCGGAACCAATAATTCCATACATGTGAAACGATTGAAAGCGAAACATCTCCTGAATCCGAAACCAAGAGATTACTTCTGCTTTTATAAGTATCACTCCGAAGATGAAACCAAGTATTAAAAATTTTATTTTTGACATATTACTGATGATTGAATTTATTATTTTTGTAAAAAAGGGATTCGCTTTTACTGATTTTATTTTACAATGTCATGATCGATGGAAGAATAAACCATGTCATGACCAATCCACCGATAAAAAAACAAATGGTTGCAACTAAGGATGGAAATTGCAAATTAGATAATCCCATAATTGAATGTCCGGAGGTGCAACCACCGGCATAACGAGTTCCAAAACCAACAAAAAAACCACCTACAACAATAAGGATAAATCCTCTCAAAGAAAAGAGTGATTCAAAATTAAAGATCTCCTGAGGAATTAATCCATTCTGATTATTTATTCCCATCGCATACAGATCAGAAACAGTTTCTTCAGAAATCTGCACAGCTAGTGGATTTTCAAAAATATAACCAGCAACAAATCCACCCACAATAATCCCAAAAGCAAAAATTAAATTCCAGGATTCTACTCTCCAATTATAATTAAAAAACTCTGTTTTCCCAGGAATACATGCTGCACATATATGACGCAGTGAAGACGATATACCGAATGTTTTATTTCCAAGCAGTAACAATATCGGCACCATTAAACCTATTAATGGTCCGGATACATACCATGGCCACGGTTGTGTAAGTATATTCATTTAGTTCAGAATTTTAATTTAAAGCGCAATAATTTCAATTTATTTTTTGACATTTTTCTTTTTAAAAGCGATAATATCATTAAACGGCCCATACTTATGCTGACTTTCTGGAAATGGATCAGCATAAGGTCCGAAGGGATGATCAAAAGGTTTCGCTGCTATTTTTGGCCAATCTTTACTCAGATCTTTTTTAGGGCGAGCCTGTGAATTTACAAATGCTGCAACATCCCAGGCTTCTTCATCTGTCAGCTGTGTATTATCATGACGTGCACCCAATGGCATATTTGATTTTACATAACCGGCAAAACGCGATAAACGAAACAAGCCGGCTCCATCATTATAACTGTTCTCGCCCCATAACGGTGGATATTGAAATGAGAAATCATCCACATTCTTCTTCCCTTCACCACTTGTTCCATGACAGGATAAACATTTCTGAACATAAATTAATTTCCCTTTTTCAGGATCAGCAGCACGTTCCATATTTTTCAGCTCAGTCAGCCCCGCACCTTTCGGTTTTTCTCCTTTTTTTACATCTTTCCCTAACCAAAAAATGTATGCTTTTATTGCTTGCATTTCTTTACCCAATGTATCTAATGCCTTACCATTCAAACTTCTCTGAAAACAATCGTTTACACGTTTATAAATATTCTCCATTGCACCCGAACGTTCGCGAAACTTAGGATATATAGATGCCACAGCACTATAATTATTGCCGAAAGGTTTTGTACCTGCCTCCAGATGGCAGTTCTGACAATTCATTCCATTGCTTATGTGAGCAACAGTTCCATTTGGTCCTAAATACAAAGAAGTATTTGCTATCAGTTTTTTACCATAAGAAATTAATTCAGCATTTTTTTCATTTATGATTGTTGATGTATCCGGCGCTTTCCAGAGATCAGAAATAGGCAATTTAACTTCAACTACAACTGATGAATCTATAGTTGCTATTTTTTCTGTTTGCTTAAAAACGTCTGGAACACCAGCAATATTAACATATACCAACATTCCGATAAAGATCAATAAACCAAGAATTAAATAGAGTAATTTAAAAACAAGCTCTATATAAAGTTCTTCTTTATTTCTTTTATTCTGATCCGACATGATTCTATTTACTTAAAAATTTCTTTTATCAGATTTCTTTTAATACTCAAAAAGACAAGCATTTTATCATTTTAAAAAATCAGGGATATTCAATTCTTTTATTATTAATGATGCTGCTCCAAGAATCGCGGCATTATTTTCGTCCAACTGTGATGGAAGAATTTTTATTTTATTTTTATAAATATTCAGTAAATTTCTTTCGAAACTTTCTATGGTAGGTTTAAAAATAAAATCTCCAGCCATTGCTAATCCACCGAATAAGAAGATGGCTTCGGGACGAGTATAGGCGACACTGTTAGCCAAAGCCAAACCAAGAACATCACCCATTTGATCAAAAGCAGTCACAGCGTCCTGATCGCCCATTAACGCTTTCTCGTAAATATATTTTGCATTTGTATCCTGTATTTCCAGCTGTGTATCAATACGACGACTCATTAACAAATCAGAATACGTCCGCTTGATTCCTGTTGCCGAACAATACGTTTCCAAGCACCCTCTTCTTCCGCAACCACATTGCCGTCCATCAGGAAACATTATCACATGACCGATCTCACCGGCAAAACTATCGTGACCAAGTATTATTTCTCCATTTGCAACAATACCGCTCCCTAAACCTGTACCAAGTGTAATGAAAATAAAATCCTTCATTCCTTTCGCTCCGCCAAAGATCATTTCACCTATTGTAGCCGCATTCGCATCATTAGAAAGAACGGCCTGAACATGCAAGCGTTCAGAAAACAATTTTACTAAAGGAATAACACCATTCCATTTTAAATTTGGTGCAAATTCGATCGTACCATTAAAATAATTTCCGTTAGGTGCACCAATACCCACTCCTGCAAGCATATGAGTAGCTGAAAATGGTTGCATTGCGATTTCAATTCGCTCACATACAGCATTCACCAAATCTTCGGGTAAAGGAAAATGACCCGTAGAAATTGTTTCCTTCAATAAAATTTGTCCATCCAGATCGACCAAACCAAAAACGGTATTGGTTCCTCCAATATCAATGGCCGCTACCAGCTGATGCATCATAATCAATTCCTTGAGATTTTAATATTGAACGTACTTTCCATGCATAAAATGCTAGATATGCAAAACAAACAACACCCACTAAATAACTCCATTGGATTCCTAATAAATTGTCTGCAGATAACATTCCCTGCATCCAACTAATAATACCGCCACCCATGATCATCATGATCAGGAAGCTAGAACCTTCGTTGGTATGTTTTCCCAAACCGGCAATTGCAAGCGTATAAATACAAGGCCACAAGGTGCTGCAAAACAATCCTACAGAAATAAAAGCATAGACACTTACCATTCCATCTGACAACATTCCGATCATCAATGCTGTTATTCCAAAAAGTGAATACAATAATAATTGTCGCGCTGGATTTCCTTTGCTGAGCATATCACCAATAACTAGTGCAAGGATAACAAAGGCATAAATATAAAAAGGTGTTACATCATGATTCGCAATTTTATTCACTACGATAAAAACTCCGAAAGCGATATATGGCATCAGAAAATTCATAATTGCTTTTGCTCCACCCTTTAAATTAAAAGCACCGACAGACGAGGTCCAACGGCCAATCATCAAACTCGCCCAGAACAAAGAAATAAACGGAGCGATTTTTTCGGTTGGTGTATTTAAGTGTTGTTTCATAAAATCAGGAAGATTACTTGCCGTAGAAACTTCAACACCGACATACACAAAAATAGCGATCATCCCCAACACCAATTGCGGATATTTCAGGGCACTTTTTTTATCCGCATCCTTTTTTGACGTAAATGAATCATCAGCTACCGTTTCAATCCTGTTGGGAATAGACGAGAATTTAAAGATGACTGCAACAATTAAAAAAGCTCCGCCCAAAATCAGATAAGGTATTTTGATATTTTCTATACTCAATGATGCGGTACCTGAAACAGCAACAGAACCGAAGATGGCGAAACTCAACAACAAAGGTCCGATGGTAGTCCCTACATTATTCACACCACCGGCCAGACTCAAGCGCTGCGATCCTGTTTTTGAATCACCCATGGTTATTGCAAGCGGATTGGCAGCGGTTTGCTGCAAGGAAAAACCTAATGCAACAATAAATAAGCCGGAGATCATCAAAGGGAACGACACATTGTCTGCAGCAGGAATAAACAATAGCGTACCACATGCGGAAATGACAAGTCCGAGTGCAATACCATTTTTATATCCGATCCGGTTTAAAATATCCTGACCGATAATTTTTGAAACGATATAATAAATTACCGAACCAACAGTATAGGCGATATAAAAGGCCAATGAGATAAGCTGCGCCTGTCCTTGCGTGAGATTTAATTTTTCTTTAAAAACAGGAATTAAAATATCATTACTGGCAGCAACAAATCCCCAGAAAAAAAAGACAGAGATAAGCGTTATTAATGCGGATGTTTTTGTTGAGTTATTTCCCATAAAATTGATTTTATATTTTACCCTAAAATAAGCTTATTATAATAAACGACAAACAGCAATTATGACTTTTTATTAGTAATTGATGGTTCATTACTTTTTGAAACGTTTATACAAATTGATCAGTAACACAAAAATGTATAAAAGCAAAACCCAAAATCGATGAATCAATTTCGGGTTTTGA
Source organism: Chitinophaga pinensis (assembly GCA_945885475.1). Lineage (GTDB taxonomy): Bacteria > Bacteroidota > Bacteroidia > 2-12-FULL-35-15 > 2-12-FULL-35-15 > 2-12-FULL-35-15. The sequence goes on from CAMCYR010000011.1 coordinate 45,287, forward strand.
ATTTTTTAAAATAAAAAAATAAATTTATTATTTATGGATTTAGAACTTTAGATAAAACCCGATCGGTAGCTCCTATACGGTTTTTTACATACATTTTGGATATCATTGAAGCCGTTTTTAACACCTGCTCATCACTTAACAACTGCATTGTTTTTTCAAATTCAAAAACATCCTTAATGGAAAATGCACCGCCAAATTTGATCAACTCTTTTGCCTCGGTAAATTTTTTGTAGTTCGGACCAAAAATAACAGGCAAGCCAAATGTAGCTGCTTCCAGAATATTATGAATTCCTTTACCGAAGCCACCTCCGATAAAAGCAATCGTTCCATATTGGTATAGTGAAGAAAGCATTCCGATATTATCAATTACTAATACATTAGCATCCTTTATATTCAATTCAGTAGCATTTGAATACAGCAGAACCGAAACAGCACTAAATCGCCCGATTATTGAATCCAGATGAGCCTTATCGATCTCATGCGGGGCAACGATCAATTTAAAATGATCCAATTTAAAACTTGAAATAATTTCCTCATCTTCTTTCCAACTGCTACCAACGATCAGCACTGTTTTATCCGCAGCAAACTGTTTTACCAGATCGATCTGCTTTACATTTGACGCAAGCTCAAACACTCTGTCGAAACGGGTATCTCCAGCCAGCGTAACATTCGAATAACCAATTGCATTCAATAAAGTCAAGGACTTTTCATCTTGCACATAAAAATGAGTGAACGTCACCAATTGTTTCCGAAACCAAGCTCCTGTGCTTTTAAAAAAATAATGATCGTCTCTGAATATTCCACTCACTAAATACGTTGGAATATTTTTACGTTTCAGTTCATTCAGGTAATTGAACCAAAATTCATATTTCACAAAAAAAACTTTTTCGGGCTTTACTATCTCAATAAATTTTTTCGCATTGGATGGAGTATCCATCGGTAAATAAAAAATGTGATCTGCTCCTGAATAATTTTTTCGGATCTCGTAACCCGATGGAGAAAAGAAAGTAAGTATAATTTTAACTGAGGGGTTCTGCTTTTTCAACTTCTCCATCAATGGCCTGCCTTGCTCAAACTCCCCAAGAGAAGCGCAATGAAACCAAATCAACTGTTTAGATTCTGATGTTCGTATTGCGGACTCAATTCGATCAAAAACATTTTTTCTTCCTTTAAGCCATAACACCGCTTTCGGATTAAAAAATGAGGCAATACGGATCACCAAGTAATAAAAGAAGATGGAAATGTTATAAAAGAATCTCATTAATACGTATAAAATTCAAGAGGCGCTTTTTTGTAAAGCGGGAGTATCCAAGCAATTTTCCCACCATATAAAATATCTACTCGTTTCTGAGTATCTTTTTTCATAAGATCATAATCGAAGCTTCTTCGGCTCTGAGTAAAACCTTGCATACATTCTAAACCAATATAGAAATTTACTAATCTATTATTGCTTAGATATAAATAACCAAGATTCTGACTCAACAAAAAGCCGTTCGTTAAGCGATCGTATCCTTTTTTGTATTCTTTTGAAAGTTGGGGAACATTATTTCCGATCGTCTCTATCCTTATTTTATGTTGAATAAATCCAGCTCCGATACTTAAAATAAATCCACTGTTCGGATTCGGCTTTTTAAAGGCAAACATTCTTCCTCCGGTAACCGAAACTGTAAAACCGCGCTCGAACAAACGAACATCGGCATATTCACCATTTCCATTGATAATTCCGCCTGAAGGAGTAGAAATGTTGGCAAAAAGACTTTCTTTTACTTCTTTACCGTAAATATAACTTCCATTTATACCAAATGACCAGTATTTTTTAGTCTTAAAATCCAGGTTTAAACCAATAGCCGAATTATCACCAAAGCGAGTCTCCATATCGCCTGAACTAAACTGATAGCCATAAGATAAGCCCACATAAGGGGTATAAATAGAAGAGTCTTTTATACTTATCTGGGCAGATAAATTAAAAGACAAAACAAAAATAGAAATAAGTAAAAAACAGACTTTCTTCATTTCAATAAAAATGTTTGTAAATATAAGGTTTTTAAACGAATTCAAGAGGCAGAAATTGCCCTTAGAATTTATATATTTTCATTATATTCGCATTCTTATTTAAATCGTAAAAAACGAATGACAAAAACTGCGAAAAAAATTCAAATGGTTGACTTAAAAAGTCAATATGAAAAAATAAAAACTGAGGTGGATGCTGCTATCCAAAATGTATTAGATAATACAGCATTTATTAATGGTCCTGAAGTTAAATCGTTTCAGGCTGAACTGGAACAATATCTTGAAGTGAAACATGTAATACCATGTGCGAATGGCACAGATGCCCTGCAGATAGCAATGATGGCACTTGATCTGAAACCGGGTGATGAAGTTATCACTGCCGACTTTACTTATGTTGCTACAGCCGAAGTAATTGCCTTACTTGGCTTAAAGCCTGTTTTGGTAGACGTTGTCCCTAACACATTTGAGATTGATGTACACGCTATTGAAAAAGCGATTACCCCAAAAACAAAAGCAATTGTACCCGTTCACTTATTCGGACAATGTGCCGATATGGAAGCGATCATGGCCTTAGCGAAAAAACACAATTTATATGTTATTGAAGATACTGCTCAAGCGATTGGCGCAAACTACAAATATCCTGACGGCTCAACAAAAAAGGCGGGAACAGTAGGAACGGTTGGTTGTACATCTTTTTTTCCTTCTAAAAATTTAGGATGCTACGGGGATGGCGGGGCCATCTTTACTAATGATGACGCTTTAGCGGCTAAGATCAGAATGATCGCCAATCATGGACAGTCGGTTCAATATGTGCACGATTCAATTGGTGTCAATTCCCGTTTGGATAGTATTCAGGCTGCCGTTTTGAGAATAAAATTACGCGATCTCGACAACTATGCTGCGGCAAGAAACAACGCTGCAATTTACTACGACAAAGCATTTGCAAATCATCCCAAATTAAAAACACCTACTCGAGCGACATTCTCTGACCACGTATTTCACCAGTATACACTGCAACTCAGCGGAGTAGACAGAAATGCTTTTCGTGAATTTTTATCCGGGAAAGAAATCCCTGCAATGATCTATTACCCAATTCCATTACATCTTCAAAAAGCATATTTAGATCCGCGCTACAAAGCAGGTGATTTTCCGGTTACTGAAAAACTGTGTGATTCGGTTGTTTCCCTGCCAATGCACACCGAATTAGAAGAGGAAACGTTGAAATACATCACCGACTCGGTTTTGGAATTTTTAAATAAATAGTTTTTAGAATATAAAATAAATCTTACAAAAATATGAATATAGCAGTAGTAGGAACTGGTTACGTTGGATTGGTTACCGGTACGTGTCTCGCAGAAACAGGAAATCACGTTATCTGTGTTGATATTAATAAAGAGAAAGTGCAAAAAATGCAAGCCGGTGTTGTTCCCATTTATGAGCCACATCTGGATGTTTTGTTTGAGCGGAATATCAAACAAGGTCGATTAACGTTCACCACCAACTTAGCCGAGGCTATTGAAAAGGCAAAAATTATTTTCCTTGCATTGCCAACACCTCCGGGTGAAGACGGATCTGCCGACCTCAGTTATATCCTAGGTGTTGCAGATGATCTTGGGAAAATAATTAAAGACTACAAAGTAATCGTTGACAAAAGCACGGTTCCTGTTGGCACAGCAGACAAAGTTCGCGCTGCTGTTGCAAAAAATGCTACTGTTGAATTCGATATCGTCTCTAATCCTGAATTTTTACGTGAAGGTTTCGCTGTTGATGATTTCTTGAAACCTGACCGCGTGGTTATCGGAGCGAGTTCTGACAAAGCAAGAAAAACAATGGAAGAGCTCTACAAACCTTATGTTCGTCAGGGTAACCCGATTATTTTTATGGATGAACGCTCTGCCGAATTAACAAAATATGCTGCAAATGCATTTTTGGCTACGAAGATCACGTTCATGAACGAAATTGCAAATATGTGTGAACTGGTTGGTGCCGATGTGGATGCTGTTCGGATTGGTATTGGTAGTGACGACAGAATTGGAAAACGTTTCTTGTTTCCTGGTATCGGTTACGGCGGCAGCTGCTTCCCTAAAGATGTACAGGCATTAGCGAAATCTGCGGCTGAAGTAAATTACGATTTTAAAATTTTAGAATCGGTAATGGAAATCAACGAAAAACAAAAAACAATTATCATCCCAAAAATAAAAAACTACTTCAAAGATGATCTGAAAGGTAAAAAAATTGCTGTTTGGGGCCTTGCATTTAAACCCGATACCGATGATATCCGCGAAGCGCCTGCATTATACATCATTGATGAATTGCTGAAAGCCGGAGCGAATGTTTCTGCTTATGATCCGGAAGCAATGAACAATGTTAGAAAATTAGTGGGAGATACAATTAATTTTGCATTGGATGAATATGATGCGCTTAGAGATGCGGACGCATTAGTAATTGCCACAGAATGGAGTTTATTCAGAACTCCCGATTTTGAAAAAGTTTCTTCTCTGTTAAAAAACAAAGCAATTTTTGATGGAAGAAATCTATATGGAATCGACCAAATGAAAGAATTAGGTTTCTTTTACACAAGTATCGGAAGAGAAACAGTAAAATAAAAAACAGTGAATCTTTTTGGAGATGAACTGTAGCTTTTGGATAATGCTGATTATGCTTTCATTGAAGAATTATCAGCAATTAATATGAACTAACTGAAATAAAACAATTAAAGTGGCGAAAAAACGAATATTAATAACAGGTGCTGCAGGCTTTTTGGGCTCTCACCTTTGTGACCGGTTCATAAAAGAAGGTTATCATGTAATTGGTATGGATAATCTGATCACCGGTGATCTTAAAAATATTGAACATCTTATGAAACTTGAAAATTTCGAGTTCTATCATCATGATGTTTCTAAATTTGTTTTTGTACCGGGCGACTTAGATTACATTCTTCATTTCGCTTCTCCCGCTTCTCCTATTGATTATCTGAAAATTCCAATTCAAACATTAAAAGTAAGTTCATTGGGAACGCATAATTTACTTGGATTAGCGAGAGTGAAAAAAGCAAGAATATTAGTTGCTTCTACTTCTGAAGTATATGGAGATCCAATAGTTCACCCGCAAACAGAAGAATATTGGGGAAATGTAAATCCTGTAGGACCGCGCGGAGTATACGATGAGGCTAAGCGTTTTATGGAAGCGATGACTATGGCTTACCATACGTATCATGGAGTTGAAACGCGTATTATTCGTATTTTCAACACTTACGGACCTCGCATGCGACTGAATGACGGACGTGTATTGCCCGCATTTATAGGACAAGCATTACGGGGGGAAGACCTTACCATGTTCGGTGACGGATCACAAACTCGTTCATTTTGTTATGTGGATGACCTCGTTGAAGGGATCTTCCGATTATTGATGAGCGATTATTCTCAACCTGTTAATGTTGGAAATCCTAGTGAAATTTCGATCAAGGAATTTGGTGAAGAGATTATCAAACTAACCGGCACAACACAAAAATTAATTTCAAAACCGTTGCCGCAAGATGATCCGAAACAACGCAAACCAGACATCACGAAAGCACGAGAAATTTTAGGCTGGGAACCTAAAGTAGGAAGAGCTGAGGGATTAAAAATTACGTATGACTATTTTAAGTCATTGTCGAAAGATGAATTGAATAAAACAGAACATAGAAGTTTTAACTAATGAGCAAAGAATATTACAACCACGAAACCGCCATCATAGACGAGGGATGCAATATCGGAAAAGGAACCAAGATCTGGCACTTTTCTCACATTATGCCGAATTGCACATTGGGAGAAAATTGCAACATCGGACAAAATGTAGTGATCTCTCCGGAGGTAGTTTTAGGGAAAAATGTGAAAGTTCAAAATAATGTTTCTATTTATACGGGTGTTACTTGTGATGACGATGTTTTCCTCGGACCATCAATGGTGTTCACGAATGTGATTAACCCACGCAGTGCAATCAACCGTAAAAATGAATACGCAAAAACACACGTTGGGAAAGGTGCAACCATCGGAGCAAATGCAACTATTGTTTGCGGACATGATATTGGAGCTTATGCTTTTATCGGTGCAGGTGCTGTTGTTACAAAAAATGTGCAGCCTTTTTCATTATGGGTCGGAAATCCTGCTAAACAAATGGGCTGGATCAGCGAATACGGTCACCGTTTACAATTTGATAATGAAGGGATAGCCGTTTGTATTGAAAGTAAAGAAAAATACAAGTTGGACAAAGGTCAAGTAAAAAAAATCGAAAATTAACAGAATGAAAATTAAATTTGCAGTTATCGGGCAAGGGCACATTGGCAAGCGACACGCTGAAATGGTTCGGAGAAATCCCGAAGCAGAATTGGTAGCTGTGTGTGATACTTTGCCGAAAGATAAATTAAACCTAAACGATCTGAAAGAGAAATTCTACTCCTCAGTGGAAGAACTTTTATCGGCTCATCCTGAGGTTGAAGTTTTGAATATTTGTACGCCAAACGGTTTGCATGCGCAGCACTCTTATACTGCGCTCGATGCAGGAAAACACATTGTATGCGAAAAGCCGATGGCTCTTACCAAGGCAGATTGTGAAACAATGATTTTTAAAGCATTGCAAAATCAAAAAACAGTTTTTTGTGTAATGCAAAACCGCTTTTCTCCTCCTTCTGTTTGGTTAAAAAAAATTGTTGAAGAAAAGATCATTGGCGACATCTATATGGTTCAACTGAACTGTTATTGGAATCGTGATGAACGCTATTATAAAAAAGGCGGATGGAAAGGGACCCAGCAATTGGATGGCGGAACACTATTCACACAGTTCTCTCACTGGATCGATCTGCTATACTGGATCTTTGGCGACATGAAAGATATTCAGGCAAAATTCAATGATTTCAACCACGCCAACTTAACTGAATTTGAAGATAGCGGATTTGTAAATTTCAATTTTGTAAATGGTGGAATGGGAAGTATCAATTATTCTACTGCTGTATGGAACACTAACCTTGAAAGTAGCATTACAATTATCGGTAGCAAAGGAAGTGTGAAGGTTGGCGGACAATATATGGATCAGGTTGATTTGTGTAATATCATAGATTACACATTACCGGATCTGGATCCGACCAATGAAGCAAATGATTATGGAACATATAAAGGTTCTGCAAACAATCATCCACAAGTCATCGCAAATGTAATCGATACATTAAAAGGTAGAACGACTCTTACAACCAACGCAATGGAGGGATTAAAGGTTGTTGATATTATTGAACGGATTTATTCATTAAGAAAACCAGATAAAAAATCATAAATTATGATAAATAAAATAAAAAACAAAGAAGCGAAAATTGCTGTGATCGGACTTGGCTACGTTGGCTTACCGATTGCCTTAGCGTTTGCTAAGAAAGTAAAGGTTATCGGTTTTGACATCAATGAAGACCGCGTAAAAATGATGCAAAACAATATCGATCCATCTCAGGAATTAGAATCAAAAGATTTTGAGGATTGCGATATTGAATTCACCGCTTCTATTGATGTTTTAAAATCTGCAAACTTTTTCATTATTGCTGTTCCAACACCAATTGATGAGCACAATCTGCCGGATCTGAAACCATTGCTTGGTGCTTCACGATCTGTTGGAAAAGCATTAAAAAAAGGGGATTATGTAGTTTATGAATCAACAGTTTATCCGGGTTGTACGGAAGAAGATTGCATCCCTGTTTTGGAAGAAGTTTCAGGATTGAAATTCAAAACTGATTTTAAAGTAGGCTATTCTCCCGAACGCATTAATCCGGGAGATAAAGAACATACCATCACTAAAATCCTAAAAGTTGTTTCCGGCTGCGATGAAGAATCACTTGAAGTTGTTGCTGAAACGTATAAAATTATTGTTGAACCCGGTGTTCATAAAGCAGCGTCTATTAAAGTTGCTGAAGCAGCTAAGATCATTGAAAATACGCAACGTGATGTAAACATCGCATTGATGAATGAATTATCGATCATCTTCAGCCGCATTGGAATAAACACCTACGATGTGTTGGAAGCAGCAGGTACAAAATGGAATTTCTTAAAATTTTCACCCGGACTTGTAGGAGGACACTGCATTGGAGTTGATCCATATTATTTAACTTACAAAGCAGAAGAACTAGGCTACCACGCACGTGTGATCAATTCAGGTCGTTATGTAAATGATTCGATGGGATTTTATGTTGCCAAACAAACCGTTAAAAAAATTATCGCTGCTAAAAAAAATCTATCAGAATCTCGTGTGCTTGTAATGGGTGCAACATTCAAAGAGAATGTAAGCGATGTCCGTAACTCAAAAGTATCGGATGTGATCAAAGAATTTAAATCATTTGGTGTACAGGTAGACGTGATCGACCCGCATGCTGATTCCGATGAATTAAAACATGAATACGGATTTGAATTAACAAAAACAGTGGGTAAAGGATACGATGCTGTTGTTGTTGCTGTTAATCATAAAGAATATTTAAACCTTGATGAAGCGTATTTTAAATCGATCCTTTCGGAAGGCGGTATTCTTACGGACATTAAAGGTATTTTAAAAGATAAAATCAAAGAGTTAACATACTGGAGTTTATAGAAGATCATCGATCAATATAAAATAATGAAACGATTTATAAAATGAAAAAAATTCTAATTACCGGTGGTGCAGGATTCATTGGATCGCACGTTGTTCGCCTTTTTGTAAATAAATATCCTAATTATGAAATAGTAAATATGGATAAGCTTACCTATGCAGGTAATCTTGCCAATTTAAAAGATGTTGAAAACAAACCAAATTATTCTTTTATAAAAGGAGATATCGTTGATGCTGCATTTGTAAACGAATTATTTTCTGTACATAAATTCGAAAGTGTTATCCATTTAGCTGCAGAAAGTCATGTCGACAGGAGTATAAGTAATCCTTTGGAATTTGTAATGACAAATGTTATCGGCACCGTCAACTTGCTGAATGCAGCAAAAAATGAATGGAAGGATAATTTTTCAGCTCACCGTTTTTATCACGTTTCCACGGATGAAGTATATGGCACCTTGGGTGAGTCAGGCTTGTTCACTGAAACAACAGCTTACGACCCTCACAGTCCTTACTCAGCATCAAAAGCCAGCTCCGACCATTTTGTAAGAGCCTATCACGATACCTACGGAATGGATGCTGTAATATCAAACTGCTCAAATAATTATGGTAGTCACCACTTCCCTGAAAAACTTATTCCGCTATCTATTTTAAATATTAAAAATAATAGAGCAATCCCAATCTATGGAAAGGGAGAAAATATACGTGATTGGTTGTATGTTGAAGATCATGCGCGTGCAATTGATGTGATCTTTCACAACGCAAAAGCCGGAGCAACATTTAATATCGGAGGACATAATGAATGGACAAATATTGATCTAATTCATCTGTTATGTAAAATAATGGACAAAAAATTAAATCGTGCGGAAGGGGAATCGGCCAAACTCATTACCTTTGTTAAAGACCGTGCCGGACACGATTTACGCTATGCTATCGACTCATCAAAACTTCAAAAAGAACTAGGATGGGTGCCTTCTTTACAATTTGAAGAAGGACTGGAAAAAACTGTAGATTGGTATTTGGCCAATGAGGAGTGGTTAAACAATGTAACTTCCGGTGATTACCAAAAATATTACGAACTACAATATACAAAACGATAGTTCAATACCTGAAAGTATTATGCCACTAAGGGTATACTTTCAAACTGTAAACTGTAAATGAACATGTACGCTACCCCTTTTCACTCTTTAGATATTTCAGCTAAAACATTTCTAGTAACTGGTGGTGCAGGCTTCATTGGCTCCAACATTGTAGAATATCTGATAAAATACAATGCAAAAAAAGTAGTTGTACTCGATAATCTTATCACAGGGTTCGAAGAAAATATACATCCGTATAGTTCATTACCAAATTTTCAATTCATAAAAGGTGATATCTGCAATTTAGAAGATTGCATGAAGGCTTGCACGGGAATTGATTATGTTTTTCATCAGGCGGCACTCGGTTCTGTTCCCCGATCAATACAAAATCCGATCGCGACTCACAATGTGAATGCAACGGGATTCATTAATGTATTAATCGCTGCACGCGATGCGAAAGTTAAACGAATTGTATATGCAAGTTCTTCTTCTGTTTATGGAGACAGCAAGATCTTGCCGAAAGTTGAAAATCAGATTGGCAAGCAATTGTCTCCATACGCAGTATCAAAAATGACTAATGAATTGTATGGCGAAATTTTTGCAAAAACATACAACATGGAAATAATTGGGCTTCGTTATTTTAATATATTCGGCCCTCGTCAAAATCCGAAAGGAGAATACGCTGCTGCCATTCCTTTATTTATCAATGCGCTCCGCAACAATATTCCTCCTGCAATAAACGGAGATGGTGAGCAAACGCGGGATTTTACATTTGTTGAAAATGCTGTTCAGGCAAATATCAAAGCTATGTTTGAACAGAATATGAAAGCAGAAGGTATCGTTTTTAACATTGCTGTTGGCGAGCGTGTCTCACTCAATCAATTGATTGATACGCTGAAAAAGTTAATTGGAACAACTGTTCAGCAAACCTATCGGGCTGAAAGACCAGGAGATGTTCGGGATTCACTCGCTGACATTTCTAAAGCACAAAACACGTTGAATTATTTTCCGACAGTAAAAATTGAGGAGGGATTAAAACGCACCTTAAACTGGTTTAAAACTCAGTAGTTTTTTATTCCGATTTAATTACACTTTTTCAAATTACTAAAAAGTCATACCTTATAAATGGGACTATTTAATATTTTCAGTAAAAAACAAAAGCGACTTACGACTCCTGTCGATCTGTCCATTGTTGGCTGCGACATTCACTCCCATTTTATTCCGGGTATTGATGACGGAGCTAAAACCCTTGAGGAAAGCGTACAAATGGTTTCGGAATTATACAAATTGGGGTATAAAAAAATAATTACGTCTCCACATACCATGAGCGATTATTACCGTAACACCGCTGAATCTATCTTAAGCGGTTCCGAAAAAGTAAAGGAAGCATTAAAGGAACAAAACATACCCATTGAATTTGATGCCGTTTCTGAATATTATCTCGATTATGATTTTGAACGAAAACTGGATGAGGAAAAATTATTGACTTTTGGCAACAAGCACTTACTATTTGAAATCTCCTACATGAATCCTCCAGACAATCTTTTCCATGTTATCTTTAAAATGCAGCTATTGGGCTACAAACCTGTTTTAGCGCATCCTGAAAGATATAATTTTTGGCATAAAGACTTTGAAAAATATGAAGCATTTATTGATAAAGGGGTACTGCTTCAGCTGAACATCAATTCACTTACAGGATATTATTCTCTCGATACAAAAAAAATAGCGGAACAAATGATCGATAAGAATATGATCTCTTTTTTAGGTACAGACTGCCATCACATGGGACATATCAATCTGATTAAGGAAGCAATCTACGAACCTTACTTACAAAAACTCACTGAAAGCGGCATGCTGCAAAACAAAAATCTTTTACGCTAATGAAAAATGTAGTTCTCTATTTTATTCTTTGTACTTTTTTTATTTCCTGCTCATCGGATCCTAAAACAAACCAAATTGAAACTACAATTCCTAAAACAGAGGAATTGGTTCCTTCAATTAATTTCGAAGTATTAAAAAAAATCCCCCACGATATCAACTCATTCACGGAAGGCCTACTCTTTCATAAGGGGGAACTATACGAAAGTACCGGATCACCGGAAAATCTGCCACAAACAAAATCTGTAATTGGAATAATTGATTCGGCTTCAGGCAAAATAAATACAAAAGTTGACCTGGGAAGAAAATATTTTGGTGAAGGAATTACTATTCTGGACGACAAGATCTATCAACTGACTTATAAGAACCAGATCGGGTTTGTGTACAATGCGAAAACGTATAAACAAATAGGACAATTCGGTTATAAAAATAGAGAAGGCTGGGGAATGACAACAGATGGAAGCTCTCTGATTATGAGTGACGGAACAAATGTGCTGACATATATCGATCCAGTAACATTGACACCAACAAAAACAATTAATGTTACGAATGCCGGTTACGCTGAAGATTTTTTAAATGAACTTGAATTTATCGATGGATTTATCTATGCGAATATATGGACGAAAAACTATGTTGTAAAGATCGATTCCAATAGCGGTAAGGTTGTCGGAATCTTAGATTTTTCTACTTTATCAGATGAAGCAAGAAACATAAGTCCAGAAGCGGATGTTCTGAATGGCATAGCATACGATCCGCTTACAAAAAATGTATATGTTACAGGTAAAATGTTCCCCTATATTTTTGTACTCAAACTAAAGTAACATCTATTTAACCTTTTAAAGGCCGGGCATATGCGATTACATCTTTATCAGTAATTGTTTTATCACAAAGTATAATTAACCGTTCTACAACGTTTCTGAATTCGCGAATATTTCCAGTCCAATTTATTTTTTGCAATTCTTTGATCGCTTCTTTGGAAAAGATCTTGTTAGACATTCCGTGATCCTCACAAATCATCTTTAAAAAATGATCCGCTAACAATGGAATATCGTCTTTACGCTCATTCAATGATGGAACATGAATTAAGATAACACTCAAACGGTGATAAAGATCTTCTCTAAAGTTCCCCGCGGCAATCTCTTTTTGAAGATCCTTGTTGGTAGCAGCAACCACTCTCACATTCACTTTTATTTCTTTCTCTCCTCCTACTCTTGTAATTTTATTTTCCTGTAAGGCACGCAATACTTTTGCTTGAGCAGAAAGACTCATATCACCGATCTCATCCATAAATAAAGTGCCACCTTCTGCCTGTTCAAACTTTCCTTTTCTCTGACTTATAGCAGAAGTAAATGCACCTTTTTCATGACCAAACAATTCACTCTCTATCAATTCACTGGGAATAGCAGCACAATTTACCTCGATCAAAGGTGCATTAGCCCGATTGCTCTTTTCATGAAGCCACCGTGCAACCAACTCTTTTCCACTTCCATTTCCTCCTGTAATCAACACTCGGGCGTCCGTTGGAGCAACACGCTCAATCATCTCCTGAATTTGCTGGATCGCTTTCGACTCTCCAACCATATCAAATGTTTTACTCACTTTTTTCTTTAGCACCTTTGTTTCTGTTACCAATGTGGATTTGTCCATCGCATTACGAATCGTCACCAACAAACGATTCAGATCCAAAGGTTTTGCGATAAAATCAAATGCTCCTTTTTTAACAGCTTCTACAGCAGTTTCTATATTTCCATGACCGGATATCATCACTACCGAAGTGTCGGACGATAGCTGCATAATTTTATCTAGCACTTCAATTCCATCCATTTTCGGCATTTTAATATCACACAACACAATATCATACTTCTCTTTTTGGATCATCGCAATTCCTTCCACTCCGTCTGAAGCTTCATCTACGAGATATTTTTCATACTCAAGAATTTCACGTAATGTTTTACGAATACTTTTCTCGTCATCTATGATCAACAGTTTAGCCATCTTAAAATTAAATAATTTTGTATATGAATATTTTATTCAGATATGTTACACCAGGCAAATTTATAATTTAATTTTCAGCCTTTATAATTTTCCATTTAATACCTCGCAAATAACTCCTTCTTTCAAAGAGTAAGTCGACAACCTCATTTTGTTAATATCCAGTGAACTGATCACAAAATGCACTATGATACTGGATACAACGATCATATCCACACGCATTGCCACCAAACCCTTTATTTGCAAACGTTCTGCATTTGTTGACTTTAAAATATCATTATAGATCGTTTCGCAATCTTCCAATTTAAAAGTATATTCTGTTTTGCCTTCTAAAACCGAAGGCGAATAAAAACGATGTGCAATCATTTCAGCCAACGAATCAAATGAACCGGATGAACCCAACAATTCTGTTATCGGAAATTTCTTTACCGCATCAAACAATGGCTGCAACTCTTTATTTAAATGATTTTTAAACACATCGATCTCTCTTTCAGTAATTGGATCAGAAGGAGGAAACAATTCTAATAACCTTGCAGCTCCTAATAAAAAACTTTGCTTCCAGAATATTTCATTTTTGTTAGCAATAATAAACTCTGTACTGCCACCTCCAATGTCAATGATCAAACAGGTTTCATCACTCATCGCAACAGCAGAACGAACGCCATAAAAAATCAACTCTGCCTCACGATCACCAGAAATCATCTGAATCTGAATTCCGGTTTCAGACTTCGCTTTTTCAATAAATTCAAAACCATTGGATGCTCCGCGAATTGCGGAAGTTGCGAATGCATAAATTTTATCTGCCTGGTATTTTTGAGTGGTATTGTAATGTGACTTAAAAGCATCTATTCCGCGCTGAAAAGGGACCTCAGCAATAAATCCTTTATTGATACCTCCCTCAGCAAGCTTTACAGAAATTTTGGTTTGAAAAACAGTGGAATATGTTTTATCAGAATTAACTTCTACGATAAGTAAGTTAAACGTGTTGGTTCCTAAATCGATAACTGCGATCTTCATAATAAAGTAGCTTTTGATGCTACAAGGTATGAAATTTACGGGAATCTTTAAAGTCTGAATTAACCTTTATAAAACAGCCATTTGCCAAGTTCTTTCCAGCTTATCTTTTTTCCATACATCAAAATTCCTGTACGGTAAATCTTTCCAGCTAGCCATGTTGTAAAAAGAAAACCTAGAACCAACAAGCCCATAGACAAAGCTATCTCCAATGCAGAAACGCCACCAAATGGCAAACGGACCATCATTACAACAGGAGAAGTGAGCGGAATCATAGAAAACCAAACGGCCAATGAACCTTCGGGATCTTGCATTACAGTTTGTGCGATACCAAAAGAAAAAATAAGCGGAATGGTAATAGGTAACATAAACTGATTGGTATCTGCTTCACTATCCACAGCAGCACCTATGGCTGCAAACATTGCACTATACATCAAATAACCTACTAAGAAATAAAACAAGAAACACAATGTAATGAATGGCATATCTACCTGCTTAAAATCATTCCATAATTGTGTCATCTCATTTGGCTCTTCAATTTTACCCATTTTTTCAAAATCCAAATTCTCTCCAATCTTAATAACTTCTTCTTTCGCTTGAATTTGTTTCATATCAATGTCTTTCAAAAATGTAGCAACAGCAACAGTGTAAAGAGTAGTTGATAGTATTACCCAAAGTAAAAACTGAGTCAATCCTACTAAAGCTACACCAACAATTTTCCCCATCATTAATTGGAATGGTTTTACTGATGATAGAATCACTTCTACTATTCGACTTGTTTTTTCTTCCATCACGCCACGCATGACTTGCACTCCATACATAAAAATAAAAATGTAGATCATAATTGCTGCGACAAGTCCGATCCCCATATATAAGCCTGTATTTGTTTTTTTATCATTCCCCGCTTCGTCCACTTGTGTCGTAATCATCGTAAACGTCGATTTATCTTTCGCGTCCTTGATCAGATTGACATTCACTTTGTTCTTTGCAAGCATAACTTCATAAAGCATTTTACTAATGCTATACTGAATATGCTGTTGAGCAGAATTACTCAATTGTTTTTTGTAAAATAAATTAATCCCGTTTTGTCCGCCATTTAAAACATTTTTTGGTATCCATAAAATAGCATCATAATCGGTATCAAAAAAACCTGCACGTGCCTGCTCAATTGTAATGGGAGGATAATCAAAATGAACAATATCTTTCTCCTGAATTAGTCCAGTAAATAAAAAACTATCGTCAATCACTTCCACCTTTTGTTTCTCGGTTTTCTGCATCGACAACCAAATTGGAACAATCATGATACCGACCATTAATATAGGACCAAGAATTGTCATCAGGATGAATGACTTTTTCTTTACCCGTGAAAGATATTCACGCTTTATTATGAGAAGTATTTTATTCATGTATTTTCGAATTACGACCATGCACTTCGACTCCACTCAGTGTGAAGTCTTAAATAATATTATATTAATGAATCAGTATTTAATTGATTTTGACTTATGACTTAACTCTTTTGACTTATTTTTTTATTCTATAAAATTACTTTGTGTTCCAATACTATTTTGTTCGCTTACTTTCTTTATAAAAATATCATTCATACTCGGAACGAGCTCTTTGAAAGAATGTATTTCAACAGCGGACAAAACCGATAACAACAGCTGATTAGCTGTGCTCCCGGGTGTTAATTGAATTTGCGCCTTACACAATTCACCTTCAGCCTTGTATTCGCCTAACTTACCGTATGTCCACAACGAATTAGTAAAGCCCATCATGTTCCCGGTAAATTCAACTTCAAAAAGATTGGATTTATTTTCTTTACGGATATCTTTCACCGAACCGTCAATGATTTTTCTTGAACGATTAATCAAGGCTATATTGTCGCACAACTCTTCTACAGATCCCATATTATGTGTCGAGAATAATATAGTAGCGCCTTGTGCTTTTAAATTTAAGATCTCGTTTTTGATAATGTTTGCATTGATAGGATCGAATCCACTGAAGGGTTCATCAAGGATCAACAGTTTGGGTTCATGCATCACTGTTACAATAAATTGAACCTTTTGCTGCATACCCTTTGAAAGTTCTTCTACTTTTTTATGCCACCAAGCATCTATCTCAAATTTTTCAAACCAGTATTTTAATTTCTTCTTTGCATCCGCCTTTTTCATTCCCTTCAATTGAGCCAAGTATAATGCCTGCTCTCCCACTTCCATTTTTTTATATAAACCCCGCTCTTCAGGCAGATAACCGATTTGCTCCACATGCTTCGGTGAAAGTTTTTCGTTTTCAAAAAAAACTTCCCCGCTATCCGGACCGGTAATTTGATTGATGATTCGAATGAGAGATGTTTTTCCAGCACCATTGGGACCAAGCAAACCAAAAATACTTTGCGCCGGAATATCGAGGCTCACATCATCTAAAGCAGTATGTGTTGCATAGCGTTTTACTATATTTTTTGCCGATAGAATATTCATTTTATTCGAAATACTGTTTCATCCGTTCAAAGAAACCTTTGTCTTTTTTAGTCGGATTGGGTTTGAAATTCGTAGATTCTTTCAAATCCTCTAGAATTTTTTTCTCCTCTTTCGAAAGATGCTGTGGTGTCCAAACATTTATATTTACCAAAATATCACCGCGACCATACGTATTAATATCAGGCAATCCTTTTCCTTTTAAACGAAGTACTTTTCCGCTTTGTGTACCTGGTTCAACTTTAATCTTCGCTTTACCGTCTATAGTCGGAACTTCAATTTGAGTTCCCAAAGCTGCATCAGAATAACTTACAAAATGGTCATAAAACAAATTCATGCCATCGCGTTTCAAATGCTCGTGTTCTATTTCTTCGATCACAACAATCAAATCACCCGCAACTCCACCACGCGCTCCCATATTTCCCCGTCCCGCTACTGACAATTGCATGCCATCCGCTACACCTGCAGGGATGTTAATATTGATTACTTCTTCATCGCGCACAATTCCATCACCATGACAAGCAGTACATTTATCTGTGATTGTCTGACCTTCACCTCCACATGTAGGACATGTATTCGTTGTTTGCATTGCACCCAAAATCGTATTTGTAATCCGGGTAACTTGTCCGGAACCTTTACACGTTGAACAGCTATTAAATGCTGATCCGTTTTTGGCGCCGGTGCCGGTGCAGGTTTTGCAAGAAACGTATTTATTTACTTTTATTTTTTTCTCAACTCCATTTGCAATCTCTTCTAGATTCAACTTCACTTTAACACGAAGATTAGAACCTCTGTTCACTCTGCGTCCACCTCTTCTGCTTCCACCACCTCCACCAAAGTGGCCACCAAAAACATCTCCAAACTGACTGAAGATATCATCCATATTCATGCCGCCAAAACCCTGACCGCCTCCACCGCCAAAACCACCATTACCACCACCCATTCCGGCATGACCGTATTGATCGTAACGCTGTTTCTTTTCAGGATTACTTAATATCTCATATGCTTCCGCAGCTTCTTTAAAGAGATCTTCGGCCGCTTTGTCACCCGGGTTTTTGTCAGGATGATATTTTATAGCCATCTTGCGATAAGCCTTTTTTATTTCTTCAGCACTTGCACCCTTTGATATTTCTAATATATCGTAAAAATCTTTTTTAGCCATCTTATCATTTTGTAAATTTATCAAATTTGAGATTTGACACAAACCCTCAAATTGTCAACCTAACTTCCTATTACTACTTTTGCGAAACGAATTATTTTTCCGTTTAATCTATAACCCTTCTCCAACTCTTCCACCACTTTACCTTTCAGTTCATCAGAGGGCACCGGGATATTCGTAATCGCTTCATGAATATCCGCATCAAACAATTCACCAACGGCATTCATTTCAGATAATCCTTTTTGAGTTAAGGATGTCTTTAATTTATTGAAGATCAAATTCACACCATCATTTACAGCATTCACATCTGTTGTTTCTGAATTTGATTTTATGGCTCTTTCAAAATCATCCAATACCGGCAATATACTTTTGAATACATCTTCCCCTCCGGATTGCAGCATCTCGATCTTTTCCTTTGCTGTCCGTTTTCTGAAGTTATCGAACTCAGAATACAAGCGAAGGTATTTATCATTCAACTCGTCTGATTTCATTTTCAAATCCGCAATTTGTTTTTCTTTTTCATCCAAAACATTTGCTTCCTCTAATGGAATTTGTTCTTCGTTTTGATCGTTCACATTTTGGCTTTCCGTTGTGCTCATTTTCTTAAATATATTTTTAAATTTTTTCATTCTATTTTTATCCCTCGGAACTTCTCAAATTACCTGCCATCAAAGATAATAAGACATTTTGACATAAAAGCCCGAAAATAAAAAGACAGAACCTTTAAAGTCCTGTCTTTTTTGCCAAAAAAAGGTTTATTATTTCGTGAAATTAAACTCTGTTCTTCTATTCAACATATGCTCTGTTTCTGAGCAGTCAACCTCGTTGGTAAAATGTTTAGTCATCCTGTGTTTCAAAATATTTATCAAAGCTAAAAAAAATCAGCTACCAATAAAAAAGACAGAACCCTTTCGAATTCTGTCTTCATTTAAAAATAGTAATATTACTTGATCAGTTTCTTTAATTCATTTTCAAGACCCGGCCCTCTCAAAACATCACCCTTCGCAACAATTACTCCATTTTCATCAATTAAATAACCAGCAGGAATAGACTTTACACCGTAAATAGCTGCACCTTTTGATTCCCATCCACCCAAGTCGCTTACATGGTTTGTCCATAACAAGCCATCTTTTGCAATTGCATTGATCCAAGCTGTTTTGTTGTTATCTAAAGACACACTGTATACTGTAAATCCTTTTGCTTTTTTATTGAATTTCTGATCTTTATAGGTATTATAAACCTTTACAACGTTTGGATTTTCATGACGACAAGGACCACACCAAGAAGCCCAAAAATCAATCAAAACAATTTTTCCTTTCAAAGAAGATAATGCTAGATCTTTATCCTCCGGGGTTTTAAAATTCAACTCAGGTGCTTGATTACCTACGCTGGTTCCTACAACAGCTTCAGCGCCATCTTTTACTGAAGAAGTTGAATCACTTTTGATAAATCCAAATGCCAAAACCGATACGGCTGCAAGGGCAAGAATAATGTTTACTTTTTTCATAGTTGCAAATTTACATTTATTTTTTTACTTCCTTACAATTTGTGCGCCAAGTTTTTGTAAACGTACATCA
>CAMCYR010000012.1 GCA_945885475.1 Chitinophaga pinensis
ATTTCTTTTTTTACTTCTGAAGTAAGCTCCGTGAAGATTAATTCAGATGGATTAAATGTGTTGAAATTATATGAAGGTATGTATTCATTATCTATTAATTCCTTGTCATAAGGATTAATTTCTGTATTGAAATAAACACATTTTGAGTAATACATTGCAAGTGGAGATAATGTAGACAAATTTATCAGAAAGCAAGCTTTTGCATTGGCTATTAATTCGGCTATATTAAATTCTCTAAAGTATTCAATATTAGCATGTAGAGGAAGATATTCGGCCGCATAACTTTGAGGGTGCAGTTTTATTTTTAATCTTGAGTTGTGCGCCAGACAAAAAGCGTTTAATTTTAGATAAAACGCTGCCTTTGTTTCTTTTTTCATTTTAAATATAGACTGCTCACAGTATGGACAATCGATTAGTAAATAATAATTTGCCGAATTTTTTATTGTTTTTCCTAATTGAATAAATATATCATCAAAGCAAGGGTTGCCTATCGAAATTATTTTTTTAATTGAAACACCATCTCTTTTAAGTATATAGGATGCATTGTGATTAGTGAAGTTGATATACGCATTTGCTTCACGCAATTTAAATGGACATTTGTAAAGGCCAACTGTTAATCCGTATTTTTTTCTGATAAATGGGAAAAGTAAAAAATGAAATAGAGAAGCAATGTTTTTAAGTTTGAATGCACGCAAATAAAATTGAAGAGAAGATTTATTCTTTGCTGATAATTTTGAATCCTCGTTACCGTTGGTTCGAGTTCTTTTGGCAATTGTTGATGTATAGGATTGTAAGGCAATGTCTACCTCGTAATCTCCTCTTAATCCATGTTCAAAAACAAGTGTCTGTATTCCTGTGTTTTGAGCAGCAATATTGAGAGATACCTGTAAGAACGATTCAATATCATGGAAAATAATTTTATCTGGTTTAGCTTCATTTAATAACTGGTATGGAGAATTAAAATTATTCCAGTAAAGTACATGTTGCCCATATAATAATTCTTTTCCTTCTTGAGGCTCGGAATTTTTGTAAATGAAAACAAATTCGATATCTTGTTTTAAGATGTCGAATTGTTTCATTAGATCAGGTCGTTCGTAATCCCAATTAACTAATATTTTCATCGCTAATCTTCTGTGCCATCTTTATTTACTGTATGTCTTAATTTCCACACACCATTGTCTTTGGTCCATAAATGTGGCGATCGGAATTTGTCACATAGTTCATGAAAATGATCTGGCTTTATTTCGAGGTAATCCATTATCTCATTAAAATATCGGTCTGGAAATTCGCCATCAAAACGCTTAACAAGTGCAAGCCCTTCTTCTTTAGTTATGTGTTTATTTCTAATTTCTTGTGACGCATCATATGTCGCTCTACCCAAACCAAATTTAATATAGGTTGTATAATAATGTAAATCATCAATTTTATCATCAATACTATTGTATTTGCTATATGTTCCTTGCGTTCTGAATGGACGAGCCTGAAAGCCGGTATTTTCAACTGCAAAATAATATACTTCTTGTGGAGTCCACTTTAGATAGTATCCAAGATAATGGACTTCTATTTTTGAGTCTTCTAATTCTTTTGAATCTGCGGGTAAAAACGACATTAAATCAGAAAGAGGGATTTTATATTTTTCATTTAATTCAGCGATAGAAACACCCCCCAAGTATAGTTCTTTTAAATTGGTATAGCTGTAATAAGATTTATCGCGAAGTGAAGTTGCATTTTCTGCTATTGGGTTTCCATATTCGGCCTCGTTTTCACCATAAAATATTAACGGAATTCCATATTTTGCAGCAATTTTAGGCGCAATATTCTTTTGGCCTAATATGAATGTCTGAAATGGATGTAAAAGGTTTTCAATTGATAGTTTTGTCAAAAGTTTCATCACTTTCCCATTTCTGTTAAAGCTAATGTTATCAAAGCCTCCCACATCGAGCCAGTTTTTAAAGTTTTTATATCCATAATCTGTATATAAAATAGGAGGCCATGTTACCGTTAATGGATTCATACCGTATTTGTATTTTAATATATGCGATTGGTAAGCGCTGTCTTTGCCTCCACTCCCCGGTACAAGGCAGTCGTAACTGCCATCGTTTTTTCTGTATTTATCTAAAAGTTTTAAAAGTTCAGCTTCTCTTTTTTCCCAATTGGTGCTTTCCTTTACAACAGCGTTTCTGCAAGCATCACAAACACCTTCCTCATCAAAATGAAGTGTAGTTTTTTTACTGTCTTTGGTGTGTTTAAATTCAATTGTAGATGCAGGTCTTTGGTTAGACATTACGCACCATTTGCAAAATTTAACTTCCTCTGGTAATCCGTAAAATGCTTCTAATTTTCCACTCATCATAGTTTTTTACCTTATTTTTTATGTATATTATTTAGCCAGTTGGCATATATATTCAGTCCTGTTTCTGCACTTTTTTCAGGATGAAATTGTGTTGCAAAAATGTTCTCTTTTAGTACACTTGAACAATATGATATATCTTCATAAACAGTTTTTGATAGAACAACACTCTCATCTTCTGGACAAGCGAAGTAGGAGTGAACAAAATACATGAAACTATCATTATTTATTGAAGATAGTGGTGAGTTCATCCACTGTGTATTTTTATCATTAATTAATTTGTTCCAACCAACTTGAGGAACTTTAATTTTGTTATTCGATGAACCACTAGTTGGAAATTTTTTTATTTGTCCTTTTATGATATCTAATCCTTTATGATTTCCAAATTCTTCGCTCTCGGTGAATAGTAGCTGCATTCCAAGACAAACACCCATAAATGGTTTTTTAGAATGGATGAAATCTTTTATTGGTTCTATTAGGTCTAATTTACGCATATTAGCCATCGCGTCTCCAAATGCACCAACTCCGGGTAATATTATAGCATCTGCACTTTCTATATCTTTTTTATCATTTGAAACAATTGTATTAGTTCCATTGTATTTACAGGCATTTTGAACACTAAAAATGTTCCCCAAGTTATAATCAATAATTAAGATATTAGGTAGTTGCATCTAAGCTGTTGTTATATTCGAGTTTTAATTTTTTTACTGATTAGATATTCTTTTGATTTTTCAATACTAAAAGGTGTGATTTTAGAAAATGTCTTTTCACTTTTTAAAAATTCAAAATTACCTTCATTGGAATTAGATTCCACATATTTATTTTTTAAAATGAAATCATAGTGAAAGGCTCCTGCAATAGCGATTGCATCTGCCTGTCCAGCTGTTGCGATTTCACTAATATGTTCTAATCGACCGGCACCTCCATGCACAATCAAGGGGATACTGATTGCTTCACTGATCATTTTTGTCAAATCAACGTCAAATCCCAATCCTGTTCCTTCTCTATCAACTGAAGTCAACAAAATTTCCCCAGCGCCCAATTCTTCAACTCTTTTTGCCCAACTTAAGACATCAATTCCAGTGTGTTCTCTACCATTATCTGTAAAGGCGAGGTAGCTTCCATCTTTTTGCCTGATTGCTTCAATAGAAATAACAATCGTAGATGAACCGAATTTTTGAGAGGCTTCTTTTATAATTTGAGGATTATGAATTGCGGCAGTATTTAATGAAACTTTATCTGCACCTGCCCTCAAAACAGCTTTTATATCTTCAACTGTTCTTAAACCTCCACCAACTGTGAGCGGAATAAAAATGTCTTTTGCAGTCCTGGCAATAATATCATGTAAACTATTTCTTCCAAATAAACTTGCAACTACGTCTACGTAAATTAATTCATCAGCCCCATTTTCATAATAAAAGCGGGCAAAATCTTCTGGCTTGCCTAGCACTCTTAAGCCTTCTAAATGAATACCTTTTACGAGATTAGGTCCTTTGATATCCAAGCGAGGTATTATCCTGATATTATTCATAAACTTCTTTAGTTCAATTGGGCCTTAACGGTATTTATATTTACCTTTGTTGTATTCAAAAGTAACAAATTTCAGGTATATAAAACATTGCATAATTCAATTCTATTTTCGCCCATGAAACTCGTCTTCGCAACCTCCAATCAAAATAAAGCAAATGAAATTCAATCTCTGATTCCGAATGTACTACAAATATTAAGTTTACTCGATATTCAATGCACCGAAGAGATTCCAGAAACGCAATCTACCATTGAAGGAAATGCATCTCAAAAGGCTTTTTATGTTTACGAAAAGTATCATCAGAATTGCTTTGCAGACGATACAGGTCTAGAAGTTGAAAGCTTGAATGGTAAGCCAGGCGTGCTTTCTGCCCGTTACGCAGGTGAAAGCAGAGATGCAAATGAAAATATGGATAAAGTACTGCAGGAATTGAGCTTGAAAGAGAATCGGAAAGCTCGCTTTAAAACTGTTATATCATTGGTAATCAGTGGTAAAGAGCATCAGTTTGAAGGTGTTGTTGATGGGGTGATTTTGTCAGAAAAAAGAGGCGATAGCGGCTTTGGATACGATCCCATATTTCTTCCTGACGGATACGATCTTTCGTTTGCAGAAATGGATCTGTCCACAAAGAATAAAATTTCACATAGGGCTAAGGCTGTGAATAAACTTGTTGAATACTTGAGGACGATTGCCTGAAATAGCCTCTCCTTAAGTTTAAATTTGTGCGGCGTAAGGTATTTTCCTTATTTTTTTATCAAACTCATTCCGGACAAGTAAGTCTTGGCGGGAACAAAGCAATTCTAAATGAAAATCAAAATAGGTATTATTTTTGGCGGTTTTTCTAAAGAACGTGAAATATCTTTTGCAGGTGGACGAACGGTTTATGATAATCTCAATAAATCATTGTTTGAAGCAGTTCCCATTTTTGTTGATAGCTTTGGGAATTTTGTGCTCCTCAATTGGGAATTTGTTTACAAAGGTAGTATCCGTGATTTTTATCCTCCTGCGGAATTTATCCCCAATAAAGAAGGGGATTTTCAGATTTATGCCGAACAAATCGGAAACCTATCAGATGAGCAGCAGCTTGAACTCATCAATAAAATTGGTAGACGTTTAAAGCCGGATGAATTAAAATCGCAGTTCGATTTTGCCTTTTTGTGCTTACACGGTACTTTTGGTGAAGATGGAAAGATTCAGGGGCTATTTGAATATATGGGAATCCCTTATTCAGGTTCAGGTATTCTGCCTTCTGCAATAGGCATCGATAAAAGTGTTCAAAAGCGATTGATGGTGAATGCCGGATTCAACAGTCCCGAGTTTTTTACTATTGAAAGAGCAGATTGGCTCAAGGGAACTCATAAAAACACCTTCGAAAAAGCGAAAAAGGAGATCGGACTTCCATTAGTGATAAAACCAGCGAATCAAGGCTCTTCCATTGGTATTAGCATTTTGCACGAGGATGATAGTTTTAAATTCATGGAAGTTGTTGAAAAAGCCTTTTTCACTAAATGGCAAGACGCTTCCGAATGGAAAAAATTAAGTGCTGCTGAAAAAAATAACTTTGTAAGATCGCTTGCCGATATCCGTGAAGGAATAGGGATGCCTATTACTGTTTCGACTTCAAATTTTCAAGTAAAGCACCTTGTTTATCATCCTCAGGATTTGATAATTTACTTGGATGAAATTTTTGAAACAGAAAAAGAGGGTGCTGTTTTTGAAGCTTTAGATGGTGAAAGCAAAGTGTTAATCGAAGGATTTATTGAGGGAAAAGAATTCTCTTGTATTGTAGCACAAGATGAAAATGGAAGGCCTATTGCTCTTCCTCCAACCGAAATCCGTAAAGGAAAAGAATTGTTTGATTATCGTTCAAAATACTTACCCGGTCTTTCTAGGAAAATTACTCCAATAGATTTGCCAAATGAGCAGATTCAAGCTATTCGAAAAGAATGTGAGCGTTTGTTCTATGCCTTGAATTTTGATGTATATGCCCGTATCGATGGTTTTATATCTACTGAAGGGAAGATTTTTCTGAATGATCCGAACACAACTTCTGGGATGATGCCTTCTTCATTTTTCTTTCATCAGGCTGCCGAAATTGGTCTAAATCCATCTCAATTTTTAACGTATATCATCCGTACATCACTCGCTCAACGTGTGATCGCAACGAAAAACAGTGGAGTCTTTGATGCTCTTTTGAGTAAATTGGATGTTGCAATTAAAGAGGATCAGAATGCTATAACGAATAAAATTAAAGTTGCTGTAATCCTTGGCGGATATTCTTCGGAGCGCCATATATCTGTGGAAAGTGGTAGGAATATTTACGAAAAACTTGCTTCTTCCTCTAAGTATGAGCCAATTCCTGTATTTCTTACCGGAAATAATGAAGAGCATCTGATGTACCAGATTCCTGTAAATATTTTGTTGAAAGACAATGCAGATGATATCAAAGATAAAATCGATAATTATAAAATTCATGATCTTGTGAAAGAGATCATCTCTGAATGTGCTGATATCACTTCTAAGTATTCAAATAAAGATAATCTTGCAAAACCAAAACGACTTACATACGAGGAATTGGGACAGATGGTGGATTGTGTTTTTATTGCGCTTCATGGACGACCGGGCGAAGATGGTGCAGTTCAGGCAAATTTGGAAAAAGTAGGCTTGCCGTATAATGGTTCGGGTGTTGAAAGTTCGCAAATTACGATCGATAAATACCGCACGAATGAAATTCTTAAACAAAATGGATTTCTTGTTGCTGATCACCTCTTGGTATCAGAAGCTGATTGGACAGCCGATCATTTGAATGTATTAAAGGTGATCAAGGATACGATACAATATCCATTTATTGCCAAGCCGGTGGATGATGGATGTTCTTCTGCTGTTAAAAAAATTAAAACGCCTGAAGAGTTTGTCGCTTTTGCAACGCTGATTTTTCGTAAACAAGAATCTTTAGATGCTGCTGCTGCTAAAGTGTTGCATATAAAGGAAAAAGAGGAGTTTCCCCAAAAGCCAGTAATATTGGTGGAGGAATTAATTTCTAAAAGGGATGCCAGACATTTTTTAGAAGTAACGGGTGGAATGCTTACAAAATATGATGCTCAGAATAATGTTAGCTACGAAGTTTTTGAAGCATCAGAAGCATTAAGTGAAGGTGAGGTATTATCTTTAGAGGAGAAATTTTTAGCTGGACAAGGCCAGAATATAACTCCGGCACGTTATGCGAAGGATGTAAGTGAGCGTCAGCAGATATCTGATCAGGTAAAACAGACGCTCGGCGCTGCCGCAAAACTGTTAAATATTAATGGCTATACCCGGATTGACGCTTTTGTCAGAATCTATGATGTGAATAGGGTAGAAGTTGTTTTTGTTGAAGTGAATTCATTGCCCGGCATGACTCCCGCTACATGTATTTTTCATCAAACTGCAATCAATGGCTATAAGCCGTACGATTTTATAGATCGCATTTTGGATTTCGGCTTTCAAAAACGAAAATTGTTGCAGCACTAATTACTGTCAGTAAGTAGATAGAAAAAAAAAGCAAAAAAATTTGCTATTAATCACTAAAGAGTCAATTTTCAGACGATAGATGCAATTAATTAGCATTTCATTCGTTTCCCTAAAATTCGTACATTCGTACTCTAATTTCGATTGCATTTATTTATGTTCAAAGGTCTGTTACAATTCATAAAAAGTAAAACATTTTTAATTCATCTGTCTGTTTATATTCTGACGGTGATTTTAATCTGCTGGTTGATCATTTCATGGTTAGGCAGCACAACAAATCACAATGAGGTCGTTGTTGTTCCCGATTTTTCAGGTATTGGTCTCAAAGAATTGGATCAGTTTGTGGCAGATAAAAATTTGCGTTACCTGGTGATCGATTCCTTGTACAGTCCGAAGGCTAAAAAAGGTGTGGTTGTTAAGCAAGAGCCGGAAGCAAATGCTGAAGTGAAAGAAGGAAGAACAATTTATCTCTACGTTACTTCTGTTTTGCCCCCAAGTATTCAAATGCCGAAGTTGGTTGATCGTTCCTTGCGACAAGCGGCTGCAATGATCACCACGTTTGGTTTGAGACTGGGTAAAACAAAATTTGTAGCTGATCAATGTGCAAACTGCGTGCTGGATCAGATGGTAAAGGGTAAGAAAATTGCCCCTGGCGAAAAAATTGAAAAGGGTACCGTGATCGATTTGATTGTAGGCAAAGGATTAAGCGATGAGGAGGTAGGTATTCCTTGTTTGTATGGTTTAAACCGAAAGGAGGCGCTTGCAAAATTGACGGAAGCTTCTTTGAGCATTGGATCTATTAGTTTTGACCTTGAGAAGGATTCTGTAAATGGAAAAGTTTACAGGCAAATTCCAAATTGCAGCAAAGAAGCAAAGATAAATTTGGGAGGGACTATCGATTTGTATTTCACGAACGATAAAAACAAATTGTCTTCAATGCCTGATACATCGACCGTAAAAAATAATGATGATGAGAATTTTGATTAATAGAATTATAGCGGCAATTTGTCTTTTTTGTTTTTCAAACATTAGCTTTTCTCAGGGCTTGGTAGAGAATGAATTAACGACCAATCACATTATTATCAGTAAATATGAGCAGATAAAATCTTCTTATAGAGCTCCCTCACTTTCGGATACGATTATTTTAGGAGTTAAAGGGATCTTAGATGACTTCTCAGGAAATGGTCCCTACCCGGATACAGCCATTTGGCTTGATAATAAAGTTTTTATTAACCGTGATTTTGCAAAAGCACCCATTTCGCTTGGAGTAGCAACTTTTGAAGGATTAGATTATAATGGTTTTCCATACGATTTTACGGCTGGATCAACAACTTCAGCTGTTGCTGATTTTCTGACATCCAAGCCGATTCATTTAAATAATCCACCTAGTGATTCTGTTTATTTAAGTTTCTTTTATCAGCCCCAAGGTAATGGGAATGCTCCCGAATATCAGGATTCATTGGTAGTACAATTTAAGAACGCAACATCAGGATGGAAAAATGTATGGGCGAAAAGGGGTACAACGCTTCCTGCAACCGATAGTTCCTGGTCTTTGGCAATGATTCCAATTGCCGATACGGCCTATCTGAAAGATGGTTTTCAATTCCGCTTTTATAATCGAGCAACGATCAGCGGAAACACCGATCATTGGAATATCGATTATGTATATCTTAACAAAACAAGGAATATAAATGATACCACTTTTGAGGATGTCGCTTTTGTTTATAAAACTCCACCCTTGATTAGTTTGTATTCTGCAATGCCCTGGAAACAATACAGTGCATCGGATATGAAATTGAATTACACTACGACCATCCGCAACAATCATTCGGTAACAAAAAATGGAAGTTTTAAATACAAGATTTACAACGATCTTGGCATTCAGGTTAATACTACTTATTCCGGTGGCAGTTTTAATATCGATCCTTTTTCTACAAGTGGATATATGAATTACGCAGCGTTCACTAATCCTGCGCTTAATTTCACAATACCTTTATTAACTACAGCGTCTCGTTATACAATTGAAAGTTCGATCTCTTCCACTCCTGATAATGATCGTGGTAATGACACCGTTCGTTTTGTCCAGGACCTGACCAATTACTTTTCTTATGATGATGGAACAGCCGAGAATTCTTTCGGTCTTAGTACTCTTTACGCTCAACTTGCAGAAAAATTTACATTGAATGTTGCCGATTCCATGCAGTATATTGATATTTATTTTAATCCATTTTTAACCAATACATCTATTTACTCTTTTAATTTACACATCTGGACGGATGGAGGAGGAGCTCCGGGAACAGTTGTTTATATAGGAAGTGTAGCTGAAAGTCCGGAATACGGTATGGTGATGCCCAATCAGTTTATAAGATACAAATTGGATGCCCCAGTTTATTTGAATCCGGGCGTTTTTTATGTTGGGTTCAAGCAAAATACAAATCAGTTTTTAAATGTTGGAGTAGATAAAAACACCAATACTCAAACAAAAATATTTTATAATGTCACCGGCTCTTGGAATGCATCTCCGTTTTTTGGTTCTTTGATGCTTCATCCTGTTTTTGGTTCAGCAGCCGAGTTTACCGGGCTTACCGATACTGAGTCCATTACCGGAAAAATGGTGGTTTATCCTAACCCTGCGAACAATCAGTTATTTATTGATGGTTTTCCTCCTGCTAAAAAAATTAGTTTTACCATTTTGGATCTATTGGGTAAAGTTGTAATCACTAATTCTGTTTATACAAATTTCATAGATATTTCAATTTTAGAAAGTGGTGTATATTTTATTCAGATGAAGGATGAAGAAAATATTTCTACTGTTAAATTTATTAAAGTAAACTAAGTTAATTTATTATTATCCTGATGAACGAAGAAGAAATAGAAGTTGTTGACGATGGTGATGATCAGGAATTATTTGAACACCTCCGGATAGTTGTCGATAAAGGGCAAGGCCTGTTGCGAATTGATAAATTTATCATGAACCGTACAGAAAATGCTACGCGTTCAAAAATTCAACAAGCAGCTGAGAGTGGTAATATTCTGGTAAATGATAAACCGGTAAAATCAAACTACAAAGTAAAACCGTTTGATGTTATTACTGTTGTATTCGCTCATCCTCCCCGTGAGATTGAATTAATTGCTCAAAATATTCCTCTACAAATTGTATTTGAGGACAACGATCTGATCATCATTAATAAAGTTCCCGGTATGGTTGTTCATCCTGGTTATGGAAATTATTCAGGGACATTAGTTAACGCCTTGGTATATCATTTTCAGCAATTGCCAACCAGTAATTATGCAGCTACCACGAAGGCTACAAAAAAGTCCAAAGAACAAGCTTTGCTTCGCCCTGGATTGGTTCACCGTATTGATAAAAATACCAGTGGGATTATGGTGATTGCAAAGAGTGAAACCGCGATGGTAAAACTGGCAAAAGATTTCTTCGACAGAAACCTTGATAGGATTTATTATGCTTTGGTTTGGGGTGATTTTAAAGAAGATGAAGGAACTATTACAGGAAATATAGGAAGACACTTAAAAGATAGAAAAAAAATGGATGTTTTTCCTCCTGATAGCGAGGAAGGGAAGCATGCAGTGACGCATTATAAAGTTTTGGAGCGTTTTGGTTATGTGACGTTAATCCAATGTAAACTTGAAACAGGTCGTACTCATCAGATTCGTGCACATTTACAGCACATCGGCCATTCTTTATTTAATGATGAAACCTATGGTGGAAACCGTATTTTGAAAGGAACAACTTTTGCTAAATACAAGCAATTTGTAGATAATTGTTTTGATATTTTGCCTCGTCATGCACTGCATGCAAAGTCATTGGGTTTTAATCATCCCATAACAGGGAAATATATAAATTTCGATTCTGAATTGCCCGATGATATGCAAGCGGTAATTAACAAATGGAGAGGTTATTCGGTTTCGATGGCTTTGGAAGAGTAATCGGACTAAAGTTGAAATTGATTATTCTTATTTTCTTTTTTATAGTTTAGTAACTACTTTAACAACTTAGTTTTTTTATTTAAAATATTAAATCATACAGATCATGGAATTCTCTGCTCAACAAATTGCGGGTCTATTGCAAGGACAAATAGAAGGCGATGAATCAATTAAAATAAGTAAACTGTCTAAAATTGAAGAAGGTGTTTCTGGCTCCATTTCTTTTTTAGCGAATCCCAAATACACACACTATATTTATTCTACGAAAGCGTCTTTAGTAATAGTTAGTAAAGATCTTGTTCTGACAGCTCCCGTAAGTGCAACATTGATAAGGGTAGACAGTCCTGAAACTGCATTTTCAAAATTGCTTGAAATGTATAATCAGGTAAAATTGAATAAGACAGGGATCTCTAAACATGCGTTTATTTCTGAAAGTGCAAGCGTTGGAACAAATATCTATGCAGGTGAATTTGCAGTGATCAGTGATAATGTAAAGATCGGAAACAATGTTAAAATATATCCTCAGGTATTTATCGGAGAAAATGTAGTGATCGGAGATAACACGACCTTATTTGCAGGCGTTAAAATCTATTCCGAAACACAGATCGGAAACGATTGCATCATTCATTCAGGAACTGTAATCGGTAGCGATGGTTTCAGATTTAATCCGCAGAACGACAATCAAAAAATTCCTCAAATTGGAAATGTTATCATCGAAGACAATGTTGAGATTGGAGCTAATTGCGCAATAGACAGAGCTACTTTGGGATCTACTATTTTGCGAAAAGGAGTGAAATTTGATAACTTGATTCATATAGCTCATAATGTGGAAGTAGGTGAGAATACTTACATTGCTGCACAAGGAGTTGTTGCCGGATCTACAAAAATCGGTAAAAATTGTATGTTTAGCGGGCAGGTTGGAATCGTAGGTCATTTGGATATCGCAGATCAGACGATGATAACAGCACAGTCGGGAATCTCAAAAAATATTACTAAAAAGGGAGAAGTTTATATGGGTTCTCCTGCATTCGAAGCAGGAAAATATCGCAAAGCGTATATTCATTTCAGAAATCTGGATGCGATTGTTCAGCGTATAGATAAACTTGAAAAACAAGATAAGATTGCCGAAAAGAGCTAATTATCCCGAATGTACTATGTATTAATAGTTCAATGAAATTCGTCAGGCAGGTTTTGTCTGGCGATTTTTTATTTAGAGAGGTTTAATTCTGAAAGCGAAATCATTCTATTCTGATCCGAATCCCATAACTTTAGACGTAAACAAGAAATGATGTCTGATAATTTGAACGAAGTAATTTTTGCTTCCTGAAGTTCCTTAATGCTTTTCATCGTTTCCGGTAAACGGTAGAAAGGAATCCGCGCATTCAAATGATGGATGTGGTGGTAGCCGATATTAGCTGTGATCCAGGTTAAAACAGGATTCATTTTTAAAAAGCTCGATGAATCCAATGCCGCATTTGCATAGGTCCATTCCTCATTACTTTTGAATATTACACCGGGAAATGTGTGTTGAGCGTAGAACAAATAAGCTCCGATCATGTGTGAAATAAAGAATGGTAAGAAGAAGGCAAGAAACCAGGTGAGAGGGCCGGCATAAATAAATAAAGTTACTGCTATTCCGATGTGAATGATCAAGGTCGCTAGTGAATCCCAATGTCTTTTAGGACTACTGATGAATGATTGAATGCACATTCCGTAGATGAACATTGTTAAATAAGCAAATATCATGTTGAAAGGATGCCGGATTGCAAGGTAAATGCGTCTTTCACTTTTTGAGGACTCCATGAACTTTTGTTTCGTCATTATTGGAAACGATCCGATGTTGGCGCTGAATAGTTTTGCATTGTTATTATGGTGAAAGTCGTGTGAACGTTTCCAGATACTTGCAGGCGTTAACATGTACATACCATAAATTGTAAAAATGAAGTTCGCTAAATAAGATTTTTGAAGGATAGTGTGGTGCTGGTAATCATGAAAAATCATGAAGAAGCGTGTTAAAAATATTGCACTGAATATGCTAGAAATAATTTTCCCGTAAATAGTGGGTACAAAATAGGTGCCCAGCAATGATGCTATTAAAAAAGTGAAGGCAGTGAGGGTATAAAACCAACTTTTCCATCGAATTTCTTTAGCAAATGGTTTTGTAGCAAGAATAAGTTCTTTTCCTTGAAGCATAAGTGCAAATATAATAAGAATTTAGAATAAAAAAATTAAATGTGTAAGCATTAATCGCTCTATTTGCTTGTTTTTAAGAATATTACGATAAAAGGTGAAAAAATAAAGTTTAATTTTGATTGTTGAGTTTTGAATGTTTTTTTAAATATAAATCTTAATCTTTCAATTTATTCTTAAATACTTTTTTAAATTTTTCTACTTTGGGTTGAATTACGAATTGGCAATAGGATTCAGAACCA
Source organism: Chitinophaga pinensis (assembly GCA_945885475.1). Classification (GTDB taxonomy): domain Bacteria; phylum Bacteroidota; class Bacteroidia; order 2-12-FULL-35-15; family 2-12-FULL-35-15; genus 2-12-FULL-35-15. The sequence continues at coordinate 13,763 of CAMCYR010000012.1, forward strand.
TTTTGATTAAAATAATTCTGGTGGTAATCTTCCGCTTTGTAAAACGGTCCTATCGCACTGATTTCAGTCACAATTGGTTTTTCAAATGCTCCGGACGTATTTAACTCTTTTTTATATTTTTCTGCAAGGCGCTTTTGTTCTTCATTGTGATAATATATTACGGATCGGTATTGGGTACCAATGTCATTTCCTTGCCTGTTAAGTTGCGTTGGATCATGCGATTGCCAGAATGCCGCCAACAGTTCATCGTATGAAATTTTAGTCGGATCATACGCTATCTGGCAAACTTCTGCATGTCCGGTAGTACCATTACAAACTTCACGATAAGCCGGATTTTTAACTGTTCCCCCAGTAAATCCTGACGACACTGAGTTTACTCCATCTAAAATTTGAAATTGTGCTTCAACGCACCAAAAACATCCCGCTCCGAAAGTTGCTGTATCCATACTTTTATTAGTTGTGTTCGTTGTACTTTCGCTTATTGTGACTTTTTCTCCCGACAAATTTTTTTGTTCAGTTTCTCTCTGTTTGCATGAGACGTTTACATTAGTCAATAACAAAAATAGGATCAGTTTGTTCATTTTATATTCAGATTTATGAATAAAAAAAGAGGTACCGGACCTCTGATTTTATACGTAATTAATTTCTATTTCTTTTGCGGTTCAGCAGACGGTGGCGGAGTCATACTTGATTTCTTGTTTTTGTTTTTATTGTTTTTAGGTATTCCTTGTTCCGTTATTGCCATTTTTGTTGATCCGCTGCTGTCTTTTTTTACATCTTTTTTTGAACTAGAACTATCTACTTTCGGATTGATTTTTACAGGCTCCTGTTTTTCAGATGCGTTAGGAGCTTCCTGTTTTTGAGAAACTTTTTTATCTTCTTTCTTTATTTCCTCCTGAGCTAACAAAGAAGTACTTAAGCATATTCCTGCAGCTAATAATGTAAGTTTTAGTATTTTTTTCATTTTTATTTAGTGTTGTTTTTATGGAATTAAAACAAAGATAGTGCCAGAAGGTGAAATTATTTTAATAGTTCCAGTGCCTCCTGAATCGTAATGTATTCACCATTAAAGAAGGCTAGAATAAATGCATCATCAATTCCGTTTTTAACTAATTCACTCTTTGCCGATTGGGCAGCTGCGTAATCTGAAAAAGGACCAACAGTAAATCTGTTTAAGCCTGTAGGGGTAATTTCTTTTGATATTCCTTTGACGGATTGAAATTTAGCTACTTTTTCCGGAGGAGGTTCATTTTTGAAAACTCCTACTTGAATCTTAAATGTTACTAATTTTTTATTTACTGTATTTACTGCGGTATTATCAGCTGTTGTTTGCTCAACAAGATCTTCCTTCTTTTGGGGAGTCGCTCCAGCTTCCGTTAAAGTTACCCGTTTCCCATCCTTATAAGCAGTGATAAATGCACCTTGGTAACCTTTTAGCAATAAGTCAACTTTATGTTTTGCAGCAGCATCAAACGTGCTGAAAGAACCAGTCATATATTTGTAGAGTCCATCATCTGTTTTTATTTCTATCAGATCGTTAATGTCTTTGAAGACATTTTTAGATAATCGGTTCTTGTATGCGCCTAATTGCACTCTGAGAACTATCCCTTTTGCATCAGTAGAAGAAACGCTAGGAATGGAAGCGTTAGACACATTATTCGTATTCGTATTGCTTACATTCGAATTATTGTTTACAGTTGTATTGTTCGTATTATTAGATATTGCGCTGGTATTGTTTGTTGCAGCATTATTTGTTGTGCTATTATTCGTGCTGCTTGGCACTGATGTATTTGTTGCACTTGTCGTATTAGCTAAATTGTTATTCGCAGAAGATTTTGTATTATTTACAGGCTGAGAGGAATAGGCTGGTGCAGCATAGAATTTGCCATTTTGTTTATACACAACTTTAGCTTCCGTTAAACCTTGCTCAACCAATTGCTTTTTACGGATTTCGGCATCCAATAAATTGTTAAATTTTCCTGCTGTATAGGTTGTAGTTGAGTCGTCAATATTTGAACTTGAAATATCACCAATACTTAAAAATTTGGTCATTAATTCTGGAGGAAGTCCCTTTTTGAAAGTACCAACCTCTACGCTGTACTCTTTTTGATATGAACTATTATAAAGTTCCTTTCCATTGTGATCATGTCTTACAACAGTTGCAAAAGCACCGGTTGAGTCCATATAAAAGCGATACTTATAATCTATGATAGAGTCATTTAACTGAACACCTTTAACGTCTACAAATGAATCCTTTGGGGAATCTAATTCATCGTCTTTATAGTTAGGAACATTGTCATTATCATCATCTAGAGGACATCCTTTAGCATCAACAAGAACGCCTTCAGGAGTTCCCTGACAAGAATCGTTCGCATCACTAACGCCATCTTTGTCTAAGTCAGAAAGATCAAGTGCAAAAAAGTCGACATCTTTAAAGGTATCCTCATCCATGTCACCCTCTTTCTTTTCTTTCATTCCAAAGTTGTAGTGTAAAGAAAAAGAACTCATCATAAATTTATCATTACTTTTTTTACCAACGCGATTACCGATACTTTGCTCAGAGATTCCGTCAATGTAATCGGTAAGTGTAAAGTGCATGGTTGCTCCAATCTTAAAATCCCAAAAATCATTGAGTTTAAACATTACACCGGCTCCAACAGGAATTGCCCAAGAGCGTTCTGCATATTTTCCAAATCCATCGATATTCATTTCGCGTATATCTGACTCGTATTTATAGTCGCGCTGGACTGCAACGGCCATACTTGCATTTGGGGCACTTTGGTCAATATTGCGAATTGTTCCGTCAGACCAGTAGTAATACCTATTTCCATTTCCATCAAAAATGTCCGTTTTGGAAAGGAATTCAAAAGATTCGAATCCTACAGAAATATAAGGACTAGCATCTCTTTTAGCAGGTAAAAAGTTGTCAAAGTTGTAAAGTAAATTGATTCCTCCTACGCGAATTTCAGATTCGAAATTCAAGTTCCTGTTATTGGCTGTAGCACGCTCGTTGGCACCTAATTTACCGAATAAAGCATAAAAATTTACCTGTAAATAATCGGTGAAACGTTGAGAAACATTCAGATCATAACCAATTCTACTTACCATTGGAGCTTGAAAATTTTTGTCGTAAAGATCGCCATAAAATGAAAACATTCCTGTTCCTATACCTATTGACGGTTTAAAAATAAATTCTTTATTCGTTTTTGATTTTTTAGGTTCTGATGGTGTAACAGATGAACTATCAGTAATAGATGTGTTTTCTGTTTGGGAGTATAAAACAGAATTTAAAAATAAGAATAATAAAACAATTTTTATTCCTTTATCCATAATTGCAAATATAATTAAAAAAACTCAATCTAACTTCCGTCTGATTGAGCTTTTTAGCACATTTTTTGAATTTATCTGAACCATTTTTGGCTGGTGATCATGATAGCTTCTTGAACAGTTATTCTTTTCCCGATGTTGTATGCCGTTACAAATGGACCAACAACACCCTTGTTGCGGATTTCCTCTCGGAAGTCACGCGCTTCTTTGTATTCATTGTGCGAACCAACTATATATTTAGTAAACCCTTCTGCCATTTCTGTATTCACCTTATCGTTAATATTATATCTTAGAGCAAGAGTATTAGCATCAACCGCATTGTGCAAAGCTGCAATCTGAACGCGGTAGTTTACATTCCCTTGAGGAGCAGGAATGGAGCTCGTAGGAGATAATGATTTAGTTGTATAAGTTGTCGCTGCTGTTGTTTGTTCAGTGGTAACTTGAGTTGCCGTGGCAGTTACAGGAGTGGTTGTAGATGTAACCGGAGTTGTACTACTTGCAATCGAACTTGAACTACCTCCAAAACTCATAGAACTTCTTGGCAAGATGAATTTTTTTGTTTCATCATTTTCAATATAAGAGAAAACACCATCGATATTTTGAGTTCCATTTGCTCCAGCTGGAACAGTTACTTTATAAGAAATCTTGAATTCTGTTTGAGATGGCATTGACACCCAAACAAATTTTACTTTTTGTGTCTGACCATCAAAACTGAATGCTGCCCCTTGAACATCAACAGCTGCTGCCGTAAAGCCTGCTGGCAATGTTTCCAAAAGTTTAGCAAATCCTGTTATATTTCCTTTATTGACAAGAATTTCAACTGTAAAATTATCACTTATATTTTCAGGCAAAGTTCTGCTACATAAAATAGATGATGGGTCTGTAATAACCGGTATAGTGGCAGCTAAAACCGGCTCTGTCGTTTTTGTTGAAGGTTCTGTTATGGTTGTAGGTGAAGTGGTAGCCGCTATCGGTGTTGTTGTTTCTGGTGCAGTCGTTTTCATAGGTGGTTCTGTTGCTGCTGCTATTGGGGATGATTTAGAACCGACGGTGATCGTTGATGGGGCAATTTCAATGGATTGTTTTACATTATCAGAAACATATGAAAATTTACCTGCAATAACTTTGTCGCCATTTATACCAGCGGCAACTTTTACTTTGTATTTTATTTTTAATTCTTTATCAGAAGGAAGAGCCATCCATATAAATTTCACGGATTGATTTGTAAAAGTGAATGAAGCACCGGTATTCTCATCTTGAAATGCGGTGAACCCTTCTGGAAGATCTTGCTGTAGTTTTGCAAATCCTCCTACAGAGCCTTTATTAATAGTTAGTTCTACCGTAAATTCACTATCTGGTTTAGCAGATGAAGGAATGTTTTGTGTTACAGTAATACCTTCAGCAAAAAAAAACTGGTATATCAACAATGCAATTGTGTTGAATAGGAGTGCTGCGTATTTTAACATAAAATTTATATTAGGTTTTACTTATTTAATTATTGTTCAAAGAAAAAGTCGATTAAATCATTTAATCGTTCTACAGTAAAATTCGAATCTCCTTCAAAAAACATATCGATTGCAGAAGTTATTTCATCAGCCGAAATAAAGCCATCATTGTTCCGATCAGCTGTTCTTAATGCATATGGTATTGTACTGCCTGCTCTTGGATTTGATTTTCTTGCTTCAGTTGATTTCGCTTCAACATCTTTTAGGTAGGACAAACTAGGATTTTCGTTAAAAAGTTCACTTCTTTCTGTTGCAAGGGAATCAAATTGATTCTGACTGTCCGCCATCATTTTATCAGTGATTGTAATACCTCTTTCATCAACTAATGCATCTTTTTGTGTCAGTAATTCTTTGTCTTTATAGTCAGGAACACCATCCTCATCATTGTCGTCAGGGCAGCCTCTACCATTTACCTTAACTTCTTTTGGCGTTCCCGGGCACTTGTCGTCACTATCATTCACCCCGTCACCGTCATTGTCAAGTTTATCCAATACCGAAAAATCTACGTTATTATAGATAGGGTCACTATTGTCTTTTTCTTTTCCGAAATTGTATTGAACAGAAACATTCGCGAAAATATATTTGTCATTTTTGCCATCTTTAAAATTGTCAATCCAGTCGGAAAGACTTAAATAGTACGTTGCACCAATGTTAACGGAGAGGTTGTGCTGAAGTTTTAAATTAAAACCTCCACCAATAGGAATAGCAAGTGTTCCTCTTTGGTAGGTATTAACTGAATCTACTAATTGAGTTTCGTAAGTATAGTCTCTTTGTAAAAGATTAGATGTTGATGCTATCGGATCTGATTCCGCTAAATCATGTATTGTTCCATCGCTCCAGTAATTATATTTAATATTGTTTTTGTCAGTGAGGTCACCATGTGGATCAAATTTTAAATAACCTATTCCTGCAAATAAATAAGGTGCAAAAACACTTGTTCTGCTCAAGATCAAGTCATTGTCAAAATGTAAAATAAGGTTTAAATCACCTTGCATTATTACTGATTCGAAATTTAGATTTCTATTTTTTGTTCTCTCACTGTCAGATAGTTTTCCATAAACACCATTTAGGGATACACCTAAATATTTCCCTAAACGTTGCTCTATTGTGAGATTATAACCAGCTCTTATTCTGCTTAAAGAACTTAAGTTTGAGCCATTCCCGATGTCGCCATTAAATGATAATATTCCCACTCCAATGGCCAAAGAAGGCAATTGCTTTTCTTTTACTGTTTTTTGAGCACAAACGCTTCTTGTTGACGAAAAAAATAACACAGCTATTAATAAACTTCTGTATTTCATATTGGTTTGTTTCGTAATAAATACCAAAGCTCTTTTCTAACCTAAAAAATAATATTTATGATACTTTTTATGAAAAAAAATATATGACATTAACAAAACTATTATAGTTTGCTCTGTATTTCATATGCGATGAATTGTAATTACAAACAAGTCTTTGTTAATAACCGTATTGTTCTTGTTTTTTTTTGCTGAACTAAAATGGAATAGGTGCTGCCTCGAATCGTTTTTGAAAACGGGTGTTTTTCCTATTTGTTTAATTTTTAGTTTTTAGAAGTTTTGAATTGTTACTGGTTGTATTTTAGTAACAATTGTTGGTGGGATATGAACTCATTAGTTGTTTGAGCGGCTATTGAATTCATAAATTTTTCCATTGAATAAAAACCCGATCGTATTGTTGTACTTGAAAACGGGTAGGTCTTGGTTTAAATTCATCGTATAAGGCTTTTGGACATAGAAGCTATCAAAAATAGTACCTTTGTAAAAATATTTGGGCCGATTGATGTTGCTGAAATATAGAAGTGAGTTGTTGCCTGAAAGTATATTTTTCCGATCAATAAGTGGTTCTGAGTATATATCACCATTATAAATGAATTTTAATTCTGAGTCGAAAGAATAGTAAAGGATATTTCCTCTCGCAAAATAATAATCTGGCTTTCTTGAATCAATTTTTGTAATTGCACCTTCATAAAAAATACAAAAGTTTTCCTTTGCATCAACGAATGCAACCATATCGTTTGAAACCTTGAAATCTTCAATGATTTCTTTACTGATCACTTTTAATTCGCCGTTATAAAAAACATTAAATGTGTTTTTGAATTCATCTATGAATGCGACAATATTATGTCCGCATTCGTAGCTATTGATTCTTGTACTTTCGGTATCATACGTTTTTCCTTTGAAATATATTTTCAAATTAAAATCCAGATCAGTAAAAGCCATGATATTGTTACCTACCTTGTAATCATTAATCACATTTGAATTTACAGCATAAATAATAGTTTTAATTTCGTTGTTCTCATAGGACATGTAATTCATACTTGGCAGGGCTTGCCAAATAATGATGGAATCACCGGCAGTAAATTTGTCTGTATTTCTAGAAAGCATTTTTTTCTCTCCTTTCTCACAGATCATCAGTCTTTGCTGCATCTGATAAACAAGTGCATTCGGAGTAGCAATAACTTTATTCGGAAGGTTCTCCTCTAGGACCACCGTTTGACCTTTATAATAGGATACGAAGCTTTTCTTGGAGTCGGTATATGCGATATAATCGTTTCCTATCTTAACGTCAGTAACCGGATTGCTTTCTATTTGGTACTCAACCCCATTGTCGAAAACATGAAAATTATTCATATAATCATGATAAACTCCTAATCCCGTTTGAGCATATGCAGGTGGAAAAAATCCAAGAAGTAACACTGGATAAAGGAGACATTTCATTCATTAAAAATTTGGCTTCAATAAATATTTCGAATAGAATTCATTGATGATTGCAACGGCCTCATCTGCTGTATCAACTATTTTAAAAAGTTCGAGGTCTTTTTCGCTGATATTGTGCTCTTCGTGAAGCATTATTTGCTTTATCCAAGTTAATAAACCTTCCCAATAGTTCCTTCCAACTAAAATAATAGGGAAATGAGCTACCTTATTTGTTTGGATCAAAGTAATTGCTTCAAATAATTCGTCTAGTGTGCCAAAGCCACCCGGCATTGCAATAAATCCCTGAGAATATTTTAAGAAAATTGTTTTTCGAACGAAAAAATAGTCAAAGTTTATATTTTTATCATTGTCAACAAAAGCATTTGAGCTTTGCTCAAATGGTAAAACGATATTTAAGCCAACTGATTTCCCACCTCCATTTTTCGCTCCTTTGTTTGCCGCTTCCATTATTCCGGGACCTCCGCCACTGATTATTCCATAACCTTCACGGGTTAATTTGAATGCAATTTCTTCAGCCAGTTTATAGTAAGGGTTTGTTTCCTTTGTTCGTGCAGAACCAAAGATCGACACGCAAGGTCCAATGCGACTCATTTTTTCAAATCCTTCAACGAATTCGCTCATGATTTTAAATATTTGCCATGAGTCAGATGCTTTTATATCATTCCAATCTTTTGCAGCAAAAGCTTTTCTTATTTTATCTTCTTCCTGATTCGTCATTATTTAGATCCTATTTTTTTAAATATTTTGATATATTTATTTTGCTTTTAGCGGTATTCTTCTTTTAAAAATTTGGCGGTATAGCTTGTTTTGTTTTTGATAATTTCTTTTGGTGTTCCCTGGCATAAAATTTCGCCCCCGGCATTTCCTCCTTCAATTCCAAGATCAATAATATGGTCAGCTACCTTTATTATATCCATATTATGTTCAATAACCAATACGGAATTTCCATTATCAACTAATTTATTTAATACTTCCAATAAAATTCGGATGTCTTCAAAATGCAGTCCTGTTGTCGGTTCATCTAATATGTAAAATGTATTTCCGGTATCTCTTTTTGAAAGTTCAGTAGCCAGCTTAACTCGCTGGGCTTCGCCTCCAGAGAGTGTTGTGCTTTGTTGTCCTAAAGTAATGTATCCTAAACCAACGTCTTTTAACGTTTTTATTTTTTGAACAATAGAGGGAATGCTGTGAAAAAAATCAACGGCATTTTCAATTGTCATGTTCAGAATATCGCTGATTGATTTTCCTTTAAACCGAATTTCTAATGTCTCTTTGTTGTATCGTTTACCATTGCATGTTTCACAATTTACATAAACATCAGGAAGGAAATTCATCTCGATTGTTCTTAATCCGGCACCCTGACAGGTTTCACATCGGCCTCCTTTTACATTGAAAGAAAACCTTCCTGGCTTATATCCACGGATCTTTGCTTCAGGGATTTCAGCAAACAAAGTTCTTATGTCAGAAAATACATTTGTATATGTTGCCGGATTACTCCTCGGTGTCCTTCCAATAGGGGATTGGTCGATATCAATTACTTTATCGATGTGTTCCAATCCTGTTATTGATTTATAAGGCATTGGCTTTTTTTCCGAACGATAAAAATGTTTGTTTAATATCGGATAAAGGGTTTCGTTTATCAGTGTTGATTTTCCACTTCCAGAAACACCAGTTACACATATTAATTTCCCGAGAGGAAATTCTACCGAAACATCTTTCAAGTTATTTCCTTTTGCTCCTTTTAAAATAAGTGATTTACCATTTCCTTTTCTACATTCTTTTGGAATCGAAATTTCTTTAATTCCATTGATATAGTCTGAAGTAAGGGTATGGAATTTTAAAATTTCTTTCGGCGTTCCTTGTGCAATTATTTTACCACCGTGAATTCCTGCTGCAGGACCTACATCAATCACATGATCAGCAGCAAGGATCATTTCTTTATCGTGTTCTACAACAATAATAGAGTTCCCGATATCCCTCAGATTTTTTAATGCATTGATCAACCGAACATTATCCCGTTGATGTAAACCAATACTTGGTTCATCTAAAATATACAACACACCAACAAGCTGAGAGCCTATCTGGGTTGCTAAACGAATGCGTTGTGCTTCTCCTCCGGAGAGTGTCCGGGAACTTCTGTTCAGCGAAAGATAGTCAAGTCCTACATCCAATAAAAAAGAAATACGAGTTCTGATTTCTTTCAGAACCTCTTTGGCTATTGTATTTTGTTTTGTATTTAAGCGTTTCTCAATATTTTTAAACCATTGATTTAATTCAGTAATTCCCATTTCGGAGAGTTCTGCTATGTTTTTATTGTCAATCTTAAAATGAAGCGATTCCTTTTTTAGTTTGGTTCCATTGCATTTAGAGCAGGGAACTTTGTTCATAAATCCTTGTATCCATTTCTCTGTTGTTGGAGAACTTTGTTCATCGTTTTGTTTAATGATAAAATTTGCAATTCCTTCAAATGCTATACTATAGCTGGTTGCCGCACTTTCGGTAAATTGTTTTATTTTAAATACCTCATCTGAACCAAAAAGTATTGTATTGATGGCTTCATCAGAAATATCTTCGATCGCTGTGTCTAACGTGAAATCGTATTTATCTCCGATTGCTTCTAATTGTTTGAATATCCATGTTGATTTGTGAGCCCCTATCGGCGCAATGGCTCCTTTGCGAATAGATGATTTTTTATCAGGAATAATTTTATTGATATCAACTTCTGATATCATTCCAAGCCCTGTGCATTTTGGGCACGCTCCATAAGGTGAATTGAATGAAAATAGATTTGGCTGTGGCTCATCATAGGAAATACCTGAAGTCGGACACATTAAATGCCTACTGTAGTATTCTACTTTTCCATATTCTTCTTCAAATTTACCTGTTTTAAAGGGTTGAACCATGATGATTCCTTTCCCTTGTTTCATTGCTAGTTGCATCGACTCGGAAATACGTGGACGAGCATCTGTAGTAACTTCCAAGCGGTCGATTACAATTTCAATATCATGTACTTTATATCGGTCAAGCTGGATCCGGCTTGTAAGTTCAACTACTTTGCCATCTATTCGTACTCGTAAATATCCCCACTTTTTAATTTGCTCAAATAATTCCCGGTAATGTCCTTTTCTTCCTTTTACAACAGGAGCTAATATTAATATTTTTTCATCTTGAAATTTTTCGAGAATCAACAAGATGATCTGATCATCCGAATAGCGAACCATCTTTTCCCCTGTAGCATAGGAATAGGCATCCGAAGCCCTAGCAAAAAGTAAGCGCAAAAAGTCATAAATTTCTGTAATTGTACCGACGGTGGATCTGGGATTTTTATTTACAGTTTTTTGTTCAATGGCTATAACCGGACTTAATCCCGTGATTTTGTCAACATCCGGTCTTTCCATATTCCCAAGAAACTGTCTGGCATAAGCAGAAAAACTTTCTATATAACGTCTTTGTCCCTCAGCGTAAATGGTGTCGAAAGCGAGGGATGATTTGCCACTCCCGCTTAAGCCAGTAATCACAACTAATTTATTGCGTGGAATAATTACATCAATATTCTTTAGATTGTGGGCACGCGCCCCTATAACTTCCAGGTTCTCTATTTCACTAATGCTTTCAACCGACATTCAGATGAATATTTTAAATTAAATGATCTAATTCTCTATTTCTCCTTCGACAAAGGTAAGGAACAATCAATTAAGAACAAGTTGATGACATTAATTTAATGAAGGTTTTCTTTCAAGAATTCCCTGGGGTTTTCATAGTATTTTTTCAACTCTTATATATCTTGGCAGATTACTGTGAACGAATTAAACCGCCTTTCCGAAAATCGTTTATCTGGAACAATTTTTACAGGTTTTATTCTTAGAATTTCGATATGAAAATAATCAAATTGCCAACCGTATTTTTATAATCCTTCCCAATTCATAAATTTGGTAATTAAAAAAATCAGAATCATTGATAGAAGACTTTTTATGCCTATTTTATTCGCTAATTTTTTCCTCTGTATTTAACGAGTCTTTTGATAATGGTGTCGTTGTCAACAGGTTAACAGAATCTTTTGACGTTAATTTATTGCTACCGTCATAATTCCCATCCATATCATAAATATTCATCGTTCCCTTTGGTATTTCAATAACATACTTTTTTTTGCTTTCGTTCTTCAATGAATTTGTTCTTAGCCACGGATTAAATAGTTTTAAAATTTTGTAATTTATTCCTTGAGTGATAGCAAAATCAGCTAAATTTTGAATAGTTGTGTCAATAGTTATTTTTTTTGTAGAAAGTGGCGGATAAAGATCTTTTTTTCGGAGAAGATAACCATATACTTTGGGCCGTGAAATAATTTCTTTCATCGCAAGTATCCTGTATACATAGCGTGCTGTTTCTTCGGTTAAAGCCAGATCGTAATAGCTTTTCACTTTCTGTTTGGCTAATTGTCCTTGAATGCCCCCCATTCCTAAGTTATAGGATGCTGCTACTAATGTCCAGTTATTAAATATTTTATAAGCTTCTTTAAAATATTTGCATGCTGTTTCAGTTGACTTTACAACGTGATATCGTTCATCAACATCTTCGTTAATTTCCATTCCATAGCTTAATCCCGTAGATTCTATTATTTGCCAAAAGCCTGTTGCCCCTTGGGGAGAAACAGCGTTTGTTAATTGACTTTCAATTAATGCGATGTATTTGAAGTCTTCAGGTATATCATTTTTTTTCAAAATTGGTTCTATGATCTGAAACCAGCGGTTAGCCCGTTTGTGCAATAATAGTGATTGTGATTGCCAATAGGTATTTACCACAAGTTCTTTTTCTGCAGACTCTTTGACGCTAAAGTCGGTGATGGGTGTTTTTTCGCCAGCAAAATTTAAATTTTTAGGAACACGGATACTGAAGGTTTTGTAGTTGGTATTAAAATAATTCTCGTAAGCTGAATCTGATAAATTATCGGTGAAGGAATATGAAAATAATTTAACGATACTTATTAAAAGAAGCACTGCAGCAAAAGCAATAAAATACTTTTTAGAGGACTTTAAAAAAAAAAGTATATTATTTAAAATTTTCATTTCTTAATATTTCTTAGTGTTGGTAAGTATAGAAAACGGAACAACAGTAGAAAATAAATGGAGAATAAGATAATGTGAACATAACTCCAGTCTTGAATATACGTTATGATCAAATAATTGAAAAGCATTGAAACAAAAGCAATCCCAGCATACAGTAATGCTATTCTTTTTTCTGTTACCCCTATAAAAAAGAAACTGTGAGTTGTGTGATCTTTGCCTCCAATAAATGGAGATTTCCCACTTCTAAGACGATTTAGTACAACTGCAGTTGTATCGATAATTGGGATCGCGAAAGTAAGAATTGTTACAAAAAATTGTTTTGATTGTATTAAATTTCCATTTACATCCGGTGTATTCCAAAAGTATTTAATTCCCATTGCTGCTAGGAACAATCCTAAGAACTGACTTCCGGTATCTCCCATAAATATTTTTGAAGGATGCCAGTTGTAAAACAAAAATCCAATTAATGCAGCCATCACGCCAATTAAAATGATAGTATTAATAGTATGTCCACTTTTATTAATATAAATTATAAATAATGCACTCATAATAATCGTAATAGATACAATTGTGGTGATCGCATCCATGTTGTCAAGCATGTTAATGGAATTCATCAATGCAACAATCCAGAATAAAGACAATGCGTAGTTGAAATAATTATTTGAAAAGATAGAAATATAGGTTCCTGTAGAGACTAAAATCAAAGCGCAACAAATTTGAATAGTAAGTTTTAACATCGGTTTTGTATTATATGCATCGTCCGACAGGCCTAGTAAAAAAGCGAGAGTGCAAGCTGCAAGCATTCCTAATATTTGTTTATTTAGAATAGTTGTCTGTTCAAAAAAGATCGAATAGCTTGTGATAGAAATGAGAAAAATTAAATAGAATGAGATGCCACCTAATGAAGGCTTCGATTGGGGACTCCACCTGATTACCGTTTCGGATGTGTTTCTTATTCCCAAATTTGATGCAAATTTCAGAAACAAGCCATTAATCAAAAAAGATAATAGTACAGTGCCCAGAAAATAGCTTGAATAAATGATCAATAAGTATATATTATGCTTCATAATATGTAATTAGAAAATGTATTTAATTCAGTTTAAATTTCTATTATAAAAAGGAGATTATTTATCAAAAAAAGGAAAAGTTTGTTTTTTAAAACAAACTTTTAAATTCAATAAAAGTCTTAGCTTTTTTATCTTTTTCTGACAATATTGGATCCGTAATTCCCCAATTAATAGAAAGAGTAGGATCATTCCAATCGATGCTGTCTTCAGATTCCTTGTTGTAAATGTTTGAACATTTGTAGGAAAATATCGTATCATCAGCAAGTGTTAAAAATCCATGTGCAAATCCCGGCGGAATCCAAAGCATTGTTTTGTTTTTCTCATTCAATTCAATATCAAAATGTCGTCCATATGTCTCGGATTTTTTTCTCAAATCTACTGCCACATCTAGTATCGATCCTTTTAGTGCACGTACTAATTTTCCTTGTGCAAATGGAGGATTTTGAAAATGTAATCCCCTTAAAACTCCTTTTTGAGAGAGTGATTGGTTGTCTTGAACAAAGTCCGCAAAAATACCATGTTTTTCAAATGAAGCCTTGCTGTATGATTCGTAAAAATAGCCTCTTTCATCTTCAAATACCTTTGGTTGAATGATTAATAAGTCGGTGATCGGAGTTGTTATAACTTCCATAGAAATGATCTAGTTATTTTTTAAAAAAAGATTTTTTAGTACTTGATTTTGTTCCTTCGTCATAATAACCATATCCATACCCATATCCGTAACCATATCCATAACCGTAATTATATCCGTAACTCTTACGTTCAATATCTACACCATTTAGAATAACAGAAAGCTTTTTTATATTCACTTCATTGAATAGCCTATCCACATTTTGAATAAAGTTGCGTTTAGAATATTCTGCTCTGAAAATATAAATTGGGTAATCAGCTTTTTGAATCATTGAAATACCATCACTCACAAGACCAACAGGAGGGTTGTCGATAATAATGATATCATAAATGGTTTTAAGTTGAGCAAGAATTTCATCCATTTTGTCACTTATAATCAACTCCGAAGGATTTGGAGGAATTGGACCTGCTGTAATGAAGTCTAAATTCTCTAAGCTGCTATGTTGAATAGCATCTTCAACTTCACCTTTCCCAATCAGCAAGGTGCTCATCCCTTTTGAATTACCGGCATTAAATCCAAGGTGAATTTTGGGCTTACGCATATCCAAATCGAGGATAACGACTTTCTTGCCTGAAAAAGCAATGATACCGGCTAAGTTGATTGCAACAAATGTTTTTCCTTCGCCCGAAATAGTGGAAGTCAATGCAATTATTTTAGGACCGGGAGAATTTGAAATAAACTGCAAGTTTGTTCTTACAGATCTGAATGCTTCTGCAATTAATGATTTCGGACTTTTATCGACTAACAATTGAGAAACTGGAATATCTTGTTTACACTTCGGGATAATTCCTAAAATACTTATAGAAGCATTTGTATATTTGGTGATTTCGTTCAATGAATTAATTTCATTATGTGATAAATAACGGAAAAGAATCAAAAATAAACTTAATAAAAATGCAACTAAAAGATAGGAAATATAGATTATCTTTCTGTTTGGAGAAACAGGGCTTTGGCTGCTATCTGCTTTTTCAAGGATAATATTTTGAGACACAAAACCTGCTTTTGAAATTGAAAATTCGGTTTTCTTTTCTAATAGAAGAGTATAATATTTTTCGTGGATAGAGAATAATCGCTGGAGACGCGAGTATTCAATTTCATTTGCAGGAAGTATAAATGTCTCGGCAAATTGATCCGCTTTTTTTTGTAGTTCCTGTTTTCGTAGTTTTTGATTTACCCGAACAGATTTAATACTTTCTTTTAATAGTTTTTTCTGAATATCAATTTGGAAATCAATAGCTTTTATAGCTTCACTGCTGGGCGTGACCTGATAGAGCATTTCTTCTTTCTGAATGAGTAGTCGGTGCAATTCTGAGATAACATCGCTGATATTTTTTTCTATCTCTGTTCCAGCCAGCATTGCCAATAAACTATAGGAGTCAATACTTTTTGATTTATTGATGTCGTTTTCTATTTTGTTCAAAACGTTTTCTTCCAATTCTAATACAATGATCTTATCCTGCAGTCCATTCAATCGAATTGTATTTGTGTTTTTCACATCCGAATCTACTGTTAGTTTATTATCTTTTTTGAATAGTTGTATGGAGTTTTCTGATGCTTTTAATTGTTCGTAAACAACATCTAATTGCTGGTCGATAAATTCGATGACACTTTTAGAACTTTCTCCTTTCCGTTCGATATCAAATGAAGTATACTCCTCTGTCATAGATGTTACGATGTCGGTAGCTTTTTGAGGATTGAGATCTTTTAACGAAATTGATATTGTTTTTGCTTCTTCATTAAGCAATTTAACTTCAAGAAAAGAAAAGTAATTATTGACCAATGAGTTCGTATCGTTGATTGTGAAATAATATGCGTTTTCTTTTACAGTATTTTGTTGCCTCTGAATAGCTGAATAATTATTAATTAAAATTTTGAGGTCAAATTGAGGGAAGTGGAGCCATTTTCCTACCGTGTAGTTCTCCGAATAATTTTTTCCGTCTTTTGAGAAACTTACAAGCCCATTTACGTTGCTGTTGACTGCGACGTATATCTTTGTGCCAAGAATAGAATTGTCCTTATACTTGACTTCCACATTAAAGGGACTGCTGGTGTAAAGCTCATTATTTAGCAAAGTTCCCTCTGTAAAATAACTGATGGCAAGAGGTAATTTTGATAAAACACGTTTTAGGAATACCTTTGACCGCAAAAGTTCAACAGCTTCCGCTAATCCATTTGTGTTTTCCGCTCCATATAGATTTTCTACATTCAGTAATTTATTAGCTTGATTGCTTGTCTGAACCTGAATAACACTCGCTGATGCATATACGGGAGGAGTATATCGCAGGTATACTTTAGCACCAATAAATGCAAGGACAAAAAATAAAAAAATCCAAATCAGACTTTTTCGTGCGATAAATAAAAATAATCCTAATTCAAATTCACCGCTAAAATTGGAAATCCGCTCTTTATAGCGCTCAAAATTATCATTCGTTTTTGATATATCTTCCTGTAGCATTTTTGTTTGTCAGGATTGAGTTTATTTATTGGAAAATGCTCTGGTGTATGTAAGAAGAACAAATATGCTCGTTAAAATACTTACTATTGGTGCAGCTTCCTGGATGAATCTGCTAGCATATTTTTTACGTGGTTCAACATAAATGATATCATTTGCCTGCAAAACCATACTTCCTTGCATGATTCCTTCTATTTTGGAAAGATCAATCAAAAAAACGTCATGTTTATCCTTGTTCTGTCTGATCAACTTAACCATTCTTGCCTTTCCATCATCAGCGATACCTCCTGCAAGGGCAAGTGCTTCAATTAAAGTGGTATTGTTGTTTTGAAGAGGAATTACTTTTGCATCACCCGCACTTCCGGGGAAAACAATAACGCGCTTATTCGACACAGACATGATTACATATGGTCTTACATAGAAGCTCGAATACTTTTCTTCTAATAAGCTTTCCGCCTCTCTGATCGTATAACCGATTAGTTTTATTCTGCCCAACACAGGTAGTTTTGCACTTCCGTCAGATCCCACTAAGTATTGAATATTTGATTCAAATCGATACCCCATATTCGCGCTGTTTAAGGATGTTAAATCCACCAATTTGAATCCATCATTGGAGTACATACTGAATTCCAAAATATCATTCGGGGATATTTTATAATCCAATGCTTTTGTCGAATCAGGGCTTTTGGCGTATTGATAATCCTTACCAGTTTTCAACATAATGCTAGGGTTAATCCATCCGCAGCTTGATAAAAATAGAATGAGTCCAAATAAAAAGAGTAGTTTCCGCATATAGGTTTATTTTCTTTTAACATACAAAGTTAGAAAATATTCTGAAACTCCCTTTTCCTTTCAATTATAAAAGAAAATGCCCTCTGAAGGGCTTATTTTTATTGATTAATTTGTGAAAAAAGGTTTCTAAACCTACTCATAATTGATTTTTACATGCTTTTTAGAAGTTCCTTATACAAGTTTTCCATATCTTTTACCAATCGGGTATAATGAAATGTGTCTTTTACGTGGTTCCAGCCTTTTTCTGACATCGAATTTCTCAGATTTTCATCTTCAATTAAGCGAAATAATGCTTCAGAGAATTGAATTAGCTGGTTGTTTTCGCACAATAGAGCGGTTTGATTTTCAATCACAACATTTTCTATTCCACCAACATTTGTTGATACAATTGGCTTGTTGGCTGCCTGAGCTTCTATTAAGCTGACTGGTGTTCCTTCATTGTAGGATGTGAGGGCGATGATATCGCTTCCGGCCAATACAACGTCTATTTCTTTTATCCACGATGTGAAGGTTAAGAGAGCCTTTTCGTTTGTTTGCGTTCCATCGATAAATTTAATGTTAAGTTCAGTCGCTTTCGCTTCGATTTTCTGCCGGTCTTCTCCATCCCCAACTATAAAAGCGCGTATTTTTTTGGATGTTTTTGTCGAAACAATTTTTAGGCCTTCCAAAAATAAAGCGTGATTTTTTACCGGTACCAATCTTCCTATAATTGAAATTGCAATTTCATCTTCCGCCAAGTTGTATTTTATCCGGAATGATTCACGTTTTACTTCCATATTTTCATGGAATTTTGAAAGGTCGAATCCAAGTGGGATAACCTTAACTTTTTCGGCAGTGCAAATTTTGTGAATCTCAACTAATTCTTTTTTTTGTATCTCGCTTATCGCGATGATAGCAGTCGATTTTTTTGCAAGATATCGCTCTATATTTTTGTAAAAAGTTGTTTTTAATTTACCAAAATAGGAGTGAAAAACATGCCCGTGAAATGTATGTACAATAATTGGTACACCGCAGGATGCTGCTGCAAGTCGACCAAGGGTTCCTGCTTTAGAAGCATGCGTGTGAACTATGTCGGGTTTGAATTCCCTTATTATTTTTTTTAATTTTCTAAATGCAGTAAAATCATTTTTTATATCAATTTCACGCAGCATCTCCTCAACGATAACAGGCTTTAGTCCAAGATTTTCAACTATAAAATTCGAACTTTCCTCTGTACTATCTTTTGCACCGCCAACTAATAATGTTTCAAACTCATCCGACATGTATTTGCTTAAGTAAGCAACATTGTAGGTTGGTCCTCCAAGATTAAACCGGTTAATAATACGTAATACTTTCGTCATAATGCTTTCAATAAAGAACGGAGTGGTTATTCGCCTCGTGTTATTTTTATGCTGATTCTAATTTTGATAATTTTTACTTTATAATTATTTTTTTAAATAAAATATTTTTTCCACCAATATTGAAAAATAATTAACGCCCAAACTTTTTCAACAGCATCATTCGGATTGTTTGAAAATAATTGTGCTTTTAATACCTTTATTTCTCCCAGATTAAAAATGTTTTGCTCCTCGATGAACCCATCTTCCAATAATTCATTGGTTATCATTGATTTTAAATCTGTTCTGAACCATTTTAAAAGCGGAACTTCAAATCCTTGTTTTTTTCTGGAAATTAATTCTTCTGGCAACATTTCCTTAAAAGCATCTATCACTATTTTTTTTTGTTGCTGTATATCAATTTTAAAATCGGCTGGTAAGGAGAATGCAAAATCAACGATTTTGTGATCAAGGAAAGGTACCCTTACTTCTAAACTCTGACTCATACTCATTCGATCCACTTTTACAAGCATGTCATTCTCCAAAACTAGATGCATGTCTGTCAATAAAACAGAGTTATAATCTGAAGAAATATCTTTTAAGAGTTCTGATTTTCTTTGGTTGAATGAAATACCATTAAGGTCCGATGAATAGTTTTTGGAAAAAAGTTGATCTCCTGAGTACCCTGCCCATTTGGCCCATTGCCAATAACGTTCTTGCGGACTTAATTTCATTCCCTCAGCAAATTTTTCGAGTTGACGAATTTTATTTCCTGTTTTTGTATTCCTTGATTTTGGCAGTTTTTTTAGCAACAAATGGGATGATTTTACCAGATTAGCCTTTATTCCTCCTGTTCTTGCTTTTAATTCAGCGGCATGCTTGTTATAACCCGCAAACAGTTCATCCGCACCATCACCGGAGAGAGCAACAGTTACGTGTTTTTTTGTGTGCATGCTCAATATGTTAACCGCCAGCGCAGAAGAGTCGGCAAAGGGCTCATCTGTATAGTCAAGTACCTGTTGCAGATTTGCGAACAAATCATCGTTACTCAATTGAAAAACGGTATGATTTGTATTGTATTTTTTCGCCAGTAATTCAGCAAACCTAGTCTCGTCAAAAAGTGGCTCATCTTTAAAACCTATAGAAAACGAATTTAAATGTTTTGTTTGCTGCGATGCGATTGCGGTGATAATTGAAGAATCAATACCGCCGCTTAAAAATGTTCCCAAGGGAACATCCGAGATCATTCGGTTTTGAACAGAAGATTCGAGAAGTTCTCTAAATGTTTTCAGGGCCGAATCGTAATTTATTTTGCTTATAGTTTGATCAGAAAGGGAAATAATATAATATTTATTTTGCTCTTTTATACCCTTTAATCCCAGTTTTATAAATGTTCCCGCTTCAAGTTTTTTTACGTTTTCAAAAATAGAGTGGGGGCCGGGAATATAATTTAAATGAAAATATAATTGTAAGGATGTTGTATCTATGACTTTTGGGATATCAAATGCAATCAATGCTTTTATTTCTGAAGCAAATGTGAATCGTTCAGCATCTATGTGATAATATAGTGGTTTTATTCCAAATCTGTCACGAGCCAAAAAAAGTTCATCTGTTGATTTATCGTAAATAGCAAATGCAAATTCGCCATCTAATTGTTCCAGACATTTTTCTTTGTAAACAATAAAAAGCTGCAGCAATACTTCTGTGTCGCTTTGTGATTTAAATTGAATTCCTTTCGCTTCGAGTTGATTACGGAGCCGTTTGTAGTTAAAGATTTCACCGTTAAAAACAAGTGTATATCTCTCGGATTGGTCTGTAAATGGTTGGGCAGCGGCAGTAGAAGTGTCAATTATGGATAGTCTTCTATGTCCAAGTGCAGTGTTTTTGCATAGGAAAAAGCCTTCGCCATCCGGACCGCGTTTTGTTAACGTTCGCGTAGCGGCTTTTATTTTTTGTAAATGCCGATTACCATCTTCATTAAATGCAAATATTCCTGTTATCCCACACATAAATTACAATATCTTGAATACAACCCAGTTGCATTGTTTATCGGTTTGTGTTTTCATTCTTCCTATTGTCACAATTTTATTGTCGCTTGGATTTTTATACCAACCTTCGTCCCAAGCACCCATATCTGTGTATAATGCATCTGTTACCCCAAGTTCTAAAAGATCGTTTGTAAATGTTGCTAGTGTGATATTTTCGTACGACTCTATCGCTGCTGTTTTGTTGCCTTTTAATTTTACGATTGCCCTTCGCTGGAATAGTTTAATATCTTTATATTTTGCCCCTTTACCTTTTTCAATCATTTGAATTTGCTGAAATAAAGAACCTTTTTTTGAAACAACAAAGTTGATAATAGAATCGCTCAACAGTTTTCCTTTGTTGGTTGGAAAAATTTCACATTCACCATTAATTATTTTGATGGCACCACCAAGAGAATGATTCACCTTGTTTTTATTTATTATATTTCCATTATCAATGAAAAGACCATCGACAGAATAACTTCCTAAATCGGTATACGCTCCCGGAAAGCAGAGAAAAATGTTATTGTCTGTTTTTTTTGGTCGGATCAGTGAAACATCCAATTTGAAATTATTTTTATAAAATATCGTGTAGTTGTATCCTGATTTTGTTCTTTTCTGTTCAATTTTTAAATCATTAACGCTAACGTTTCCAGTTTTGAAAGCGCTGGTCAAAAAAGTAAATCCAATCACGATCAACAAAAAAATTGAAATCTTCAAAAAAAGCCTCTGTGTTATCATTTTAGTAGTGTGAAAAACTTTGTTAATATACAAAAAATGAATGAGGTGGAATAATGCTATTATTTCTTTTTCTTTGTTATTACAGAAGGATTTCTTCTGCCATTTAATTTAAATCCGAAACAACTATGTCTTCATCTGTAATTCTGATCTGTGTATTCGCCTACTCATTGTTGTTGTTCTATGTAACCTGGTGGACCTCAAAAGGTGCGAATAATGAAAGCTATTATGTTGGTAATCGTTCATCTAAATGGTATCTGGTTGCATATGGTATGATTGGGGCATCGCTTTCTGGAGTCACTTTTATATCTGTTCCGGGGGCTGTTGGTACTGCTCAGTTTGCTTATTTACAGGTTATTTTAGGTTATTTGGTTGGGTATGTTGTGATTGCATATGTTCTTTTGCCGCTTTACTATCGGCTGAATCTCACTTCTATTTACAGTTATCTTAAGCAACGTTTTGGCAACTATTCTTATAAAACCGGTGCTCTATTTTTTATATTTTCACGTGTTGTTGGTGCTGCCTTTAGGATGTACATTGTTGTAAATGTTTTGCAGGAATTCGTTTTTGACGATATGCATGTTCCCTTTTTTCTGACTGTAGCCGTTTTTATTCTTCTGATCTTGCTTTACACATACCAGGGGGGAGTAAAAACAATTGTATATACCGATACGCTTCAAACAAGCTTTATGCTCGTCTCTGTTGTTTTGTCAATTGTTTTCATAATGCAGGATATGAATTTAAGTATTTCAGATGTTTACCATAAAATTTCCGAAAGTCAGTATTCCAAAACATTCTTTGATGATTGGCAAGCAAAATCATTCTTTCCGAAACAGTTTTTTGGCGGAATGTTCATCGCTATTGCCATGACAGGTTTGGATCAGGAGATGATGCAGAAAAATATCAGCTGTAAAACATTAGGTGATGCTCAAAAAAATGTGCTGACATTTAGTGGGATTTTATTAATCGTTAATATTTTATTTCTAGTTCTTGGCGCATTACTTTATATCTATTCAAATCAGGAAAGTATTCCATTGATGGTGGATGCAAAAGGAAAGATCATTTCAGATACGGTTTTCCCAACTGTTGCTTTACATCATTTTGGAACATTATCCGGTATTTTCTTTATTCTCGGATTGATTTCCGCTGCCTATCCTAGCGCTGATGGAGCATTAACTGCTTTAACCAGCGTTTTTTGTTTGGATTTTTTAGGCTTGAAAGAAGACGAGACAAAAACGGAAGATGAAAAAACAAAAATCCGTCATCGCGTCCACATTGCCTTTGCAAGTATTCTTTTTGTTGTGATTATTATTTTTAAACTTGTTAATAATGATGCGGTAATTAACGAATTATTCACATGGGCGGGATATACCTATGGTCCTTTGCTTGGATTGTATGCGTTTGGCTTATTTACAAAATTACAGGTGAAAGACAAACTGGTTCCTCTTATCTGCGTCATTTCTCCTGTTATCTGTTACACACTAAATAGTTTTTCAAAGGAATTATTAAATGGATATAAATTCGGCTTTGAAATGATCATTTTGAATGGTTTGCTTACCTTTTTCGGATTGTGGCTCATCAAGAGGAAGTAGTTATTGAAGTATGATTTTCCTTTTTTGACTCCTTTTTCTTTATTTCGAGAAAGAATAGATATTAATTACTTTATAATTTTTTCTAAGGTCTATTACGAATTTAATTCGAGGTGAATTTAATACGGATTTCTTCATGCATATTTTCTTTTTTTTTAAGCTTACTGCAAATACTTTTTTTATAGAATAAAAAGTGCAGCAAGTATCATCACGATGATGACAATAAAATATTGCCAAACATCGGGGAAGTATATTTTTATATATTCCCATGCGCTTTTAGGCTTTTCTTTTTCTTCCATTTTATTTGAAGTGTTTTTTTACTATGTCTGAAAATTCAATGAAAAACGCACTGTTTCCTGCAACGATTTCCCTGTTGAAGAGATAGTTCCCTTCACCTTTAAAGTCGGTCACCTTTCCACCTGCTTGTTGAACAATGAATGCTCCTGCTGCAACATCCCACGGTTGCAAGCAGTATTCATAAAAGCCATCAAACCTCCCACAGGCCACGTAAGCCAGGTCCGTAGCTGCGGAACCTAATCGTCGAAGCCCTCTGCTGTTTTTCATAAAGTGCTTAAAAAGTTCCATGTATTCATCTATCCTGCTATAATCATAATATGGGAAGCCGGTCGCTAACAATGAATCGGCAACTTTTGAAGTTTCAGAAACATATATTTCTTTGCCGTTTAAAAATGATTTACTCCCTTCCCAGGCATAAAAGCATTCATCAAAATTAATTTCATAAATCACTCCGAGTACCAACTCGTCTTTTCTCATTAAGGCGATACTAATTGCAAAACAAGGTATGCCATGAATAAAATTTGTTGTTCCATCAAGTGGATCGATGATCCAATTATAAATCTCGCCTTTTTTAGTTGAGGTTCCTTCTTCTGCTATAAACCCTGCTTCAGGCAATAAAACTGACAATTTATCAATAATCCGTTTTTCAGATGTTTTGTCGACATAAGAGACAAAGTCGTTTTTTCCTTTTACTTCTATCTTTTCAGAGCTGAATTCGTCCCGCTCCGATCGGATAAAAGCACCAACATCTTTGGACAACAGGCAAACTTCTTGGCAAAGTGTTTGTAAGTCGATACTCATTATTGTATAGTTTATACACAAAGTTACGTTTAAAACACTATAAATTATAAAATTTTTGGTAGCAATTATTTGATTAATTTTGATTACCACTCATGAAAAACAACTCTAATAGTAACTGTTCGATTAAACCTGTAAATATTCTTATTGGCATTCTTTTGTTGTTCTTTTCTTCTGAAATAATGGCTCAGACAGCTCCTTTATTCAGCATCAAGCTGAAGTTTTCTGTCCAGCAAGGCGGTTTGGATAACTCGCTAATTACAATTACACGTGATGGAAAGCCTTATCGTATTATTGACCCCAGTAAAGGGAAATATTTTATTGACCTTGAATTGGGCTCCGATTTTATCTTTACGTTTACGAAACCGGGCCATATTACTAAGCAAGTAATTATTAATACTGTTGTTCCTAATGGAAGAGAAAAAGAAGATTTCGCAAAATTTACTGCTGAAGTTGGTCTGGAGATGCAGCCAGAAGATAAAATTGTGACCTATACTCAGCCTGTAGGCAAAATTAAATACAATGGAAATGACGGAGATTTTAATTTTGATAAGGATTATACGCAAACGGCGACCGAAGCGCAGAAGAAAGACAAAGAGGCTGCCAAGCCGAAACCTGCAGAACCTACTCCGAATCCCCGTGTTGAGCCGCCCAAAAAACTTGATCAACCAACTCCTCCCAGTAACCCTGTTCCGGTTGCTGTAAAACAACCTGAATACACTCCCGAACCTCCCAAGCCTAAACCAGTTGTTGAGGAACCTGTTGTTGTTTATAAGCCGGTTGTTAAAAACAAAGAAGAGAAAGTCATACAAAAAGACAAGCTGAAAATAACAATTATTACTGTTAAGATTAACGATGTGAATTTTGAATATAAAAAGGAAGAATATTCCTGGGGTGGAACCTATTATTATCTTAATGGGAAGAATATTACGCAGCCCACATTTGAAAAAGATACGGAGTAATTCTATCCTTTAACCGATTTTATTGAATTTAGGATTTAAGAATTGCTAATGGTTATCTTGTTTTCCGATCTTCTAAAATAAAATATTCCTAACACTCCCAATATAAAAAGAATAGTTGAGATCAATTCGGCCTGGGTAAATCCAAAGCCGTTGATATGATACAATGTGTTAACGCGTATTTTTTCTATGAAAAAGCGCTCCAGGCCATTAAAAATAAGATAAATTGAAAATAAAACACCTGGGGTTTTAATTCGTTTTCTGATGTTCCAAAGTATCAGAAATAAAAAAAGACACATCAGTGTTTCATAAAATGGAGTAGGGAAGACCGGCGGGACTAAATGATTACAATATTTATCTTCATTACAATTCAGGATAGGTTCACCATAATTTACAACATTGTGCGGGTAATCAAAGCTCCAAACCCAGTCGGGAGCCCAATTAAGCCAATTTGGTTTCGGGCTCACATTATTAATTCCCCAATCACCATCGCCTGAAAGATGGCAGCCAATACGACCAACAGCATAGCCAATCATCAAGGATGGAGCTGAAGAATCTATTAAATGGGATGTTGCAATACCATTTTTTTTGCCATAAAATATTAATGCGATGGATGCAAGAATTAATCCACCATACATGGTCAAACCATCAAAGGAAAGTAAAGCACCTACTGGATCTGAAATAAATGTATTCCAGTTTTCAAGGTTGTGAAATATTTTCGCTCCCAATAAGCCTGCAAAGGCAGCAATTAAAGTCATATTGCCAACATGCTGGTGGGGATGCATTTTTTCCTCTGTCCAAATGGGTGTAGCTAATTTTGTTTTTTCCTTTTCTCGGTATTTCATATAAACTGAAATGCCGGCAAGTAAGATTCCACCGAATAAATTTCCCTTTGCTGAAAGTAAAAAACCTTGCGTGTTTTCTGTGAAAGAAGAGAAGTTAAAAAGAATATATACTAATTTGTATCCAATTAAAAATCCAATCAATCCTGAAAAAAATAATTCGCTGCTACTTGCTTTTTCACCTTTTAGTGTTTTTACAGTTATGGCTTTTAACAGACCTTCCTCTTCTTTCCGTTTTAATTCTTTTGTCCAGAAATAAGCTGCGATCAAGAAAGCGATAGCAACAAAAAAACCGAACATTTGTACCATTTTCAAAAAATGCAGATCAATGCCAAGCAGATCTTTTACAGCGTAGTATAGAGAAGGATACATAGTTTGTGAATAACGAATTTTATGCGAATTTACGAATCTTTAATGGAAAGTAGATTACTAAGGACTGTGTTTGTTTTTATTGAACCAACCAATTTAAAGCGGAATCAGAATATTCCTAGTCGTTTTCTTTTTGGGTATTTTGCAAAGTTCCGTAGGTTCTTCAGGGATTAAAATAAATGTAATGGTCCGTGTCAGAAAAAAAGGGTAAGTAATGTAAATAACTTCGTTACGCTCTTTATTCTTAATAACTGTTGCCTTATATTTGAATTTAATAGTTTAAAGGGGATTCGCTCCTCAAGAATAACATGATTTTCATCTTTCTGATGAAGTCAACCAAACAGGGGATGCAAGGCAGAAAATTGATGGAAGTCTTAAAAAACTCAGTTTAGCTTTTTCGGAATCTCTTTTTTTTATGAGCTTTCCTGATCGTAAAGTATGAGCTGTAAAATTAAGCTATAAAAAAGGGGATTTTTCCCCTTTTTTATTTTGTATTATTTGTGTTTGATAATTTGACTGAAGTAAAATTATCCTTCCTTTTCAGTATTTTCATATTTTACGATATCTGTAGCAAAATCAACAAAAAATTTATGAGCAGATGTAAATACAAAACGGTTATCCCCTGTTTTTTCAATGATATTTCTTCTGTTCAATGTATTGATGAAGTTTTTACGTGCATCAGCATCTTTTAATTGTTTGTTTGATAGGATAAGATCTATATAGGATGAATTAGTGAAATAATTTTCAATCTCTTCCATTTCAAATTCGCTGAACTGAATGCGTTCAAGAAAATTCTTTCCATCTCTGTCTAACTCGTAACTCAAGAGAGCAATGAAGATACAGATGTCGCGGGATAACATTTCAGCTGATTCTTCAGACACAACATAGGCGTAATCCTGTGTTAATCGCAATTCGTAATTGAACGAAGCTTTAAAGAAGTATGTATAGGATTGCTCGTTATCTTTTACCGTTTGATACGTGCGTTCGTTCGGCAGCATAAATTTACCTGCCATAAGATCTTCTACAATTTGTCGGTGGTGATTAGGAAATTCCATGTTGTGGATCGATTAGTTGTGATTGTTGATTGATAGTTACTTTAGGTACTGTTAATGTAAGATCGTTGATCTTTATTTTATCAAACTGTGGCTTGGCGCCGTATTCACGCTCAATGTCTTCGTCAAAAGCCAATGTCGTAAGTGCAAAGAATTTTTCAATTTCCACTTTTTTATAATCTTCTTTGAGTGTTTTGTTGCACCAACTGAAAAAATTCTCTACTGGTAAATTGTCTTTTAACTTCTTCGTATAATGTTCCTTATCAAAAATCCATTTTTCGGCCTCGTTTTCTTCTTCTTCAAAATAAACATCTGTTTCATTTTTAAATTGTTCAAATATTTCAGATGCATTATAGAATGTGTCTTTCGAATAAACAGAAACTTCTTTTCGTTTTAGTAATTTCGGAGCTTTACGTTTGTATGGGTTTTTTAAATAAGTAATCCATCCTGTTAAAATGATCGATTCTGTTCTGATACGTTCAATTAAAGGTAATAATTCGTTTGTCAGAATTTTTGATTGACGTAACAAATTGTCGTTCACTTGGATCAATTGAAAATAAAGTTTTTCAAATTGAACGCGTGCATTTTCATCATCAAAATTCAAACGATACTTGTTTGAAAATTCTGAAATTTCATACAATTTATTTGCAACAGAAGTTGAATGGTTGATGTCCAAGATCTTATTTAACGGAATAATATATTCATCGATCCAGCGGGAAGCACGGACAATTTTTTCACGGTAATCAATTTTCTTGACATTCGCTTTTAATTCACGTGTCTCCTGCAATAAACTCTGTGTATTGCGTTCCACCATTTCATAAAATGAACGAACTTCGATAGCGAGATCATTTAATCGTTGGCTAAGTGTAACTTTATCGCCATTGATGTTCTCTCGGATTTTACGAAACAGTTCAGCTA
This sequence comes from Chitinophaga pinensis, assembly GCA_945885475.1. GTDB lineage: Bacteria > Bacteroidota > Bacteroidia > 2-12-FULL-35-15 > 2-12-FULL-35-15 > 2-12-FULL-35-15. The sequence goes on from CAMCYR010000012.1 coordinate 42,240, forward strand.
TAGACGTATGATATTTTTCAATTGTTTCCGGCAACATTGGTTTGAATTCACTTAAAATAAATTCAATCAAGTTGTAATAAACAGTACGAATTTCATAGTTATCGTTTACAGGGCTCAATATTTTATATTCAATCAATTGTGAACGGATATCACTTTCGTGTTTCGTCACAATTTGATTCAATACTTCGAACTTAATGATGCCTTCGTTAGACTGTGTTTCAAACAATTCAGCAATTGCATCATAATGTTCCAGTAAAAAACGGAGTATAGTTTTTGGTTCAGCCTTCATTTATTAGTATGTTTTAGCTAGTTCAAATCTTTTGAATTCTTCTTTCCAAGTTTTTCTATTACACCATTTCGTTCAACAATTACTGCATTTTGTTTTTCGTTGATATTGATTTTACCTTTTGAAGGGTAGATGAAATAGTATTTATTAAATCCTTCAACAGCATCTGGTGCAGCGAAGATCGGAATGAAGTTGTGAGCATTACAGAATTTTACAAGTTCTGGTCGGTTTTGCTTATCGATCGTTGCAACCTCATCAATGAACAACGTGATCTTATTTTGTTCATCAGTAATGGCTAAACGATTGATAATTGCCATGATGATCACCAAACGGATCATCCTGTCGGTACCATCCGATTCGACTTGGTTTGCTAAGTCAACTCGTTTTTCGGTTCCTTTGATCTCCAGCAACAATTCGATGTTGAACAATTCATCAAAATGAACTTTTTTACCGGTATCCAAATAAGTATTCAGTATTTTAAGGTTTTCTGATTGGTCAAAATCAAAACTCATTTGACCATTAAATTCCTGAATAGAACTGATTTGCTTTAGCTCACTGATGATACGTTCATTATCAATCAAATCAATTTTTAAAGACTCAATATTAGAGATGCGCGTAGTCGCTAGCTTTGTATTGAACTTGTCGTAAACGAATTGTTTAAATTCTTCGTAGCGTTTAAGTAATGTAAATGCCGGATTTGCAAATTGAGTAGAGATACTTGACAATAATCCGTCTATACTTCTTTCTTTATCATTCAGGCAGGCAATCTCTTCTTCAACGAAATGGATGAATTCTTCTTCATCAGCAATACTACTTCTTAAGCGGTATTTTAATCCTTCAAAAGTAACATCTTTGTTTGCTTTTATGTCATGACGGTCTTTTTGATGAATCTGAATCTTTGAATAGATGTAATCTAAATTATCGTTTGTTTCGTATTCTCGAGGTTCCACTTCAATGGATTCCATTTCCATTTTTCGGTCTTTCAATTCTTTTACACGAAGTTCAAGATTACGTTTTTCTTCATTCAGCTTGTCAAGCATAATTTGTTTCGAAGCGATTTCTTTCACTAAATCGTTCAAATGCAATTCTAAATCTTTCTTTTCTTCATTGAATACTTTGATTTCATCAATGATACCTTTAACAGCTCTTTCCAATTGTGGCTTTGTCTCAATTCCTTTGATCTTTTCCTTGATTATTTCCAGTTCACCAAGAATACTTTTTAATTTGAAATCTGTTTTTTCTTTGTCAACAACAGTTTTTAGTAATTCTTCTGTTATTTTCTTTTCTGAAAGTAAAACTTTTAATTCATCCTTCAGTTCCTTCACAGATCTGAATTCTGTAAGTTCCAGTCCCTTTGAAATGTCAATTTCTCCATCAAAAATATTCATCAGTTTATCTGATACTTTTTTGATCTGCTTCTTGATCTGTTTACTAGGTAAACTCAATACCTGCTCAGAAAGAATCGCATTTAGTAGTTGCTTTGTTTTTTCATCATCAGAAATTTTGTGGATCAATAAGTTATTGTAATTATTGATCTGATTTTCAACGGATGCAATCTTATCGTTCACTTTTTCTAATCGGAATTCAAGGTGCTTACTAGATAATTTCTGGCTTTCGATTGTCGTAATACGATTCTCGATTTCTTTCCGTTCTTTATCCAGATTTTTCATCGATTCCTGAAGGAAATCAATCGTTTCGTATTTATTGATTTCATCCAATTCCCTTTGCTTTTCACTCAGGTAGTTGGTTTTGTTTTTTATCTCCGCATTTTTTTCACCAATGTAAGAAGCGTAGTTTAATTCTTTTGGTTTTAATATTTCATTGATCTCGTTGTGGATGGCTGCTATGTGTCGACCTCTTTCAACCGAAGATATTTCAAGTTCTGGTATCGCAGCAGTATAAGCGGTGTTAAAGGCATAAAGCAATTCACTCACAACGGTTGTTTTTGACCTGTGCGTTTTAACCAATTCTCTGAAATCGAGAAAATCTGTACGAACGGCTTTAATACTCTTGATCTCTTCATTGATTCTCAAAAGATCTGTAATATCTTTTTTATTTTTCTGCGAGAAATTTAAGCCTTCATTTTCGCGGTTATCCGCAATAATCAATGATTCTTTTAATGTTTTATTCGTGATCAGTTTGGAATTGATGAGGTAGCGGTATACTTTTGAAAAGTTGTTGCTTAATCCATCCGCTTTCACTGTATCTTCCAGCCAAACTACTGCATTGTTTTTTGTTCCTCTATGGTAAACATGATTGAATACGTCCGTTTTTGTAGCAAATTTACTGTGCAAAACATCTTTTTTATTCAATGATTCAATAACTTCATCAAAGCTTAATAAACGTTGGTGGGTACCTTCATTTTCGAAGAAAAATGCTTCATTGTATTCACTGTCGATCTTGTAATATTCAAGCTCTCCGTCGGTATTGCGTTTTACCAATATGCAGTAATAGCCCATTTTATTAATCTCGAAAATCAAAAAACTCTTATTATGAGTGGGGAAATAGTGATGAATAGTTTCTTTATCACCTTTACGCTGACCACTAAATGACATCTTTTGGCCGTCAACAACAAAAAGGAAATTCAAGGCGTAGATCAGCGTGGATTTTCCAATATTGTTTGGACCCACCAACTGAATGGAATCACAATTGTCGAGTTTCATTTCGGCTTTGCCGTAACCTTTCGAGTTAATTAAGGAGATTCGAGTAAGCATCTTTTCTTTTGGATTATAAGATTTATCATCAAATATACCCTAATGCTTTGTGGAATTTATTAGCTGAAGTTCCTGTTAATAACAATTGCTTTAAACAGGGCTTGTCAGAGGTTTTTTGTTAAAAAAAATAAAGTTTTTAAAAGTTTTAATTTGTACTTGATTTTTGATAAAAAAATCGTATCATAAATCATTACAAAAAAGTCTGCAACCATTATATATCCTCTTTTTTAGTCGTTATGACTTTTTTGGTGTTAAAGGTTTGTTAAATTAGTGTAGGCCTTGCCCAATAATTTCTGAGCAAGTTTTTTTCAGCAGCGCTTACAATGGTATTAGAATTTACTTTCCTCCCTGACGCATAATTCCGTGTTTCTCTTTATGCCAAAGCGTAATCTCTAGCAATAAATAATAGAGAATATTTTTTGTCACTGCCTCATTCACAAAACGTTTTCACCATTTCCCTTCTATCCTTTACTTTGATGGTGTTGTTCGGTTTGATCTCAATAAGGTTATTACCCAAATTTAACATCGAAACTTGTGATGTATTACTTTAATTGATTTGATTTTAATTAGCGCATCCATATTTTTGAAATAAGTTGGGACTTCGCGCGATTGTATGAACCTGACTTCCTTAGTTCAGGATCGAGTTTGATGGCGACGTAACAAGCGTTACGAGCATATTTCCATCAGTATCCAGTCCTTTTAACTCAACCTTTTTTACTTTGTTTATGAGTAAAGGATTGTAAGGTGTTTTCACTTTTATATAATTATCGGTGAAGCCATGCATAAACCCTTCCTTATTATCTGATTCGAATAATACGATTCGTGTTTCTCCAATGTGCTCTTCGTAAAACAGGCGGAGTTTTTTTGCTGATAATATACGCAGCATTTTATTACGCTTTTTTCTTATTGCAATAGGTACTACCTCTTTTAAAAGAATGGCATCTGTATTGTCGCGCTCAGAATAGGTAAAGACATGCAGGTATGAGATAGGAAGTTCATTCAGGAAATGATAGGTATCCAGAAAATCTTCATCTGTTTCCCCTGGAAATCCAACAATTACATCCACACCAATACAACAATGTGGCATCATTGTCTTGATTTTTGCAACACGTTCGCTATAGAGGTCACGAAGATATCTTCTACGCATTGCTTTCAATATTTTATTGCTACCCGACTGAAGTGGAATATGGAAATGAGGTGCAAATCGTTTTGATCTTGAAACAAATTCAATAGTCTCATCTTTTAATAAATTAGGCTCGATTGAGGAAATGCGGAAACGTTCAATGCCTTCCACTTTATCCAATTCCCTGACCAGATCAAAAAACAGTTCTTGCTTTTTATTACCTTCTTTGGTTTCATTGTTTCCAAAGTCACCTAGGTTCACTCCTGTTAAAACAATTTCTTTTACATCTTGCTTCGCAATATCAGTTGCATTCTTAACAGCATTTAAAATACTGTCGCTTCTGCTTTTGCCACGGGCAAGGGGAATGGTACAAAAAGAGCAATTATAATCACAACCATCCTGTACTTTTAAAAACACACGTGTTCTGTCTCCAAAGGAATACGAGTCTACAAAAAAATTAGCTTCCTCTATTTCGCAGCTATATATTTCTGCTTTTGTTTTTTTTGTAAGATCACTCAGGTAATTTAATAATTTAAATTTTTCTGATGCGCCCAATACGAGATCAACTCCTTCTATATTTGATATTTCTTCTGGTTTTAATTGCGCATAGCAACCCACAATGACAACATATGCATCAGGTGAAACAGCTAATGCCGATTTTACAATCTGTTTACATTCTTTGTCTGCATTTGCAGTAACAGAACACGTATTGATGACGTAAATATCGCTTGGTTCTTTGAAATCAACCTTCTGGTATCCTTGATCTTCGAATAAACAAGCAATCGTGCTTGTTTCCGAAAAGTTGAGTTTGCAACCCAAGGTATGAAATGCGACTTTTTTCATTTTAGGATGCGAAGTTACTAATTATTCCATTCAAGTGGCTTATTTGCAAGAGGGAAGAGTTGAGGTTCTGAGAAAAAATCAATTTTGAAGGAACTGAATTTGCATTTTGTGGCCGGTTACTTGATTTTGTTTAAAATATGTTAATAAATGAAGCAGCAGAATGCATTTTTCAGTTAATGGATTTCTTAAACTTGAGGATAAATAGATTGTATGGGTTAGCGCTTATAAAATCCGAATTAAAAGATTTATGAAAAGAACACTTCTATGTATATTGATTTATGTTTTTGTTTCAGCTTGTAATTCGGATGATCAACAAGGCAATGACGACAGAACAGTTTTTAAGTACAACGACATGTCGGGCGTTAATTCACTTGATCCCGCTGCAGCAAGAGATTTTGAAAACATTCTTGCAGTAAATCAATTGTTCAACGGATTGGTTGAGATGAATGATTCATTAAGGATAAAACCTTCTATTGCAAAGTCCTGGAAAATTTCAGAAGATGGAATGACTTATATCTTTCATCTGAATTCGGTTGTAACCTTCCATGATAATGAATATTTTCAAGGTGGAATTGGCCGGAAAGTAACAGCAGCGGATTTCGTCTATAGCTTTAGCAGATTGCTTGATCCCAGGATTTCAAGTGCTACAACATTGTTGACGCACGTCAATACCAAAAAATCGGGTGGATTTGAAGCAATCAACGACTCAACATTTGCAATCTACCTTGACAGACCATTTACTCCTTTCTTGGGAATATTGACCATGAAATATTTTTCTGTTATTCCTAAAGAAATTGTGGAACATTTTGGTGCTGATTTTCGGAGAAATCCTGTAGGAACCGGCCCTTTTAAATTTAAAATGTGGAACGAGGGATCAAAATTAGTTTTTGTAAAAAATGAAAACTATTTTGAATTTGAAAATGGAAATCGTTTGCCTTATCTAGATGCCGTTTCTTTTTCTTTCATTAAGGATAAAGAAACTTCTTTCCTTGAATTTCTGCAAGGTAATGTTGATATGGTTTCAGGAATAGATGCGATTAACACCGATGAGGTTTTAACTGTAGAAGGTGAATTAAAAGAGAAATATAAATCTCGATATCAAATGCAGACACAGCCCTATTTAAAAACGGATTATTTGGGTTTTTTAATTGATGAAAACATGCCGATTGTAAAAAAATCACCTTTAAAAATAAAGGAGATTCGCCAAGCGATCAATTATGGTTTTGATCGTAAAAAAATGGTAAAATACCTAAGAAAAAATTTTGGTACACCAGCCACGGCAGGTTTTATTCCTCCGGGATTGCCTTCTTTTGACAGCAAGAAAGTAAACGGTTATGATTACAATCCTGATAAGGTAAAAGAACTTTTATTTATGGCCGGTTTCCCCGACGGCAAAGGTCTTCCAGAGATCTCTCTCGCAACAACAGAACAATACCTCGAATTGGCCGAATATATTCAATCACAATTGGCGGAATTTGGAATAAAAATCAAGATCGATGTTCAGAAATCTTCTGTGCTTTCTGATGCGATTGCAAATTCTAAACTTGCATTTTTTCGTAAATCGTGGGTGTGTGATTATCCAGATGAAGAAAATTTCCTTTCTCTCTTTTACAGTAAGAACTGGAGCCCGAAAGGATTTAATTACACTCATTTCAGCAATCCGCAATTCGATATCTTGTACGAAAAATCGCAATCAGAGTTGAATGATTCGATTCGATACGGTTACTATCAGCAAATGGATCAGCTTCTGATTGACAACGCCCCTGTTGTGCCTATGTATTATGATCAGGTAGTTCGTTTGGTTCAGAATAATATTTCGGGACTTACTTCAAATGCAATGAACCTCCTTTCACTAAAGAGAGTTAAGAAGACGAAACCTAAATCGTAGATAATTTATTTAAGAGAAGGTTTAAAAAGTAACTAATAAACTGTTTTCAGTTTACTGTTTTTCTAAATAGCAAATAATCGGATAGTGATCTGATAGTGCTTCATTGATCGTTCGGAATTTGTAGGCTTTGTATTCTTTGCTGTAAAGGATGTAATCGATCCGGAATGAAGGGAATTTACCAATATATGTTCTACCAAAACCATTCCCGCTTTCAACAAAAGCATCTGATAAATTTGCAGCAATTTTATTTCTGGTATAGGATGCAGGTGTGTCATTAAAATCTCCGCATACAATTACCGGAAAAGGCGATGAAGAGATGCTTGCATTGATAAGATCGGTCTGCTGAGCTCTTTTGATAAAAGCGAATTTCAACCGGTTTAATATGCTTTTTGAGTGCTCTACGTCTTCCGTTTCCATATCCTTTTGTAAATCATCTATGTATTTATAATCATCTTTCGAAAAAGCGATAGACTGTAAGTGCATGTTGTAAATTCTCAACGTATCTTTTCCCCATTGGATATCAGAATAAATGCACACGTTATTACTTTTATATCCAAAATCGACTTTGCCTTTATTTATGATCGGATAATTGCTGAATGTAGCGATTCCAAAATGCTGTTTTGGTTTTACAGTGGTTGTATATTCTATATGGCTATACTTGAATTTGGTATACTTCATAAGTGAATCGGTATTGGAATATTTACTGCTGTCGCGATGGAAATATTCCTGAAAGCAAGCCACTTCGGGAGATTCACTGTTGATCAGCTGAAACATTTTGTTTCGTGTTTTATTATTGTTGCTCCAATTGTAAAGGTCAAATACTTTTACATTATAGGACATCACGCTGATCATCTTTTTTGTTCCATTGGGAGTTTCATTAAACGTGAACTGACAATAGCTGTGGAGGTTCGCAAATCCTGCAATAATCACTACGAACGAATAGAAAGCACGTTTTTTTATCTGGATTGCCCAGTAGATAAGAAATAGAATATTGATGATCACCAGGACCGGATAGGCTAATCCAAAAAAAGCGATGATCCAGAAGTTTTCAGGGCTGACATGGGGAGCTAAATAGGAAATTAGAAGTGCGATAACAGCAATATGGTTGCAGAACATCGCAAGCTGATTAAACAAATAGCGCTTCCCTTTTCGTTTTTTCTTTTGTTCTTGTATTGCCTTTTGTTCTTCCAATTTCTAATTTTCGGTTTCTGTGATGCATCTTTGGTGATCACACATATTTCTGATCCAGACTTTTAGCCTAAAAAATTAGTTTTTCACGCTGGCTTTAAATAAGATATCTTTTTCACTTTTTGATAAACTTTCGTACCCTGATTTTGAAATCTTATCCAAAATTCTATCTATGTTTTCCTGTTCTACTTTCTTATTGTAATTATACTCCTCGTCAGTTACTTTCCTTTTGTATGCAACTTTCATTTTGCTTTTAGGCTTTATGCTCAGAAGTCCGGATATCCAATCGAAAAAACGATTAATTCCTTTTGAAAAATCAACACCTCTTTTGTACTGAAAAATGAACAAATATCCCATAAGTGCTCCACCGAGATGAGAAATATTCCCTCCTATATTATCATAGGACGCAACATTCAATACATCAATAAAAATAACAAATAAAGCAACATAAATCAATTTTACCGGACCGATAAACATCATATTCATGTTTACGTTAGGAATGAGAGTTGCAGTTGCAACTATAATTGCAGTAACACCGGCAGATGCCCCGATCATAGGCGCCCCGATGAAAGGCTGAAAAGCGGGTATAGCTGTAAATAAAATAAGTGTAAGCAAGGCTCCAGAAATTCCACCCAGCAAATAAAGAGGAATAAGTTTTTTAGAATTGGTGTAGTTTATGAAAAGTTGTCCAAACCAATAAAGTGTAATCATGTTCCAGAAAATATGCATCAAAGAAAAGTGAGTGAACATATACGTGATCAGCGTCCATGGTTTTTGCGCTAAGTCTAGGAAACTCAATGAAATTGCAAGATTGTCTTTGATGAATTCTTCAACTAAAATAAAAATTCCCGACTCGCCACTTAAAAATGTGACGATGCGAAAAATACTTACAAATAAAAACAGAGCAACGTTGATAAGGATCAGGCGCGTGATAGGGTTCCCACTTCTGAATTTTGCTTTAAAATCTTCTACTAACGGATTTGCCATAATTAATAAAAATGGTTATTCTGCTTTTGCCAGAATTTGATTAAAATAAAACCAAAAAGCATTCCACCAAGGTGTGCAAAATGAGCAACATTATCAGTCGGACTATTCGCAATACCAGAAAATAATTCCATTGCGCCATAAAGAATTACAAACCATTTTGCTTTGATAGGGATGGCGAAATAGATGTAGAGCATCGTGTTTGGGAATAACATTCCAAATGCAAGTAAAATGCCGAAAACGGAGCCGGATGCCCCAACTACGACAGGTGCATTTAAAAAATCAGCTTTAAACAGGTACATATAATCAACGGTAATCCGAAGTGCTTCTGAATAATTTTGGGATTCAATTGCTTGATTATAAAAAGTAGGAATTGTTTCATTAAAATGATTCAACATTTCAATATTCGAAAATTTCAGATGTTCTGAATCTAAAAATACCTGAAAAGATTCCAGCGATGGATTGGAAATATAAGCGTTGATTACATTTAATGTTGGTTGAATCTGAAAGTATACAACTGCATAATGACAAACAGCAGCACCTATTCCTGTAATCATGTAATAAGTCAGAAAACGTTTCGGACCCCATAAATTTTCAAGTGTATTACCAAACATCCATAGCGCAAACATGTTGAAAAACAGATGCATAAATCCTCCATGCATAAACATGTATGTGATTAGCTGGTAGGGCTGGAATTTCTCAGAAAACGGATAGTGCAAGCCTAATTTATCTTCCAAATTAATTCCCATATTTGTCATTGCGAGTGCAGCAAGGAAAAACAATCCATTGATGATCAAAAGATTTTTTACTACCAATGGAAGATAACTGAAACTGTTCGGACGATTTTGTTGAAGTGACATGCTGTTACTGATAACGAATTAAAACGAATTTACTTTTCTATTTGTCCTGATCATATCAACACCAGGAGTTCTTTATTGTTTTTGTATATGAATTATATTTGTTTCATCACATTATTAATTTTCTATTTCTTGAACCGTTTGTCAAGATCATCACTGGAAAAAGTCGTAATTGTTGGTTTTCCACTCGGAGTGCTGTAGGGCATTCTGCAAGCAAAAAGTTCATCAATGATCGTATGCATTTCTTCCTGCGTAAGAGATTTTCCAGATTTTATAGAAGTGCTTCGGGCCATCGACCGCGCTAAATTCTCTCTTTTATCTGATTTTAATTCTAATAAATTCTGTTTATAGTTCTCCAATAATCCTTCCAATAATTTTACAGAATCAAATGCTGACGTATCGGCAGGAACTCCATGAATGATGAATGTATTTTTGCCAAATTCACTGATATCGAATCCTAGCGTTTGAATCTCAGAGTGCAATTCTTTCATAAGTTCAAAGTCAGGAGTGTTCAATTCAATTGTTTTTGGAAAAAGTTCTTGTTGTGAAGCCGATTTGTTCTTTTCGAAACCATCCAACATACGTTCATATAAAATACGTTCATGAGCACCTTGTTGGTCGATAACCATAAATCCGGTTTTAATGTGAGTTAAAATGTATTTATTGTGCAGCTGGTAAGTTAGTTTTTTATTGCTTTCGTGGAGATCATTGTCCCACTCAGTATTGATTGTTTGTTGGCTTTCTTCTTCTTTTTTTATTTCAAAAGCCAGTTGATTGTCTGCATGTCTGCTATATAATTTTTCCCAATTGCTTTTATTGGAAAGCTCTCGTTCAGCACCTTGTATTTTATCGGTTTTAAACGGGTTATAATTCTCGTCTACTTTTATAGTGGGTTGTCTGTATATTCCATCAATAGGCTTGAGCGGCATGTTATATAAATGAGCTTCCTGATCGAAATCCAGACTGGGTGATATGTTGAATTGTCCGAGTGATTTTTTTACTGTAGAACGTAAAAACGCATAGATCGCTTTTTCGTCTTCAAATTTAACTTCGGTTTTTGTGGGGTGAATATTAATATCAATAGTTTTAGGATCTACATCCAGCATTAGAAAGTAAGAAGCAAAGCTATCCTTGGGCAGTAATTGTTCGAAAGCAGATTGAACAGCATGATGTAAATAGCCATTCTTGATAAATCTTTTGTTTAAAAAGAAAAATTGTTCACCTCTGGTTTTTTTTGCAAAATCGGGTTTGATTACAAACCCTTTAATCTTAACAATGCCGGTGTTTTCCTCTACAGGAACTAGTCTTGTATTATATGAATTGCCAAAAAGTCCCATTAATCGCTGCTTTAATGTACCCGGCTCCAAGTGAAAAACTTGGGTATTATTGTGATGCAGACTGAATGCAATATTCGGGTTAGGGATACTCACCCGTTGAAATTCATCGATGATATGCCGCAACTCAACTGAGTCGGTCTTCAGGAAATTCCGTCTGGCAGGTACATTGTAAAATAAGTTCTTTACAGCGATGGAGGTTCCTGCTGCACAATTTGTTGCTTCCTGTTGTTTGATCTCACTGCCTTCAATATCAATTCGGACGCCTATCTCATCGCCAATTCGTTTGGTTTTTAATTCAACTTGAGCAATTGCGGCAATAGAGGCAAGTGCTTCGCCTCTGAAACCCATTGTGCGGATCGCAAATAGGTCATCCACCTTTTTGATCTTGGAGGTGGCGTGGCGCTCAAAGCTCATCCGTGCGTCCGTTTCGCTCATACCACAGCCGTTATCGATCACTTGAATTAAGGTTTTACCAGCATCCTTTACGATCAGCATTATTTTTGAACCACCTGCATCCAATGCATTTTCCATCAATTCCTTAACAGCGGAAGCTGGTCGTTGAACCACTTCCCCAGCGGCAATTTGATTGGCGACCGAATCGGGTAAAAGATGAATAATGTCTGTCATAATGGACGAATGGCTACAAAAATAATACTAAATTATCGAATAAAAGCGGCTGAAGGCAGGAATGATAGACTTACCACAGGCCGGTTGCCGTAAGTGCTTTATTGGTAAGTATTTGAGGATGGAAATGCTATATTTTAGTTTTCAACACATCCCATAAATTGATATCGAACCACTGATGCAGGTAAATTATATAAAGAATTCCAAAAATTAAAGCGAAAGAAAATAGTAATCCGATTGTCTTGCCAAAAGAATTGCTTCCTGAAACCAAAACACGTGCAACTACTATTTCAACCTTTGAACTCATTTAGCGGAATGCCGGAACCAGTATGAATACCTATGTAAGCATTGCAATTCCCGTAAACTTATAAGGATTAATGTCTGTTTTGTAATTTATAATATAATTGGTTATGAAGCCAGTAAGCAGATTGAGCGTCAAAACGCTGATCATTAATACCATAAGATTAAACAACTTTTTATACATCCGGTTACATTTGATATACAAATCTGCTCAAAACTACGATATCCGCGAATGTTGTTTCGTTTTTCAATTAACATTGTTTCGTTGAAAAGTAAAAGTAAATAAAAGGAATGGCGCATTCTTACAAGGTAACTTAGCATCATAATTGCAAGGATTTTATATATCAAAATTAATTCTCTGAATGAAAAAAATCATCTTCACTATATTTTCTCTTTTTGTTTTTATCTCTGTTAGTTTTGTCACTAAAACAATCAAACAAGATCCCCCTTTTTATTCTTCTAATACACGTTGGGCTGATTCTGTTTTTAAAACATTGAGTCCGGACGAACGTATTGCGCAGTTATTTATGGTGGCCGCTTATTCAAATAAAGATAAGGCGCATGTGAAAGAAGTGAAGGACTTGGTAGATAAATATAAAATAGGCGGATTAATTTTTTTTCAGGGTGGCCCTGTTCGGCAGGCAATGCTTGCAAATTGCTATCAATCGTGTTCAAAAGTTCCATTGTTAATTTCGATTGACGCTGAATGGGGATTGGCGATGAGATTAGATAGTACAACAAAATTTCCCCGTCAAATGACTTTAGGTGCGATACAAAATGATTCGTTGATCTACGATATGGGTGTCGAAATTGCACGTCAGACAAAGCGTATGGGGATGCAGATAAATTTTGCTCCCGATATTGATATTAATAATAATCCACTTAATCCGGTGATCGGCAACCGTTCTTTTGGTGAAAATAAAAAAAATGTAGCCCGAAAAGGAATTATGTACATGAAGGGGATGCAGGATAATAAAGTGCTGGCTTGTGGAAAACATTTTCCAGGGCATGGTGATACGGATAGTGATTCTCATAAAACATTGCCAACTATAAAATCCAGTCGCGCCCGTTTAGATACCCTGGAATTGTATCCTTTTAAAGAATTGATTGCGCAAGGATTAGGGAGCATGATGGTTGCACATCTAAGTATTCCTGCATTGGATACCACACCCAATCAGGCTTCTACGCTTACAAAAAGTATTGTTACCGGCTTATTGAAGGATACATTGGGTTTTAAAGGCTTGATCTTTACAGATGCGCTGAACATGAAAGGTGTAAGCAAATTTTATAAGTCGGGTGAAGTGGAAGTGAAAGCCCTGATTGCCGGAAATGACGTACTACTTTTTCCTGAAGATGTCCCGACAGGAATTAAAGAAGTAAAAGCGGCTGTTGAACGTGGTGAAATTTCTCAGGAAGAAATTGATAAACGCTGCATGAAAATATTATTAGTTAAGCAATGGTCAGGTTTAAATCATTATTCGAAAATCAAATTAAAAAATTTGTATGAAGATTTAAATACGAAGCAAGCTGAATTGATAAACCGTAAATTAATAGAAGCATCGTTAACCTTGTTACAAAATAAAAACGATATTCTTCCGCTACAAAATTTAGAATCCTCAAAAATTGCATCCTTGTCTTTAGGGTATAAAGAACTTAGCATTTTTCAGCAAACCCTATCCAACTATTCACCAATAAACCATTTTGGAATAGATAAAGATGCAAAACAATCGGTATTTGATTCAATTCTGACCCAGTTAAAAACATATAATCCAATTATAATTCACATTAATAATACGAACAATAAGCCAGATAAAAATTTCGGATTAACACCTTCTGTTGTTGCCCTTTTGAAAGCACTTATCAGAGAGCATAAAGTTGTTTTAAATGTTGCTGCAAACCCCTATGTACTTGCTAAATTAGATAGTGTACAGTTCGCAGATGCCGTAATCATGACTTATGAAAATAGTGACTACAGTGAAAGTTATTCCGCACAATTGATTTTTGGAGGCCTTGCAGCAAGCGGTAAATTGCCTATTACCGCTAGTTCCTATTTTAAAGCTGGAATGGGAATCGATACTAAGCAAGTCCGATTTAAATATTCAATACCTGAAGAATTAAATGTTAGTTCAATCGCCTTATCAAAGATAGATAGTATTGTAGCAAAAGGAATAAAAGATAAAGTTTTTCCTGGTTGTCAGGTATTGGTTGCCAAAAATGGGGATGTCATTTATCAAAAATCGTTCGGCTATCATACATATGAAACCAAAATAAAAGTAAAGAATACGGATTTATATGATATCGCTTCCATTACTAAAATTGCAGCGTCTACCGTTTCGTTGATGAAATTGGTTGACGAAGGAAAAGTAAGGCTGGATGAACCATTGTGTTACTACATGCCTGTTCTGGAAGGAAGCAACAAACAAAATATTATGATCCGTGAAATGATGACCCATCAGGCGGGGCTAAAAGATTGGATTCCTTTTTGGACAAAAACAGTAAATAAAGATGGAAATTATAAAGTGGGAATCTATAATAAAACACCCAATGATTTGTATTCAAGACGGGTAGCAAATGATTTATACATCAGCAAATATTATGAAGATACTATTTATAAACGCATTATCGAATCGCCGTTAAAAGAAAGTGGTAAATATGTGTACAGTGATTTAGGATATTATTTTATCAAAAAAATCATTGAAGATAAAACAAAGTCCGCGATGAATATTTATGTTCAAGAATCTTTTTATGCACCACTTGGATTAACTACAATGAGTTATAAGCCCTTGTCGCGTTTTGATCAGAGCCGGATTGTACCAACAGAATTTGATGCGAAATTCAGGAAGCAACAAATTCATGGTGATGTACATGATCAGGGAGCCGCGATGCTAGGCGGTGTAGGCGGACATGCAGGCTTGTTTTCCAATTCAAATGATTTGGCAGTAATGATGCAGATGTTTATGAATTATGGAACTTATGGCGGAAAGCGCTACATTGATTCTTCAACAGTTGCTGAATTTACAAAATGTCAGTATTGTAATGAGAACCGCAGGGCCATAGGTTTTGATAAACCGGAAATGAATCCTGATAAAGATAGTCCGGTTTGTCGATGTGTTTCATCTGTAAGTTTCGGTCATGCTGGATTTACAGGAACATTAGCATGGGCCGATCCGACCAATCAGTTAGTGTATATTTTTCTTTCCAATAGAGTGTATCCCGATGCGGATGATAATAAACTTGCAAAGTCCGGAATCAGAACGAAAATTCAAGAAGTTATTTACGAAGCGCTGAAGTAGATTGTTTTTTTGCGAAGAACAAATTACTTCCCTTAATTTTTATTTATTAATTTAGTAGATTTATGAAAATAGGAATTGTATGTTATCCCACATTTGGTGGAAGTGGAGTTGTGGCAACTGAGCTTGGAAAAGCCTTAGCCGAAAAGGGACATCAGGTACATTTTATTACCTATAGCCAGCCTGTCCGTTTAGATTTTTTCTCTAGTAATTTATTTTACCATGAAGTTTCTGTTTCTGATTATCCATTGTTTGAGTACCAACCATATGAGTTAGTATTGTCCAGCAAATTGGTGGACGTAGTGAAATATGAGCAACTTGATCTGTTACATGTTCATTATGCCATTCCACATGCTTCAGCCGCTTATATGGCAAAACAAATTTTAGCGTCGCAGGGAATAAATATTCCTTTCATAACGACTCTTCATGGAACGGATATTACATTGGTGGGAAAAGATCCATCTTTTGAACCCGTTATCACTTTTGCAATCAATCAGAGTGATGCCGTTACATGTGTTTCTGAAAGTCTGAAGGCAGAAACATATGTAAATTTCCCTGATATAAAAAAAGAGATCAAGGTGATTCCTAATTTTATTTGTCTTGAAGATTATATGCACGATGAGGCGATCTGTCAGAAAAAGGTATACGCGCCCTATGGGGAACGTTTGCTTATTCATGTTTCTAATTTTAGGAAAGTAAAACGTGTAGAAGACGTATTGCGGGTGTTTGACAAAGTGAGAAAACAAATCCCTTCAAAATTAATATTAGTCGGGGATGGTCCTGAACGTCCTGCCATTGAAAAGCTTTGCAGAGAGTTAGATACCTGTCATGATATACGTTCTTTGGGGAAAATTGTAAACCCGGAACAGATTTTAGCGGTTGCAGATTTGTTTTTATTGACCTCAGAAACCGAGAGCTTCGGTTTGGCTGCTTTGGAAGCAATGGCTGCAAAGGTTCCTGTAATTTCTACAAATTCGGGAGGGATTCCCGAAGTGAATATTCACGGTTATTCCGGATATATGAGTAATGTTGGTGACATAGATGATATGGCTAAAAATGCAATTCATATTTTAAAAGACGATACAATTTTGTCTGAATTCAAGAAAAATGCTTTCGAACAAGCCAAAAAATTTGATATTTCAAAAGTATTGCCGATGTACGAGGAGCTTTACAGGGAAGTATTAAATCGAAAAAAGGAATCTTAGCTGAACTGAATTTCAGGTAAATTATCCACCGGCTTTTTTTGCCTTGTACTTCAGGTCTGTAAGTAATTTTAATACTTTGTCGCGATGATCACCTTGTAGTAATATTTCTACATTTTTTACACTTCCTCCAACACCGCATTTTTGCTTTAGGGTTTTTCCTAATGTTTCCAGATCCGACTCATTGCCGATAAATCCGTTTACCCGTGTCACTAATTTACCGCCACTGATTCGATCAAGAAAAATTTTCAGATTCTGTTGCTGCGCTGGCAATGATTCCATTGGAGTATCATCCTCTGTATTGAACTGAAAATCTTTATTTGTAGAAAATACAAAACCGTCTATGTTATTTTTTTTGCTCATCGCTTATAAATGATTATAAGATTATTAAAATTCAATTTGTTTAATTATTTTTTCCTAAGGAACCAGAATGTTCAATGAGGAGGGGTTTACTTTAATCTTTAGCTCTTTTCCGATCTCAATCGGTTCACCATCAATATGGGCAATTTGACCTTCCTGTTTGACCAAAACTTCAGTCGTTCTGATTATTTCGAGGAAGGAAGATTGATGTAGGTTGCCTTTTAATAAACGGTAACCGATACGAAGGGCATTCAGAAAATTAAAATCTTTTAAAATAGCAATGTCAATTTCTCCGTCAGAAATATTTGCTGTGGGAGCGATCTGCGCATTGTTTCCCCATTGTGAGCCATTTGCAAAACTAATGAGAAAAGCTTTTTTAAAAATACTTTTATCCTCAATGATCAGTTCGAAATTTTGAGATTTATATCTGGGTAATTCACGTGTGATCACCTTCAGATAAGATGAAAATCCACGTTTTCCGAATTTAGAAAATTCCCAGCCTATATGTGCGTCAAAACCAATTCCTGCCACATTAACAAATGTTTCATTGTTCATTTTAACAGTATCGATGGTGATTGTTTTTCCCGAATTGATCACCTGCATCGCTTTTTTAATGTTGATTGGAATATTTAAATGTCTTGCCAATCCGTTTCCGGAGCCGGTCGGAATAATCGCTAACACAGTTGTAGTATCAACTAAGCCTCTGGCAATTTCATTTACAGAACCATCGCCACCAACAGCCACAACAATATCAACGTTTCGAGATGCGGCATCAGCTGAAAGCTCCATAGCATGTTTCGCTGCTTTTGTATATGCAATTTCATAGTCGAAAAGGGAACGATCGAGCTGCTCATAAATAAGTTTTTCAATCACTTTTTGACGACCTATTCCTGAAATTGGATTTACAATGAAACAAATTCTTTTTCTCGACATGTAATTGGTTATAGTATGAATTCAAAAAGTATGAATTTTAAACAAAGTTCTTTTTATGTCCGGATAATTAATGCTTATCTAATTAATGACCATTTTGTTTTTTATCAAGCTTTGCTGATACAGTTGAATAATCGCTTTCGCCTTTCCCTCCATTTGTTTAGCTTGCTCCGGATTTTTAAGGATCAAATTTTGTTTTAATAGGCTGTCTGTGTGGAAGTTATATAATTCAGTGGCTTTTTCACCATTGAATTCTAAGGCATAATTCCCTTCAACTAGCTGATAAACACCACTATTGAACATAAAAGCATACGGATGTGAAAGGGTATCGAAAACACTCTTTCCAAAAGAAAAGTATGTAGCAGGGTAGTTAAGGTAGTCAAGTATAGATGGCTGAATATCAATTTGTTGTGTTGTTGAGGAATCAATTCCCTTTAAATCACTTCCCGGTAAATAGAATAAGATCGGAATCGAATTATTTCCCACTTTGTTTTGATAAAAAGGATCTACAGTGATTCCGGTATGATCGGCAGTTAAAACAAATAAGGTGTTTTTGAACCAGGGCATCTTTTTTGCGGTTTCAAAAAATAGCCGGAGTGAATAATCGCTGTAAGCAATGGTTTTTTCGATGGGAAGTTTTCCTTCTTTAAACTTTCCTAAATGTTTTTGAGGAATGGGATAGGGGTGATGAGACGTAAGGGTGAATAATGTGGCGAAAAAGGGTTGCCTCTTTTTATTGATTGTATTGGCGGTATATTGGAAAAATTCTTCATCCCAAATTCCCCAGCTACCATCATAATCTCTCTCGTTATTGTATTCTGTTCTTCCAAAATATTGATCAAATTCAGCAAGGCGGGAGAAACCGTCAAATCCCATTGTACCGTTTGTTCCTCCATGAAAAAATGCCGTATAATATCCTTGTTGCTTCAGTAAACCTGCAATACTCTTTATTTGATTACTTCCGTATGGAGAAGAAATATAGGGTTCATTCATCCAACTGGGTATACTAGCCACTATCGAGGGAATTCCTTGGATGGATGTTTTACCGTTTGAAAATGCATTTACGAATGTCAAACTTTGTCCGATAAGTGAATCTATAAAAGGTGTGCAACCTTTTCCCTTACCGTTGATTGAACCGACATACTCCTTTGAAAAGCTCTCTAGTGCAATAATAAAGACGTTCATTTTTTTAAATTCTCCGGCTTCGGCTTTGTGAGAGGGGCTGTAAATTTTTAAAAGTTCGGATTCATCAGTATAATATAGGTTTGGCTCGATGGTTTGTAGATCCAATGTTTTAAGAATGCTAAAGGGGGTGCTGATGACCAGCGGTATATATTTTACAGAAGTATACGCACCTGCATCTAATGCGCTGATCGGTTTTAATTGAAATCCACCCCGATAACTTAAAAGACATAAGGGCATAAGAACTAAAAAAATACCTGTTTGAATCTTAAAGGTTTTGCCATTCCATAGTAATCGACTATTTTTATCAAATTGCTTGTAAAGAAAAAACATAAATACACTGATAATGAACCAGATAAGGAAAATGTACCAGTATTCTTTCAAAAATAAGGGCAATAATCGTCCAAGATCATTCCCGATCTTCCCTCCGAAAAAATTAAAAACATCAGCAGTCGTTCTTTTTAATGTAAATTGGAAGTAGATCAGGTCCACACAGTTTGCCAAAACTGCTATACTATTAACGACTGTAAAAAGCCACAAAAGTATAGTCCGAAAGATTTTTGTTTCTCTGAAGGGAAAAGGAAATAGGCTTAAAATTATAAAAAGACTGTTGGATAAAATAATCACAGAAAGGTCGAAACGCAAACCAGAGGCCATTATAAGCAGGAGCTCTCCGAACGTTAAATCCGAAAAATAAGAATAATTGAAACCGTAGAACAGCAGTCTGCAGATAGCATATAGGAATATTAAAAGACCTATTTTTTTAAATAAAGATGTGATGTTGCTAGCCCAAGATTGCATAGACTGCAAAGCTAATAAATTAATACAAGATACATTTTTCAGAAAGTTTTTTTGGCAACTTTAGGCTTATTTCCCCCCCCTACGAAAAAAAAAAC